>NZ_JBHVGV010000001.1:562830-599124 GCF_042800555.1 Streptomyces sp. NPDC057617 | reverse complement strand
GGGAGGGCGGGGGCATAAGCCCCCCCCCCGGGACCGGGGGCCCAGGCGGGCGGCGCCGGCGGGGATCCGGCCGGCGCCGCCTGTGCCGTCCCGGCGGTGCCCGTCGTCATCGACGGGTGCCGAGGGTGCGGGAGACGGCGAGCGTACCGGCGACCGCGGCCACCACGGTGGTGTGGTGGTGCGCCGCGAAGCGTTCGCCGGCATCCCCGGCGACGGGGTGGCCGTCGCGGGGCATCAGCCCGTCCTCGTGCTGGAGGCGGGCGAGCCGCTCCCAGTCCGCCGGGTCGCAGAGGGGATCGGGCAGCGAACTGCCGACGATCATCAGTTCGGCCACCAGGTCCCACTCGGCGATCTCGGCCCAGATGTCGATCCAGGCGGGTAGCCAGTCGGTGAGATAGGCGGCCAGCTCGACGGGCAGATCGGCGGGGACACGGCCCCAGTCGGTGAGATGGAAGACCGTGTGCGTCATGTGGTAGGCGGTCATCCAGTCGATGAGCCACGGCTCCGGGAGCGCGCCCAGCCAGGTCGCCCGGGTCAGCGCGGCCCAGTCGGCAGCCCGCTCGCCCTGGTCGAACCCGCCGACCCGGGCGGCGTTGGCGATGGCGAGACGGCGGTTGGGCATCACCTCCACCGCGCGGGCCGAGCGGAGCGAGGTGGTGTGCGCGAGCAGCCGGTCAAGCCCCTCGTGGCGGTAGCCGCTCCTGGCGAAGTGGGTGTAGGTCTCCAGCGGGTCGCTCATCATCGGATAGCGCAGCAGCCGCTCATGGAGCATGGCGCCGCCGCCGAGCTGCTCCCAGGTGAAGTCCAGCAGCTCGCGGGCGAGCCGCAGCTCGGTACTGCCGGCCACCGCCTCGCGCAGCACGAGGGAGGCGGCGAGCGCGGTCTCGCCGAGGGGCTTGTAGACGCTGTCGGGCTCGGCGAGTTCGGCGGTGGTGCCGGGCGGCAGCGTGCTGTGCTCGCGGTTCGAGTGGAGCCAGGTCAGGGCGCGGGAGGTGATCCGATGGGCGGTTTGTGTGACGGGCATCGGCATGACGGGGTCTCGGTCCGATCGGGTGACGGTCAGTCAGACAGGGCCTGGTGATCGAGGGGGAGTGGAAAGGGGCGGATGCGGTCGGAAGGGGGGCGGTGCGGAATGGGCCGGGCAGTGAGCGAGGCCCGGGCGGGCGGTTCGGTTGAAACACGCAGGGCTCGGGGTGAGCGCTGGTCAGGTCGGTTGAACCAGGCGGTGCTGAGCGGCGGACCGGGCAGCGCGGCCGTACGTACGGGCAGCCGGTCGTCCGTGAACCGTCGTCAGACCCCGATCAGCCGGCGCGCGATCGCCGTGTCCAGTGCCAGCCGGTCACCGCCCGCCATCAGCCCGATGTGCTCCACCAGCGGCGCCGGGTCGAGCGGCAGCTCCACCCCGTCCGCGTGCAGCCACGCCAGCCACCGTACGATCCGCGCGGCGGTCGGATAGTCCCTGCGCAGTACGGCACGGGTCGCCCCGCGGGCCAGCGCCAGCGGAGCGCCGCGCGCCGCGTCATGCACCGGACTCTCCAGCCCCGGCAGCGCCAGCGCGGAGAGCCGGCCCATCCTGACCGACCAGGCCGCCCACCCCGTACCGTCCCTGGGCGCGGCGACCCCGGCGGGCGGCGAGGTGGGCCGGGGCACCCCCGTACGCGCGGTGTCTCCGCTGGTCAGGACGGTCAGCAGGGTGACCGTGCCCCAGTCGCGCCAGGCCATCAGCCAGGGCTCCTCGGGCCCGGTCGGCGGCGGCAGCGGCTCCTCTCGCGAGGGCGGCAGGGCCGTGAAGGACAGGGCCACCGCCTCCGCGTCCAGCGGATGGAACGCGGTGCCCGCCAGTACGGCCGGCGCGAGGACATCCGCGCCGAGGATCCGGATGGCGGCCAGCGCCGCGCCAGGGTCCCGCTCGCTCTCGACATGCTCGGCGACCATGGCCGTGCCCCCGGCGCCGTGAAGGGCGCCGAGGGCACGCCGTGCCAGGCCGGCCGCTGATTCTTGGTAGGTGGTCCGCGACCGGTCCTGGCTCACAGGCCCTTCGGCTCCTTTGGCTCCTTCGGGGACAGCAGCAGCAGCAGAAGCAGCAGGCCCGCCGCTTCCGGTGCGTAGACCGGCGCATCGCTGTAGGGGGCCTCGGGCTCGGCCATGGCCGCACCCAACGCACGGTGGTCCAGGGTGATTTCTCCCGGCCTGATGGTCTGAGAAAGCATCATGGGCTCCTCCTGTAGACGCACTTGCCCTCCCTGGGCAGTGCCATCGCCCACCCTAGGATGAAACCGACAAACCGACCAATCAGAACAGAGGTCGACCATTCCATACGTTTTTCATATCCCCGGAGGGCTCAGGCCTCGCCCTACACCCCGCCATGCGCCCCGCCGTACACATGGAAGGGCACGGTCGTCACCACGATCTTGGGCAGTGGCCGTAGCGCCCGCCGCAGCCGTCCCGCCAGCGGGCTGTGCAGAATGCGGTGCCACCAGTGGCGTACGACGATCTCGGGAAGGATGACGGTGATCGTCAGATCGGGGCGCTGATGGTGCAATTGCTCGATATAGCTGATCAGCGGGGTCACGATGGCCCGGTAGGGGGAAATGACGATTCTCAGCGGCAGATGGTCCCCCCAGAGCTGCCAGCTCTCACGGAAGCGCCGGGCGTCCTCGTCACTGGGACTCACATGCAGGGCCAGGACGGGCTGCTGGAGGGAGGCGGCATAGGCCAGGGCGCGCATGCTCGCCTGGTGCAGCTCGTCGACCAGGACGACGGAGAGATGCCGGATCTGCTCGGGGGTCTCCTCCCGCTCCTCCTCTTCCGGTGCTTCCAGCTTCTTCCGTTCCCTCCGTTCCTCCCGTCTCTTCCTGACGGGGACGCGCTCTGACGGACCCTCGGCGCCTTCCTCCTTCTCTTCTGCTCCTTGCTCCTTCTCCGGTGCGCGGGTCTCCGGCCGCGCCCGGAGCGTACGGCCCGGGATCTCGATGCTCCGCGCGTGCAGCCGCAGCGCCCTGCGCACCGTGTCGTAATGGCGCTTGATCCTGGTCGTCACCAGCAGGAACAGGGCGATGGTGAGAATGGCGAGCCACGCGCCCTCGGTGAACTTGGTGATGCCCGCCGTGATGAAGACCACGGCCGAGAGCAGGGCGCCCGTCGCGTTGAAGGCGAGGCTCTTGCGCCAGTGCCGGTCGCGCCGCCGCCACCAGTGGACCACCATGCCGCACTGCGACAGGGTGAAGGCGAGAAAGACCCCGACGGCGTACAGCGGAATGAGTGACGCGGTCTTGCCGTCGAAGGCCGCGAAGATCACCGCGGCCAGCACCGACAGCAGGATGATGCCGTTGCTGAACGCCAGCCGGTCCCCGAGCCGCAGAAAGATCCGGGGCGCGTGGTCGTCGCGCGCCAGCAGATACAGCACCCGGGGAAAGTCGTTGAACGCGGTGTTCGCCGCCAGCAGCAGCACCAGCGCCGTCGCCGCCTGGATGAAGATGTACATCCCGCCGGAGCCGAAACTGAGATGGGCGAGCTGGGACAGCACGGTCTCCTGCGACTCGGGCACCACACCCGACAGATGGACCACCGCGATCGTGCCCGCGAACAGGGTGACGAGCAGTCCGATCATCCAGGACAGCGTCGTGCGCGCATTGCGCCAGGCGACCGGCTCGAACGCGGGCACCGCGTTCGAGATCGCCTCGATACCGGTCATGGCAGTCGACCCCGACGCGAACGCCCGCATCACCAGCAGCAGACCGACCCCCTCGACGGCGTGCGCCGCGGGGGCCGGTACGGGCTGGAAGTCCCGCCCCGCCGCGTCGTACAGACCCGCTCCCACCAGCGCGAGTACGGCGATGACAAAGGCGTACGTCGGTGCCGCGAACAGCGCGCCCGCCTGTCTGACACCCCGTAGATTCCCCGCCAGCAGTACCGCGATGACCAGCAGCCCGATCGGCACGACATCGTCGGCCAGCCCCGGAAGCGCCGAGGTGACCGCCGCCATCCCGGACGAGACGGAGACCGCGACCGTCAGGACGTAGTCCGTCAGCAGACCGGCCGCGGCCATCAGCCCCGGCACCCGGCCGAGATTGTCCGTCGCGACGATGTACGAGCCGCCGCCGTGCGGATACGCGCGGATCGTCTGACGGTACGACAGCCCGACCGCCAGCATCAGGAAGACGATCGCCCCGGCCACCGGCACCGCGTACGCGAGCCCCGCCGTACCCGCCAGCACCAGCACGGCCAGCAGCGCCTCGGGGCCGTACGCGACCGACGACAGCGCGTCCGCCGAGAGGACCGGCAGCGCCACGGTCTTCCGCATCCGCTCCCGCGCGATCGCCGTGCTCCGCAGCGGCGCCCCCAGCAGCGCGTGCCGCAGCCACGGGCCCAGCCGGCCACGCTCCGGCGCGCCCGCCTCCACCACGCCCACATCCGCGGGCAGCGGCAGCCCGCCCAGCGGAGGCACCTGTACGAACCGGCCGAAGCGGGCCGGCACGATCTGCGCGGGATCGGGATAGCTGCCGACGTCCGGATCCACCGGCAGCGCCGCGCGCCAGGCGTCACGGGCGGCGGACACCCGCCCCCACTCACGGCCCACCTGCCGCAGCAGCATCGACTGGCGCGCGTCGGGCTTCTCCACGACGACGGGCATGGGCGTGCCCTCGGTGTCCTCCGCGTTCCGGGCCCGTCGGCCGTCCCGGCTCTCCCGGCCGTCGCCGCCGTCTTCTCCCTGGGTATCCGTCACATCCGTGAGTCTCATCGGCGTGAGCGGGCGGGTTGTCCTCAATCGCCGGACGGGCCCGATATTCGCTCGTCCGGTGGTCCCGGAATGGTTACGGCGCGGTCTTCGGCAGTCCCGGCGGGTTCAGCTCGGAGGAGGTCACGGCCTCGCTCGTCAGGCCCCAGCGCGCCAGCACCTTCTCGTACGTACCGTTCTTGATGACGGTGTCCAGCGCCTGCTGAAGCGCCTTCACCAGCCCGTTGTCCTTCTTGGTGGTGGCCGCGATCTTGCCCTGGACATCGGCGCCGCCGCCCGAGTACGTACCGATGATCTCGGTCTCGCCGGTGGCGGCGGCGTGGTACGCGGCGGTGGGGTTGGGGCCGAGATAGGCGTCGAGGCGGCCGGAGCCGAGTGCGAGATAGTAGTCGCTGGCGTTCTGGTAGTACTTGATGTCCGTGGCCTTCAGGCCGTTCTTGACGTTCTGCTCGCTCCAGTCGACCAGCAGCTTCTCCTGGTTGGTGCCCGAGGCCACGCCGATCGTCCTGCCCGCCACGTCCTCCGGGCCCGCGACCTTCCAGTCGCTGCCGCCCTTCTTCGTCTCGAACGCCAGATTGTCCAGACGGTAGGTGGCGAAGTCGTACTTCTCCTTGCGCTCCTCGGTGACGGTGATGTTGCCGAACCCGGCGTCGTACTTCCCGCTGTCGAGGCCGACGAAGATATTCGCCCAGTCGACCGTGTTGTAGTGCGGCTTCAGCCCGAGCACATCCGCGACCAGCGAGGCGATGTCCGGCTCCACCCCGATCACGGTCTTGTCGTCGGTCGCGTAGAAGTCCAACGGCGGCACGGAACCGGCCGAGTTGACGATCTCCAGGGTGCCGCGCCTCCGGATCGCCGCGGGGACGAGCGCGGCGATGGAGTCGACCTTCTCCGTGCTGATCCGCTTCTGGTCGGGGCCGAGGTTGATCTTCAGGCCCTCCTTCCCGGAGCCCTTGGCCGACACCTCGTCGGTGGAGGCGTCGGCCGGGTCGCCGCAGGACGAGAGGGAGAGCACGGTGATCAGGCCGAGCAGGGCGGCGGTGGTACGGCGGGTACGTCTCGATGGCACGGAGGGCTCCTCGCTGGATACGGGCGGACAAGAGGGAGTTGAAAGGACGGGACCGTCACAGGACCTTGGAGAGAAAGGCCTTGGTCCGCTCATGGCGCGGCCGGTCGAGCACCTCGGCCGGCGGACCCTGCTCGACGACCAGCCCGTCGTCCATGAACACCACGGTGTCGGCGACCTCGCGGGCGAAGCCGATCTCATGGGTGACCACGATCATCGTGGTGCCGCTACGGGCCAGATCCTTGATCACATCGAGGACCTCGCCGACCAGTTCGGGGTCGAGCGCCGAGGTGGGCTCGTCGAAGAGCAGCACCTTGGGCTCCAGCGCCAGCGCCCGGGCGATGGCCACCCGCTGCTGCTGACCGCCGGAGAGCTGCCGGGGATAGGCGTCGGCCTTGTCGGCGAGACCCACCCGCTCCAGCAGCCGGGCGGCCTGTTCGACCGCGGCCTTGCGGGGGCGGCGCAACGCGGAGACCGGGGCCTCGATGATGTTCTCGACGACGGTGAGATGCGGGAAGAGATTGAAGTTCTGGAAGACGAAGCCGATATGGAGCCGCTGCTTCAGGACCTCCCGCTCCTTGAGCTCATGCAGCTTGGATCCGGAGCGGCGGTAGCCGATCAGCTCGCCGTCGATACTGACGTAGCCCCGGTTGAGCTTTTCGAGGTGGTTGATACTGCGCAGCAGGGTCGACTTCCCCGAGCCCGAGGGGCCCAGTACGACGGTGACCTCGCCCGTACGGACCTGGAGGTCGACCCCGCGCAGCACCTCCAGCGTGCCGAAGTTCTTGTGCACACCGCGCACATCGACCATCAGCTCGCGGCTGTCGGTGCTTTCGCTCTCTGTATCGGCAGTCATCGCGGGAAACCTCCGGTGGCGGCAGCGGCCCGCATCCTGCGGGTGAAGCTCCTGGCTCGCTGGAGCGGGGTGGGCGGGGGAGTGCGCTCGGCCCCGCGCGCGAAGTGCCGCTCCACGTAGTACTGGGCGACGGACAGCAGGGTGGTGAGCAGGATGTACCAGGCGGTCGCGACCATCAGCAGCGGTACGACCCGTCCGTTCCGTCCGTAGATCACCTGGACCTGGTAGAACAGCTCGCCGATCGCCATCACCGAGACGATCGAGGTGCCCTTGAAGAGGGAGATGACCTCGTTGGCGGCATTGGGCAGGATGCCGCGCATCGCCTGCGGCAGCAGGATGCGGCGGAGCTGCCGCAGCCGCGGGATGCCCAGCGCCGCCGCGGCCTCCAACTGCCCGCCGTCCACCGAGATGATCCCGCCGCGCACGATCTCCGCGGCATACGCGGCCTGGTGCAGCGCCAGCCCGATGACGGCCGCCGACATGGCGCCGACCAGATTCATCGTGTCGAAGCTCCACAGCACCGGACCGAACGGGATGCCGACCCCCAACTCCTGGTACAGATAAGCCAGGTTGAACCAGAAAAGAAGCTGGACGATGAGCGGGATCGAGCGGAACGCCCAGATGTACGTCCAGGCGACCGTCTGCAGGATCGCGCTGCGCGACAGCCGCATGAAGGCCAGGACCACGCCGAGGGCGAAGCCCAGGACCGTGCCGTACGCGGTGAGCTGGAGCGTCACCCACACGGCCTTGAGCACGGTGTCGGTGGACAGATAGAGAAAGAAGGTCTCCCAGTCCCACCCCGGATTGGTGACCAGACCGTGGACGAACTGCGCGACGACGACCAGTGCCGCCGCCCCCGCCACCCACCGCCAGTGATGACGCGCGGGCACGACCTTCAGCGCGGCGAGGTCTTCCGTACCCGCGGGGACGCCCGTACCGGCACCGGCCGGGGCGGAAACCTTCGCCGGCCCGGGAACCGGGGGTGCTGCGGACGGCGGTACGGGCGGGGTGTCCGCCGGAGTGCCGGTTGCGGTATCCATCGAAGGCTCCTGCCGGCTACTTCGCTTCGGGCGGACTGATCTGCGACTCCTCGATGGCGGAGTCCTGCGTCCCCCACTTTTCGAGGATCCGGCCGTACGTGCCGTTCTTGATCAGCTCGTTGACGGCCCCCTGGAACGCCTTGAGCAGCGGCGAGCCCTTGGCGAAGGCGAAACCGACATCGAGCCGGTGGAACTCGCCCAGGAACCTGACCCCGGCCGCGGGCTGAGCGGCCTGGTAGCGCAGACCGTTGATGGTCGACATGACCACATCGATCCGGCCCTGCTGAAGACTGGTCGTGATGGCGCCCTGGTCGGAGAAGACCTTGACCGTGTACGGCTTCTTGCCCGCGTCCGCGCAGACCCCCTTCTGGGAGTTCAGCGTCGCCTCGAAGGTGGTGCCCGCCGAGGTGCCGACGGTCTTGCCGCAGAGCTGTTCGAGCGTGGTCACCTTGTCGAGGCTCGTATCGTCCTTGCGGACGGCGAACCCCTGGCCGTCATTGATGTAGGTGACGAAGTCGATGGTCTTGCGCCGCTCGTCGGTGACCCCGAAGTTCCCGGTGCCCAGGTCGTACTTCCCGCTGCCGAGCGCGGGCAGGATCGCCTCGAAACTCGCGTCCTGGCGCTCCAGTCTCAGCCCCAGCAGCTTGCTGACCGCGTCGGCGATGTCGATGTCCAGACCGGCCGGCTCACGGGTCGAGGTGTCGGGGAAGTACGCGCTGGGCGGCGCCCCCACATAGGAGGCGATACGGAGCGTGCCCTGCGTGCGGACATCCGCGGGCAGCAGGTTCGCCAGCGCCGCGTTCTTCTTCAGCGACGAGGTGACATCGTCCGAGGGCGCGGGCGAGGCGGCGCCCGCCGGCCCGGGGCCGGACTCCGTGTCCGTACCGCACCCCGCCAGGACGGGCAGGAGCAGGGCCGCGGCGAGGACGGCCGACAGCCGGCTTCGCGTGCGGCGCGGTGAACGTACGGGACGTACGGGCCTGGCGTCGCGGCGCGCGGGCCGCGGACGGCCCGGGATCAGGGGGCGCACGGGGTCATACCTTTCCTTCGGCGGAGCCGGCGGGACGGCCGGCGAGATGCTTCTCGAACGGCAGCGGGCCGATGGTCTCCGGGTCGGCGCTCGTATCGAACAGGGGCGTGTATCCGGCGGTGAGGTAGAGCCCTCGCGCCTCGGGCTGGCGCGGCCCGGTGGTCAGATGGATCCGGCGGTAGCCCCGTGCGGCGGCGGTACGTTCCAGCTCGCCGACCACCCGCAGGGCCAGCCCCCGCCGCCGGTGCGCGGAGTGGGTCCAGATCCGCTTCAGCTCGGCCGTGGTGCTGTCGTACCGGCGGAACGCGCCTCCGGCGACCGGCTCGCCGTCCTCCAGCAACAGCAGCAGGGCCCCGTGCGGAGGCTCGAACTCCTCGTCCGGATAGCGGGCCAGCTCGTCGCGCGGGTCGATGCCGTAGCGGGTGGCGTACTCCCGGCCCAGCTCGCTCAGCATCGGCAGCGCCAGCGGATCCGAGAGGGCGGTCCGTACCCAGGTCTGCCCGCCCGGCTCGGCGACGGAGGTCATCAGCCCGCCTCGACCAGGCGTCGCGCGCCCTCGGCCGCGCGCTCGGCGTCCCGCTTGGCGACCTCTTCGCGTACCAGCGGGATGACGTAACGGCCGAAGTCGACGGCGTCGTCCAGCAGGTCGTAGCCGCGGGCGGAGATGATGTCGACGCCCAGGTCGTAGTAGTCGAGCAGTGCGGCGGCGACCGTCTCGGGCGTACCGACCAGGGCGTTGGAGTTGCCCGCGCCCCCGGTGGCGGCGGCGGTCGGGGTCCACAGCGCGCGGTCGTAGCGCTCGCCGGACTCGGCGATCGCGATCAGCCGCTGCGAGCCGGTGTTCTCGGGCTCTCCCCGGCGGCGGTGGCGCACCAGGACCGGGTCGCCCTGCTCCCTGCGCGCCTTGATCGCGTCCACCGTCCGGTGGGCCTTCTCCCAGGCCAGTTCCTCGGTCGGGGCGATGATCGGACGGAAGGCCACCTGGATACGGGGAGGCGCCGGGCGGCCGGCCGCGAGCGCCGCGGCGCGCACCGCCTCGATCTGCTCCGCGGTCTTCTCCAGCGGCTCGCCCCAGAGGCAGTAGATGTCGGCCTCGGCGCCGCCCGCCTCGTACGCCGCCGGCGAGGAGCCGCCGAACGACACACCGGGCCGTGGCTGCTGGACCGGGAACACATCGCTGACGAAGTCGTGGAAGCGGTAGTGCTCGCCCTCGTGGTCGAAGGCCTCGTGCGAGGTCCAGATCCGCTTGACGATCTCGATGTACTCGCGCGTACGCGAATAGCGCCGGTCCTTGGTGAGCGTGTCGCCCTCACGGCCCTGCTCGTGGTCGTTGCCGCCGGTGATGAAGTGGACCGTGAGCCGCCCCTCGCTGATCCGGTCCAGCGTGGCGAACGTCTTGGCGGCATAGGTCGGGTACGACACGTTCGGCCGGTGCGCCAGCAGGATCTGCAGCCGGTCGAGGCGGGAGGCGATGAACGCGGCGGCCGGCGCGGGATCGGGCGAGCCGGACCCGTACGCGAACAGCACCCGGTCCCAGCCGTGGTCCTCATGGGCGCGGGCGAGCCTGAGCGTGTACTCCTTGTCGAACGCGGCGCCGGAGCGGGGATTCGTCTCCGACCCGTCGTGGGTGGCGGCGATACCGAGGAACTCCACAGGCATGACGGACCTTTCGGGCGGGGAAGAGGAGCCGCCCGTACGTGGGCGGAGGGCATGCCGAAGGAACCCCTGGGCACACACCGCGGGACAGCGGCTCGACGGAAGAGCTGTGGCGGACGCGGGCAGGCGAAGCTGCGGGCGGAACTCGGAAGTGGTGGTGCGGACAGACTCAGAAGTGGTGGCGCAGACAGCGGAATGGCGCGTGGAACGTCAGGAAGACGACGGCGGCAGCGCGCGCCCGGAGAGGAAGCGGAGAGAGGCCCGCCACGGAATCACCGAGGGAGGGAGGGGCCGGTCGGACGGCCCGCTGCCGGGTCAGGTGCTACGGCTAGGCGCAACAAGAGGCGGACCACACTCGACCGAAGTCGATGTGGCCGCGGGTGACCAACGGCAGCTGCTTCTGCATGGAGCCAATTGAGCACGGTCCGTTCACCGAAGTCAACCGGTGCTCGCACTGTGGTCGGGCACCGCCGCTCCTTGCCGCTCCTTGACAAGGGCGCCGAGTCCGCCCGTACGATCGAGGGACGTACGACCCTGTGCGCGCCGGTCTGTTCAGTGAAACCGGCGCCAACACCGGAGCGTACCGGCCGTGTTGAGGGACGCGGTGTGCGCGAAGACGTCCGGAGTACGCAGACCACC
Source organism: Streptomyces sp. NPDC057617 (assembly GCF_042800555.1). Lineage (NCBI taxonomy): Bacteria > Bacillati > Actinomycetota > Actinomycetes > Kitasatosporales > Streptomycetaceae > Streptomyces > Streptomyces sp. NPDC057617. Next base: position 588,099 of record NZ_JBHVGV010000001.1, on the reverse strand, counting down.
GCCGCCCGCTCTCTCCCGCCGGAGCCTCCTCATGTCCGCAACCCCCGATGTCCTCGGCGTATCAGGCCCGTCGACCCCTCCGAAGCGGGACCCGTCCCCTTCGGACACGCCTTCTTCAGGCGCGTCCTCCTCAGGTGCGGCCTCTCCGAAGCGGGATCTGTCACCGCCCGGGGCCGATGAGATCACCCGTATCGTGCCCCGCCGCCACATCGGACGGTGGCTGTCCGGCGCCGTGGCGCTGCTCGTTCTGGCGATGGCCGTCAACTCGGTCGTCCGCAACGAGCGGTTCCAATGGAGCGTGGTGGGCCAGTACTTCACCACACCCGCCGTACTGGACGGACTGCTCCTCACCCTCTGGCTGACCGCGGGCGTGATGGTGCTGGGCTTCCTCATCGGCACCGTCTTCGCCGTCATGCGGCTCTCCGCCAACCCCGTGCTGCGCACGATCAGTTGGGGATACGTATGGATCTTCAGATCCACCCCGCTGCTCGTACAGCTCCTGTTCTGGTTCAACATCGGCGCGCTCTATCCGACGCTCGGCATCGGGATCCCCTTCGGCCCCGAATTCCTCACCTTCAAGACCGTGAACCTCTTCGGCGCCGGACTCACCGCCCTGATCGGGCTCACCCTGCACGAGGCGGCCTACGCGGCGGAGGTGGTGCGCGGCGGCATCCTGTCCGTGGACGGCGGCCAGACCGAGGCCGCGCAGTCCCTGGGGCTGAGCCGGTGGCGGGTGCTGCGCCGGATCATCGTGCCGCAGGCGATGCGCTCCATCGTCCCCACCGCGGGCAATATGCTCATCGGCACCCTGAAGGGGACGAGCATCGTCAGCGTCCTCGCCGTACAGGACCTGCTGTTCTCGGTGCAGCTCATCTACAACCGTACGTACCAGGTGATCCCGCTGCTGATGGTGGCGACCCTCTGGTACATCGCGGTCACCAGTGTGCTGTCCGTCGGCCAGTTCTACGTCGAGCGGTACTACGCGCGCGGCGCGGCCCGCGAACTCCCGCCCACCCCGTTCCAGCGGCTGCGCCACCGGACCGCGGACCTGGCGGGACGCCTCCGTACCGCCACCGCCCCGACGCGCCCGCCCGCCGGAAATCGGGAAGAATTTCACAAGTAAGAGGAGAGAGATACGAACCGAACACAACAGCAGGACAGCGGTTCTGCGCGAGAAGAGTGTGAATCCCATGCGAGTGGCATTCCTCATGGCCCCCGAAGGCGTGGAGCAGGCCGAGCTGACCGAACCGTGGAAGGCCGTGGGCGACGCCGGCGGCGACCGCGTACTGGTCTCCACGGCACCGGGGGAGATCCAGGCCTTTGACCACCTGGACAAGGCGGACACCTTCCCCGTCGACAGCACGGTGTCCGAGAGCAGCGCCGACGACTACGACGCGCTGGTCCTGCCCGGGGGCGTCGCCAATCCGGACGCCCTGCGGATGGACCCGAAGGCCGTGTCGTTCGTCAAGGGCTTCTTCGACGCCGGCAAGCCGGTGGCGGCGATCTGCCATGCGCCATGGACGCTGATCGAGGCCGATGTGGTGCAGGGCAGGACGATGACCTCGTGGCCGAGCCTGCGGACCGATCTCGGCAACGCGGGCGCCACCTGGGTCGACGACCAGGTCATGGTCGACACCTCCGCGCCCAGCACCCTGATCACCAGCAGGAAACCGGCGGACCTCGACGCCTTCTGCTCGACGTTCCTGAAGGAACTCGGGATCTAGGCCTGAAGAAACCCGGGATCCGAGGACCAGGAGAGGAGATACCCGTGAAGAGTCGCGCGAAGAGCCCTGCGAAGAGTCCCGCGAAGGGTACGCACCAGCCCGTGGACGAGGTCGTGGTGGCGCTCACCAACGGGGCGAAGGAGGACGCGCACGCCGTGTTCGGCGTGCTGCGCACGGCCTTCGCCTGTGACCGCGCCGCCGACGACATCCCCCGGGAAGTGGCCGAGCGCCGCCCCACCGTGTGGATCGCGACGTACGACGCCTCCCACATGCGCAGGAAGCCGGGGCCCGCGAAGCTGGGCGCGCCGCTGACGGCCACCCTCCAGGGCGGCTACACCGCGGTGGACAGCATGCGGAAGACCCTGGCCTCCGTGTTCACCGTCCGTGATGTCGGCACGGCCTTCGGCGACCAGGAGGAGGAGATCCAGGTGCGCCTGGAGAGCCGGTAAGCGCCGCTGTCCTGGGCGTGAAGCGCCTTCGTGTTGCGGTCATGGAGGGGCGACCTCACCCTGAGGATGACCCAGAAGTGGTTATCGCTCACGCTTCGTGCTCGGGGGTCGTTGGTACGTCGTCAGCAGCGGTACGCGGTAGTGGTACGTGGTTGACGCCGGCGGCAGGGGTACAACGGGGCGAAGCCTGTGGGCCTCTGTGTGAGGAGCCTCGACCATGACAGTTCCACTCGCCCGTCACTACGTGGTGGAATTGCACGCCTCCCCGGAGCGCGTCGCGCAGCTCCGGCGCATCGTCGCAGCCCATCTCCGGCACTGGAAACTCGAACTGCACGTCGATCCCGTCGGCAGGGCCGTAACCGAACTCCTGACCAATGTCCACCGCCATGCCGACGACGACAACCACTGTGTGATCGAACTGCGCTGGACGGGCCGCCATCTCACGGTGTCCGTGGAGGACAACGGCCCGCGGATGCCCCGGCTGCACACCGCGGGCGGTGGCGGAGGGCTGGCGCGGGTCGCCGCGCTGAGCGACAGCTGGGGCACCTGCCCCACGGCCTGGGGCAAGGTCATCTGGTTCACCAGAAGTGTGCGCAGCCCGCAGGACATACCGCGGGGGCCGTGGGCCCCGCTCAGCGGGCTCGACGCCGCGCGGTGCCAGCCGGTCCCGGAGCCCGCCCCCTTCCCGGGGCTTCCGGCTCTCCCGGCCTGGCCGGCCGTTCCCGTGCCGGTCTGACCGCGGGTGTCCCGAGCCGAAGTGCCGGACACGAGAAGCGCCGTACACCACGCGGGAGTTCACCCGCTTCCGGTGTACGGCGCTTCTCGTGCTCTTTCTTACGGCTGCACGGCTGCACGGCTGCACGGCTGCACGGCTGCACGGCTGTGCGGCTCACCCCGGCCCGTACTCGTCCTCTTCGCCGTACGGCATCTCGTCCTCACCGGCATATGGAATCTCGGACTCCTCCGCATACGGAATGAGATGCACCGCGGCCTCCTCCGCCGACGCCGCGGCACCGTCGATCCCCACATCGCTGGCGATCATGTCCTTCTCGGCGTCCTCGTGTGCTCCCTCGTCGGGCGCCACCAGCCGCCCCGAGCGATCGTCGCCGACCTCGTCGTCGAGCGTCTCGCCCTCTCCGTACGGGAGATCGCCGATGCCGTCGCCCACCGGGGCCGTCAGATCGGGGACTTCTTCGGCGAGCCGCTGGTCCAGCGTCTCGCCCCTGCGCTGCTCGGCGGCCGTCGTGCCGGTGTGCTCCACGCCCAGCGGGCGCTCCGGCGGCGACCAGCCCTCGTCGAAGGGGTCGGAGCCACGGTCGAGCAGGGTGTCCTCGGGGTCGAGGATGCCCTCGTCGTCGATGATCTCCGAGCCGTCCGGCTGGTAGACCTCGTCACCCATCAGCTCGTCGCTCTCGTCGCCGTCGCCGCTCACGTCGTACTCCTCGCTCCCCGCACGCCGGCCGTGCGCCGACGCGTCGGGGTCCTGCCCGTCGGAAGGGGCGGCTCCTTCCTCTGCGTCCACCTTCCCACCTCTCCCCACCGTGTCAACCGGCGGCAGAAGCCCAGGTGGGGCGGCTCGCGCGGCGGGGTGTGAGGGGCGCCGGGCGGGCCGGGGTGTTTGTCGCCGCCCTCGGCGGGCACGTGACAAGTCGTCCCGTACGACCCGTTATGTCACAGTCCGGAGTCGAACGTGAGCCAGAAGCGCATCGTCATCGTCGGGGCCGGATTCGCCGGCTACGAAGCCGCCCACACGCTCTCCCGCCGCCTGAAGGACAGAGCGGAAGTGGTCCTGCTGAACCCCACGGACTACTTTCTCTATCTCCCACTCCTGCCCCAGGTCGCCGCGGGCATTCTGGAGCCCCGCCGGGTGACCGTCTCCCTCCCCGGGACGCTGCCGCGGGTACGGCTCGTCCTCGGCGAGGCCGACCATGTCGACCTCGAATCGCGGTGTGTCGGCTACCGGGGACCGGAGGGTGAGCGCGGCGAGCTGACCTACGACCGGCTCGTCCTGGCCGTGGGCAGTGTCAACAAGCTGCTGCCGGTGCCCGGAATCGCCGAGTACGCGCACGGCTTCCGCGGGCTGCCCGAGGCGCTCTATCTGCGCGACCATGTCACCCGCCAGATAGAGCTGGCCGCCGACACCGCCGACCATGGCGAGGCGGCCGCCCGTACCACCTTCGTCGTGGTCGGGGCGGGCTACACCGGTACCGAAGTCGCCGCCCAGGGCCAGCTCTTCACCGACGCCCTGGTCCGCAAGCAGCCCGCCTGGCGCCATACGCGCAAGCCCCGCTGGCTGCTCCTCGACATCGCCCCGCGCGTCCTGCCCGAACTGGACCGCAGGCTCTCCACCACCGCGGACCGGGTGCTTCGCAGGCGGGGCGTGGACGTACGGACCCGTACCTCCGTCAAACGCGCCGGACCGACCGGAGTGACCCTGGACGACGGCGAGTTCATCGAGACCCACACCCTGGTGTGGTGCGTGGGCGTACGGCCCGACCCGCTGGTCTCCGGAGTCGGCCTGCCCGTCGAGCGGGGCCGGCTGCTGGTCGATCCGCAGCTCAATGTGCCCGGCCACCCCGAGGTGTTCGCCTGCGGTGACGCCGCGGCCGTACCGGACCTCACCCGGCCGGGCCGGTTCACCCCGATGACCGCCCAGCACGCGAGCAGGCAGGGCAGGGTCGCCGGCCACAATGTGATCGCCTCCCTCGGCCACGGCGAGCAACAGACCTACCGGCACAACGACTTGGGCTTCGTCGTGGACCTCGGCGGGGTCAAGGCCGCGGCCAACCCGCTCGGGGTGCCGCTGTCCGGACCGCTCGCCGGCGCCGTCACCCGCGGCTACCACCTGGCGGCCATGCCGGGCAACCGGGTGCGCGTCGCCGCCGACTGGCTACTCGAATCGGTCCTGCCGCGCCAGGCCGTACAGCTCGGTCTGGTCCGGTCGTGGACCGTACCGCTCGAATCGTCGTCGCCCGAGCTGGCGCGCGTGCCCGGCGGACCCGATACCACCGACCCACACCGCACACCCCGCGAGGAGTGACATGAACAGCGAAGAACTGGCCGAACTGGGACAGCAGTTGAGGGTCGACTCGGTACGGGTCGCGGACAAGGCCGGATCGGGCCATCCGACCTCCTCCATGTCCGCGGCCGACCTGATGGCGGTACTGCTCGCCAAGCACCTCCGCTACGACTTCGACCGCCCCGCCCATCCCGGCAACGACCGGCTCATCTTCTCGAAGGGCCATGCCACACCGCTGCTGTACTCCATGTATCTGGCGGCGGGCGCGATCGACGAGCAGGAGTTCCTCACCTACCGCACCCTCGGCAGCCGGCTCGAAGGCCATCCGACGCCGGAACTTCCCTGGGTCGATGTCGCCACCGGCTCGCTGGGCCAGGGACTGCCCGTGGGGGTCGGCATGGCGCTCGCGGGCCAGCGGCTGGGCCGTACCCCGTACCACGTCTGGGTGCTTTCCGGCGACAGCGAGATGGCCGAGGGATCGGTGTGGGAGGCGATCGAGCACGCCGGGGTCGAGCATCTCGACTCGCTGACCCTTGTCATCGACGTCAACCGGCTCGGCCAGCGCGGCCCCACCCGCCACCAGCGGGACCTGGAGGCGTACGGCCGCAGGCTCCGCGCGTTCGACTGGCACACCGTCGAGATCGACGGCCATGATGTCGACGCCGTCGACGCGGCCTTCAACGAGGCCCGGTCGACCGGCCGCAGGCCGACCGCGATCATCGCGGGCACCCGGAAGGGCAAGGGCGTCGCCTCCGTCGAGGACCGCGAGGGCATGCACGGCAAGCCGCTGCCCGACGCCGAGAGCGCGATCGAGGAGCTGGGCGGCCGGCGCTCCATCCGGGTCTCCGTGGCGAAGCCCGCCGCAGCCGAGACCCCCGCCCGTACCGCCAGGCACCCCGTCACCCTCGAACTCCCGCGCTACGAGGTGGGCGACTCGGTCGCCACCCGCGACGCGTACGGAAGGGCGCTCGCCGCGCTCGGTACGGCCAAGGGCGAGGTCGTCGCGCTCGACGGCGAGGTTAGCGACTCCACCCGGGTGGAGTTCTTCGCGAAGGAGCACCCCGACCGGTTCTTCGAGTGCTACATCGCCGAACAGCAGCTCATCGCGGCGGCCGTCGGGATGCAGGCGCTGGGCTTCGTCCCCTTCGCCTCGACCTTCGCGGCGTTCCTGACCCGCGCGCACGACTTCCTGCGGATGGCGTCCGTCGGCCGGGCCTCGATCAATGTGGTCGGCTCGCACGCGGGCGTCTCGATCGGGCAGGACGGTCCGTCGCAGATGGGCCTGGAGGACCTGGCGATGTTCCGCGCGGTGCACGGCACCACGGTGCTGCACCCCTGCGACGCCAATCAGACGGCACGGCTGGTGGCGGACATGCACGCCCTCTCGGGCATCCGCTATCTCCGTACGCTCCGGGGAGCGACCCCGGTGATCTACGGGCCCGACGAGGAGTTCCCCGTCGGCGGCAGCAAGGTGCTCCGCCGCTCGGACGGCGACCGGGTGACCCTGATCGGCGCCGGCGTCACCGTGCACGAGTGCCTCAAGGCGGCGGATCTGCTGGCCATCGAGGGCATTCCCGTACGGGTCGTCGATCTCTACTCGGTCAAGCCGGCCGACGAGCACACCCTCCAGGCCGCGGCGGCCGACACGGGCTGTCTGATCACGGTGGAGGACCACCGTCCGCAGGGCGGGGTGGGGGACGCGGTGGCCGAGGTGTTCTCGGACGGGCGGCCGGCGCCCAAGCGGCTGGTACGGCTGGCGGTGGACCGGGTTCCGGGGTCGGCGACACCGCGCGAGCAGCTCCGGGCGGCGGGGATCGACGCGGACTCGATCGCGGCGGGGGTGCGGCTGCTGGTGGAGAAGATCATCCACTGAGAGCGCCCGGTCGCCGGGGTGCGGTTGCGGGGGCGGGTGGCGCGCGCGAGGGTCGGACTGTCGGAGTCCAGGACTGCCGGAGTTCCTGCGAGGACTGCCGGAGTTCCTGCGCCAGGACTGTCGGAGTTCACAAGACTGTCGGAGTTCATACGGGGAGGAACGGCGCATGCCCATCGCCACGGTCAATCCCGCCACCGGGGAGACGCTCAAGACCTTCGACGCGCTGGGCCCCGAGGAGACCGAACGCCGCATCGCCACCGCCCACGCCGCGTTCCGGCGCTACCGCACCACCGGATTCGACGAGCGTGCCCGGCTGCTGACCCGCGCGGCCGAGCTGCTGGACCAGGACGGACCCGACATCGCCCGCACGATGACCACCGAGATGGGCAAGCCGGTCGCGGCGGCGCGGGCCGAGGCCGCGAAGTGCGCGAAGGCGATGCGCTGGTACGCGGCGCACGCTGAAGAACTCCTCGCCGACGAACTCCCCGCCGACGCCGAGGTCAAGGACAGCGGCGCCTCCCGGGTGCGGGTCCACTACCGGCCACTGGGCGTGGTGCTCGCGGTGATGCCATGGAACTTCCCGCTCTGGCAGGTCGTACGGTTCGCCGCCCCGGCCCTGATGGCGGGCAATGTCTGCCTGCTCAAGCACGCCTCGAACGTGCCGCAGACCGCGCTCTATCTGGAGGATCTCTTCCGGCGTGCGGGCTTCCCGGCCGGCTGCTTCCAGACCCTGCTGATCGGCTCGGACGCGGTCGAATCCGTTCTGCGCGACCCCCGGGTGGCCGCCGCCACACTCACCGGCAGCGAACCCGCCGGCCGCTCGGTGGCGGCGATCGCGGGCGACGAGGTCAAGAAGACCGTCCTGGAACTGGGCGGCAGCGACCCGTACGTCGTGATGCCCTCGGCGGACATCGAGCGGGCGGCCGGGACCGCGGTGACCGCCCGGGTGCAGAACAACGGCCAGTCGTGCATCGCCGCCAAACGCTTCATCGTGCACGAGAAGGTGTACGACGCCTTCGCCACGCGGTTCACCGCCGGGATGCGCGAGCTGACCGTGGGCGATCCGCTCGACGAGTCCACCGACGTCGGCCCGCTCTCCACCGAGCGGGGCCGCGCCGACCTGGAGGAACTCGTCGAGGACGCGCTGAGCCGGGGAGCGACCGCGCTGTGCGGCGCCCGGCGCCCGGAGGAGTTCGAGCGGGGCTGGTACTACGCGCCCACCGTCCTCACCGGCATCACCGACGCGATGCGGATCCACCACGAGGAGGCGTTCGGCCCGGTCGCCACGCTGTACCGGGCCGCGGATCTGGACGAGGCGGTGGAACTGGCCAACGACACACCGTTCGGGCTGAGTTCCAACGTATGGACACGCGACGAGGACGACGTACGCCGCTTCGTCCGCGACCTGGAGGCGGGCGGGATCTTCTTCAACGGCATGACGGCCTCGCACCCGGCGCTGCCCTTCGGGGGAGTGAAGAGGTCAGGGTACGGGCGGGAGTTGTCGGGGCACGGGATCCGCGAGTTCTGCGACATCACGACGGTGTGGCACGCGGCGGAGGGAACCGTGAGCTGAGCGGGCCGACCGTGAGCCGAGCGGGCCGAGCGGGCCGACCGTGAGCCGAGGGGGCGACCGGAGCCGACCGGAGCCGAGCGGGCCGGAAGCCGGCTTCCGGCCCGTAGCGGTAGCGATCCTCAGGCTTCTTCCACGGGGAACTCACCGGCGAGCGCGGCGGCCATCCGGAGGTGGGTGGCGGCCTCGGCGCGGCGGCCCTGCCGCTCCAGGGTGCGGCCCAGCATGAGCCGCGCGTACGCCTCCACCGGGTCGCGCTCCAGTACGGCGCGCAGCTCGGCCTCCGCCTTCCCCAGCCGCGCCGAGTGGTAGTACGTACGGGCGAGCAGCAGCCGCGGGGCCACCTGCTCCGGCACCTCGGCCACCAGCCCGGCGAGGATACGGGCGGCCGTCAGATACTGCTTGGCCTCGAAGAAGAGCTGAGCGCGGTCCCAGCGCTCGGCGGCCGTCCCGTACTCGTAGTAGGTGTCCACGTACCCTCCTGTTCCGGTGTCGTACGCTCACAACAGGTATGGGTGGTTGAAAATTCCACTATCGATAGGGTGGGGGTACCGGTGGTGCGGATACCGCTGGATACTGCCCCTCCGGACGTCACGGGATTAGGTTGTGCGCCATGAGCAATCTTGATCGTCAGGCCGCCGTCAATGTCTGCGGCGGTCGGGGCTTCGTCGTCGCCGAACCGGTGCGCGAGCTGCTGAGCCCGCGCCGGGTCCAGCTCGGCGAATCCACCGAGGTCCGCAGACTGCTGCCCAACCTCGGCCGCCGCATGGTGGGCGCGTGGGCCTTTGTCGATCACTACGGCCCGGACGACATCGCGGACGAGCCGGGCATGCAGGTGCCGCCGCACCCGCACATGGGTCTGCAAACGGTGAGCTGGCTGCACGAGGGCGAGGTCCTGCACCGGGACAGCCTGGGCAGCCTCCAGACCGTACGGCCGCGGGAGCTGGGCCTGATGACATCGGGCCGGGCGATCTCCCACTCCGAGGAGAGCCCGAAGTCCCACGCCCGCTTTCTGCACGGCGCCCAGCTCTGGGTGGCGCTCCCCGACGCCCACCGCCAGGTCGAGCCGCACTTCCAGCACCACGCGGACCTGCCCACGGTCACGGCCCCGGGACTGACCGCCACCGTCATCCTGGGCACACTCGACGGCGCGACCTCGCCCGGCACGACCTACACCCCCCTCACCGGCGCCGACCTGTCCCTCACCCGCGGCACCCGGACCCGCCTCCCCCTCGAACCGGACTTCGAGTACGCCGTCCTCTCCATGTCCGGCGAAGCCGAGGTCGACGGCGTCCCGGTCCTCCCCGGCTCCATGCTCTACCTCGGCTGCGGCCGCTCCGAACTCCCCCTCCACGCAAAGTCCGACGCGGGCCTGATGCTCCTCGGCGGCGAACCGTTCGAGGAGGAGATCGTCATGTGGTGGAACTTCATCGGCCGGTCCACCGAGGACATCGCGCAGGCCCGCGAAGACTGGACGACCGGCACCCGCTTCGGCACCGTCCACGGCTTCGAAGGCCCCCGCCTCCCCGCCCCGACCCTCCCGCCGACCCCACTGAAACCACGGGGACGCACGCGCTGATCTGCACGTTCATGTTCGTCGGCCGGATGGCATTCGCCGATCGTCGTTTTCCCGCGGCCGGGCGATCCGGTGCACCGGCCGGGGTGGTCCAGGTCTGCTTGGGAGAGCCGGTTCGAGTCGCAGGTGTTGCCGCCTGTTCTCGTTTGTGCCAGACCTCATGCTGACCCAATGCTGACCTTCGTGACGGCTCGTCAGCTCCCGACCAGGGGCTTCTCGGCTGAGCGTTCCACGTCGTGATCTCAAGGGGCTGCTGTGAGGCAGGGGGTAAGTAGAGGCTGGACGGTAGGGTTGCGGTGACGTTACCGTCCGGCATGGAAAGTTACTTACTGTGACCCCTGCTGTGGCTCCGTCGACTTCGGACTTCTGCAGTCGCAGCACCTGCATTTCCGCGTGTACCACCGCGGGGAGTCCGACGAACAGATCCTGGGCGATGTACGGGCACCACGACGGCTGAGCTCTACCGGGTGCGACGGGCGCGCCCGGCCTGGCCGCAGCGACGGTCTCCTGCGCGATCAGGTCGGCGGCACGATGCATGACCTCCGGGCCGGGCCACTCCCGATCTTGATCTCGGTGCGGACGAGTGGTTCGGCGAGGAGGAGGCCCGGCTCGGCCGGTTCGAGAGCGGTCATGGCCACGGGTCCTGTCAGAAAACGGCGGTTCGGGGTTATTGAACGACCTAGGTTTTTGAGGGGGTTTTTGAAGGCTCTGCGGGGTCCGGGCGGCCTCGCAGATGTCGATGCCTGTACTCGCGTGCGTGGATGACCGCATTCCTCGGCACGGTCTGTGCCTGTGGCCGACTCCGTCACTGCCGTAATCCAGCAGCAGTGGCTGGCTGTTTCTTCCCCTTCAGAACGCCTCCCGGTGGCTGCGCGGACGGTCTTCTTGGCTTTCTGATGCCACCACCCCGGCCGGGCGACTGAGGGATTCCAGTGGCACGGCGGCGATGATGGTGGCCAGGACCCGGTCCCGGGCCTGGGTGAAGGCCTCCTTGGGCAGGACACGCAGTGCGGCGTCCAGGCGCAGCATCGCCAGGCCGTGGCAGGTTGCCCAGACAGCCAGCGGGTCCCACGGGTTCAGCTGTGTGCCGCCGGTGGCGCTCACCACGTCCTGCAGCGTGGAGACCAGCAGGTTGTAGCCGCCGTCGCCGGCGCTGCCCTGGGCCCGCTGCGAGGGTGCGGTCAGTTCGTCGATCTGCTCGTCGCTGATGAAGATCGCCCGGTACAGGCCGGGGTTGTCGGTGGCGAAGTCCAGGTAGGCCGCGCCCGCCGCCAGCAGTCTGCCCCGCGCCGAAGCGGGCTCGCCGGTGAACGGCGGCGCACCCTCCAGCGCGGCGGCGATGTGGTCGGCGAGCATCCCGGCGCACTCCTGGGCGACCGCCAGCAGGAGCGCGTCGCGGTCGCGGAAGTGACGGTACGCCGCGGCCGGCGAGACGCTGGACCTCACGCAGCGACATCGCACCAGGGCCGGACGCCGCCACCCCGGCCCTCGCGCCGAAGGTGCTCGCCAAGCTCACCGAGACCCACGCCAAGCTGCAGCTGATCGTGCTGACGCATTTCCACTACGACCACGTCGGCGGTGCCGATGCCCTGCGCGAGGCCACCGGCGCCCGCGTGGCCATCCACCATGCCGATTCCGGCGCGCTGCGCGCCGGTGGCCAGCTGCACGTGATCCCGCGCCGGCCCCTCGGCCGGGTGCTGGCCCCCAGTGTCATGCGTGGGTTGAAAGCACCGGTCATCCCTGACCTCGAGCTGGACGACGATGAGGACCTCACCCAGCACGGCGGCATCGGCCGGTCCTTCTGGACCCCCGGCCACACCCCCGGCTCGGCGAGCGTGCAGCTGCCCACCGGCACCGTCCTGGCCGGGGACGCCTTCGGCGAGGCCTTTTTCCCGCGGCACGGCGCCGAACGTCCGCTGTTCGCCGATGACCTGGACACCGCCCGACGAAGTCAGCTCGCCATCATCGACGCCGCCCGCGGCGACGTACGCGTCGCGCACTACGGGCGCCTGCAGGAACGCTCACTGGCCAAACTGGCTCAGCGCCTGCGGGCCGCCGAAACACGGGCAGCATGAGCCGCGCCCATCCGACCAGACCTCGCCTGCCGGCGGTGGTACCGGCGTCCAAGCGGTGAGCACCCACTTGTCACCCGACCATCGGCCTGTCAACCGAGCCCCATCCGCTGCCGGCCCAGGCAGACCAGATGCTCCAGCCGACAGACCCGGGGGGTAACGAGGGTGTCAAGGTCTCTTGACGAACCGGCAGACGATCAGGCGGCCCGAAGGACGGTGCGGATGGCGTCCGCGACCGGCCGAGCGAACGCTCCCAGCAGGTGCGGGTTGACCGAGGGCGGTAAGGAGAGCATCAGTTCCCCACGGTCCTCGCCGTCCTCGCACGGGGCGTGATCCTCGACGAGCAGGATGGTGTCCGGCCCGAAGCCCGCCCGCTCGATCGTCTGGGCCTTGCTCAGCTGCCCGTACCGGGCCGGCGTGGACAAGCCGGTTCACCGGCACCCGCGACAGGTTCACCTGCCCCAGCGCGAACGCGGAGATCTCCTCCACCCGCTCCATCGCCCGCACCATCGCGGTGCCCGTCGACTTCACGGTGGCGTGCGCAGCCGCTCTAGCTCCGAGACCCGCTTGCCCTCCGGCACCACCAGCAGCCCGGCCGGCGCCGGCGCGAGCGCGGGATCGGCCCGGTGGGCAGCGCCGGCCACCGCCTCGTACACACGCCGCTCGGCCACCGTGCGGGCCTCCGACACCTGCCGGGCCAGCACGCTCACCCCGGGCAGCAGCACCCGGTTCTTGCGCAGCCACGTCACCGCATGGTCAAACAACGCCACCGGGCCCTCGGCGTGCGTCCACGCCCGCCCGTACAGAAAGCCGCGGAACTCCCGCCCCCACTTCCGGTCGGTGAAGTCCCGGTACGTGAACCGCTCCTGGATCTCCGCCGCGTGTTCGTACGGCGTCCTGCGCCGCTCCGGATACCGCTTCACGCGCGAGGCGTCCTCGATGCCGAGTTGCCAGGCCAGGTACTCCACGACCTCCCACGGCACCGCGAGCGGGTCCTCACCCAGAAACCGGCCGACGTAACGGACCGTGGAGATCTGCACTGCCACCCCCAGCCGGTGCGCGTCCGTACGACGCAGCGCGATCAGATCACGGGCGTCGTCATCGAGGAAGAAGAACCGCTCCGGCTCCGGGCGCGTGGGCACCTGGGAGAACGTCCCGTACGCCCCGGCCTGCTTACCGACAGCCTCGCGGCCGGCAAGGATTACAGCAACCGCCCCGTCCGCGAGTACCTGCGACGGCGGGGAATCCGACACACCATCCCGGAGAAGACCGACAGCCGAGCAGCCCGCCTGCGCAACGGCTCACGCGGCGCTCGCCCCGGAAGCGTGACGCTTCCGTGAACGCCTCCCGCCGGACAGCATCAGCCAGCGGACTCACCCTCATGCCTTCGTTTTGGTCACGTGCATTCCTTGGTCGGAACACACGATCAGACGAAGGCCGCCCACACGTCCGGCGAATCCCCACCGGCGAATCCCCAAGATGAGCGAGTCAGTTCGAGACACCATTCGAAGCCGGAGGATAAAGAACGAGCCAAGGCGGAGGACAACGGGAGGGTACAGAGGGGAAGTCCGGCGACTAGGAGCAGCAGCGCGGACATCACTGGCGCAGGTCAGGGACGGTTTCCGGAGCGGTTTGACCGCAGCGGTGAGAACGGGTGGTTGAACGGCTGGTTGCCGGGCCGGTTGAACGCCCCGTTGAACGGGGGGTTGCCGTACGGCACGGGCAACGGGGCGATGAACGCGCTGCGGTATCCCCTTGCCCTTTGGCCAGCCGCCTCGGCATGATCCCCGCGGACTCCCCTAAGGGCTGTCCCATAAATGATCTTCCGGCTGGTCGGGATGTGCTCGACCCCGAGCCGGCGGGGGCTCACCTAGCCGACGAGGGTGAGATTGTGCAGGCGGGCGATGCCGAGCATGGCGTGGTGAACGCCGTCGCCGCGTAGGCGGCAGTCGCGCAGGATTTTCCAGGTCTTCATGCGAGCGAAGGCGTGCTCGACGCGGGCCCGTACTTGCTTGTGCGACTTGTTGTGGTCCTGTTTCCAGGCAGGCAGTTCCTCGCCCTTGCGGTGGTGGTGCGGCATCACCAGCCCGGTGCGCGGGTGGCCGCCGTCGGCGATCGTCGTGGTGTCGCCGATGGCAGCTCTGGCACCGGATTCCGCCCAGGCCAGGCAGTCGTTGCGGTTGCCCGGCAGCGGTCGGCCGACGATCACGACCAGGCGGGTGTCGGCGTTGATGACTACCTGGTGGTTGGTGGAGTAGCGGTAGTTCTTCGACTGCTCGGCGACCTTGTGATCGCGGGTGGGCACCAGGGTGCCGTCCACGATCAGCACAGCGTCCTTGGCGAACCGTCGACGGGGCTGCAGAGCAAGGTTCGGCCCGAGGTGGTCGATCCCCCGGTCAGCGGCCGACTTCGACACCCCCGAACGGCGGGGCCAGTTGTCGCATGGTGAGGTTGGTCCGCCAGTACGCGGCGACCAGCAGCACCCGGTTCTCCAGCGACAGCTTCCACGGTCGGCCCCGGCCGCCGACGTCGGCAACTGCGTTCCGCAGTTGAGTCACCAACTTGCCGAAGGTGCGGGGGCTCAGCCCGGTGAACGGGGCTATCCAGGACGGTTCCGACACCGTGATCACACCAGCCACGGCAAGATCATCCCACTGCCAGCCAGCCGGCCGAAGCTTGCCCGCACCACGGAAATCAGGCGACTGGGCTCGGCGCATCGTCCAGGATGACCCCATGAGTCAAGACCTGGTGACGTTCCTCCACGCACGGCTGGATGAGGAGGCCGAGTTGGCCCGACGCTGCGACGGCGACGGCTGTGGAGAGTGGACCGCTCACGGGCACACGGTCGACTTCTGCCAAGGAGAACTCCCCGGCTTCCATCCCACGGCCGCCCTGCACGTGGCGCTGCACGACCCTGCTCGCGTCCTGCGGGAGGTCGAGGCCAAGCGACGCGTGCTCGCCCGCCATGTGCTCAGTCCTGCCACGGGCGACCCCGAACTACCGTGGGACAACCGCGATGACTGCCAGTACGACGGTGAGACCTGGCCATGCGACGACCTGCTCGACCTCGCGTCACCCTACACCGATCACCCTGACTACCCCCGACGTCCCTGAGACGGAGATCGTTTACGGGACAGCCCTTAGGGTCGCTGACCCGGGCCTGCCGAGGATGAGGAATCCAGCACAGTCAGTCGGGCTCGCGGAGTCTCGCGATTGAGCTGATGAGCTCTACCTCGGCTTGGGCAAGGTCCGGCCACGGGAACTGGTAACTGTTGCGCAACAGAACAAAGCCGTGCATGGCCGCCCACAATTGCATTGCGGTGGACAGGACGTCTTTTACGCCGGAGGATCCGTCGGTGATGCAGAGCCGGACGCCGTCCATGAGGTAGGCGAACGGCCCGGCGTCGGGGTTGCGGTTGTCCGGCTCGTCTGCGGGGGCGGGGCGGGGTTCCGCTCCGCGAAGGAGCCGGTTGCGCTGGAAGAGCAGTCCGTACAGATTCGGGTTGTTGACCCCGAACGCCATGTAGGCGCGGCAGCCGGCGATGAGCCGGTCCCGAGGCGCCTCGATTCCTTGTGTCGCATCCGTGATGAAGCGGCCCAGTTGGGCGAAGGTCTCGACGGTGACGGCCTGCACGATCTCGTCCGGGCCGGCGAAATGCAGGTAGATCGACTGCGGTGCGATGCCGATCCGCCGTGCCAGCCCACGCAGGGTCACCGAGCTCGCGTAACCGTCCTCGATGAGGATCTCTCGGGCGGCCGTCACGATGTCGTCGCGTAGTGCATGCCCCGCACCTCGGGCGTTGCGCCTTCTGCTCCCAGCAGCCTCTTTGCTCACGGGCGTAACTTTACGCCGCCGCTGGATCGGTGCGAACGCGCGTCAGCCGAGAGGGTCGGGGACCTCGTCGGCGGTGGCCGCAGCGCCCAGCAAGGCAGTGTCGTCCCCGCGTAGCGGTTGACCGTGGCCGAAGCACACGGTGTCGACATCGATGTCGGCGAAGCGGCGGAAGGATTCACGGGCCAGTGGCCGGTCATGGTTGAAAGGCCCGAGTATGACCTGGCCCTGGTGCTCGGTGGCGATGTCACCGGTGAACAGGACGGCCTCGTTCGGGAAGTGCAAGGCGATGCTGCCGTCGGTGTGGCCGGGAGTCGACAGGACGCGGGCGTCGATCGCGTCGAGGATCTCGTCGTCGTCGAGCTCGCGGTCGACACGGGAAGGTGCGGCGTCGGGGATGCTGCCGGCGATGTGGGCGTAGAGCCCCTCCTCGTTGTGGGTGAGGGCGGGAAGCGAGCCGTAGCTGTCCCCGCGGATGATCGGGGCGTCGCCGCGGTGCGCCCAGATGCGAACATTCGGCCAGGCAGCCAGTTCGGCGGCCGACCCGGCGTGGTCGGGATGCCAGTGCGTCAAGACGACGTGGGTCAGCGACTCCCGGTCCAGGCCCCAACCACGCAACGCCTCGGTGATGGCCTCGCCTTGCCCGGCGATGCCGGTGTCGACCAGCACCGCGTCCGACCCGCGGCGCAGCAGGTAGGCCTGTCCGGGCCCATTGTCGAGCACCATGCGCAAGTCAGGACGCAGATCAACGATGTTCACAGCAGTCTCCCTTGATCAAACCGGATGGATTCACCTGCGGTAGCCATGAGCCCTAGTAACCTCACGGCCTTCACCTCACGGGAGTGATGTTATGGGCGTGATCTTGGCTTGGCAATACCTCGATGAGTGTCCGGCCGGCGACCGAGTCCTGCACGCTCGCCGAAGACCTCCGCCGCCCCTGGGAGAAACCCACCGCCGCCGACCGGCTCACCCCGGCCCGGGTCCGCCGAGGGTTCAGGAACATCCGCGCCCACCTCGCCTGCCCGACCCGTGTTCCCAAACCCACAGGCACCGGGCCCGGACGGCCACCCGGCGGCAGTAGCGGTTTCAGCAGTGCCCACTCCTCGTCCGTCAGATCCCCCTGCTGATCACGTCTGGAACAGTGCGTCACTTGCTCGAAGAGACAGGCTCACGCGTCGCTGTGACGATCCAGACTGCCCCGGGGACGCGGACACCGTCTGCGGTCTCGAACTCCGTGAGCGCGTCGTGTACTTCGGCACGGATACGGGTGATGGTCGCCGGGGCGACATCGCGCAGGTTGTAGCGCGTCGGGCCCATGGAGAAGATGAAGTCGGCGGCGTCGCCCGCGTTGGTGCCAAAGGTCATGGGCGCCTCAAATGGAGCCACCTCAATGTCGGTGAACCCGCTGGCGGCGAGTACGTGGCGGATGCGCGCGGGGTCGAGGAGCGAGCCCATACCCCTGGAAGCGGGGGATGCCTCGCGCAGGAACGGCGAGAGTGCGGCGGTCGCACGGGCATAGGCGCTGTCCGGGCCCGCGGGCTGCGGACCGAGGAACGCGAGGCGGCCGGCTGGCACCAGCGCGTGCCTGAGATGGGTGAAGGCTGCGACGTGGTCGGCGAAGAACATGACACCACCGCGGCTGATGAGGACATCGAACCCGCGATCGGGGAACGGATGCACCTGTGCGTCGCCCTGCTCGAAGGTGACGTTGTCGAGACCTTCCGCGGCAGCGTCACGGCGGGCGCGTTCCAGCATCGGCGCGGACAGGTCGATTCCCACGACGCCTCCGTCGTACGCCCGTTGCGCTGCAAGGCGCGTCGTCTGGCCGGTGCCGCAGCCGACGTCGAGGACCCGGTCCTGGGCCGCGATGCCCGCGGCGGCGAACAGGGGTGCGTTGAACGCGCCCATCATCCCGTTGTAACGCTCTGGGTGTTCGGCCCAGAGGATGCCCTCCCAGTCGTTCCATGCCTCTGCCTGCTGACGGTTGACGATCGTGCGCATGGCCACCCTCCAATGACTAGAGTTCACCTCTAGAGTTCAGCTCTAGATATAGACTCCAGTCATGCGTGAGGGCAAGGGGAAACAGGGAAAACAGGCCCAGGAGACACGGCGACGAATCATCGAGGCGGCCGGCGCGC
The DNA here is from genome assembly GCF_042800555.1 of Streptomyces sp. NPDC057617. NCBI lineage: Bacteria > Bacillati > Actinomycetota > Actinomycetes > Kitasatosporales > Streptomycetaceae > Streptomyces > Streptomyces sp. NPDC057617. The sequence goes on along the minus strand of NZ_JBHVGV010000001.1, from coordinate 569,846 downwards.
TCTTCATCGAGCAGGGCTACGGGGCGACCAAGCTGCAGGAGATCGCCGACCGGGCAGGCGTGGCAGTGCAGACGATCTACTTCGTCTTTCGGAACAAGCCCTCGCTGCTCAAGGAACTTGTCGATATCGCGATCGCGGGCGACGACGAACCCGTGCCGACGATGGACCGGCCCTGGTTCGCGGAGATCATGACCGCGCCTACCGCCGAGTCCGCTCTGGCCGCACTGACCGCCGGCACCCGCAAGACACTCGAACGTGTTGCGGCCATCAACGAGATGGTCCGCGCCGCGACAGCAACCAACCCGGAGATCCGAGAGCTATGGCCGGATCAGGCAGACCCGCGGTACTCAGTGATCTCAACAGCGGCGAAGTCTCTGACCAAGAAGCCGGGCGCCCGCCCCGCCATCCCCGTCGAAGAAGCGGCGGACATTATTTACGCCGTCCTCAGCCCCGAGCTCTTCCTGGTCCTCACCCGCGACCGCGCGTGGCCACCGGCCAAGTGGGAGCAATGGGCGTACGACACCCTCAGCTCCCAGCTGTTGGTCGACAACGGACTCTGATCAACTCAGTCTTGAGGGCAACGTGGTCCGCAATCGGCGAGTGCCCGATGCATCGAGGGCCTGATCGTGATCGAGGAGACAGGACCTACCCGGAAAACCGCTTGCCTGCGTCAACCGCCGTGATGATCCTGGCCCGATGGACCTCAGCGTAGCGGCGCAAGCGTGGCGGGAAGACGGCTTCGTCATCCTCCCTGGTTTCATCCCACCCGATGAGCTGAAGTCTGCGGCGGGCGAACTGGACTTGCTCTTCCCATCCGCTGAGGGGTTCCACGACGCAACCGATGCGCGACGCGAGCGCTTCATCGGCGACCAGTTCGCCGGGATCGACTACTTCCCGTTCGCCAGCACGGAGATCAGCCTCCTGGCTGTGAACCACCGGATCCTGACGCTCGCCGAGACGCTGCTGGAAGACGACGGCTTCCAGATCTACGGAGCGGAGGCATGGGCGAAGTACGCCGGCGCCAGCGACTACGACCAGGACCTGCACCGCGACTACCTGGGCCACACCCTCCTGGTGCCCAGCAGTGCGCCCGGCTTCCGCCAGCTGGAGATGTTCGTGTACCTGGCTGACGTGCCCGAGGAGTTCGGCCCGGCGCACCTTGTCCCGCGGAAGCACACGGCCGACCTCCCCGCCGTGCCCGACAGGTATCTGCGGGCCGGCCTCGAAAGCAAGAGCCGCTTCCACGACGGCAGCGGCAGCCCGCACCTGTACGAAGCGCAGGTGTCCGCAGCTGGTCCTGCCGGGACAGTCGTCGCCTTCGAGATCGGTACCGTCCATCGCGGAACGGCCATGACCGCGCCGCGCGGCGCCCGATACACCATGCACCTGAACTTCCGTCCCTCCGGTGTCCAATGGGGGCAGCGCCGGGGCTGGGCCTATTCCGCCGGTCAGCGGGACTGGTTCAAGTTCGTCGAGCGGGCCACCCCGCGTCAGCTCCAGGCGTTCGGATTCCCGCCGCCTGGACATCCCTACTGGACACCGGAGACGCTGGCCGGGATGGCGCTGCGGTATCCGGGGCTCGACCTCACGCCTTGGCGCCAGCCTGACTGACGCCCTGCCTCATCACGTGGTCTTGACCATGGGGCCGGTGCGGAGGCGATGGCGGCCACCGTTGATCAACGGTGTGTGAAGACTGAAAACCATGCGGTGACCGCAGATCACAGCCTAGACCCCACGCTTTGGCAGGAGTCCTTCGAGGTCCTGATGGGGGCCGAATCACGGGCCGCTTCGCCCGGGTGGAGCCACGGCACCGAGCTCGACGGCTGGTGCTCGGACTCCTGTCGGACCTGCCGCGAAAGAACTGCTGGACGATCGCCGAGTGGGCTGGGGAGTGCACCCCGGACGCCAGGCAGCACCTGCTCAGCCGGGCCAAGTGGGATGCCGACGCCGTCCGCGACGACCTGCGCGGCTATGTGGTAGAGCATCTGCACGACGACCAGGCGGTGCTGGTGGTCGACGAGACCGGCGACGTGAAGAAGGGCACCGGACAGTCGGCGTCCAGCGCCAGTACACCGGCACCGCCGGCCGGATCGAAAACGCCCTGCCGTCTACCTGGTCTACGCCGGTCGGCGCGGGCACGCTGCCGTGGACCGGGAACCGTTCCGCGGTCCTGGACCTCCGATCCTGACCGCTGCCGGGCGGCGGGCCTGGCCGAGGAGACCTCGTTCGCCACCAAGCCGGAGCTGGCCACCCGCATGGTCGCCCGTTTCCTGGACGCCGGCCACCAGGCCGCATGGGTCGCGGGCGACGAGGTCTACGGCGGTAACCCCAAGCTGCGGACCACGCTGGAGGACCGCGGCGCAGGCTACGTCCTCGCGGTGGCCTGCTCGCACGAAGCCACCACCGGTGCGGGGAAGTTCCACGCTGACGCCCTGGGCAAGAAGGTGCCCAAGCGGGCCTGGCAGAAGCTCTCCGCCGGGGCCGGGGCGATGGGCCACCGCCTCTATGACTGGGCCGTCATCGACTTCACCAACCCCCACCCCGGCAGCCGCCGGCTTCTGATCCGCCGCAACCGCACCACCGGCGAACTCGCCTACTACCGCTGCTACTCGCCCAGCCCGGCGCCTCTTGCCGAGCTTGTGCGAGTCGCTGGATCAAGATGGCGAGTGGAACAGTTCTTCCAGTCCGGAAAGGGCGTGGCCGGACTGGACGAGCACCAGGTCCGCCGCTACACCTCCTGGTCCCGCTGGGTCACCCTCGCCATGCTCGCCCACGCCTTCCTCGCCGTCGTCCGCGCAGACGAACACGCCCGCAACCCCGTGCCCGTCGGCCTCATGCCCCTCACCTGCAACGAGATCCAGCACCTTTTCATCGGTCTCGCCGTTCAACCCGTCCGCGACGCCATCCACCGGCTCGGCTGGTCCGACTGGAGACGCCGCCACCAGGCCCGATCCCAGGCCGGCCACTACCGGCGACAAGTCGCCCAAGCGTGAAGATCACGTCGAAGGCGTTGGACTGGGTCGCCAGGCCCACGTTGTTGCGTTCCATGGTCTGGATGAAGCGGTCGACGACCTTGTGGTCGAAGGTGTTCATCCGGCGGCTGCCGAGGGCGGGGAAGGGATGATGCTTCAGGAGCGAGTCGCGGTGCCGGAGGGAGCTTGCGGCCAGATCGCGCTGTCCGGCCTTCCACTCGTTGGCGTATTCCTCGAACCGCATTGCGCCGTATTTCTTGATGCGGTCAGCCCTGGCACGGTTGGGACGTGCGGCCTTCTTGGCGGTGTAGACCTCCGAGAGGCGGTCGATCGCCTCGTCTTGAGTTGCGTAGCCGGATTCCTCGGTCTGCTTGCCCGCCGCGTCGCGGTACCGGATCTTGTACTCGTGGGGGCACTTGGACCACCGGGACTCGGGGTGTACGCAGTCCTTGAAGAGGGTGCCCATGCCGCGGGCCAACGTCTTGGTTGCCATGGTCGTGCTGTCTCCTCGGGGGACCGATGCTGACGGTTTGCTGACCGCCGATCGTGTTCGTACGGGTCCGGTCGCCCGTCCGGACATCATCGACACCGGCGCCCGACCGGTGTTCGGCTCTCGCGGCGGCGCGGACGCGACTGATACCGCCCTGACCGCGATTACCGCCCCACCCGACTACGCCACGGCAGCCGCCCTGCTGCTCAAGGGCAGCTCGTACGGTGTCGGGAACGGGTGGGGCTGGGCGTACCGAGGGGTACGAGTGGCGGCGGCCGTTCGTTCAGTGCGGGGCTGAGCGGGGCGTGATCGCGATCACCTGGAGCGGCCGGTCGGGCGGGGTGTCTGTGGTGCCGTTGGCTGTGGCGCAGCCCTCGCAGCAGCCGCTGCCGTGCTGGTCGGCCGTGTCCGCTGCGGGCAGGGACACCCGGTTCGGTGCGAGTCGTGCGGAGTCGTTTATTTCGGGGAGCGGGAGCGGGGTCGTGCGGGCCGCTCGGATGGCGTTGGCGATGACGAGGACCTCGGCGAGTTCATGGATGAACACCACGGTGGCCAGGCCCAGTACGCCGAAGGCCGCCAGGGGTATGAGGGCCGTGATGATGGCCAGGGACATGCCGATGTTCTGGATCATGATGGTGCGGGCCCGGCGGGAGTGGCGCAGCAGTTGGGGCAGGTGGCGCAGGTCCTCGTCCATGAGGGCGGCGTCCGCGGTCTCGATGGCGACGTCGGTGCCCATGGCGCCCATGGCGATGCCTATGTCCGCGGTGGCGAGTGCCGGGGCGTCGTTGATGCCGTCGCCGACCATGGCCACGGTGCTGCGGGCGCCGGTGGTCTTGAGTTTGGCGATGTGTGCGGCCTTGTCCTCGGGGCGCAGGTCGGCCCGTACGTCGTCGATGCCCGCCGCCGCGGCGAGAGCACTGGCGGTACGGGTGTTGTCGCCGGTGAGCATGGTCACCCGGACCCCGATGCGGTGCAGTTCACGTACGGTCTCGACGGCTTCGGGCCGCAGTTCGTCCCGTACCGCGATCGCGCCGAGCAGTGTGCCGTTCCGTTCGACGAGAACGACGGTGGCACCTTCGGTCTGGAGGCGTTCGACACTGGCGGCCAGCGGTCCCGGTTCGATGAACCCGGGGCGGCCGAGCCGCAGTTGGGCTGCGCCGATACGGCCGGTGAGGCCGTGGCCGACAACTGCGGTGACGTCGGTGGCGAGCGGGACGTCGGTGGCGGCGCCGATGATGGCTGCGGCCAGCGGGTGTTCGCTGCGTGACTCCAGCGCGGCGGCGAGTCGCAGCAACTCGGCTTCGGTGGCAGGAGCGTTGGGGACGGTGGCGATGACACGGGGTTCGTTACGGGTCAGCGTGCCGGTCTTGTCGAGCGCCACCGTGCGTACGGCGCCGAGTTGTTCGACGGCGAGTCCGCCCTTGACCAGGGCCCCGGTGCGGCCTGCTGCACCTATGGCGGCCACGATCGTGAGTGGAACGGCGATGGCCAGCGCGCACGGCGAGGCGGCGACGAGTACGACGAGCGCGCGCTCCAGCCACAGCAGCGGGTCCCCGAACAGCGCGCCGAGGCCGGCCACCAGAGCGGCGAGGACGATGATGCCGGGCACCAGGGGCCTGGCAAGGCGGTCGGCGAGCCGCTGTCCGCTGCCCTTGCGCTCCTGCGCCTCCTCGACGATGTGGACGATACGGGCGAGGGAGCTGTCGTCGGCGAGCGCGGTGACCTCGGCCTCGATCGCGCCGCCTCCGTTGATGGCACCCGCGTACACCGTGTCGCCGGGGCCCGCCTCAACGGGTATCGACTCGCCGGTGATCGCCGACACATCCAGACTGGTGGTCCCGGTACGGATGACGCCGTCGGTCGCGGCACGCCCGCCCGGGCGGAGCAGCATGATGTCACCGGGCACCAAGGCGTCGGGGGCGACCCGTACTTCGCGGCCCGCACGCAGGACCGACGCCGTGTCGGGGACGAGGTCGAGCAGCGCCCGCAGGCTGCGCCGGGTACGGACGACGGCGTAGTGCTCCAGGCCCTCGGCGATCGAGAAGAGAACGCCGAGCATCGCGGCTTCGAAGAACTGGCCCAGCGCGACCGCGCCGATCGCGGCGATCGTCATCAGGGTGCCCACGCCGATGTGCCGGTGCTTGACGACGTTACGTACGGACGAGGGAACGAACGTCGACGCGCCGGCCACCACGGCGGCCGACTCCAACACCAGCCCCGCTGTCCCCGCTCCGGCGAGGCCGCTCAGCCACCCCGCTCCGAGCAGCACGCCCGCCACTGCCGCGAATTGCAGTTCACGGACCTGCCAAAGCCGTTGCGCGCCCGCTTCGTTGTGTTTCTGGTCGTCGGCGGGCGTACTCGCCTCGGCCGGTGCGCAGCACTCCGCGCCCATCGTGATCCCCTCTCCGCCCCATCAGGATCAATACACTAACGAATATTGATATGATGTGCCAGCGATACGGGGTGCACATATCAACGACTGTTAGGATGCCAGAGTGACTGTGGAGGGTAAGGATTCCTGCGACCTGCTGTGCCTCGACCTGCCGGTGGCCGAGGAGATCCGCAGCCGTGTCTCGAAGACACCGGACTTGGAGGCAGCCGCGGCGGCGGCCAAAGCCCTGGCGGACCCCACCCGGCTGAGCATTGCCGTAGCTCTCGCCGAAGGCGGGGAACTGTGCGTGTGTGATCTGGCCTGGGTCGTCGGTCAGGCGCAGAACCTCGTCTCCCATCACGTACGACTGCTGCGTACCGCCGGCCTCGCCGCCTCGCGCCGCGACGGCCGCCTGGTCATGTACTCCCTGACCGATCAGGGCCGCCATCTGCTGCACGTCCTGACCGAGGCGATGAAGGGTTCTTCAGCGGTCCTTGGGTGATGGTCCGAGGTCCTCGTCGCTGATCGCTTCGGTGTCGCCGATCGCTTCGGTGATCCGGTCGAGGTACTCCTGCGCTCGGCCGAGAAGGTGTCGGCAGCGCTCGACGGCATCGTGCGCGGCGTGCACTGCGCTGGAATGATGTGCCAGGGGGCTGAGCAGGGCGTCGGCGCCTTCTATCAGACAGAACGCGGCTGCCGCCCAGCCGTCGACAGTCAGGTCGTCCTCCCCGCCCGTATGCACCGGCACCGACCAGGGCGCGACCGAGCCGGCCATGATCTCGACCCGGGCGCAGGTGAACCGGAGTTCGTGCAGGGCGCGGCGGGGCTGGTCTTCGGCGAGCGGCCATTCGTACGCGCTGACGAGGTACTCGTAGTTGTCGCTGCCCTCGGTGGCGTCGGCGAGGCGGGCTCCTGCCGTACGCCACAACAGTGCCCACAACGCGGCGCGGCGAAGTCCCGCGTCGTCGCTGTGGGCCTGGTGCAGGCGGTCGGGCACTTCGATGCCGAGAGCACCCAGTGCCGCATGTATGCGGGCCTCCTCATCGATGAGGTCCAACAGTCTTTCCTTCCCGTGGGGTTGGCGGGCCAGAGGCGGGGAGGGAAAGGGAGAGGGAGGGGGGGGAGGGGGGGGGGTTGGGGAAGAGAGAGGAAACAGGAACACCGTTAGTCCCAGGTGGGTGTG
>NZ_JBHVGV010000001.1:526999-562820 GCF_042800555.1 Streptomyces sp. NPDC057617 | reverse complement strand
GCAGGTCGGCGGGGGTGCGGTCGCTGGCATTCATCCGGGAAAGGGTACGCGGCGGGGGGGGGGGGGGGGGGGCATGGGGGGGGGGGGGGGGGCCGGGTGGGGGGGGGCTCTGGTCCGCGGAAGGTGGTGCAGCGGTGCGGTTCAGGAAGCGGCGATGACGCGGACCCGTTGCGATTCCCGGGTGTTGTGTTGTTCAGCCCAGGCCAGGAGCGCCATGGTGCATGCGTGGTCCTGGTGGCGCAGTCCCGTGAGGTCGAGGTGGATCGGCCGGTCGGCGGGCAGGGAGCCCAGTGTGTCGAGGAGTTTCGGCAGACGCAGGAAGGTCGCGTAACCGGCGATACGGACCATCAACGGTCCGGTGTCATCGTTGTGATTGACGTCGATCTGGATGTGCGAGATGTCCCAGGCGGTTTTCACTACGGACAGTGCCAGACCGATTAGCACGCCCTCGAACATGTTGACGGTCACGATGGCTGTGGCGGTGGTGAGCAGGATGATCGCCTCGCCTCGGTGTGTGCGCCACATCGGACGCAACTGCCGCAGGGGCAGCAGCTTGAATCCGGCGTAGACGAGTACGCCGGCCAGGGCCGCCACCGGGACCAGTCCCAGGACTGCGGGGAACAGCGCCGCGAACAGCAGCAGCCACACCCCGTGCAGGACCCGGGACGCCTTGGTCTTCGCCCCCGCTTGGACGTTGGCCGCGCTGCGGACGATCACCGCGGTCATGGGCAGCGCCCCGAGCAGCCCGCACACCGCGTTGCCCGCGCCCTGTGCCATCAGCTCCTTGTCGAAGTGGGTACGGGGACCATCGTGGAGGCGGTCGACGGCGGCGGCGCTGAAGAGGCTCTCCGCGGATGCGATGAGAGTGAAGGCCAGAACTGTGGCGAGCACACCGAGCCCCGTCAGCGCTCCAGCATCCTGTACGGAGGGGAAGTTGACCGCGTCCAAGAGGCCGCTGACCTCGACGGTGGTCACCGGCAGATCCAGTACCGCGGCGGCCAGGGATGCGATCAGAACCGCGACGAGGGCGCCGGGCACCCGCCGCAGCGCCCCGGGCATCCACCGCCACAACCCGCACACGGCGATGGCTGCCCCGCCCAGAGCGAGCGCGGACGCGGCGGCCGGCGAAGCGGCCACCACACCGAACAGTGCGGGCAGTCCGGTGATTTTCCCGATGCCGGAGGCGGGCGCCGGGGTGTCGGCCAGCGTGTACAACTGGGCCGCGATGATGACCAGTCCGATGCCGGCGAGCATTCCTTCGACGACGGCGACGGAGATCGCACGGAACCAGCCGCCCAGCCGCATCGCGCCGAGCGCGATCTGGAGGAGCCCGGTCGCCAGCACAATGACGCCCAGCGTCGGCAGACCGTAACCGCGGACGGCTTCGGCCACGAGCACAGTCAACCCGGCGGCGGGCCCGCTGACTTGCAGACTGCTGCCGGGCAGGAGACCGGTGAGCAGACCACCGACGATGCCGGTGATCAGCCCGAGTTCGGCGGGCACACCGGAGGCGACCGCGACGCCTACACATAGAGGCAGGGCAACGAGGAAGACAACGAGGGAGGCGGGAGCGTCGGTACGCAGCGCGTATCCGACGGTTTTCAATTGAGGCATGAGGATGTTCCTTGTCGGCACATAGTGGGGGGACCGGCCGGCCGGCTGCAGCGCCCGCGGTTCAGGCGCGGAGCACAAGCTGACCGGGGCGGGCGCCGGTGATCAGGGTGGGTACGACCTGGGAGTCCGAGCAGGAGATGAACAGGGCGAGCGGCCGCTGGCCATGGGCCAGTTGGGCGAACTCGTGCCGTCGGTCAGCGATCGCGGCGGGGAAGCTCCGGGCATGGTCGATGAGCGGTTGCATGGTCGGCCTTGTGCTCGTCGTACGGATGAGTGCGCGTACGGGAGGCGTTCACAGCCAGTGGGCACACGTCAGCGACGGCGCGCAGGACGCCGGAGCAGGAAGGCGCGTGGGCTGGGAACGCGGGACCGCTCAGCAGCGGAAGGTCTGCAGTGTGCTGGGAGTGGGCGCGGCGGCGCCAGTGGGGCGGTGTCTGTTACGGGCCGTCGCGAGACGGGAAGCGGTCGTGGCGCCGTAGTTTTCCCGGACGGCGTCGTCCGTCTGACTGCCGTCGATCGCACCCATGGCCACAGGGCTGTTCTGGACCCGGTTGGGTAGTGCGAGAGGATCCTGCTGATCGTCGTGCAGGCTGCTCGGCGCCCGGACCTCGAACATCAGATGCGGGGTGCTGTGCACCCGGTCTTGTGTCTGGCTCGCCGCATTGACGCGAGGGGTGGTCCAGGCATGGTGCGGGGTGACAGCGTGCACCAGGACGACGGCGACGAGCATGAGCAGAGCCGCCACTGCACGACGCACCACGGGCACACCTCCCTCGACCGGCTGCCGTTGTGGACACGTTACCGTCCACGCCCGGACCACAACGCCCAACTCCCTTACTCCCTCGATGTGATGGAGAGCACGAACCGGAACCCGTCGGTCCTTTCGTGGGACCCACGACCAGGTCAATCCCAACGGCAGCAACGGCGACAACGACGAGTGGTGGAACGACGCCCAGTTCAACGCCGATGCCTTCAGCTACATCAGCATCGGAACGGGATTCGTCGCTGTCGGCCTCGGCCTGGCCGCTCTCGCGTTCCCGCCCTTGGCCGCGGCCGAGGCGGTTTTTGGCGCCGTCTCGTTCGGCGCCGCCGCGCTGAGCGCCGTGGTCACCGGCATCGAACACGGCTTCTCCAGTGGCGAGTTCTACGACTCCGTGCCGTCGGCGGCACCGCCCTGAACGTGTTCACCCGCAGCCAGTGGAAGTGGCTGGTCCCGGCCAAGAAGGCGATCTCCCCGGTGGTCAACAAGGTCGCGGAGGAGGGCAAGGAACTCGTGTCCTCGATCACCAGCGGATTGTCATCGATCTTCTGAACCGTCGATCCGGCCGACCTTGTGACCACGGCCCAGGCCTTGCCTGCCAAGTCCGCAGGGACCTGGCGAACTTGATCGTGCCGCAGATCGGTCGGCTTGAGGAGACGAGGAGGGCGGAGGAGCCATACAGGCTGCTGGCCCCTTCAAACGTCGTTGTCGAGCCGGTGGCAGAGTGGTTCGCTGAACTGCAGGCGGCCTCGAAGCCGCCGACCACGATCCGGTCGTACGGCATGGACCTGCTGCGTTGGTACAGGTTCCTTCTCTGTACTTGGCAAGATGCCGTGCCTGGCAGCGCGAAACCCGTGGCCCAAGAGCTGGAGGTTCCGTAGCGTGTCGGTCATGCCGATGCCCGTCCTGTACTGCCGTGATTCGTTGAACCCTCGACGCGTGGACGAACACTTCGCGCTGGAAGCTCGGGAGGTCCGCGCCTGTGGCGGGGCAGTAGGGCTGATCGACCACGACGCGCTGTTGCAGGACGACGCGCAGCAGGCAGTCGCACAAGTTCCGGCTGGGCTGGGAAGTGCGTGGTACCGAGGCTGGATGATTCCCAGCGATCGATACGCCGCGTTGGCTGAGGCCCTGAGCCGACGTGGCATCAAGCTGCTCGTGACACCGGAGCAATACCGCACCGCTCACGAACTGCCAGGCTGGCATGCAACGTTCATCGACATCACGCCCGCGAGCGTGTGGCGTCCCACGAAGCCCGGTGAGATGCTGACCGCCGACGACCTGGCTGCTCTCGCCGAGCCCCTGCTGCCAGGCTCGGGAATCGTGAAGGACTACGTCAAATCGCGCAAGCACGAGTGGGAGCAGGCGTGCTTCATTCTCGATCTCGCCGACGCTGTGGAGCTGACGCGGGTCGTGCAGCGCTTTGTAGAGTTGCAGGAGGAGTTCCTGGCTGGTGGGATCGTTCTCCGCGCCTTCGAGGCGTTCTCGCGGCTTGAGTCCGTCGCGGCTGAAGTGCGCGTCTGGTGGCTCGATGGTGAACCCAGGCTGCTGACGCCCCATCCGGATAGCCCGTTTGAGCGCGGGCTGGTGCCCGACCTTGACCACATCGGGCCTGCAGTGCGGCGCCTAGGATGCCGGTTCGTCACAACCGACGTGGCCCTTCGCTCGGACGGCGTGTGGCGGGTCGTCGAAGTCGGTGACGGCCAAGTCAGTGATCTGCACCAGTCGAGCAGCCGAGGCGAATTGGCCGCACTGCTGGTCGGTCCATAGCACTTACGCTCCTTCCCCTCACCAAGTCGAGTGGTGTGCTCGTCGGGCCTTGACCGGTACGTGGGCTAGAGCCAGTCGTCTGTGTCGCGGTGGCGGCCGAGTCCGACTGCGGAGAACTCGTCGATGTGATTGCCCTTGGCAGCGCCGAGTCGCCGCAGTGCCTGAGAGATCGGAGTGCCGCTCGTCGGCGAGGGCTCCCCTTCGGCCAGGCACAATGGGCCAAGGACTATCTTCCCGGCATCCCAGACCTGCGCGGTTTGAGTCCCTGCCCCGCCGAAGTACTCGGCCTCGACGTAGGCCACCGGTCCTGTCTCCGAGTACGCGGTCAGCAGACAATCAAAGCCTGCTGGCGCCTTCCAGGACCCGTCGAGTTCGGGTGCTCCGGCGGCCGTGACCGCATCGAACAGTGCGCCGGTCATCGGCAAGAGCCAGAGGTGTTGACCGAGAGGAACGATGCACGCCTCTGTGATGGAGCCGGCCAACTCGCGGAGCACGGATTCGGTGGCGATGACCGCCTGCAGGCAATACATCCGCTCATTCTCGCCTGGCCGCTGATCGCTGCGAGATGCCGGGTATGCCAAGGTCGACCGGTGCGACCCTGGCGAGTCGACGGGTCTGGTCCCGCTTCTGGCGCAGGAAAGACAAGGTGGGGTCGATTCCTTCGATCTCACCGAGCCACCCCTCTGCTTCGGCTCGGGCCCGGCGGGTTAGAAGGTCGACTTCGATCTCGTCGAGGCGGGGCAGCATCTTCGGATTAATGTTGATCATGGGACATCTCAGACAGGCGTGCTCATGCTGGCAAGGTGTCGAGTAGGGGCGGGCGCATCCTCCCAGCTCGACTTTGCGCTGGTCGAAGTGCTCCTCGAAGCCGAGCCATTCGGGTTCGGTGACCGGCCGGTACTCGTCGGTTGGCCTGGCTTGGCGGCGCCGGTCGAGAAATCCCTGGTAGTGCCGGACGACGTCCTCGTTGAACACGGCGACATAACCGCGAGTCGTTTGAAGATTCAAATGCCCGAGTAGGGCTGCTCCGATGTGGATCGGGAGCCAGCTGTTGACGAGCTCCGTGGCCAGGAGTCGGTGAAAATCGTGCGGCGTGAAGCTGGTGGCAAGGAAGCCGGGGTGCTGTTCGGCGAGCTCGACGCAGTGGCGCTTCAGCATGTTCACCACGGTGGTGTCCGACATGACCTCGTGCTTGGTCCCGATCTTGCGTTGGAACAAGAACGGCATTGGCGGGCTGCTCTGCCGTTCCTTCGGGTCGTAGCGGGGCAGCAGCGGGATGGTCTGGCCGCCGGCAGTGTGGCGGCGGACGATGGCCGCGATGACGGCGAACAGCTCGGCGGACATCGGGATGACGCGTTCCCGGTCGCTCTTCGAGGGAGCGACTACGAGCAAGGCGATGACCTCGCCGTTGGGCCGTTGATACTGCCGGATGCTGAGATGGGTGAGTTCCAGGGCCTCCTCTATACGCACGCCTGAGTGCCGCAGGACCTCAACGATCGCCCACTCCCAGAAAGCGGCGTCCTCGGCGTGCGTGACGTTGATGTACTTGCCGCTCTCCAGGTCGCGGACGCGGACGTTCGCCAGTCCTCCGAGCCGGACGCGGCGTTCGTCCACCCGGCTCCACAGGCGCTGGTAGGTGCCGCCCTCCAGGGTGATGGTCCGTCCGCCAGTTGCGTCCGCGGCCTGAGCGAGGAGGTCACGGAGGTGGCCGTACCGGTTCTCCACGTTGTGGTGGACGCTGCGGAGGCCCTGGCGTCCGCTCAGCTGCTTCGCGGCCAGGGCGATGTTCAAGCGGGCCAACGAGTTCCTCGGGTCGAACTGGACCCTTCACGATCTTCGGCACACCGCGGCCTACCGCATGGCCCGCGACCCGGAGCTGTCACTGACCGACACCCCGGCCAGCCGCTCGACTACCAGCCCCACGACTTCCGAAGGATCTTCATCACGGATGCCGTCATGAACGGCCTGCCGTCGCACATCGCGCAGATCCTCGCAGGCCACGACGGTATTTCGACCACCATGCGTTACAAGGCGATCTAGCCGATGGAGGCCATCGAGGCACACCGCGCCTTCATCGCCCGTCGCCGGGCAACACGTCCGAGCGAGGAATACCGCACCCCGACCAACGAAGAGTTGGATGAGTTCCTGGGCCACTTCCAGCGCCGCAAGCTCTCCATCGGAACCTGCAGCCGAGCGTTCGGCACCCCGTGCATCCACGAGCACGCCTGCATCCGCTGCCCCATGCTTCGGCCCGACCCCGCCCAGCGACCCCGGTTGATCGAGATCAGGGACTACCTCACTGATCGAATCGTCGAAGCCGAGCGTGAAGGCCGGCTCGGCGAGATCGAGGGCCTCAAGGTGAGCCTCGCCGCTGCCGACGCCAAGCTTGCGCAACTCAATGCCCAGTCGGCACGAGTCCAGCGAGCGATCGATCTGGGCATGCCCAGTTTCCGTGACATCGCCGCACGCTCCACTGAGCCGTAAGCAGAGCGCCGGCGCCGGCCGGGGCTTCAACGCACACTCGGTTTGCCACCCTGTGCTTGCTCGCGACTCGGTCCGGCCGCACAGGCGAGCGGAGGGGCGAGCGCCTGGACATCCGCTCCCTCTCCGATCCAGAGCCCGATGAACAGCGCGGCGGTCGCCTCCAGCAGTCCCGCTCGGTCCCGCTCGTTCGGGACCACCACCAGAACGGGCTCGCACCCCACGTCCGCACCAACTCACGCACGCGCGCCAGGGCTTCCTGGTCGTCGGTGAGTTGCCTACGCGTCACGATCGTCTTCCTACCGGATCCGCCCCCAGGCGGATCCGGATCGGCAAGCTGTCAGGACGGCACGGCGGGCAGCTGGTGCCCCGGGGTGGGACTGCCAGGTCGGTGAGGTAGCTGTCCACGGCGTCCTCCATACACGGGCCGCTGGTGACGCTGCCGTGGCCGTGGCCCTCGTAGGTGAGGAGCACACCGCTGCGGCCGAGCTGCCGGGCCACCGAGACCGCCCACGGGTAGCCGGTGGCGGGGTCGTGCAGCGCGTTGGAGACCAGGATCGGCGGGGCACCGTGTGTGTCCAGGCGGTGCTGCGGGTTGGCGGTCGGCGCGCCCAGACACGCTGCTGCCATGTGGATCGGCAGCAGGTAAGGCAGGTCAGGCGCGGTCATGTTCATCATGGCGACGAGCGAGGCGTACTCCTGGTAGTCGCGCACCGGCAGGTGCCAGTCCGAGCAGAAGACCGGGGTGGCTGAGGGCAGCGACGCTATCGAGGTGGGCGACGCGGGCAGCGGCTTGCTCGCGGCCATCCCCGCGATCGCCGTGGCCAGGCCCGCGTAGTCGGCTTGGTAGAACATCCGGAACGCGATCTTGTTGACCAGGTCCGAAGAAGACAGCGAGGTGCCCGGCTTCGCCGGGTCCTCCAGCTCGCCGCGCCCGGCCCGGGCCAACAGGCCCTGCCAGACGGCGCGGACGTCGCGGGCGTGCAGCGCGCAGTCCACGGCACCGTCGCACCACTTCACGAACTCCTGGAATGAATCCTCTGCTGTGGCCGCCTCGGACTGCAGGAAGTCACGGGTGGTCGGGACGCTGTGGTCCATGACGCTCTCCAGCACCATCGCGCGCACGCGGCGCGGGTAGGTCTCGGCGTACTGTGCCCCGAGCAGCGTGCCGTACGAGCTGCCGTGGAAGGTCAGTTTCCGCTCGCCGAGGGCGGCCCGGAGGGCGTCCACGTCCCGGACCGTCTGGGCGGTGTCAAGGTGGTCGAACACCGGGCCGGTATGCGCCCGGCAGTCGGCACGGAGCCGCCTGTTGTACGCCATGGTGGCGTCGAAGTCCGCCTGGCTCTTCAGCTCCGGTGACGGCCGCTTGGCAAGCAGGTCGCCGGAGCAGGTCACCGGGTTGCTGCCGCCCACGCCGCGCGGGTCGAAGCTGACGATGTCGAACCTGCGGCGGACCTCGGGGCTGAACCGGCTGATACGGCGCACCACCATCTCCACACCCGAGTCGCCCGGCCCGCCGGGGCCGAACACCATCGAGCCGACGCGTGCGCCGGGGTCGGCGGCCTTGCGGCGAGCCACGGCCAGGTCGAGTCTCGGCCCGTCCGGGCGGGCCCAGTCGACTGGCACCGAAAGGGTGGCGCACTCGGCTCCCGGCTTCGCCGGGTCGTCACACGGTGCCCACCGCAGGGCCCCGGCGGCAGACGGCGACGCGTGGGCCGCGGGAGCGGCGGCGAGGCCGGTGATGACGGCCATAGCGGCTCCCACCACCATGGCCGTGCCCCGCGCGGCGATGCGCCGCAGTGCGGATCTGCCCCTTAACGGCATGGATCCTCCTCGTGAAGAGAGCGGTTGTGTCAGGCGTGCGGGCCCGGCCGGGGGCACCGTCGTCACGGTAGGTGCACAGTCGCCTATGTGGTGCCCCTGTCAGGGGTTTCTCCGGGTCGGGTCGGGGACCGCTCAGGGGCGATCGGGGCGCAGGGCGAAAAACGGTCAGGGTCGGGTCAGGGGAAGGGATCCGTCGCAGTCTCAATCGACCTGTCAGCCACGACGCCGACCTCTGCAAGGAGGGAAACACCGTCGAACTGCTGACCAACAAGCTCAAGGCCGCGGCATCGCCACCCGATACGACAAGACCCCGGACAGCTACTTCGCCGGCCTGCTCCTGCGTGCCTCGATGATCTGGGGCAAAGTCCTCACCCAGACCACCTATTGATCACGACTCGATATGCGCCCTGGTTCAGAGAAGCGAACCTCTATCCGGACTCGACAGAGGCCAGGCTGCGGTTGGCGGCGAAGCGGATGTCGCGGCCCCGGCCGCGGGCCTCGGAGAGCCGGTGGGCGAGGTACTTCGCCCCGGCCGGCCAGGGGCCGGCCAGGTCGGCGCCCGTGAGGGCGAGCCGACTGTATTCACGGGGGATCCGCTCGAACAGCGTCGGCTGCCTCCGGCCGGGATCCGGGCGCCAGGTCGGGGCGGGGAGCGGCTTGCGCGGGCTCCCCGCCGTACTTCTGCCGCCACAAGCACGATGTCGCGCTCTCAATGCCGTCTTCTCGTGCGTGTCGGGACGGCCCTCAGCAGCCACTCTTGCTACCGTCCGCTTCGCGCAAATCACCCATAAAGGGGTGATTCGAGTCAGTGGCAGCCGAGAGGACACGGACCATGAACGACTTTTCCCGTCGCAGAGTGCTCAAGGCGACGGCGGCCGCCGGCGCCGGTGCGGTCGTCGTCTCGGGTGTCGAGCCCGCCGAAGTCTCGGCCGCGAGCGCCGTGAATGCCGGGGCTGAGGCCGTCGGGGCTGGGGGTACGACGTGTGCGCCGGCGAGGCTGACCGGGCGCATCGTCCGCCCGAACGACCCGAACTACGCGGACGCCAGCCAGGGCTGGGACGAGTTGTTCGTGCACTATCCGCTGGTCATCGTCTTCGCCCAGAACACCCAGGACGTCGTCAACGCCTTCACGTGGGCGCGGCAGCACAACGTCGCGCTGCGGGTGCGCAGTGGCCGCCACAGTCTCGAAGGCTGGTCGAATGTCGACAACGGCATCGTGATCGACGTCAGTGAGCTGAAGTCCGCGCACATCAACGCCCACGCCCGTACGGCCACTGTGGGTGCCGGGCTCAACCAGTTGGAAGCGGTGACGACGCTCGCGAAGAAGAACTTCGCGGTGACGACAGGCACGGAGGGCTCCGTGGGCCTCGTCGGTGCCACCCTCGGCGGCGGCCTGGGCTTCTTCACCCGCTACCTCGGCATGGCCTGCGACAGCCTGATCGGCGCCGAGGTCGTCGTGCCGGAGGGCGCCATGTGTGCCAAGGTGATCAAGGCGGATCTGGATCACAACTCCGACCTGCTGTGGGCACTTCGCGGCGCGGGCAACGGCAACTTCGGGATCGTCACCTCGCTCACCTACAAGGTGGCCCCGCTCAAGAGCGTCACCTATCTGACGGCCACGTGGGACGGGCTCGGAGACCTGCACAGGGTGTTCGACGCCTGGCAGCGTACGGCCCCGGTCACCGACAACCGCATGGGCACCCAGCTGGAGATCCACCCGAACCAGATCCTGCTGTTCGCGGTCCTGGCTGAGGGAACGCCCCCGGAAGCCAAGAAGCTGCTGGCGCCGATCCTCTCGATCGGCCGTCCCGAGGTCACCACGCAGGTCGGCAACTGGGGCGATGTGTACGCGAGTTTCCAGACCCCGACCGAGGACGAGCCGGCGAACTGGAAGTTCTTCTCCCAGTTCACGAAGAAGCCGTTCCCGGACGAGGCGATCAGGGTGATCGCGTCGTTCATGCGGGACGCGCCGACGGACGACAGCAACTTCTTCACCCAGGCGTTCGGCGGTGCGGTCAGGAAGGCTCCGCGCGGCGGCACGTCGTTCCCGCACCGCGACGCGCTGTTCTACTCCGAGCCGGGCGCGGGCTGGGGCAAGCGCGGTGTGCCGGGCAGCGGCGACGAACTGACCACGCAGGCCCAGGCGTGGATCGCGGAGTTCAGCCAGGCACTGCGGCCTTACGTAGACGGTGCCTACGTCAACGTCCCCAACATCGGCATGCAGGAGTGGGAAACCGCCTACTGGGACGGCAACTTCGACCGCCTGCGCCAGATCAAGCAGAAGTACGACCCCCGCAACATCTTCCAGTACGAGCAGAGCGTCCCGCCGGCCTCCTGCTGAATGGCAACGACGAAGCCCCCTCCCGGACGGTGAGGGGGCTTCGTCGTATCCAGCCGCCAAGTAAGGGCCGTCGGGGCAATGTCCGGTGCGCGGGTACCGCCGACGCCGGTTCAGCAGCCGCATCCTGCGGCAGCGGGGGCAGGGTTGGCGGCCTGCGTGGCGCAGCAGCTGTCGCTGCTGGTGGCGGGGGTGGCGCCTTTGCCGAGGGAGGGCCACCGCGGTCCGCCGATACGCCAGGGTGGCGCGCTGGACGAGGGCGACGCGCTCGGTGCTCGACCCGCCGCGCACGCCGCGACTGGCTCCTGATCAACCAGGGCCGCCACGTATCAACCAGGGCCGCCACGTCTGGATCCGTTGCCGATGGAGCAACCAGTGGCTCGAACCCGAGATCACCCGCGCCGACTTCGACGCCATGATCGCCACACCGGACAGGGCGATCTACCCCAGCGTCGAGCAGGGCCTGATCGCCTTGGGATTCGACGGCGTCTTTACCGGCAGTTACCTCCCCTGAACCACAGATACCCACGGCGGACGCAACCGGGGCTCTTCCGCCCATGGCGTCACCCCGACGGCAGTGGGATGCCCACTGCTCTGTCGGGCTGCGCCGCGTCCGCGACATCCTGGGCCCGGGCACCGCCTAGCCGATATACGTACCCCAGGCTCGCGGGCCGCCAAATCATCTGCGTGACGGAGACGACGGGCTACCGCGACGATGCTGCCCACGGTGAGCAGACCAAGGCGACCGAGAGTTACGTTCCGCCGGACGAACCTGCCGCGTTGAGGCAGGTCACGCGCTGTCCCTGGAGGATGGCACCCGGCAGACTGAACTCCATGACCGAGACGGAATCGCCCGCGGGCCCGGATGCCACCGACCGGCGGAAATGGCTCACGCCGGGTGTCCGCGGTATCGGAACCGCCAGTCTGCTGGCCGATGTGGGGCACGAGATCCCCACGGCGCTGCTGCCGTCGCTGCTCACGTCCACGCTCGGAGCCCCGGCCGCGGCCCTCGGTGTGATCGAGGGCGTGTCCGATGCTCTCGCCGGAGCCGCCCGTTTCGCCGGAGGCGTTCTCGCCGACGATCCGGCCCGCCGCCGTAAGGTCGCTGTCGGCGGCTACGTGACCACCGCGGTCCTGGGCGCTGCTACGGCCGGGGCGACCGCGGTCTGGCAGGTCGGTGTCCTGCGTGCCGCGGCGTGGACCTCCCGTGGTCTGCGGGTGCCGGCCCGCAACGCACTGCTCGCGGACATCGTGCCCGCGAAGATGTACGGGCGGGCTTACGGCTTCGAGCGCATGATGGACAACTTCGGTGCGATCTTCGGACCGTTGCTCGCGCTCGGCCTGGTGGCGTGGCTCGGAGTGACCTGGGCCATCGCCCTGTCCGTCATCCCAGGCTTGCTGGCCGCCGTCGCGATCATCTACGCGATCCGCAGGACCCCTCGACCCACCAGCCGGGACAGGGTGCCGCTGAAGATCCGGATTCGGCCGGTACTCAAAGGCGGCCTCGGCCGCTTGATGGCCGCAGTCGCCGCATTCGAGGTCGGCAACGTCGCCGCGACCCTGCTCATCTTGCGGGCTACCGACCTGCTGGCCCCTGGGTACGGTACGAAGACTGCCACGACGATCGCGCTTGGCCTCTACACGGCGTACAACCTCGCGGCAGCCATCGCGTCGATCCCCGCTGGAAGGCTCTCCGACCGGCTCGGCACGCGCGGTCCGATTCTCGTCCTGGCTTGTGGCGTTGGTGCCTTCGCCCTGGCCTACGCTCTGTTCGCGGTCGGCAACGCTGCCATTGTGCTTCTGGCAATCCCCTTCGTGCTGGCGGGCGTTGGTATCGGCGCGGTCGAAACCGCCGAACATTCCGCCGTCGCCGCACTTGCCCCCAAGGAACTACGCGGCTCCGCTTTCGGGATGCTCGCCACCGTCCAGTCACTCGGCAACCTCGCCGCCAGCGGCATCGCCGGCATCCTCTGGTCGGCCGTTTCCCCCATGGCCGCGTTCACCTACCTCACCGGCTGGATGCTCCTGGCCCTCGTCGGCCTCGGCCTCAGCTCCCGCCGTGGGCACTGAGCCGCTCCCGTCGGCCCGCGCGCGTTGACCGCTCCCACTCCTGAGCGGCGGCCTGAACGGCGTCCCATGGGGAGCCCAGCGGCGGTGTGTACGGGAGGTCGAGGTCGCTGATGTCGGTGATGTTCATCGCGTGGAAGCGGGCCGTGGCGTACGTATCGACTCGTTTGGCCAGGCCTCCGATCGACGGGCTGTCCGGTCCCGACGCCCTCGGACCGCGCGACGGCGTCCACCTGCTGCACAGCATGGGCGACGCCTTCGAGCCGCGACGCCGACGGATACATCGAGGAGTTGCCGTACGACGCACTGATCGTCGGCACCGGCGCGGTCAGCGCTCACTGGGTGCCGCAGATGGAGAAGTTGGGGTAGCCGTCGGCCACGACCACGGCGACTTTGCTGTCGGGATCGAGTTCGCGGGCGCGGAGCGCGGCGCTGATGCCTGCGTCGCTTCCGCCGACCGCGACGATGCGTTGAGGGGACACGGGAACCTGCTGGGGCCTGACGTTTCAAACCACACCGTGCGGACCCGGGCCCTGCACGCCTACCTGCGCCGGCGCAACGCCAATGCCCGCTACCGCGACGTCCTGGCCGCCGAAGACGTGAACGCGCCCGCATCCGCAGTGAGAAAGGCAGCCGCTGGGGTGGTGGTCGGCCCCTGTCAGCGGCGGCCTGAGCCGGCTGGAAGGTGAGTCACCGAGATCGTTGGGCGGCGTTTGCCCGATAGCGTCCCAGTACGCCAATGGACAGTGCCGATGCGCCCATCAGCCCGAATACGATCGAACTCGAACCGTCGCTGTGCTCTGGCTCCCAGATACGGAATCCGACCAGCAGGGCAACGACTCCGAACAGCCCGACCTGTATCCACCTGATGGTCACGGCCCGCTGGCCGTGGCCATGAGTCTTGCTGTCTCGTTTGCGCACCGGGACTCCTCTGCTCCTTCAGTGCACCGACTGTACTGGCGCAGGGAGCCATCGATACGACCCAGCCCGGTGAACCTTCTCTGTCACAGCACTAGTTGAGGAAGTCGGCGAGGTCGTGTTCGAGGGCGGCCTTCGGCTTGGCGTCGATGATGGCCGTGGCGATGTCGCCGCTGACGTAGACGTTCATCATCGGGAAGGACATCACACCGAACTGGGCTGTGGTGGCTGGGTTTTCATCGATGTTGAGCTTGACGATCTCGATCTTTTCGCCGTGTTCGGCGGCGATCGCCTCCAGTGAGGGGGCGAGCTGGCGGCAGGGGCCGTGGTCTTCTCCGGTTCGGGCGGGTCCGTGCTGTCGGAGAGCGCGGCGAGGTAGCGCTCGGCGTCCAAGGCCGCGGTGCAGCCGGTGCCGGCGGCGATGATGGCCTGGCGGTAGGTGTGGTCCACGACGTCGCCTGCGGCGAAGACGCCGGGGATGTTCGTACGGGAAGAGGGCGCGTCGACCTTGAGGTAGCCCTCCTCGTCCAACTCCAACTGTTCGGTGAAGAGTTCGGTACGGGGGTCGTGGCCGATGGCGATGAACAGGCCGGTGGCCGCGAGTTCGCGGGTCCGGCCGGTGAAGGTGTCGCGCAGGACCAGGCCGGAGAGCGTACCGCCCTCCTCCTTGATCTCGGCGATCTCGGTGTCGAAGGCGAAGGAGATCTTGTCGTCGGCGAACGCCCGGTTCTGCATCGCCTGGGAGGCCCGCAGAGTGCTGCGCCGGTGGACGACGGTGACGGACCTGGCAAAACGGGTGAGGAACGTGGCCTCCTCCATGGCGGTGTCGCCGCCCCCGACCACAACGATGTCGCGGTCGCGGAAGAAGAATCCGTCGCAGGTGGCGTACCAGGACACACCGCGCCCGGAGAGTTCGTCCTCCCTGGATGCCGTCGCGGAAGCCTGGGAAGTTCTCGACCTCGTTGGTCGTCATCAGCGCGCCGCCGACGGAGACCGAACCGTAGAAGACCAGGGGCTTGAGGGCGGCGCGGGCCGTGTAGAGGGCGGCGGTTTAGCTGGCGGGGCCCGAGCCGATGACGATGACGTTCCGGATCTCGCTCACGCCGCGGTCCCCGGCTCCGGCGCGATCTCGGCGATCAGGCCCTCGACGCGCTTCTTGATCTCGTCGCGGATGGGCCGTACGGCTTCGACGCCTTGGCCGGCCGGGTCGTCCAGCGTCCAGTCCAGGTAGCGCTTGCCGGGGAAGACCGGGCAGGTGTCCCCGCAGCCCATGGTGACGCAGACGTCGGACTCCTGAACCGCCTCCACGGTGAGGACCTTGGGGATCTCGGCGGAGATGTCGATGCCGACCTCCGCCATGGCCTCGACTGCGGCCGGGTTCACCGAGTCGCCCGGGTCGGAGCCCGCCGAGCGGACCTCAACACGGTCTCCGGCCAGGTGGGTCAGCCAGGCGGCGGCCATCTGGGAGCGGCCGGCGTTGTGGACACAGACGAACAGCACGGAAGGCTTGTCGGACATCAGACGGGTCTCTCTTGTCTCGCGCATCTCGCGCGTCTCGCGATGAAATTCAGGGGTGAATGACATCAGCGCCCGGTGGCGTCACCCGCCACTGATGTGACAGTATCAGCCCATGATGACGTCAGTCGACACTGACCTGATCCGGGTGCTCGCCGACCCGCTCAGGCTCCGGATCGTGACCCTGCTCGCCCATGAGACCCTCTGCACCACACACCTGGTCGAGGAGACCGGCGCCAAGCAGACCAACCTCTCCAACCACCTGCGCGTACTGCGCGAAGCGGGAGTGGTCGAGACCGAGCCGTGCGGACGCTTCACCTACTACAAGCTGCGCCCGGACGTCATCGAATCCGTGGCGGATTCCTTCGCCGCGCTCGCCGCGACCGCCCGTACCACCCGAGCCGCCGACACGAAGAGGGCCTGTCCGTGACCAGCACCGAACCGACAACCACCAGCGCACCCGTCCCACCGGGCGAGGACTCGGTTGTCGCGAAGCTCTCGACGCTCGACCGGTTCCTGGCCGTCTGGATCCTGATCGCGATGGGGCTTGGGCTGGGCCTCGGCCGACTGATCCCAGGGCTCAACGACGCTCTGGCGAAAGTCGAGATCGGTGGGGTCTCGCTGCCCATCGCGGTGGGCCTGCTGATCATGATGTATCCGGTGCTGGCCAAGGTGCGTTACGACAAGCTCGACGCCGTCACGGGCGACCGGAAGCTGATGGTGTCGTCGCTGGTCATCAACTGGCTTGTCGGACCGGCCGTGATGTTCGCACTGGCCTGGATCTTCCTGCCGGACCTGCCCGAATACCGCACCGGCCTGATCATCGTCGGCCTCGCCCGCTGCATCGCCATGGTCATCATCTGGAACGATCTGGCTTGCGGCGACCGCGAAGCCGCTGCCGTTCTCGTCGCGCTCAACTCCGTGTTCCAGGTTGTTGCGTTCGGCCTGCTCGGCTGGCTCTACCTCGACCTGCTGCCGAACTGGCTGGGCCTCGGCGACGGCGAGAGCCTCGACATCTCCATGTGGAAGATCGCCCTGAACGTGGTCATCTTCCTCGGCGTACCGCTGCTGGCGGGCTTCCTGACGCGCCGCTTCGGCGAGAAGTCCATGGGCCGGGAGGGCTACGAGGCGAAGTTCCTGCCGAAGATCGGCCCCTGGGCGCTGTACGGACTGCTCTTCACCATCGTCATCCTCTTCGCTCTGCAGGGGAAGACAATCACTTCACAGCCGCTGGACGTCGCCCGGATTGCCCTACCGCTCCTGGTGTATTTCGCGGTGATGTTCTTCGGTACCTTCGCGCTGGGCAAGGCGCTCGGGCTCGCGTACGACCGTACGGCGACCCTCGCCTTCACGGCCGCCGGCAACAACTTCGAACTGGCCATCGCCGTCGCCATCGCCACCTTCGGCGTCACCAGCGGCCAGGCGCTCTCCGGCGTGGTCGGCCCGCTCATCGAGGTACCCGTGGTGATCGCGCTGGTCTACGTATCGCTGGCCTGGCGCAAGAAGTTCGCCGCCACGGCCCTCGCCACGCCCGTACGAGAGCGGTGACGCACTGACGGAGCGCGGTGATTGATGCTGTGGTGATCGGCGGCTGGGCAAGGCTCGCCGCCGATGTCATCCGCGCCGAGTTCCGTACGACCGCCGAGCTGTTGGGCTGAGACCCGGGCTGCTCAGGCTGTGACGACAGTCGAGGTGTCAACCCAGCGTGCGAGGACGCTGAGGGCGGCGAGTTGTTCCAGTGCCTCGTTCTCGGGTAGCTCCGGCAAGCCGTCCTCGTGGCTGTTGGGGTTACGAATTCCCGCGTAGCACCCCTCTGCAAAGGCCATGGCTCCACGGTGAACGCTGCGGAAGGTGTCGCTTCCGTCATTGGCCATCAGCCGCAAGCGCGGCTGGCCCGGCTTGGGATCATCAGCGGAGAAAAGCTGCTGGAAAAGCTTCGTCTCGCTCACGTCCCGACGCTGAACCTTATTCTGCGTCTCGGCGTTCACCTTCCGGGCGGCCGCGGTGACGGCCTCGCGGAAATGTCCGCTGCGCCAAAGGGAACGTGCACCGTCCCATACCCACTGGTGCATGCTGCTGGCACTCAGCTCAGGGGCATCATCCCCCAGGCGCTGACGGATCTCCTCGTCTCGTGCCAGAGCCGCGTCCGCGCGCTGAGCTGCCTCACGATGCTGGCACCACCGGTTGACCGACTCGTTCTTGTCGTCCGGTACGTCTGTCCGCCAGCGCGGGAGCACCCGCCCAAGAATCTGTTCCACCACATACGCGCTGGCGACGATGTTCGCCTCCGAGCCTCGATTGGCCATTGCACTGGAAATCGTGATCACGCCGGGCGGATCCGGCGGGAAGTAAAGCGCTGTCAGACGCAGAAACTCCGCCAACTCGGAGCGCGCCCACTCAGTGTCGATGCTCACCCAGCCATAGTGCCAGTCGGCACTGACACACCGGATCGCCAGATTGTCCGCAGCGGCGGCACCGCCCGGGAGATCGCCGTACTGCTCAGTCGACGACCGGGCTACGGTGCTCGATGAGCAGCACATCGCGCCAGGTCCCGTGGTGGCGGCCGACGCGTTCGCGGGTGCCGATGATCCGGAAGCCCGCGCGGCGGTGCAGGGCCAGGCTCGCGGTGTTCTCGGGGAAGATGCCGGACTGGATGGTCCAGATGCCCGCGGCCTCGGTCGAAGTGATCAGCGCGTCCAGGAGCGTACGGGCGACGCCCCGGCCGCGCGCCTCGGGGTCGACGTAGACGGAGTGCTCGACCACCCCGGCGTACGCGGCGCGCTCGGAGACCCTGCTCACGGCGACCCAGCCCAGCACGCGACGACCGTCCGGCGCCAGCGCGACGAAGCGGTGCTCCGGCAGCTTCCCCGTATCGAATGCCTCCCACGAGGGCGCGGCCGTTTCGAACGTCGCGTTCCCCTCGTCGATCCCCGCCTGGTAGATCGCAAGCACCTGGCCGGCGTGCACGGCCATGAGCGGGCGGAGCAGCACGCCGGCTTTGATACTCACGAGCCGGGCTGAGTGAGGAGTTGGCCCATGGCGGCGAGAACGGAGGGGGCGACGCGGTAGTACACCCAAGTCCCGCGCCGTTCCGAGGTGAGCAGACCGGCCTCGCGGAGCTTCTTCAGATGGTGGGAGACGGTGGGCTGGGAGACGCCGACGTCCGAGATGTCGCAGACGCAGGCCTCGCCGCCCTCGTGCGAGGCGACCAGCGAGAACAGCCTCAGCCGCACCGGGTCGCCAAGTGCCTTGAACATCGCGGCCGTACGGACCGCCTCCTCGGCCGTGAGCGCCCGCTCGGACAGTGGCGGGCAGCACGGCGCCACCTCCGGATCCAGCAGCGGCAGCGCCTTCGTATTCGACATACGTCTATGTTGACACGCGTCGAACCAACCTCACAGGGGTCGCCTTCCACCGTTACCGCCGGGCGGGGCATGTGGTCGTTCGTCGCGCTATGCGCCGCGCGTCACGGGGTGCGCTGCCACTCCGACCGCCCGTTCGGGCGCCTCCAGCGTTGGCGGCTCCAGCCCGCGTAGACGCAGGGCGTACGCGGCGGTGAGCCAGGACTCCCCGCCGTCGATGGCTGTCACGTGGGTTTGCTTTGTGATGGATCTCTTGTTTCGATGAATGTCTATGTTGACAGTTATCAAATCAGGTGGAACCCTGACGGTGCAATCCATCGATAAACGTCGAAACAAGAGGGAGTCGCCGTGACTGTGCCGACGACCGAGGTGCCCACCAGCGACCTGCCCACCGTGGTGATCGGAGCAGGTCCGGTCGGGCTGGCAGCCGCCGCCCACCTGGTCGAACGCGGTATCGAGCCCTTGGTCCTGGAGGCAGGGGAGCGCGCGGGGAGTGCCGTACGGGAGTGGAGTCACGTACGGCTCTTCTCCACCTGGGCCGAGCTGGTCGACCCGGCCGCCGAGAAGCTCCTCGCCCCCACCGGCTGGACCGCGCCGGACAGGTCCACCTACCCCACCGGCGGCGACTGGGCGATGCTCTACCTCCAGCCACTGGCCGACATCCTCGGCGAGAGGGTTCGGTACGGCGCCTGCGTCACCGGTGTCTCCCGCCTTGGACGCGACCGGGTTGTGGACGCCGAACGGGCGAAGCAGCCCTTCACCGTCCATGTCGCGTACGCGGACGGCACCGAGGAGAGGATCACTGCTCGTACGATCATCGACGCCTCCGGTACCTGGGCCGTCCCCGGCCCGATCGGCGCCGACGGACTGCCCGCGCTGGGCGAACGTACGGCCTCGGACCGGATTTCGTACCGCGTCCCCGACCTCAAGGACCCGGTCGTACGGGCCCGTTACGCGGGCAAGCGCACGGCCGTCATCGGCTCTGGTGCGTCGGCCTTCACGGCGCTCGCCTACTTGGCCGACCTTGCCGAGGACGTTCCCGGTACGCATGCCGTGTGGATCCTGCGGCGCGGTATCAGCGGTTCCACCTTCGGCGGCGGTGCGGCCGACCAGTTGCCCGCCCGAGGAGCCCTCGGCCTCGCGGCCAAGGCGGCCGTGGACAACGGTCACGCCGATGCCGTCACCGGCTTCCGTACAGGGGCGGTCGAACGCGACGGTGACGGTCGGCTGGTACTGGTGGCCGACGACGGCCGCCGTCTCGACCCGGTCGACGAGGTCATCGTCCTGACCGGTTTCCGCCCCGACCTGTCCTTCCTCTCCGAACTCCGTCTCGGCCTGGACGAACGCCTCCAGGCGCCCCTGGAACTCGCACCGCTGATCGACCCGAACGTCCACTCCTGCGGCACGGTTTACCCCCACGGCCACCGCGAACTGTCCCACCCGGAGCAAGGTGTCTACCTCGTGGGGATGAAGTCGTACGGCCGCGCACCGACCTTCCTGGCGATGACCGGCTATGAGCAGGTGCGCTCCGTCGCCGCCGCGATCGCCGGCGACATCGAATCCGCCGACCGCGTCGAACTGACCTTGCCGGAGAGCGGGGTGTGCGGCGGTGCCGGGCTATTCGACGAACCGGCCGCCGAGCAGCAGGCCGACGCCGGAGGCTGCTGCGCCACGCCGACGCCGGAACTCGTACAGATCGGCGCCCCGGCCCCGGCTGTGACGAAGGGGGCCCCGGCGGGCGGCTGCTGCGACTCGTGACTGACCTGGCCGCGCGTTGCGCTCCTGGTGCTGTGTGCCACCCAGATGACGAGCCAGTACGGTCGGCTGTCGGGGCTCCTCGTGGCCCCGGCCACCACGACGTCCGCGCTCGCGCCCGTCGCCGGAGCTGCCCTGGCCACCCCTCTGGGCGGCTCCCCGCACCTCTTCGGACTGCTGGCCCTCGTCTCCGGGCTGGCCGCGGTGATCGCCGTTGGCGCTGCTCCGTATCGCCGTGTTGGTGAGACACACAGGCAGTCGCTTCACAAGCGGGCCAGAGCGCCACCGTGCTGTTGTCACTCGGTACGACAAGCTCGCTGTCCGGTACCACGCAACGGTGCTGGTCGCAGCCATCAACGAACGGCTGTGAACAGCACGCAAAGAAGCTAGCCGCGGTATCCGGTACCCGGCTGACGTTGCTCGAAGTCAGGGCAGTGGAACGTCTCCTGTACGAGACCGCTCTTCTTGTCCCAGAGAGCGAATATGTCCCGCTTGCTGGTGACAGCTCGGTAAGCGTCCTTGCTGTCGCGGAAGCAAGCCATCGAGCCGATGAACCCGGAGCCCGCCGGGTTGTAGTCGGAGAAGGCGCATGAGATGCAGGCCAAGAGGCGGGTGCCGTCCGGTAGTCGGTGCTGGAGGTCCGTCAACGCATTCTCCATCCAGCCCTGGGGAGCGGTTGTCTCCACAACCCCGGTCGGCAGGTGCAGTTGCAACGTCACACCGGTCAAGTCGATTGAGTTGTTGAGTGCGGGATCTCCAAGGACCAGTCGTACGGTCAACGGGACGCTCATGGGTCCGGTGTCGGCCAGAGAGACCTCAACCGGCATGCGCCACTCGATGCTGCACGAGCACAGATCGCCATGATGCAGTGCAGGAGGTTCGTTGGTTTCGGCGGGCGCTCCGATCAGCTCCAGACTGTCAACTGACGTTCCCGCGAAGCGGTTGCCACGGAGGACCATCGTGAACGTCCCACCGTTGTTGACCAAAGTCGTCTCGAATCGGCCCCAACGATCGGTGACAACCGCGGGGTAGTGCTGCGGACTTGCGTACCCAAGCGCCTCACTCATGCGGGCCAGTATTACGCAGTAGTCGTCTTCGGCAGTCAATGACCGTCCTAGGCCGTTTCGTTCGGATCGCCGAATCCTTGGTGTGAGTCGCTCATCGAGTTGGGCGTCCTCCGTGGTTTCAGTAGCCTGCTGTCAGCTGTGTGTCGGGGGAGCTGAGTGTGGAGACCATCCTGTCTGTGGCCATCGGGGCCGGTATCGGCCTCATAGGGGTCGTGTTCGGCTCTTGGTTCACTGCGCGCCGGCAGGACCGCATGTGGCTGCGCGAACAGAAGCTGAAAGCCGGGGTCGCCTTCAACACGGCCGTGACTCAGCTCATCGACTACCTTCGCGAAACATAGCTGAGTGACGACGGCGCCGGCGGTAACGACTGGCGGGCCGGATGCAGGAAGCCCGGTCAGCCCTCTACCTGCTGTGCGCCGATGACACTGTCGATCTCGCCAATACTCTCGCGCGTCGGGTTTGGAGCTCCCGACCCAGCGAGGGCAGAGACGACCGCAGGGCCGAGCACAGGGAGACGTTGGATCTGCTTCGCCGCTTCACCCATCAGCTCCGGCAAGAGATCGCCAGGACGTAGTCTCAGCTGGTTCATCGGGCGGACCGGAAGAAGATGCCTAACAACAGCTAACACAACGAGTTGAGCTGTCGGTGGGTGATGAGGCAGCAGGCGAGTTTGAGGAAGGCTTCGTGGATGTCGGCTCGGCGTTCCCACCGGATCCGCAGGCGGCGGAAGCCGTGCAGCCACGCAAAACTCCCTTTCCACGACCCAGCGGTAGATGCCCGGTCCGGTGCCGTGCAGAGTGCCGCGGCGGGCGATGGCGGGGACGATGCCGCGGGCGCGGACCTGGTCGCGGTAGATGTCGTAGCCGCGGTCAGCGAAGAGTGAGTTTGGCTTGTGGCGGGGACGGCCGACCCGGCCGCGGACCGGCGGGATCGCGTGCAGCACGTACAGAATCCCGCACAGCACCTCCCACCCCGAACTGGGCCATCAGGGTCAAATCGCCCGATTATGTTAGCTGTTGTGGGATCTCCTACCAAAATTGCAGGTTGAGCAGCCAGCGGAAGCAGATGATGCTGCACGCCAACCGGAGGAACGGGACGTGGATGTCGTCGTGGATCTCCCAGTGGATGCGCAGCGTCGGAACCGCTGCAGTAATGGGAAGGTGTGCCGACCGCCCAGCGGTACACCCAGTCCAGATCCGTGCTCCTTGTCGCAGCGAGCGGCGAGCGGCGAGCAGCGAGCGGTGAACGGCTTGATCGCGACTGTCGGGACTTGTTTGTCAGTGGTGTGCGCCTCGTCTCTTGGAGCGCCGAGCAGGAGCTTCCAGCTGCGGACGGGCGAGGGTCCCGGTGATCAGGGTGGTCAGCATCGTTCGCATGGCGGTGGTGAAGTCCAGGCGCTGCTCGGCCAGTGACGGATCGATGTCGTAGGCGGCGAGCATGCTCGCCGACGGTACGGAGTGCGTCCGGATGGCGCCGGTGATCAGGATGGCCTGGGCGGACACCTGTCCGGCGTCGGCGCCGAGTTCGGGCAGGTGGTCGCGGACCATTCCGGCGAGGACGGTCACGTTGTCGACGGCGGCGTGCTTGTAGCGGATGGCGACATCGGTGGAGACGTTGTGTTCCAGGACCCCGGCTTGCGCGGCGAGCAGGTCGCACAGCGCGCGCTGCTCGGCGAGCGAGCGGGTGAGGGTGTCGGCGAGCCGGGCGCCGCGCTGCTGGGCGGTGCCGTCGGTGCCGATGCCGGCGGTGAGTTGCTCGGGAAGCTGTGCGAGCCACTGTTTCCAGGTGCGGTCCAGCAGTTCCAGCAGGATCGCCTCACGGGACTCGAAGTAGCGCAGCAGCGGTGACTTGGCGAGCCCCACCCGGCGGCTCAGCTCGTTGAGGCTGATCTTGCTGACGGGCATCTCGTCGAGCATGGCGGCGGCGGTGTCGAGGATCGCCTGTCTGCGGATCTCGCGCTGTTCCTCGCTGCGTGCCCGGCGGAATGTGGTCATACCGCCATGGTAGACCACCGGTACATTGACATGGTACCGACGGTCCATTAGCTTGGGGCGCCGGCATAATGGACCGCCGGTACACAAGTCGGTATACAAGGAGTGTGGTCATGTCGAAGGTGTGGTTCGTCACCGGGAGCTCTCGCGGGCTGGGCCGCGCGATCGTCGAAGCGGCACTGGAAAGCGGTGACCGCGTGGTCGCCTCCGCGCGCAATCCGGCCCGGCTGGAGGATCTGGTCGCGCGCCACGGCGGGCGAGTGCTGCCCGTGGCGCTCGACGTCACGGACAACGACCAGGTCCAGCAGGCCGTCCAGCAAGGACTGGCCGCGTTCGGCCGCCTCGACGTGGTGGTCAACAACGCCGGCTACGCCGACCTGGCAGCCGTCGAGGACGTGGACCTGGCCGATTTCCGGGCCCAGTTGGACACCGACTTCTATGGCGTCGTACATGTCACCAAGGCGGTGCTGCCGACACTGCGCGCCCAGGGCGCGGGGCACATTTTCCAGGTCTCCTCGGTCGGCGGGCGGATCGGCTCGGTGGGACTGGCCGCGTATCAGAGTGCGAAGTGGGCGGTCGGCGGCTTCTCCACCGTTCTCGCGCAGGAGGTCTCGCCGCTCGGCATCAAGGTCACCGTGCTCGAACCGGGCGGCATGCGCACCGACTGGGCGGGCTCCTCGATGGCCATCCCGCCGGTCAGCGAGCCCTACCGGCCCACCGTCGGCGCGTTCGCCGACCTGCTCCGCAACGCCGCGGCCTTGAGCGACGCCACCGGGGTGGAAGCCGCCGAGCCGGCGAAGGTCGCCCAGATCGTGTGTGATCTCGCCGGCCGCGAGGACGCGCCGCTCAGGCTCCTGCTCGGCAGCGACGCCTACCGCTACGCCCACCAGGCCGCCCAGGTACTGGCCGAGTCCGACGAGAAGTGGCGCCACGTCACCGATTCCGTCTCGGCCTGAACCACCACCGGGGCCCTCTTGGCCCCGGCTCTTCAGATCCTGCGAACGGGAGCACCCATGCCGGAAGACGCCCACTCCCCGGAAGACGCCCACTTCGACTTCGCGCCGGACGCGGCACTGGACCTGGCCGATCCCCAGAAGGTCCTGGCCCTGCTGGGGATCAGCCCACGCAGCACCGACTGTCTGGTAACGACAGTGCGCGTCCCCATGCGCGACGGCATCGAACTGGCGGCCGAGCACTACGCCCCGCACACGGACGAGCCGTCGCCCACCATCCTCGTACGCTCACCGTACGGGCGCGGCTTCCCGTTCGACGTGCTGCTCGCGAAGGTGTTCGCCGGCGCCGGCTACCACGTACTGCTGCAGAGCTGCCGCGGTACGGCGGACTCGGACGGTCAGTTGCGGCCGATGGTCCAGGAGGCGGCGGACGGCCACGACACGGTCGGCTGGCTGCGCGAGCAGCCCTGGTTCGACGGCCGGCTGGGCCTGATCGGCATGTCCTACCTCGCCTACTGCGTCTACGCCCTGCTCCAGGACCCGCCGCCCGAGGCGAAAACCGTGGTGATCGTGGTCGGGCCGTACGACTTCGGCTCCGCCTTCTACCGCACCGGCGCGTTCACCGTGCAGGAAAGCCAGAGCTGGAGCAACCTTGTGCGCCGACCGTCTCCCGGGGTCGCCGACGAGTTGCCGGCCGACGCCACGCAGCGGCTACCGCTGCTGGCCGGGGCGGAGTTGCTCGGTCCCACCGCGCCCTGGTACGGCGAGTGGGTCGGTCACCCCGGCCTCACCGACCCGTACTGGCGGCCGTACGACCACCGTGTGGCACTGGAGCGGTTCACCGGTGCGACGCTGCTGATCGGCGGCAGCTACGACGTGTTCCTGCCGCAGAGCATCGAGGCTTTTGAGGTGCTGCGCGCACGGGGTGTGCCGGCCGCGCTGACGCTCGGGCCGTGGGTGCACACCGATGTCGTCGCGGCCGCCGCGGGGACGATGGTGGACGAAGCGCAGGCGTGGTTCGACGACCACCTGCGGGACGGTGCCACCGCCCTCACCCGGCCGGCAGTTCGGCTGCATGTAGCCGGTGCGGAGGAGTGGCGCGAACTCGCCAGCCTGCCCGTGGCGTCGGGGCACCAGGAGTTGCGTCTCTGCGAGGGCGGATCGCTGACCGTGGACGGCGACACCGGGTCCTCGATGTTCACCTACGACCCGGCCGACCCGACGCCCACTGTCGGCGGCCGGCGCGTCTCCCCGGACGGCGGCCCGCGGGACAACACCGCACGCGAGCAGCGCCGAGACGTGCTCACGTTCACCACCGCGACCTTCGGCCGACCGGTCGAGATCCACGGGAGTCCCACGCTGAGCGTCGGCCTGACCTCGGACAACCCGCACGCCGACCTGCACGCGCGCCTGTGCGTGGTGGACGCGGACGGCACCTCCGTCAACTTCTCCGACGCGATGCTGCGGCTGCCGTCCGTGGACGATCCGGCTACACCACGAATAATCGAGCTGACGCTCGACTTCTGCGCTCGCCGGATCGCCGCCGGGCAGCGGATCCGGCTGCAGCTGTCGGGCGGCTCGTTCCCCGAGTACGACCGCAACCTGGGCACCGGCGAGCCGCCCGCGACGGGCACGGCGATGGCGACAACGACACATGTGATCGACCACGCCACGACCACCCTTTCGCTGCCGACCGGCGAACCCATTTGAAGTCGCCCCGGGCCGGCGGAGCTTCGGTTGACGGCGGTCGGGTCCGTTCAAGGGGTGAAGATGTGCTGGCCCGGGGCGAGCAGGTCATGAGGGTCGTAACGGCGCTTGGCGGCGGCGAACGTCTCCCACACCGTGCCGTACTGGCCGCGCCAGTCGGCGGCGGTCATCGGGATGGACCCCACGGGGTACTGGGTGCCGCCGGCCGCGCGGACCGTCTCGTACGCGGCGTGGTTGGCGGCCGTGCGGGCGCTCACGGCCGCGGGATGCGCCGGGTCCAGGGTCCACAGGACGGCCAGCAGATACGGCACCGGGTCGTCGGGGACCCGCAGCAGGGGGGTGCGCAGGTGGCGGCGGACCAGCGGATAGAGCAGTACGGCGCCGCCGGGGCCGGTGTCCTGCCCGGCGAGCCCGTCCAGCAGGGTGCGGGACAGCTCGGCGGCGCGGTCGCCGGGCAGCAGCAGATTCAGCCAGGGATGGGCCCAGGACCAGAAGCCGGCGTGCTGGAGGTCCTCCACCCCCGCGGCCAGGCGGTCGAGGAAGTCGTAGTACCCGAGTGTCTCGGCGGTGAGCGGTGCTGACCGGTCGTACCGCAGGCCGCGCAGCAGCTCCGCGTCGTCCCGCTCGGGTCCGGCGGGCGGCCCGTAGGCGACGGCCTCCAGTACGTACTCCGTGTACGCACCCTCGCCGTCCGCCTCGACCGAGCCTTCGACATAGGTGAACCGCTCGTCCCCGGCGAGCAGCCGCTGGTCGGCCAGGAACGTCTCCAGGTCCGTGTACGGCAGCAGGAAGTGCCGCACGGTCTCGGGCGCGGTGACCAGCCGCAGTGTCGCCGAGACGATGACCGCGCACTGGCCGAGTCCGGCGAGCACCGCCCGGAACAGGTCCGGCTGCCGGGTGGGCGAGCAACTGACCAGTTCCCCCGTCCCGGTGACGACCTCCAGCGCGGTGACGTTGTCCACCTGTGCGCCGAACCGGTGCGCCTGGCCGCCCAGCCCGCCGACGGACAGGGTGCCGCCCACCGACAGCTCCAGGTAGTCCGTGAAGACCGGCGGCGTCAGCCCGTACCGCAGAGTCTTCCGCGCCACCGCGCTCCACACGGCTCCGGCGCCTACCGTGACCTGCCCCGCCCTCACCGGCCCGATCCGGTTCAGTGACCCCGTCTCGATCACCAGCCCGCCGGCCACCTGCGCCTGCCCGTACGTCCCGTGTCCCTGACCGCGGGCGGCCACCTCGACGCCGTACGTGTCGCAGAACGTGATCATCTCCACCACGTCGTCGGCGGACTCGGCCTCCAGCACGGCCGCCGGGACGTGGTGCACGATGTGCCCGAAGTCGTCCGCGCCCTCGGCGAGCGGCACCTCGTCCGACCGCAACGAGCCGTCCAGACGGGGCACTTGTACCAGACCGGCTCGCCCGGCCCTTGCCTCCGCCTCCGTCACCCACATCCGCGTCCGCGGATCGAAGGCCACCACCCCGGTCCCCGCCGCCCCCGCGCGTAAACCCGTCGGCCGCTCCGTCTGCTCCGCCATGACTCCCCCTCCTCGGCCGCGCCGCCCCGGGCAGCGCGCCACGAACCCCAAGCCAGGACCCAACGCGAACGCACCGGCCGCATCCCGTCGCGTACGGTGCCGTTCACACGGCTTTCCCTACCCGTGAACAGAGCGGCGTCGTCACGCTTTCCAGCCATCTGCCGAGCCGCGAAACGGTTCTTGGTCGTACCGTGGCCCCTCGCCGCTGCGGTCGATGAGGAGCCGTTGTGTGCGATGCGGAGGTGAGAAGGGGCCTGTGCGTGAGGAGGGAGGTCAGAGCCGGGCCGCGAGCATCGGCAGGCCGGGGCCGGCGAGTCGGCCGCGTGCGTGTCCGCGCCCGGCCAGTACGGAGATGAGGGCGTCCGCCGGGCCGGATACCTCCGGCCGGCCGGCCGGTCCGGTGTTCCATCCCGTGTCGGTGGCGGTCAGGTGCAGGTTCCTGCTTCTGGTCCTGGCGGGGACGAACGGGTTGGGGATGGTCGTCTCCACGTGGAGGACAGCGTTCGCGACTTCCGGCGCGAGGTCTGCGGACCGGCCGAGGGCCAGCGCGATGTCGAGGTGGTGGACGGTGTGGTCGCCCAGGAGCAGTGGGGATGGGAGCAGCCGTCCGATTCCGCGGGGGCTGTCGTGCCCGCGGTCGAATTGGCCGATCAGTTCGGCGGCACTGTGGCGTTGGGTGTGTGTGCGGGTGAGTATGTCGTTCGCGGTGTCGAACGAGCCGCGCTGTCTTGCCATTTCGGTCAGCAGCCGCGTGTTGCGGACCTGAAGGCCGAGGGCCAGGTGCGACAGGACGTCCTTGTTCGTCCAGCCGGCGCACAGGCTGGGTGCGGCCCATTCGTCGTCGGTCAGCGAGGACGCGAATTCCAGGAAGTGCTCGTCCTGGCGGCGGACGAGGTCACGCATGGAGGGCCCCGCTCAGCCCGAGGTGGCGGGTGAGGAAGGCGACCTGGTCGGCGATGATCCCGTCGACGAGCGGTGCGTGGTACACCTCGAAGTGGTCGGCCGGGTAGTGGATGGCGACACCTCTGGGTGCGCGTTCGGCGGTCTTCACGGCGATGCGGGGATCCGTCAGCGTCTCGTGGTCCGACACGCACACGAGCAGCGGGGACTTGATCTTTCCCGCCTTTCGGGAGGCGTTGAGGGTGACGAGTTGGGCGCCGACGGCAGCGGTGACCCGGTTGTCGAAGTCCACTCCTGCGGGAACCATGCCGTACCAGCCGTCCCTGGCTCCGGGCACGGTCACCATCGCGGAGCTGCCCGGTTCGCCGACGACGCCGATGTACCTGCGGGGCAGCCGCAAGGCGGCTCGGACCAGGTCGTCGGTGATCGGGCCGGCGAGCCGGAGAACGTGTCGCAGGCCCGAACTGAAGGCCGCGTCCATCGTGTTGACCACCGGGCACTGCATCACGGCCGCGGCCAGTTCGGGATGCCGGGCCGCCGTCAACAGGGCATGGGTCGCGCCCATCGAGGTGCCCCAGAGGGCGATTCGGCTGCCGTCGACTTTCGGATCCCGCCGGATGAAGTCGAGGGCGGCGTCGATGTCCGTCAACTGGCGGCGTACGGAGATGAGTTGGCGCGGGGTTCCCTCCGAGGCACCGATGTTGCGGAAGTCGAAGGAGAGCACGGCCGTCCCGGCAGCGGCGAACGCCTGCTCGTACTGGGCAAGCCGCATCTCGTGAGTGGCACCGAAGCCGTGGACCAGAACGACGGCCGGAAACGGCCCCGCGCCGGTGGGACAGGTGAGCCAGGCGGCGCACCGGCTGCCCCCGGACTGGAACGACGTGCCAATGGTGTCGAACACCGTCGCTGCTCCTCTCGTTTAAGTACACCGTACGTGATGTAGAGTCGTTTACGTACGGCGTACGTGTCAAGTGGAGGTCACATGGCAAGGCCGGCGCGCTACACGCTCGCCCAGATCCAGCGGCAGGCTCTGGAGATCGTCGACCGTGAGGGTCTCGCCGGGCTCTCCATGCGGAGCCTCGCGGCTGCTCTCCGCACCGGGCCGATGACGCTCTACAACTACCTCGACGGCCGTGACGGCCTCGAAGAACTCGTCGTCGACGCGGTGGCGGCCAAGGTGCCACGGACAGAGCCGACGGACGACTGGACGGCCGACGCGAGAACCGCAGCCACGGCACTGTGGAGCACCGTCCGCGAACACCCGGCCGCCATCCCCCTGATCCTGACCCGCCGCACCTCCTCACCGGGCGCCCTGGCCCCGGCAGAGGCACTGGCTGCGGCCCTGGCACGGTCCGGACGCACCGGCTTCGACCTCCTGGTGGCATTCCGCGCGGTCATGGGCTTCGTCATGGGGATCGCACAATCCGAACTCGCCGGACCGCTCACCCCCGAAAGCGACCCCAAAGGCGAGGCCGACCGCGTCCGCACCGTCGCGAGTGACGCCAATCCCACACTCGCCGCACTCGCCACCACAGCCGGCGCAGATGCCCACCGGGAATTCGAGGAAGGACTCACCCTGATCCTGGCCAGCCTCGGCCGAGAACCCTCGGCGTAGAAGGGGCGCGTCATGGGGCCGCCCACCCGGCCGCCACTGCTGCAGCGCCAACCATAGACACGGCTGCGCGCACGTCACCGGAACCGCGGAGGCAACCCGGCCCGCCGATTTCACAGCGGGTGTTCCGTCGCCTCACGAACTCCCTTCCGTCGGTTGCCGCATGCGGCAGCAGGTGGCGGCGGCGCGATATATGCCCACCCCAGTCGTTGAAGATCATTTCGTTAGGAGCTCTTAGATGTGGAGTCCGGCCAGGCGGATGGTCGCGGTCTTCTCGTAGCGGGTGGCGAGGCCACGCCATTGCTTCAGGCGGTTCATGCACCGTTCGACGGTGTTGCGCTGCTTGTACGTCTCGGGGTCGAAGGCCGGTGGCCCTGCCGCCCCGGCTTCCCCGGTTCAGCCGATGGCCCCGCTGGTCCGCCGGAACGGGAATCACCGTGCGGATGCCGTGCTTGCGCAGATGGTCGCGGATCGCGCGGGAGGAGTACGCCTTGTCAGCAAGGACCGCGTCCGGCCTGGTGTGGGGCCGTCCACGGCGTCGGGGAACGCGCGGCCGTGTCGTCACGTCAGTGAAAGCGGGTGTGTCGCCAGCCTGTCCGGCGGTGAGAACGAAGGCCGGCGGCCGACAGCGGTCGTCAGTAGCAGGGCGGACCTGAACCCGAGGAGCGCGGAGTGCAGTGGGGGCGGCACCTGTCGCGATACCAGCAGCGCGGTCGCGTCCGAGGGCGGCAGGTTGCGCAGGGCGATCACGTGCAGTGCTTGTGTCCATCCGGGATCGGCCTGCCAAGGGAGGCCGGGCGGCTGTCTGCCCGCGATCACGACGACGGCTTCGGCCGGCAACCGGGACAGGAAGCTGTCCCGCAGCCATGTCTCCAGGCCCTGGCACTGCTCGAAGGTGTCGATCAGCAGGACGGGCCGTTCGTCGTCGAAGGCCGCTGCCGCCTCGGCTTCGAAGCTGTCCGGGGACAGGCCCGGGGAACGCCCGTCGACCCGGATGAGGGTCCGCCCCGCTGAGCGCGCCAGGTCGGCGAACCTGCGCAGCAGACTGGACTTGCCGATTCCTTCCGGTCCGTGGACGAACAGTACGGCGAAGGAATCCGGTTTACCGTCCAGGGCCGAGCCGAACAGGTCCAGTTCCTCGGCGCGGCCCACGAAGCCGCCCTCGCGAGCGTGGCTGAGCCGCTGTCCGAGAGTGGGGGGGCGGGTTCATGGATCCGGTCACCGGCTCGCCGGACGGCCGGCCCGCCGGGATGTGTCCTCCGGCAGGGCGCGCAGGGCGATGTCGACGACCCGCGTGAGGTCCTCGGGGGTGGAGCCGGCCGCGGCGTGTACGGCCAGTCCTTCGGAGAGGACCATGATGAAGCGGGCGAGGTCGTCGGGCGTGGTTCCGGGGGCGAGGTCGCCTTCCCGGGCGGCCTGGTGGAACCTCTCGCTCATGGCGCGTTCCCCGGCCTGGCGAGAGCGGGCGAGAGTGAGGGAGACGCCGGCGTTGTCAGGGCCGCAGGACAGACCGCCCTGGAGGGAGAAACAGCCGAGCGGGCGGTCCCGGGCGGTGACGGCCATCACGTTCTCCCGCAGGAAGGTCTCGGCGACCTGACGTGCGGCCGGCGCGGCCAGGGCGCGGCCCGCGTAGGCCATGACGGTCTGGGCGTACCGGGCCAGTGCGAGTTCGAAGAGCCGGCGCTTGTTGCCGTAGGCCGCGTACATGCTGGTCCGGCTGATCCCCATGGCGTCGGTCAGGTCGGTCAGCGTGGAGCCTTCGTAGCCGTACCGCCAGAAGACCAGCATGGCGCGCTCCAGCGCCCGCTCGGAGTCGAAACCGCGCGGCCTTCCGATCGGTGACTGCGTGTCGGTGCCCATGGCCACACGATACACACATCGGTACTCATCGATACATAATGCGCCGGGGGCGTGCTGGGTTCAACTTCTCCCGGCCTCCCGTGTCGCAAGCGGCAACCCGATGTCTGGCCGCGGTCACGGCGGGGGCATGAGCCAGCTTGGGTCAACCGGGCGATACCGGGGGCCAGTTCCGCAGTGCGGTGTCGGCGATCTGCTGGAGGTCCTCGCGGCAGACGCCGCCGGCCGCCTGTACGGAGATGCCGTACGCGAACGTGGTCACGTAGCGCGCGAGGTGGGCCGGGTCGGCGTCCGGGGGCAGGTCGCCGGTGGCCTTGGCCTGTTCGAAGCGTTCACGGACGGCCTTCCCGCCGTCCTGGCGCCAGGCGATCAGCGCGTCACGGGCGCTGTGTGCCGGTTCGCCGGCGGCCAGCGCGCCCTGCACACCCAGGCATCCCGCCGGGCGGTCCGGGCGGGTCGTCGCGCGGACCGCCCCGTGAAGAAGTGCCTCCGCCACCGCCCGCGCGGTCGGTTCCTCCAGCGCCTTGGCCACATAGCTCGCCGGGCCCTGCGTGTAGCGGTCCAAGGCCTTGCGGAACAGCTCCTCCTTGTTGCCGTAGGCCGCGTACATGCTCGTGCGGGTGATGCCCATGGCCTTGGTCAGGTCGGTCAGTGTGGCGCCCTCGTAGCCCTGCTCCCAGAACACCGTCAGCGCGCGGTCCAGCGCCTTTTCGGCGTCGAAGCCCCGCGGCCGGCCCATCACTGACTTCTGCTTGCTGTCCATGAACAGCCAGTATACCCACATCGGTACCGTCCGGTACTCAAGTGGGGGCGAGGCGTGCTACCGTCCATTTCAGTACCGATCGGTGCGCAAGTTTTACCAGATCAGCCGGAGGATCGGCCTGGCTGCGCCATGCCCGGTTCCGGCGATGAGAAGAAGGAATTTTCATGGGACAGCTCGAAGGCAGGACCGCCGTCGTCACCGGCGGCACCACCGGCATCGGCTTGGCGACCGCAGTCCGTCTGGCGGCCGAGGGCGCGCACGTGTTCATCACCGGGCGGCGCAAGCCCGAGCTGGACGCCGCTGTCGAGACCATCGGCGCCAACGCGACCGGGGTACAGGGGGACGTATCGGTGCTGGGAGACCTCGACCGGCTCTACGAGACGGTGCGCGGCCAGGGCCGCAGGATCGACGTGCTGTTCGCGAATGCCGGCGGCGGCTCGTTCACCACACTGGAGCAGGTCACCGAGGACCACTTCGACCAGACGTTCAACATCAACGTCCGGGGTCTGCTGTTCACCGTGCAGAAGGCGCTGCCCCTGCTCAACGACGGCGCCTCGGCCATCGTGCCCGGCTCGACCACCGCCACGACCGGCACCGAGGCGTTCGGCGTCTACGCGGCCTCCAAGGCCGCCGTCCGCTCCTTCGCCCGTACGTGGGCCAACGAGCTCAAGGGCCGCGGGATCCGGGTCAACGCCGTCACTCCCGGGCCGATCGACACCCCCGGAATCGCCGGTCTGGCCCCCGACGAGGAGCAGGCGGCCGGACTGAAGGGCTTCCTCGCGGGCCAGGTGCCCCTGGGCCGGATGGGCCGCCCCGACGAGATCGCCAACGCGATCCTCTTCCTCTCCACCGATCAGAGCAGCTTCATCACCGGAGCCAATCTCTACGTCGACGGCGGCCTCAACCAGATCTGACCCCCAGTCGGATTCCGCCCCCTTCGGGTGGTGCCGATGTGCCCGGCGGCAGCGGGCGCACCGGCACCGGCCCGGCCCCCCGACACCCCGATGACAGACCCCCTCTGACACACCCCTCCGACAGACAACGGCGTAGCATCTGGCGGCACGACGCCGAGGAGATGGCCGCCGGTCACCACCGGCTCCAGCAGACCTACAACCCGCGGCTGATCACCGGCCTCGGCGTGAGCGACCCCGCCGCCGCCCAGCAGGTCGGCCGCCCCTTCCGCCCGGTCGCCGACATGAACGACTGTCTCGACCAACTCGACACCTCCGCCACGCCCCTGCCCGCGGGCGAACGGGTCCTGGCGGCACTCGGCCCCGGACTCCTCGACCTGGCCGCGCGCCGCACAGTGAGCGTCCACACTTTCCTGGTCACGCCCGAATCGACTGCCTCGACACGGCAGTTGCTCGGTCCGGCCGCCGCCCTCGCGCCGTACCAGGCCGTCATCCTGGCTTCGGACCCCGACACGGCCCGGGCCACCGCGCGCGGATTCCTGGGCTCGTTCATCGGCATGGCCCACTACGCCCGCAGTCTGCGCCGACAGGGTTTCACCGACGCCGACCTCGCCGACGGCGGCAGCGACCGACCCATCGACAGCGTGGTCGCCTGGGGCGACACCGAGGCCATCGCCCGACGCGTACGAGCACACCACGACGCGGGTGCCGATCACGTCGCCCTCCACGTCCTCACCGCCAACGGCGGCTTCCCGCGGGCCCAATGGCGTGAACTGGCTTCCCTGACCCAATGACCCACTGCCCCGACCAGCCCTGCACCGGCGCGCTCGCCGCACCGGCACCCCACCACCCCACCACCCCACCACCCCACCACCCCACCACCCCACCACCCCGCCACCCCGCCACCCCGGCAACCCACACCCGAAGGACTCCCGTGCCCATCGACCCGTCAGCTCTACGGCGCCCAAGCCGCCGCCGACTCCTCCTGCTCCTCACCGCCGTCCTGCTGAGCACCGCCGCCCTCGTCGGCGCCACACTCACCGCGTCGGCCACCGGCCAGGACCGGGCCACCGCGCCGGCCTCCGCCGCCCACACCCCGGCCTCCCAGGCACCCGCCTGTGTCGACCCGGAAAAGCCCCTCAGCCCCGGATACGACGCCGCCACCAAGCACGACACCGCGTTCAACAAGAATTTCCGGCACTGCTTCACCACCGTCAACGGCGTACAGATGCACTACGTCATCGGCGGCCACGGACCCCAGACCACCGCCCTGCTGCACGGCTGGCCCGAGAGCTGGTACGAGTTCCGCGGCATCATGCCCTCGCTGCTGCCCGGCCGTACCGTCATCGCCGTCGACCTGCCCGGCCTCGGTGACTCCACCGGCAACCCGCCCTCCTACACCAAGCAGACACTCGCCACCTACACCCACCTGCTGCTCGACAAGATCGGCTACCGACAGGACGTACGGTTCATCGCCCACGACTTCGGCGTCGGCGTCGCCTACGCCCTCGCCGCCCAGTACCGACAGCAGGCGGCGGGGCTGTTCCTGATGGACTTCCCCCTCGTCGGCAAGAACCTGAAGTTCTCCGACATCCAGCCGCTGGAGTGGCACTTCTCCTTCAACCTCCAGCAGCCGCTGGCGGAGGATCTGGTCACCGGCCGGGTCAAGACCTTCCTCACCTACTTCTACCCGACCCAGTCCCACACCCCCCGCCCTGTCCCCGACAACGAGATCGCCGAGTACACCCGGGTCTACTCCCGCCCCCAGGTCCTCCACGCGGGCTTCGAGCTGTACCGCACCTGGACCCAGGACCAGGCCGACAACACCCGCCTGCAAGCAACACCGCTGACCATCCCGGTCCGCCTCCTCACCCAGGACGGCTTCGCGCCCCTGCTGCTGTCCGCCGTACGGGACGGAGCCCCCACAGCCACCGGAACCGACATCCCCGGCGCCGGACACTGGCTCCTCAGCGAAGTACCCCAGCAGGTCCTCTGCGAGGTCAACGCCTTCTACCCCGCCCACTGAACCACGCGCAGACCAGCGGCCCTGGGCCTGTCGAGCCAGAAGAAAACGAAACGACGCTCATCACAGGGTGGGCAGCGCTCGTCGCTTATCCCGGGTGC
>NZ_JBHVGV010000001.1:346557-526989 GCF_042800555.1 Streptomyces sp. NPDC057617 | reverse complement strand
ACCAGGGACAGTGTGACGGGCGCGGGGGGGGGGGGGAAAAAAGAAAGACACAGAGCCCCCACCCAAGAACAAACAAAAAGAGTCCACCCCCCACCCCCCCCCCCCCCGCTTCCACGCATGGGGCGGCGTCGCTGAGTCTGTCCCTGGGAGTACTGGTATCGGCGAGATCTGGAACGCGATGATCCGGTCACCGACGATGAAGGTATGGCACATGTACTCGTCACGGGCGGAACCGGGTTTCTGGGTTCCCACATGATCGCGCAGCTCCTGACCGCCGGGCACACGGTCACAACCACGGTGCGCTCCCTGGCACGGCGTCCTGACGTCGAGCGGATGCTTGCCGTGGCCGGCGCCCCGCATGCGGACGGCGTTTCCTGTGCGGAGGCGGATCTGACCTCTGACAGCGGTTGGGACCGGGCCGTGACGGGAGTCGACTACGTCCTGCACGTGGCCTCGCCGTTTCCCGGAGCGCGGCCGAAGCACGAGGACGAGCTGATCGTCCCGGCCCGTGACGGGGCCCTGCGGG
Source organism: Streptomyces sp. NPDC057617 (assembly GCF_042800555.1). Taxonomy (NCBI): domain Bacteria; kingdom Bacillati; phylum Actinomycetota; class Actinomycetes; order Kitasatosporales; family Streptomycetaceae; genus Streptomyces; species Streptomyces sp. NPDC057617. The sequence continues at coordinate 526,463 of NZ_JBHVGV010000001.1, read as the reverse complement.
TCTTGCGGGCCGCCCGGGACGCGGGGGTCCGGCGCACGGTGCTTACCTCTTCGTTCGCGGCGGTGGGCTATGGCCATGGCCGGACCGGACAGACGTTCAGCGAGGAGGACTGGACGGAGACCGACGGGCCGGGGGTGTCCGCGTACATCAAGTCCAAGGCGGTTGCCGAACGGGCCGCTTGGGACTTCGTCGAGAGCGAGGGCGGCGGCCTGGAGCTGACGGTCGTCAACCCTGTGGGGATCTTCGGGCCGGTCCTCGGACCGGACTACTCCGCGTCCATCCGTATCATCCACGCGATGCTGACCGGCGGAATGCGGGCCGCGCCGCCGATCTGGACCAACACGGTGGACGTCCGGGACGCGGCCGACCTTCATCTGCGTGCCATGACCGCGCCTCGGGCAGCCGGACAGCGGTACCTGGCGCTCGCGGGCGAGCCGGTCTCGTTCCTTCACATCGCCCTGGCGTTGCGCGCGCGGCTCAGTGAGGCCGCCGCCAAGGCCCCCACCCGCTCCGCCCCGCCCTGGCTGCTGCGCCTGCTGGCCGCGGTCAACCCGGCGCTGCGTGAGACGGTGCCGCAGCTGGGCGTCGTGCGCCGCGCCTCCAACGTGAAGGCCCGCAAGGAGCTGGACTGGTCCCCTCGTTCCAACGAGGACGCCGTCGTGGCCACCGCGGAGAGCCTGGTCCGCCTCGGACTGCTGAACGGTTAGTGTCGACAGCATGGCACGCGAGACGGCCGACACCCTCGGCGAGTTCCTGCGGGCCCGGCGCGGGCAGGTCAACCCCGAACAGGTCGGGCTGCCCGCCGGCAAGCGGCGCCGGGTCCCCGGACTGCGGCGCGAAGAGGTCGCCCAACTCGCCGGCATCAGCCCCGAGTACTACCTGCGTCTGGAACAGGGCCGCAACCTCAACCCCTCCGACCAGATCCTGACCGCCCTGGCCGGTGCCCTCCAGCTCGACGAGGACGCCGTCGCCTACCTGCACCGCCTCGCCCACCCCGCCCCGCCCACCCGCAGGCCGCGCAGCCGCGCCCGTACGAACCAGGGCGATCTGCAGCCACTGCTGGACAGCTGGCCGCAGACCCCCGCCTACGCCCAGGGGCCCAGCGGACGGGTCGTCGCCGCGAACCGGCCGGCCGCGCTCCTGTGCCCCTTCTTCGCCATCGGCCACAATCCGCTGCGGGCCGCCTTCCTCGAACCCGAGATGCGCGGCCTCTACCCGCAGTGGGACGACATGACCGCGAAGGCCGTCTCCGGACTGCGCGCCATGATCGACGTCGACGAGGCCGACCCGGAGCTGCTGGAGACCATCGGCGAACTCACCGTCGCCAGCGAGCGCTTCAGCACCCTGTGGACCCGCCGCGAGGTCCGCCGCCGCGACACCGGCCTCACCCGGCTGAATCACCCACTCGTCGGCGAACTCGACCTGCGCTACGAGAAGATGGTGCGCCCGCAGGCCCGCCAGCTGATCGTCGTCTACTACGCCGACCAGGGCTCCACCAGCGCCGAGCGCCTGACGCTTCTCAGCGGCCTCTGATCAACGCGCGAGGACAACGAACCCCGCGGCCCGACGGCAGTACGTGGAGGCACGCGTGCCTTCCACTCGTTGGCGGCGTACGGACGTGACACCGACGGCTGCGGCGGCGGCGCTGCGCTTCCTTGACTTGAATTCACGCTTCTGACTTCGGGATTCCGTCGTTACTGTCGCAGCGCTTGTGCCGAGCGTCGTCCTGTGAGGGCGACGCGTGACAAGAGGGGGGAACATGAAAACTGCACGAACACTCGCGCGTGCTGCCATTGCCACCGCGGTCCTCGGAACCGCCGTCTCGCTGGGCGCCGGGCCGGCCTCCGCCGCGTCCGCCACCACCGCGAGCTGCGCCTACCCGTACGTGTGTATCCAGCGGCTGTCCGACGGGGCCATCATCGGGCGGTTCCAGGACGTCACCTCCGGCTTCCAGTCCCTGCCCTCCAGACCGAGCAACGTCAACATCATCAACACCCGCCACGACGACGTCGCCTACATCCGCTACGCCAACGGATCGCAGGCCTGCGTCGCTCCGGACAGCACCTTCAGCATCACGGGCTACGTCCTGACGGGCATTCGCATCTCCTCGTCCGCGACCTGTAGTTGAGCCACGTCATCACCGACCGGACACCGATCAAGGAGGAGATATGAGGACATCACGACAGCCCCTCAAGCGAGTCGCGTGGGCCGCGGTCGCGGTCACCGGGTTCCTGGCCGCCTCGGTGGGAACGGCGGTCGCCGCCCCCGTCGCCCCCGCTCCCGCCACCGCCCCGGCGAGTGCCGCGGCGAGCTGTGCGTACCCGTACGTGTGCCTGTTCAAGGGCGGCGTCAAGATCGGCCAGTTCCAGGACGTCACTTCGGGCTTCCAGTCCCTGCCGTCCAGGCCGACCGGCACGGCCAGTTCACCCATCACCGTCACCAACACCCGTCACGACGACGTCGCCTACATCCGGTTCGACAACGGTACGACCGTGTGCCTCCCTCCGGAGTACAGCACCAACTTCACCGGAACGCTGACCGGGATTCGTATCTCCTCGTCCGCGACCTGCTGAAGAACCCGCTGAGGTTCGACGTGGAGTGAGCGGTGACGCGGCCGCACGCACGCGGGAGGGCCTCGCTCGCGCAATGAGCGAGGCCCTTTGGCCGGCACCCGGACCGGCCCGGTGAAGCGCCGGCCTACGAGCCGTCGCCCGGGAGCGTTTCGAGCCACTTCTCGATCGCGTCCGCCGTCAACGCGGAGTGCTCCTTGGCGAGTGAGAGGTGGTTCGCCTCGATGTCGCGCACTTCGTCCGCCGGTACGGACGAGGTGTCGAGGATGAAGCCGTCCAGATCCTGGGTGCACCGGATCTGGAGCGTACGGGCGGTGGGCGGCGGTGCCTTGGACCCCGTCAGCGCCATGAACCAGTGCACCATCGCCGACATCCGGGCGCTGTTCAGCATCACCGACGGGGAGTCGATGTCGGCCAGGTAGAACCGGGTGGTCGCGTCGAGGTCGTTGCCCTCGCCCAGGTTGTAGTGGATGCTCGCGCTGTCCAGCAGGACGACGCCCTCGGGCTTGATCCCCCAGGTCTCCTCCATGGCACCCGCCGCGAGGTAGGCGAGTGAGCCGCCCGACGAGTGCCCCACCAGGACGAACGGTTCGCCGTCACTGGCGTGCAGCGCGCTCTCCGCGACGATACGGACCGCCGCCTCGCTCGTCGCGGGCAGCGGCTCACCGGGCGCGAAGCCCATCAGCGGGAGTGCGGAGAGGTGCCGCTTGCCGCGGAAGTGGGCGGCGATACGCGCGTACTGATGTACGCCACCGGTGGCGCCCGGTGCGCTGATGAAGATCAGCCTGGGACTGCGCGGGCCGTCCGCCAGGACGACGGGCGCGGACAGCTCCTCCAGATCGGCGGGGGTCTCGAAGGTCAGGCGGGTGTTCGCCACGGCCTTGAGCAGGCGCATGCCCTCGACGAGTTTGCCGTTCCGTACCGCGCTGTAGAAGAGGCCCTCCAGCGTCTCGCTCGCGTCCTGCGAAGGCCGCGCGACCGTGGAGGGACCGTCGCCACCGCTCGCGGAGCGGGGAACCCGCTGACCTGTCGGGAGCCCGGCGAGTTCCTGGTGCAGCCAGCCGGCGAGCTTGAGGGGCGTCTCGTTGTCGAAGACGACCGAGGTGGGCAGTCGCATGCCGAGCGCCTCGGCGAGCTGGTTCCGGAGCCCGACGGAGACCAGGGAGTCGAAGCCGAGTTCCAGGAAGCGGCGCTCCGGATCGATGGCGCCGGGGTCACGATGGCCCAGCAGACCAGCCGCGTACCCCACCACCAGATCGGTCAGCAGTTGGAGCTGTTCGGCCGGTCCGAGCCTGCGCAGCCGGTCGAGCAGCGTGACGGGTGACCGGTTCGCCGCGGCGGCGGAGCGGCGCGCCCGGGGCACGAGATCCCGCCACAGCGCGGGCAGTGACTGCTGGGCCTGGAGGCCCGCGACATCGAGGCGGACCGGGATGACGAGCGCCTCGGCGCGTGCCACGGCCGAGTCGAAGAGGGCGAGACCGGCGGCCGTGGAGATCGGCGGCATCCCGGTCCGGGACATCCGGTCCATGTCGGACCTGGCCAGTTTGCTGGTCATCCCGCTGCCCTGGGCCCAGGGTCCCCAGGCGAGGGAGGTCGCTGGCAGTCCGAGCGCCCGGCGGTGCGCGGCCAGGGCGTCCAGGAAGGCGTTACCGGCCGCGTAGTTGGCCTGGCCCGGGCTGCCCACGACACCGGAGACCGACGAGTAGAGGACGAACGCGGCCAGATCCAGTGCACGGGTCGCCTCGTGGAGATACCACGCGGCGTCGGCCTTCGGTTTGAGCACCCGGTCCAACTGCTCGGCTGTCAGCGAACCGAGCAGGGCGTCGTCGAGCACACCGGCCGTGTGCACCACGCCGGTCAGCGGATGCGCGGCGGGTACGGCCGCCAGCAGCGCGTCCAGCGCCGTACGGTCCGCGACGTCACAGGCGACGACGGTCACCTCGGCGCCCCGGTCCGTCAGTTCGTCGCGCAGTTCCGTCGCGCCCGGTGTGTCCGGGCCCCGGCGGCCCGCCAGGAGCAGATGCCGTACACCGTGTTCGGTGACCAGGTGGCGGGCCAGTTCGCCGCCGAGGCCGCCCGTACCGCCGGTGATCAGTACGGTGCCCTCGGGGTCCCAGACGGGCGCGGCGCCCGCGTCCGGGGAGGCCGTCCCGCTCTCGGGCAGGCGGGTGAGGCGCCCGGCGCGGACGGTGTGGTTGCGCACCAGCATCTGCTGCTCGTCCAGGGCGAGCACGCCCGGCAGCACTCCGGCCGACAGGAACGTGTCGTCCATGTCCACGAGCAGGAAGCTGCCCGGATTCTCCGTCTGCGCCGTCCGTACGAGTCCCCAGACCGCGGCCGCGGCCAGATCCCGGACCTCCTCGCCCTCCGCGGCGACCGCACCACGCGTGACGAAGACCATCCGTGCTCCCGACAGCCGCGGCTCGTCCAGCCACTCCTGGAGCAGGCCCAGCACCCAGCCGGTGAGAGCACGCACCGCCTCCGGCTGCTCCAGCTCCTGGTCACCCACCACCGGTACCAGGACGACATCCGGAGCGACACCGCTGTCCCCGACCGTCCCGGCCGGCGACTCCGCGTACGCGACGACCGTCTCGTCCGCGCGGTGCATCGCGTAACCCAGATCCAGTTCATCGGCGCCGACGACCGCCCAGCGGGTGCCGGACACGGGCCGCACCGTGGGTACGGAGACCCAGTCGACGCCGAAGAGCGAGGCGTTCTCCGTACGGCGCGGGGCGTCGGCCGCCTCCGGCACAGCCGTCCGCAGAGCCAGCGACTCGACGGAGAACACCGGCTCGCCCTGTACGTCGACAGCCGCCAGTTCGAATGAATCCTGGCCATTGGGGGTCAGCCGTACCCGCAGGGCCGACGCGCCCGTGGCATGCACGGAGACCCCGCTCCAGGCGAACGGGAGCAGGCCCCGAGAGGTGTCCTCGGGCCCGGCGAACACCGTGCTGTGCAGGACGGAGTCGAACAGAGCCGGGTGCACCCCGTACCCGTCCGCGTCACCCGCGTGCTGGGGGAGCGTGACCTCGGCGTAGATCTCCTCGCCCCGGCGCCAGGCCGCGGACAGTCCGCGGAACGCCGGACCGTACCGCAGTCCCTTGCGGAAGAAACGGTCGTACAGCTCCTCCACCGTCGCGGCGTCGACGGCTGTCGCGCCCTCGGGCGGCCAGACGGACGCGTCGAAATCGACCACGTACTCCTCGCGGCCGATCCGCCCGGAGGCGTGCAGCGTCCAGGTGGCGTCCTGGACGCCGGAGGGGCGGCTGTGGCAGCGCAGCTCGCGGTGGCCGTTGTCGTCCGCGCCGCCGATGGAGATCTGGATCTCGGCCGCGTCGTCGTGGGGGAGGATCAGCGGGGTGGTGAGCACCAGTTCCTCGACGCGGTCGCAGCCGGCCTGGGCCGCGGCGCGTACGGCCAGCTCCACGAAGCCGGTGCCGGGGAAGAGGACCATCCCGTTCACCACATGGTCGGCCAGCCAGGGATGCGACCGTACCGACAGCCGGCCGGTCAGCAGCACCTCGTCGGACCCCGCCACCATCACCGCCGCGCCCAGCAGCGGATGTTCCGCCGGGACCAGGCCCAGACCGGAGGCGTCCACGCGCGCCGATATGGACGGCCAGAACCGCTCGCGCTGGAAGGCGTACGTCGGTACGTCCACCCGCCGCGCGCCCGGGAACAGACGCCCCCAGTCGAGGGCGGTTCCCCTGACGTACGCCTCCGCGGCGAACGAGAGGAAGCGGTCCCAGCCCCCGTCGTCCCTGCGCAGCGAACCGATCGCGAGTGCCCGGCGGTCGGTGGAGTCGATGGTGTCCTGGATGCTGGGGAGCAGCACGGGGTGCGGCCCGACCTCGATGAACTGCCCGTATCCGTCGGCCAGTAGCGCCCGCGTGGCGTCCTCGAACAGTACGGTCTCGCGCAGATTGCGGAACCAGTGCTCGGCGTCGAGCCCGCTGGTGTCGAACTGCCCGCCGGTGACGCAGGAGTAGTACGCGGTCTCCGAGGCCTTCGGCGTGATGTCCGCCAGGGCTTCGAGCAACTCGTGGCGGATCGCGTCCACATGAGAGGAATGGGAGGCGTAGTCCACCGGGATCACCCGTGCGCGGACCCCGTCGGCCTCGCACGCGGCGACCAACTCCTCCAGCGCCTCCGGCTCACCGGCGACGACAGTGGCGGACGGGCCGTTGACAACGGCGATCTGGATACGGTCCCCCCAAGGGGCGATCGTACGGGTGACCTCCTCCGCGGACAGGGCGACGGACGCCATCCCGCCGTGACCGGACAGGCCCCGGATCGCGCGGCTGCGCAGCGCCACGATCCTGGCGCCGTCCTCCAGGCTGAGGGCACCGGCCACACAGGCGGCGGCGATCTCGCCCTGGGAGTGGCCGACCACCGCGTCGGGCACCACACCCACCGCACGCCACACCTCGGCCAGACCGACCATGACGGCCCACAGCGCGGGCTGGACCACGTCCACCCGCTCCAGGCCGGGAGCGCCCTCGGTCCGGCGCAGGACCGACTCCAGGTCCCAGTCGGTGTACGGCGCGAGGGCCCGCCCGCAGGCACGTACGCGCGCGGCGAACACCTCGCTGGTGTCCAGCAGGTCGACGGCCATACCGGCCCACTGGGCGCCCTGCCCGGGGAAGACCAGCACGGTCCTGCCGCTGCCGCCGGCCGGGGTCCTGCCCCGGATCACACCGGAGGAGACCTCACCGGCCGCGAGCGCGTCCAGACCCGCCAGGAACTCCTTGCGGTCCGAGGCGACGAGTACGGCGCGGTGCTCGAATCCGGTACGGGTCGTGGCCAGCGAAAGGCCCACGTCCGCGGGGCTCAGCTCGGGCCGCGCGGACACGAAGTCCCGCAGCTTCGCCGCCTGGGCGCGTACCGCGGCCTCGCTCCTGCCGGAGACCACCCACGGCAGCGCACCGGTACCGACGACCGGGGTCTCCTGCGCAGCGGTCTGCTCTCCCGCCCTGTCCGTGGCGGTCCGCGTCTCCTCCGGAGCGGGCGACTGCTCCAGGATCACATGCGCGTTGGTGCCGCTGATGCCGAACGACGAGACGCCCGCGCGCCGCGGGCGCCCGGTCTCCGGCCACGCCGTGCGCTCCTTGATCGGCTCGACCGAGCCGGCCGTCCAGTCCACCCGGGTGGACGGCGTGTCCAGATGCAGCACCTTGGGCAGCACACCGTGCTGGAGCGCCATCACCGTCTTGATGACCCCCGCGGCGCCGGCCGCCGCCTGGGTGTGGCCGATGTTGGACTTGACCGCGCCGATCAGCAGCGGCCGTTCACGCTCCTGTCCGTACGTGGCCAGCAGCGCCTGCGCCTCGATCGGGTCACCCAGGCCCGTACCGGTGCCGTGGGTCTCCACCGCGTCCACGTCGGAGGGGGAGAGCCCGGCGCCGGCCAGCGCCTGCCGGATGACGCGCTGCTGCGAAGGGCCGTTCGGCGCGGACAGGCCGTTGGACGCGCCGTCCTGGTTGACCGCACTGCCCCGCAGCACGGCCAGCACCGGGTGTCCGTTGCGCTGGGCGTCCGAGAGACGCTCCACGACGAGCATGCCGACGCCTTCCGACCAGCCGGTGCCGTCGGCGTCGTCGGAGAACGCCTTGCACCGGCCGTCGGGGGCGAGGCCGCCCTGGAGGCTGAACCCGGCGAAGCTCGACGAGGTCGTCATCACCGTCACACCGCCGGCCAGTGCCAGCGAGCACTCGCCCGCCCGTACCGCCTGCGCGGCCAGATGGAGGGTCACCAGCGACGACGAGCACGCGGTGTCGAGGGTGACCGCCGGGCCCTCCAGACCGAGCGCGAAGGAGAGCCTGCCCGACATCACACTCGCGGCCAGGCCGTTGCCCGCGTACCCGCCCATGTCGTCGTCCGAGGCCAGCACGAGATGGGCGTAGTCCTGGGAGTTGGTGCCGACGAAGACACCCGTCCTGCTGCCCCGCAGCTCGGTGGGGTCCGTCCCGGTCCGTTCGATGGCCTCCCAGGCCGTCTCCAGCAGCAGTCGCTGCTGCGGATCCATGGCGAGGGCCTCGCGCGGCGAGATCCCGAAGACGCCCGGGTCGAACTCGGCCGCGTCGTACAGGAATCCGCCCTGCTGCGTCGCGCTGCGCCCGGGACCGTCGCCCGCGAGTACGCCGAGGTCCCAGCCGCGGTCGGTCGGAAACCCGGAGATCGCGTCGCCGCCGGAGGAGACCAGCTCCCACAGATCCTCGGGCGAGCGCACTCCGCCGGGGTACCGGCACGCCATCGCGACGATCGCCACCGGCTCCTGCTTGCCGGATTCGACCTCCTGAAGACGTTGCCGGGTCTGGTGCAGATCAGCGGTGACCCACTTCAGGTATTCGAGGAGTTTCTTTTCGTCCGGCATCCTCAGCGAACCTCTCTCCCATGGATACGAGCACGTCGCGCAGGTACGGCCTCCGTGACTGCTGCCAGGCCCTGTCCGGTCGCGGAGTGCTGCCATCCTGGGAGGCGAATGTGTCCGCCCCGGCTAGGAACCACGTCGGGACGGGCTCGGCTTCACCGCGACGGGAAGTTCGCCGGACGTCGGTACCACGTCGAAGCGGTGTCGGCGGTGTATCGGCTCCACATCGGCTCCATCGCCGGAGCGGCACCGTGTTCGCGTTGTAGGCGGGCCGTCGGGGGTTGATGTCCTCGCGTTGGCGCGCTGTTCAGGTTCTCTTCGTACACCGATCTTCTGGCGTCTCAAGAATGCACCCTCACACGGGAGTTGGATCCAGGCTGGGGGAGCCGTGAGTTCCATGAGTTCCATGACGCAAGCGTCCGGGATAGTGAGTGACCTCAACGCGGTCATCGACAGCAGAGAGGCGCTGACCACGCTGATCTGCGCGTTGATCACGGGGGCGATCGGCCTCGCGGTCAGTATGCTGCGGCGGCGTCGGCAGCTCAGTTGGAGTGTGCTGTTCGACGAGCCGATCAACCGGGGGCCCGCGCCGCCGAACAACCTCGACATGTGGGAGATCCACTCACAGGGGCGGGAGATCGAGGACGGCAGCCTCGTTGTGCTCGACGTACTGAACTCCGGCGGTCAGGACATCGACGAGAGCCATGTCGCCGTACCGCTGTACTTCACCTTTCCCGAGCGGGAAGTGGTGCACTTCAAGGTGCGGGAATCCGACGACCTGCACAACCTCATCCAGCGCAGCGCCGACACACTGCCGCCGGAAGACCGTTCACGGATCACACTGCCCGCGCTGCCGCTCAACCGGCGGGTGGGATTCAAGCTCCTGATCCTCCTGGTGGGATCGGGCAGTGGTGTCAGGTCGGGCGGGATAATACGCGGCGGCAGGCTGGTCCAGAAGGTGAAGCACTCTCTTCTGTACCAGGTCGCCGTGATCGGCTCCGCCATGGCGCTGCTGATCGGTGTCTCGGGCGGGGTCTGGCTGGCCAACCGCGCGCTCAACCCGGAGGCCGTATGTGCGCACGGGAGCCTCAGGATCGAGGGGTCCACCGCGTTCGCACCGGTCGCCACCCAGGTCAAGAACGCCTATGAGCAGAGCTGCCCGAACGCGACCATCACGGTCGTGGCCAACGGCAGCGGGCAGGGCCTCGACGGTCTGCGTGAGAGCAAGGACACCTCGACGATCGCCATGTCCGACGGACGGCCGTCGAATCAGAGTGACGAAGAGGGCCTGAACCGGCGCCCGGCCGGTGTGATCGTGTTCGCCGTGGTGGCCAATCAGAAGCTGCAGGCGAGTTATCCCGGGCTGTTCAACGAGGGGCTGACCACGGCGGAGCTGCGGAAGATCTTCAGCGGTCAGGACGTCACCGCTCTGCCGGTCGTCCGCTCCGGTGATTCCGGAACCCGCGCGGCTTTCGAGAAAGCCTTTCTGGGCGGTGATTCCCCGGCTCCGGCCACAGGGGTTCTGCCGGACTGCGGTACAGCGGGCGCGAAATCCCCGTGCGCCGCGGAGACCACGATGGACCTGCTCGAATACGTCAACAAGACGGACAACGCGATCGGTTACGCGGAGGCCGACGCGCTGCCCTTCTTCCCCAACATCGGAACCATACCGATCGACGGACACGAGCCGATCCGGGAAGACGCGCTGAACGGGACTTATCTGTTCGTCGCGACCGAGTATCTGTACACCGCGGGAGCACCGGCCGAACTGGCCGCCAACTACCTGGAGTTCCTGACCAGCGACCCCATGACCGCACAGCTCCGAGGGCATGGATTCATCGGCTGTTCCGACTTGGAGGACACGGAACTCGCCGGTTCGTGTGCCGGCGGCTGACATCGGCCGGCACACGGCCGGTGGACCGAACGGGCCGACCCACTCCGTAAGTTGAGGTCGTGGTTCCGTACAACGGTGTGCCTGATCCACGGGTCATACCGGGTGAGATGCAGCAGCATCCACCAAAGTACAGGGGGAATGACATGCGGAAATCACGTCGTGCGGGTGCAGTGGCCGCTCTGGCCGCGCTCGCTGTGGGGGGTTCGGTCACGGCTGTCGCGCAGCCCGCCGCCGCCGCGCCGGCCGCGGTGTCGGCTCAGGCCGCGTACAACGGTGTGTGCGGGTCCGGGTACGGGGTGGTGAACTGGGCCGACATCGGCCGGCAGGGCACGGTGTACCTGACGTACAACGCCGCCAACGGCAAGAACTGTGTGGTGACGATCCGTAAGACCAGCGGATCGCCCGTGTACATGTTCGCTTACATCGGGGTGCCCGCGACCGGTGAGGGTGCCGGCGACGGGGACTACTACACCTCGTACGCGGGGCCGGTGTACGCCTACGGGCGGGGGCTGTGCGTGGACTGGGCGGGCGCCATCTCCAACCAGGAGGTCTGGACGTACGGTTCGAACTGCGGCGCCCGTGCGGCGACCCGTGTGATCAAGAACGGTGAGTCGACCGTCCGCTCCAAGGTCGCCGAGCCCTCCGCGGCACGCGCGGGCGCCGCGGCCGGCGCACACTGACACTTCGGTGTGCGGCTGAGGGTGTGGCCGTAAGGCACAGCAACAGCAGCAGCAAAAGCAGCAGTGACGGGCCCCGGCGGGAAACACACTTCTCGCCGGGGCCCGGAACGCCCAACGGGGATTCCTTCGAACCTGCTCACACGAGCCTGTTCACAGCCTGATGCGGGCGGCGATGGGCAAGTGGTCGCTGCCCGTCGAGGGCAGTGACCAGATACGGGTGACCGGCGCCGCCCGGGTCATGATCTGATCGATCCGCGCCAATGGGAAAGCCGCGGGCCAGCTCAGCGCGAAACCCGAGCCGGGTGGGTCCAGCCGTGAACTGACCGGGTCCAGGCCGCGATCGTCCACCGTACTGTTGAGGTCGCCGAGCAGAATCACTTTGTCCAGCCGCTCAGCGGCTATCGCCGCACCGAGAAGAGCGGCACTTTCGTCGCGCCACGCCGTATTGAATCCCTTGGCAAGGCCGAGACGGACGGAGGGCAGATGGGCGACGTAAACGGCGACATCGCCCTGAGGTGTTCTGGCGGTCGCCCGCAGCCCACGGTCCCAGCCCGGTCCGATGCCCGCCGGCTTGATGTCGACGCGCCCTATGTCGACGAGCGGATACTTCGACCACAGCCCGACCGTTCCCACGGATGCGTGGTGGAGATAATCCGGTGCCAGTTCCGCCGTGAATACCGGCAGAGCGGAAGGCGTCAGCTCCTCCAGCGCGATGAGATCGGCGTCGGTCCTGAGCAGATTTCTCGCGGTGCCCGACGGATCCGGGTTCACATCGCTGACATTGTGCTGAAGCGCGGTGATGTCGTATTCGGCGTCGGACGGCGAAAGAAACAAACCGCCGAAGAGGCCGAGCCAAGCCGCCACGGGCAGCAGCGTGGACAGTACGAAGGCCCAGCGGCGGCGCAGCAAGGCCAGGCCCATCAGTACGGGGACGGCCAGGCCGAGCCAGGGCAGAAAGGTCTCCAGGAGACTGCCCAGCCGGCCGACCGTATTGGGCACGGCGGAATGAAAGATCAGCAGGCAGGCGACCAGCAGGGACAGCAGCTCAAGAACGCGTCCCCGCATGCGACTCCTGACACCGCCGGCACCGCTCCCGTCACCGGCACCGCTTCGACCGCTTCCCTTGCCGCCCGGTGACCGGCTGGACCTCGCGCCTCGCGCGCCCCGTACCGCACTGTCCGTCAGCCGCATCGTCCGCTGTCAGGCCTCGTCGCCGTCGTCGAATCTGACATCCAGCACGGCGTCCAGTTCCGTGGCCCACTGCTTGAGCTGCTCCCTGGACGAGCCTTCGACATCGTGCTGGAACCAGCGCTGCGGGGACGTGTAGACCGTGATGCCGAAACGCCGCCCGAAGCGCGGGACGTCGGTCTCGACCGCCTTGACCTCCTCCCAGTCGAACTGGGCCTCCTCGCCGTCCAGCCGGAAGGTGATCCCGGCGTGGTCGGCGACGATGGTGCCGCGCCGGTCGGAGACCTCGAAGACGGGGCCGTCGTCGCCCTTCTCGGCGGGCGCCTCGGCTTCGTCGTCGTCGGCCACTTTGTCGGGGGCGGCCGGAGCTGCGGCAGCCTCGGCCTCGGAGTCGGCAGCGGCAGCCTCCGGAGCGTCCGGTGGCGTGTCAGCCACCTGCTCCGGGGCCGCCCCGTCCTCCTCGTCCGCCCCCGCGGGGCGCGGGGGCACGAGCCCGGGGATGAAGGCCGGGTCGGTCCCGGCCGGGTGCGTCGGCAGAATGATGGGGTCAGTGTGTTGCTCCACGGGGAGCAGTATGGCCGACATCCCTGTGTCCACAACCGCCGGGCACAGCAGGTGAATCGATCCAGGACCCGGGCGGCAGCGATCCGTCCGCTGCTCGGGTTACGAGGGGAACTCCCGCGGACCCGGCGGCAACCCGGTCAGACCGACGCTCGCCATCCGAGCGCCGGGCCGAGCCCGGTCGCCATGTCGGTGAGGATCTGGACATAGTCGTCATGCTCGAATGTGAACGGCAGCGCGAACGCGACTTCGTCGATCTCCCGGAACGCGGCGTGGGAGTAGAGCCGTTCGGCGATTTCCTCGGAGGTGCCGACGAGATCGGGCGCGAACATCATGCGCGCCGGTCCCTGCGGGGCAGCGGTACGAGGCGTCCGCTTCCGCGCGTACTGCTCGTACTTCGCGCGCTGCTCCGGCGTGGCCGAGTCGGTGGGGATGACGACGAGTCCCTGGGACACCCGGGCGCGCTCGCCGTCGGGGTGGTGGGCGCGGAAGGCGCGTATGTGCGAGAGCTGGATCTCGGCGAAGTCCTCGGACTCCTCGGCCCTGACGACGCTGCTGGTCAGGAAGTTCATCCCGTGCTCACCCGCCCACCGCGCCGACCGCAGGCTCGCGCCGCCGTACCACATCCGGCCGCCCAGCCCCGGGGAGTGCGGCTGGACACGGTCGGAGAACACCTCGAAGCCCTCGGTGCCGCTGAAATCGGTGGCAGGTTCGCCGCGTACGAAATCCAGGAGCCGCCGCACCCGGTCGTAACCGAAGTCCTCGGCCTCGGCGGTGTCCGGGTAGAGCGCGTGGCTGACCCGGTCGTAGTGCATCGGCGGACCGACGCTGACCCCCGGGTTGAGGCGGCCCCCGGACAGGACGTCGACGGTGGCCAGGTCCTCGGCGAGCCGCAGCGGATTCTCCCAGCCCAGGGGGATGACCGCGGTGCCCAGTTCGATACGGCTGGTACGTTGCGAGGCCGCGGCCAGCACCGCGACCGGCGAGGCGATGCCGTACTGGAGATGGCGGTGCCGCATCCACGCGCTGTCGAAGCCCAGCTGCTCACCCAGCTCGATGATCTCCAGCGTCGACTCATGGCCCCGGCGCGGATCGGCCTCGTCGAACAGCCCGATGGTCAGGAAGCCCAGCTTCCGCAACGGTTCCGAGGGCAGCGGCACAGGGTTCCTCCGTGGTCCGCGGCATGCTCCACCGCACACCGGCACTGTCCCGATTGTGGCAGGCGGCCCTCGTACGAACCCGCCGGGCCCGTGCCCCTACCAGGCCCGCCGGCCGGCATCAGGGGCGCTAATCAGCCAGTAATCACCAAATCCAGTAACCGGAGAGCGGGTTATTAGCGAGAAAAGATGGAGAATTTCCCCGCCGCACCGAAAAACGCAAGCCGATTGTATGACTTTCGGCCGTCCAATGGTGGCGGGAATTTTATGAATCTTGTCGGGGATTCCCCTTTCCGCGCCTGTGAACGGCGGAGAGCATCAACCCATGGATAACGACCACGGAACGGCCCAGGCGCCTCTCGATGAGGGCCGAGCGGCCACAACCCGGCCCGCGGTGGCGGTGATCGGCCTGGGACTGATGGGGCAGGCACTCGCCCAGGTCCTCCTCAAACAGGGACACCCCACAACGGTCTGGAACCGGTCCCCGGAAAAGGCCGACGCGCTCGCTGCCCAAGGGGCGGTACGGGCCGGCACCGCGGCCGAGGCGGTCGCGGCGGCGCAGCTCGTCCTGATCTGTGTGTCGACCTACGAGGTCGTCGACGAGCTGCTGGCCCCGCTCACGGACGCGCTGGCCGGGCGCACGGTGGTGAATCTGACCTCCGGCACCCCTGAACAGGCCCGTACGACGGCGCAGTGGGCGGCGCGGCACGGGATCGGCTATCTCGACGGAGCGGTCATGTCCGTGCCGGAGGGAGTCGGCGAGCCCGGCACGATCCTGCTGTACAGCGGGCCGCGCGAGGCCTTCGAGGCGCACCGGGCCACCCTGGAGGTGCTGGGCGACGGCACGACGTATCTGAACAGCGACGCCGGTCTCGCCTCGCTGTACGACGTGTCGCTGCTCGGTCTGATGTGGTCGACCATGAGCGGCTACGTCCACGCGGCGGCGCTGGTCGGTACGGAGGGTGTCGACGCCGAGACCTTCACCCGGGTCGGCAACATGTGGCTCGCGACCATCAGCGGTTACCTCACGGCCTACGCGGGCCAGATCGACAGCCGGACATATCCCGCCGACGCGACGCTGCTCACCCAGGCCATGACGATGGACCATGTCATTCACGCCAGTGAGGAACGCGGAATCGACAGCGCGATCCCGCGTGTCATCAAGGCGCTCACCGAGCGCGGAATCGCGGCGGGCCATGGCGATCACAGTTTTGCCAGCCTGATCGAAGTCATCAGGAATTCCAAGCCGGTGGAGTGAGGGCCGGGACCGGGAACTGAATTTCACAGAAGAAGCAGGGCCGTGCGGACACCCTCCGCACGGCCCTGCTTCTTTGTGATGTCTCGTTAGTGAAGGGTGAGTGGCTGGTGAGATATGTCCGGATAGGTTCTGGGTGTTTAGAAAAAGACCCATCAATTCCAGAATCCCGGCCGGACGGAATTCCTGACTCAGGAGGAGCCAGCGCACATGAGCACGGACCAGGAGAACAAGAGAGCGGCCGGCCAGGAGGGCCCCGGACCGGCCGGCGGCGCGGACCCGGCCACCGGCGCCGGTGCCCGCGGTGTGTCGCGCCGTACGGTCGCCAAGTCGGCCGCCGCCGCAGCGGTGCTCGGCCTGGGAGCGGCCCGTACCGCCTCCGCCGCTCAGGGACCCGCGGCCGCCCACTACGACGCGATCGTCATCGGAGCCGGATTCGCCGGGGTCACGGCGGCCCGTGAACTCACGGCGCGGGGCGCCAGGACACTGATCCTCGAAGCCAGGAACCGTATCGGCGGCCGCACCTGGACCGACACCTTCGCGGGCCAGCGGGTCGAGATCGGCGGTACATGGGTGGAGGACACCCAGCCGCACATCGGCCGCGAGATCCGGCGGTACGGCATACCCCTGACCGAGGACATACCGCCCGAGCGCACCTTCTTCCCCACCCCCGACGGCCCCAGGGAGTTCGGGGTGGAGGAAGGGTTCGGGCGGATGGGCGCGGTGTACGAGCCCATCTTCGACGGCTCCCGTCAGTACTTCGAGCGCCCTTACGAGCCCCTTCACCGGGCGGATCTGCTGCGCACGGTCGACCGGCTCTCGCTCCGTGACCGGCTCGACCGGATGAGGCTCTCCCGGAGCGACGAACTCCTTGTCGTGGGGCAGACATCGGTCTACTCGGGCGGCTCCAGCGACGACGGCGCACTGACCATGCTGGCGCAGCAGTGGGCCCTCGCCGGCTGGAGCAACGAGGGCTGGAACAACACCATGCGCTACCGGCTGGAGAACGGTACGTACCGGCTGCTGACCGCGATGCTGGACGACCAGGCGCCCGCGCTGCTGCTCAACTCACCGGTCGCCGGCGTCGATCAGCGCGGAGCACGGGTCACCGTCACCACACGCGCCGGGCGGGTCTTCCGGGCGGACGCCGTGGTGATGGCGATACCGGCGAACATGTGGCGGACCATCGCCTTCACCCCGGGCCTGCCCGAGGCCCAGGCCACCGCGTCCCGGCAGGGCCTCGCCGTCACCCGTGCCACCAAGCTGTGGATCCACGCCCGCAGTCCGGCGGGCCGTTTCTACGCCCAGGCCGCGGAGGGATTCCCGCTCTCGCTGCTGATTCCCGACAAGAGGCTCGCCGACGGCAGCCAGTTGTTCATCGGTTTCAGCGTCGATCCGGCCTTCGACCCCTCCGACCACGGGGCGGTGCGCCGGGCGGTACGGCTGCTGGGCGCGGACATCGAGGTCATCGACGTACGGGCCCAGGACTGGGGCAACGACCCGTACGCGCGCGGCGGCTGGACCTTCCGCAAGCCCGGCCAGCTCACCTCGCTCTATCCGGCCGTCCAGCGGCCCCACGGGCGTGTCGCCTTCGCGAGCGGCGATATCGCCGACGGATGGAGCGGCTATATCGACGGCGCGATCGAATCCGGTTTGCGGGGCGCCGGCCAGATATTGGCGATGTGAGACATCGGCCGGGCGCAATACGGCTCACTCATTGCTCAGCGAATCATGTCGGAAATGCAGAGGAGAGGATCCAGAAGTGGCCCCGAGCACAGCTTTGAACACAGAAGCAGAGTCCGTCCTCGAAGCGGTACGGGAGATCGTCCCGGCGCTCCGCGAGAACGGCCAGGAGTCCGAGGAGCGGCGGTGGATCCTGGACGAGAACATCGAACTCCTGGAGAAGGCCGGTGTGTTCCGCATGGCCGTGCCGAAGCGGTTCGGCGGCCTTGATCTCAGCCTCGCCGAACAGGCGAAGGTGATCTCGGAGATCGGCCGCGGCTGCCCCTCCACCGCCTGGGTCACGATGGTATGGGTGACCAGCACCTGGACGGCGACCCTCTATCCCGACCGGACCCAGGAAGAGGTGTTCGCCGACGGCTCGGTCCGTATCTCCAGCGCCTTCGCCCCGACCGGGACGCTGGTGCCCGTCGAGGGCGGATACCGTCTCAGCGGCACATGGCGCTACAACTCCGGCTGCCGGGGCGCCGACTGGAATTTCACCGCCGTGATGGTCGAGCGCCCCGACGGCGCCGAGGAAGAGGCCATGGCCCTTCTGCCCATGTCCGAGATGACGGTCACCGATGACTGGCATGTCTCGGCGGGCAGCGCCACGGGCAGCGCGACCACAACCGCCAAGGACGTGTTCATACCCGACCACCATGTGGTGGGCTTCGAAGAAGTGATGTTCAGCGCCACGGAAGACCGGTCCAACACCGGTGCCACCGGCCGGAACTACGGGCTGCTCAGCTTTGTGATGGCCGAGTGCGCCGCGGTGTTCACCGGTATCGCCCGGGGCGCGTACGAACTCTTCCTGGAGCGGCTGCCCGGCCGCAGCATCACATACACACCCTGGGAGGACCAGAGCCTGCACCCGCTGACACAGCTTCAGGTCGCCACCGCCGCCAACAAGATCACCGCGGCCGAGGCGCTCGCCGAGGTCTGGCTGAAGCTGCTCCAGGACCGCGCCGACGCGGGTGAACAGCCGACACTCGCGGAGAAGGCGATCGTGCGCGGTCAGACCGCCTTCGCAGCGCAGCTCGCCAAGGAGGCGGTGGAGCTGCTCTACACCGCCAGTGGCGGCAGTGTCATTCAGCGCGGTGTGCCCTTCCAGCGGTTCCACCGGGACATCCAGGGCTTCTCGCTGCACGCTCTCGCCCAGGTGAATGTGAACCTGGAACTCCAGGGCCGGGTACTGCTCGGTCTCGACCCGGAGACCTATTTCCTCTGAGCGGTCGCCCTGTGAGGCCCCTGGACCGGGATCGATCCGTAACGGCGGTTCCCGCCAGGGGCCTTGGCGCCCGGGGCCTTACGGCTGTCCGGACTTCACGGTCGTACGGCAGGGAAACGCCCGCCGGTAGTCACTCGGCGACACCCCGATGTGGATGTTGAAGTGCCGCCGCAGATTCGTCGACGTACCCAGCCCGCTGAACTCGCTGATCTTCTCGATCGGCAGATCGGTGGATTCCAGCAGGCTCTGCGCCCGTGACAGCCGCTGATTGAGCAGCCATTGCAGCGGGGTGGTGCCCGTCACCGACTGGAGGCGCCGGAAGAACGTACGGGGACTCATTCCCGCGCGCTTCGCCAAGTCGTCGACGGTCAGCGGCTGATCGAGGTTCTCCGTCGCCCACTGCAGTACCGGGCTGAGGCTGTCGTCGTCCGACACGGGCACCGTGAGATCGATGAACTGGCTCTGGCCGCCCGGGCGGTGGGCGGGCACCACCATGCGCCGTGCGAGCTGGTTGGCGACATGGGCGCCCAGATCCTGCCGTACGAGATGCAGGCACAGGTCGAGGCCGGCGCTCAGCCCCGCACTGGTCAGCACATCGCCGCCGTCGACGTACAGCACCGAGTCGTCCACCACGACCTCGGGGTAGCGCTTCTTGAGGGTGGCGGTGTGCATCCAATGGGCGGTGGCCCGGCGGCCGTTCAGCAGCCCGGCCTCGGCGAGCGCGAACGCTCCGTTGCACAGCGAGACCATCCTCGCCCCGCGCTTCGCCGCCGTGCGCAGCGCGTCGATCAGCTCCTCGGGCAGCGGACTGTTCTCGTCCACAACTGCGTCCGGTACGGAGGGGACTATCACCGTGTCCGCGTCGGCGAGGTCCGCCAGGCTGTACGGCGTGGTGAGCGCGAAGCCGAAGCCGCGCCCGGGGGCCTCCGGCTGTGTCGCGCAGAGACGTACGTCGTACCAGGAGTCGGCCAGATCCGGCTGAGGGGTGCCGAACACCGAGCAGGCGATGCCGAGTTCGTAGACGTCCCCGACCGGGATGTTGGTGTTGTCGATCACTGCGATGGCAACCGTTCCCACACTCATGAGCCTTATCGTACGGCAGGAATTTTTCGGAGGACGTCAGTCCTGCCACTTTCGGCCGTGGTCGCGTGATGGAAGCGTTGAGGGCACTTGATCGGATCCCGATCGGATACGCGCGGCGGGCGCTCGGCCCGTAACGCTCAACGGAGGAGAAGCAACTGATGGACCGTGGACAGGTCGGCAACAGCCCGCCGCCGGGCGGCGGGGCGGGGCCGGACCCTCGTAGGTGGAAGGCGCTCGCGCTGCTGTGCGCGGCCTACTTCATGGTGATCGTCGACTCCCAGATCGTGATCCTCGCACTGCCGGAGATCGAGTCGGATCTCGGCTTCTCGGCCGGCGGTGTCCAGTGGGTCCTCAGCGCCTATCTCCTGAGCTTCGGCGGACTGCTGCTGTTCGGCGGCCGTACCGCCGATCTGCTGGGCGGCCGGCGGATGTTCATGGTCGGAACGGTGCTCTTCCTCGTCACGTCCGTGGTGTGCGGTCTCGCCTGGACCAGCGAGGTGCTGGTGGTGACACGCATCATCCAGGGCATCGCCGCCGCGATCATGGCCCCGACCGCCATGGCCGTCCTCATGACCACCTTCGGCGAGGGCTCGGAACGCAACAGGGCCCTGGGCATCTGGACCGGCATCGGCGCGTTCGGCGCGACCGCGGCCCTGCTGATCGGCGGCCCGATCACCGAGGGCCTCGGCTGGGAGTGGATCTTCTTCATCAACATTCCCATCGCCCTGGTGGTGCTCGTGCTCGGCCCGCGTCTGCTGCGGGAGACGCCCATCAGCGAGGGGAAGCGCTCCTTCGACCCGGCCGGCGCAATCACCATCACCGCGGCGATCGCCCTGCTGATCTACGCGGTCGTGGAGGCGCCCGAGGTCGGCTGGGGCGACGGCCAGACGATCGGACTGATCGTCGCGGCGGCCGTACTGGTTGTGGTCTTCGCGCTGATCGAGCAGCGCGCGGCGAGCCCGCTGGTGCCGCTGCGCATCTTCCGTTCGCCCACCATGGTCGGCGGCAATCTGATGATGCTCCTGGTCGCGATGGCCACCTACGGCGGGGCGCTGATCACCTCGCTGTACGCGCAGCAGGTCCTCGCGTACACCGCGGTGTTCTTCGGTCTGAGCACCGCCATCTACTCCGCGATGTCCATCGTCGGTTCCAATGTCAGCGGTCCGGTGGCCACCCGGTTCGGATTCAAGCCGGTGGCCGTGGCCGGTACGGTCCTGCTCGGCATCGGCACCCTGCTCCTGGCCCAGGTGTCGGCGGACGGCGACTACTTCGGTGATCTCTTCTGGGGGCTGCTGGTCTTCGGCTCGGGTATCGGTACGACGGTCGTGGCGTCGTCCATCGCCGCGCTGAGCGGTGTACGGGCCAATGAGTCCGGCCTGGCGTCGGGCATCAACAACTCCGTCTTCCAGATCGGGGCGGCGCTCGGTATCGCGGTCTGCTCCAGTGTGGCCATGGCGTACACCTCCGGGCCGAGCGAGCGCGTGGCTCTGACCGAGGGGTTCCAGGCGGCCTTCTTTGCCACGGCCGCGATGGCCGGAATCGGACTGGTCGTCGCGCTGGTTCTCTTGCTGATCCGGCAGTCCAAGCCGGGGCAGACGGTGGAAACCGGCCAAGTCGGTGCAGAACAGCCCACGGCGGTGGCAAGTCGGGATTGACTCCGGTAGCAGTGCGAGCGGTGTGTGCCGCTACGCGCCGTACCTGACGGTGCGTCGGCTCACCGAAGTCCTCTGCCATCCTGAACCGCTCAGCGATCCTGAACCGCCTTTCACGTACCGAGCAGAAAGACAACTATGACCACCTTATGGCCCGAACTCGTCACCGCGGCCGCGGCCGAGACCACCGCCGTCCTCGACAAGGGCGCGGACCTGGACTGGCGGCGCCCGGCCGGTGACCTCGACTGGCAGTGCCGGGCGACCCTCGACCACATCGCGCTCGGTGTGGTGGGCTACGCCGGGCTGCTGATCGCCCAGCCGACCGACCGGTACATCACGCTGTTCGCCTCGATCGACAAGGCCGCGCCGATCGCCCACTGTCTGGAGGCGATCCGGATCTCCGGCTCGATTCTGGCGTCGGCGGTCCGCGAGGCGTCCCCCGAGGTCCGGAGCTGGCACCCGTACGGCCACTCCGACGGCCCCGGTTTCGCGGCCATGGGCGTGCTGGAAATGACCGTGCACGCCAGGGACATCGCCCTCGGCCTCGGATTCGACTGGAGCCCGTCGGACGAGATGTCGGCGCCCGTGGTCGAGCGTCTGTTCCCGGATGCTCCGACCGGTTTCCGTCCGGCCGAAACACTTCTCTGGTGTACGGGGCGCACGGAACTGCCCGGACTTCCGCGCCGGCGTAATTGGCAATGGAACGGCGCTGTGCGCTGAGCCCCCTTGTCCCATCGCCCGGGGGTACGGGCGAGTTCCCGTACCCCCATCGAATACGCGCCGATTAGCGCCCCATTACTGGCGGGAGGGTGCTCGGCATTAGGCTTCCGGAGATCTCTGCAGGATCTCTGCCGGATCTCTGCGGGATTTCCGCAAGGTCCCCGCTATCCGAAGTTCTCTGCGAGGCCGCACCCGACCTGAATGGCCAGGTAAATTATGGAGGCAGAAATGACCACTTCAGGAAACCCTCCGAAGCTTTTCGATCACGACTACTACCAGGACCCGTATCCGGCCTTCTCCTGGCTTCGGGACAACGCTCCGGTGCATGAATTCACCTTCCCGGCCGGTGCGGTGACGATGTGGATCATCACGCGCTTCGACGATGTGCACGCCCTGCTGGGCGACCAGCGCTTCAGCAATGACGCGGCGGCCTGGGCGAGCCGGGAATTCAAGGACGCCGGACTCGTCTACGCACAGGGCACACCGGTCGAGCGCATCCTCACGGTCCTCGATCCGCCGGACCACACCCGGGTGCGCCGGCTCGCCATGAGCGCGTTCACCCCGCGGCGTACCGCCCAGTGGGAGGAGCCCACCACCCGCATAGTGGCGTCCGCGCTGGACCGGCTGGAAAAGCGCGACCGGCCGGATGTGATGGAGTTCGCGAGCACCGTGCCCGCCGAGGTCATGGGCGAGATCATGGGGATTCCGCTCGACCGCTTCAAGGAGATGCTGCACGCCATCGAGCGGGCGTTCAACACGGATCCCGAGGGCCAGGACGATGTCACGCGCGCCTTCGAGGAGATCGGGGCGTACGGCAGGGAGCTGGTCTCCGAGAAGCGGCGGCGGCCCGGCACCGACCTCACCTCCAGCCTTATCCAGGCCAGGGACGGTGACGACCGCCTCAACGAGGAAGAGCTGGTCGCCATGGTCGCCCTCATGATCATGGTGGGTCTGGACACCACCAGGAACCTGATCGGCTCGGCCGCCCTCGCGCTGCTCGACAACCCGGACCAGCGCGAACTGCTGGGTGCACGGCCCGAGTTGGCGGCCTCGGCGGTGGAGGAGTTCCTGCGGTACGAAGGGGCACTGACCATCGGGCTCTTCCGCTTCGCCAAGGAGGACGTGGAGATCGGCGGGGTGAAACTGCCCGCGGGCGCCCCCGTGGTGGCCGCGCTGCAGTCGGCCAACCGCGACCCCCGGCGCTTCGAGAACCCGGATCACCTGGACATCACCCGCAACGGGCCCCGCCACCTCGGTCTCGGCCATGGACTGCACAACTGCCTCGGTGCCGCGCTGGCCCGGCTCGAATCGGCGATCGCCGTCCCCGCCCTCTTCGACCGCTTCCCGCGCCTGCGGCTCGCCGTACCGCGCTCGGAACTCCGGTACAACGAGACCTGGTTGCTGCGCAGTCTCACCAGCCTTCCCGTCGATCTGTACGGTGCCGGTCCTCGCGGCGCCGGGCTGAGCTGATGCGGAGGAGGTGAGACCGGGTGAAGACGACTCTTCGTGTCGACCGCCGGGAGTGCGCCGGCTCGGGGCTGTGCGCGGCCGTCGCGCCGGAGCTGTTCCGGATGACGGACGGCGGATTTCCTTCCGTACTGAAATCCGAACTGTCCGATGCGGACGAGATAGCGGAGGCGGAAGGTGTCATCGCATGCTGCCCCACCGAGGCGATCAGCTTTGCCGACGCGGATACCGAAATCCTGAGGTAACCGGAATCCAATAAGACGTCCGATGATTTACTGCGTGTTGTGCCGGTGCCTGGTGCAGCACGCAGTTTTTCGCGTGGCCGGGGCCGGTCCTGTGCTAATGTGATGCAAATCTCCGGATCGGGCTGGTTTTGATACTGTCTCGAACAGTAGGCTGATCCCGAGCCGAAGGCCCGGCGTGCTTCGGGGGGTGTTTGGCGAGACTTCAAGGATTTTCTCATTCGGTGATGCGAGATTCTTGTGAGCGGGGGGAACCGTGCAATTTCGAATGCTTGGACCACTTGAAGTCGTGGTAGAGGACAGGCCCGTGGCGCTCGGCGGAATGAGGCAGCGGGCGACACTCGGACTGCTGCTCCTGCAGCCCAACCGTGTTGTGGCCACAAGTCAGTTACTGGACGCGTTATGGCCGGTGGACGAGGCTCCGGTTTCGGCCCGGCAGATACTGCAGAACGCCGTTTCCGGCCTGCGGAGCGTGCTGTCCGTGGCGGGTCGCGCGGCGGCCGGGGGAGCCTCGGCGGTCGGTGCCGCGGCCGGCGGTGCTCCGGCCGGGGGTGACGATTCCTCGCCCAGACTGCTGACGCAGGCGCCCGGTTATGTCCTGCGTACCGACTCGTCGCAGATCGACCTGTTCCAGTTCTACACCCAGTTGGAGGCCGGCCGGGCGGAGTTGGCCGCCGGCTCGCCCCAGGCCGCCGCGCGGACCCTGCGCGGCGCCCTCGACCTGTGGCGCGGAGCCCTGCTGGCCGATCTTGTCGAGGCCGGAGTCACCTGGCCGGAACTGACCTCCGCGAAGGGCGTCCGGATGGACGCCATGGAGGACTACTTCGAAGCGGAACTGGCGTCCGGACGCCACCATGCGATCATCTGCGACCTGGAGTCCATGGTCGAGACCGAGGTGCTCCGGGAGCGGTCCTGCGCCCAGTTGATGCTCGCGCTGTACCGCTCGGGCAGGCAGGCCGACGCGCTGAGTGTGTATGTACGTGTCCGCTCGGCGCTCGTGGAGGAACTGGGGCTGGAGCCCAGCCGGGCACTGCAGGACCTCCAGCAGCGCATCCTCACCCATGATCCCTCGCTGGCGATCCCCGGTGCCGCACTGCCCGGCGAGGCGTGGCGGACATGGAGCCCCGCGGCGGAACGGGGCGCCGAGCGGACGTGGACCTCCGCGGTGGAGCGGGGTGCTGAGCGGAGCGGCGACGGGCCCGGCGCGGATGAACGTACGGAGCGGCCCGGCCCGGCCGTACGTACACCCGCGCCGCGGCCCATGGCCGACCTGCTGGAGCAGCAGCCCGCCGTCGCCCCGGTCCGTCCTGTCGCCCCGGTGCTTCCCGTCGTGCCGGTCCTTCCGTTCAACTCGCCGAGCGATTCGAGGACTTCCGGGCCGTCGGGGGAGTCAGGACCGCGGTCGCGGAGCGGCGGCGCCGCGGAACGCAAGCAGATCAGTGTGGTGCTGATCTGCTCACGCTTCAGCCCGGTCGTCATCAGCGAGGCCGGCAGGGGCGTCGACGAACTCCTCGTCGATGCCTTCAACCGGGTCCAGGCGGAGATCGAACTCTTCGGCGGCAATGTCGCCGCGTCCATCGGGCCCGTGACGATGGCGCTGTTCGGGGCCCGGGACACCGCCTGGGACGACGCGGAACGGGCGGTACGGGCCGCGCTGTCCGTACGGGACTCCTTCGCGAGGGCCGCCGACGACCCCGCCGCGCCCGGACCCGACACCCGGGTGGCGATCGCGACCGGCGAGGCCCTGGTCCTCACCCAGCCCGGTGCCGACGGCCTCACCATCTCCGTCACCGGTACGTTGCTGGAGGAGTGCCAGGCACTGCTGGAACGGGTCCCGGAGCGACAGGTCCTGGTCAGCGACAGCACACGGGACGCCGCGTGCGGCGAATTCGTCTACCACCGTGCCGAGGGTGCGGCCGGGGGCTGGCGGGTCGAGGACATCGGAGCGCCGCCGGCCGTGTCCGACCGTGAGTGTGAACTGGGGCTGCTCCAGAGTGTGTTCCGGCGGACGCATCGCCGCCGTACCCCTCAACTGGTCACAGTGCTGGGCGAGGAGGGAAGCGGCAAGACGCGTTTCGTCACCGAGTTCGCGAACCGGATCTCGGCCCAGATGGGCCGGGCACGCTGCCTGGTCGCCTCCGCCCGCCCCGCCGAGCGTCGCAGCGTGACGGCGGTCCAGGCCGAGATGCTCTCGGCGTACTGCGGGATCCTGCCGGACGATTCGGCCGACATGGTACGGCGAGGTGTCACCGATGCCGTCGACTCCCTGCCCTTCTCGCGTGAACGCGTGGACCGGATGCGCTCACGGCTCATCTCGCTGCTGGCCCGTGGTGCCGTCGACGGCACCACCGACGAACCGTCGCAGAGCTGGATCGAGTTCATGGAGGCGGTCGCGCACAACCAGCCCCTGGTGCTCGTGTTCGAGAACCTCCACCACGCCGACGATCCCATCCTCGACCTGGTGGAAGGGCTCAGCGAGTCCGTCGGATCGGTCCCGCTCCTGGTCATGGCCACAGCCTGCCCCGACCTGCTCCGCCGCCGCCCGGACTGGGGAGGCGGCCAGCGCCATGTGACCGCGGTCAGCCTCGACCGCGCCCGCGCGGGAGCCCCCGACTGGCCGAACACCTATCTGCTCCCGGTCACCGACACCCCCCGCCGAAACCGCCACCCGGCCCGAGGAGGCCCCCTCATCAGCACAGCCACCGCCCTGGGCTGACCGAACGGACCACACCGGGCGTCCGCGGGGGCGGAGACCGTGTACACCACCCTCGCGGCCACCGGGAACGGTGTGCGGTGTGGAGATGCGTGAGGGGGGCGGGGGTATCCATACTGGACGTATAGTCCATTGGGAGGTCGATCATGACATCCGTCAGTTCGGACGCGCCCGCTCGTGAGGCCGGTACGTTTCTGCTCGGGGACGATCTGCGGGTTCACCGGCTGGGCTACGGGACCATGCAGCTCACCGGGCCCGGGGTGTGGGGCGATCCCGCTGACCCCGAGGAGGCCGTGCGGGTGCTGCGGCGGGCGGTGGAGCTGGGGGTCACGTTCATTGACACCGCCGATGCTTACGGGCCCTTTACCGCGGACCTGCTGCTCAGGAAGGCGCTGCACCCCTATCCGGACGATCTGGTGATCGCCACCAAGGCCG
This sequence comes from Streptomyces sp. NPDC057617, assembly GCF_042800555.1. Lineage (NCBI taxonomy): Bacteria > Bacillati > Actinomycetota > Actinomycetes > Kitasatosporales > Streptomycetaceae > Streptomyces > Streptomyces sp. NPDC057617. The sequence continues at coordinate 499,526 of NZ_JBHVGV010000001.1, read as the reverse complement.
GGTTCGCCAGGACCAGGCCCGGTGAGTGGGTGCCGATCGGGCGGCCCGCGTATCTGCGGCAGCAGGTCGAGCTGAGCCTGCGCAATCTCGGGGTGGAGCGGATCGATCTGCTCCAACTGCACCGTATCGATCCGACCGTACCCATCGCCGAGCAGGTCGGCGAACTCGCCGCCCTCCAGCGGGAGGGCAAGATCCGGCACATCGGGCTGAGCGAGGTGAACACGGCCGACCTCGAAGTGGCCGGGAAGACCGCCACCATCGTGTCGGTCCGCTACAACCTGGCAGACCGCGCCGCCGAGGACGTGCTGACATACGCGGAGGAGCGCGGCATGGGCTTCATCCCGTGGTTCCCGCTCGCCACCGGCGAACTCGCGGGATCGGGCGGCCCGCTGGACCGGATCGCCGACGAACTGGGCGCAACCCCCTCGCAGTTGGCCCTCGCCTGGCTGCTGAAGCGGTCGCCCAACATGCTGCCCATCCCGGGCACCTCCAGCGTCGCGCACCTGGAGGACAACCTCGCGGCGGCCCGGCTGACGCTCACCGACAAGCAGTTCGACGCGCTGTCGGACGCGGTCTGAATCACGGCGCGAAGAATCGTCAAGGATCCCGAAGGATGGTGACAGGCATGAGTACGTGGATGATCACCGGTGCTTCCCGCGGATTCGGCGCCGAGATCACACGCGCCGCCCTCGACGCGGGACATGAGGTCGTCGCCACCGCGCGCAACCCCAAGGCGGTGGAGGCCCTCTTCCCCGACGCGAGCGACACACTGCTCGCGCTGCCCCTCGATGTCACCGACGAGGAGCAGGCGCGCGCCGCCGTGGCCATGGCGGAAAAGCGGTTCGGCACCAACGGCCGTGACAGCGGCATCGATGTACTGGTCAACAACGCCGGGCGCGGGCTGCTCGGTGCCGTCGAAGAGATCCCGGACTCGGCGGCCAAGGCGGTGTACGAGACGAATGTCTTCGGCACACTCAATGTGCTGCGCGCCGTGCTGCCCGGGATGCGCCGGCGCCGGTCGGGGCACATCATCAACATCAGCTCCGTCGGCGGCTTCACCGGCACCCCCGGCTGGGGCATCTACGCCTCCACCAAGTTCGCCGTCGAGGGGCTGTCCGAGGCGCTGGCGGCGGAGGTCGCCCCGCTGGGCATCAAGGTGACGCTCGTGGAGCCGGGCTTCTTCCGCACCGACTTCCTCGACGCCTCCAGCCTCCGCACCGAGGGCCGTCAGATCGACGACTACGACGCCACCTCCGGCGCCACCCGGACCGCCTCGGCGGACCGCAACCACACCCAGCCCGGCGACCCGGCGAAGGCGGCCCGGGTCATCGTCGGACTCGGCGGCGACGAGAAGGCCCCGCTGCGCCTGCAGCTCGGCGCGGACGCCGTGGCCCGGGTCGAGGCCAAACTGCGGTTCGTACGGGACGAGTTGGAGATGTGGCGTGAGGTGGCCACAAGCACGGATCATGACGATGTCGCTCCGCGCTGAGCCGCCGTACGCGGCGCCGGCGCCCGCGCTGCACCCCCGCAGTGTGCGGGCGCGGGAAGCGGTGCTGGCCGCGACCGCCGCGCTGCTCGCCGAGGGCGGGCTCGGGGCGGCCACGGTCGGCGCCATCAGTACCCGTTCGGGTGTGAGCAAGATGACGATCTACAAGCACTGGCCGTCGCGTACGGCGGTGGCGGCGGAGGCGTTCGGACGCCGGATGGCCGACTGCGTACCGCTGCCGGACAGCGGTGACGCCGTGGCCGATCTGCGGGAGCAGGTCCGGCGTGTGAGCGCCTTCTACGCGGGTGAGACGGGCCAGGTCTTCCGGCAGCTGCTGGCGGCGTGCGTCACGGACCCGGAGGCGGCGCCGTACTTCCGTACGTACTTCCTCCAGGCCCGCCGCGCCGGCACCGCCCTGCTCTGGGACCGGCTTGTCGCACAGGGGAAGGCCAGCGCCGGCATCAGCTCCGAGACCGCGACTGACATCCTCTTCGGGCCGCTGATCTTCCGGCTGCTGACCGGCCACGCGCGCCTCGACCCCGAGCAGGCCGACGCGATTTCCGCGGCCGCGCTCCAGGGGCTGCTCGCCGTCGAACCCGCTGGAGCGTAGCGAAGCGTAACCGGGCCTAGCTGGCCTGGCCGGTCGGCATGATGGTGACCTGCTGGAGGTTGACCCGGGGCGGCTGGGCGGCGATGAAGCCGATGGTCCGGGCGATGTCCTGGGGAGTGAGCCACTGCATCGTCTTCCTGGAGCCGCTCAGCCACTGCAACGCGCTCTCGTCGGTGACATGGTCCTGGAGTTCCGTGCCGACGATGCCCGGTTCGATCGCGCACACCCGTACGTTCTTCGGGCCCAGCTCGACCCTCAGATGGCGGGAGAGATGGCTGACGTACGCCTTGGTGCCGCTGTAGACCGCGAAGTTGGGGAAGATGTTCTGCGCGCCGATCGACGAGGTGTTGATCAGGTCCGCCACCCCGCGCTCGGCCGCGGCCCTGACGAGCTGCGGTGTGAACGCGCCGATGGCGTTCATCAGCCCGGTGACATTCACATCGATCTCCATGCGCCACCGGTCCGTGCGCAGCTCCTCGATCGGGGCGGGCAGCATGACGCCCGCGTTGTTGAACAGCAGGTCCGCGCTGCCCAGCTCCGCCTCCACCTGGTCGGCGGCGGCCTGGACCTCCTCGGCCTCGGTCACATCGGCGGTGAACGCGATCGCGCGGCCGCCGTTCTTCCCGATCCTGGCGACCAGCTCTTCGAGCCGCTCCGCGCGCCGGGCCAGCACCGCGACCTTGGCGCCCAGCTCCGCGAGATGCTCGGCCGAGGCCTCGCCGATACCGCTGGAGGCGCCGGTGACGACCGCGACACGGCCTTCGAGGGGCTTGGCGGGGTTCTCCATGGACATGATGAATTCACCTTTCGGGGCATGCAGACGTAGTGAGGGACCACGGTCCGTGGGACCGCTCGCCCTCTGTCCAGGACACCACCGCACGGCCCGGCCCGCAGCGCAGGATCCGGGGCCCGACCCGGCAGGTTTCCGCCAGGACCGGCGGGCAGGCGCGCCTCCCGCGGCGCGCAGGAGAATGGACGCATGGCCCCTCCGCCGCTGCCCGGTGTACTGGAGCAGCTCGCGCCGCTGCTGGACCAGTACGGTTACCTGGCCGTCGGCGTGCTGGTCTTCGTGGAGGACTTCGGTGTCCCCGCCCCCGGCGAGACCATCCTGATCGTCGCGGCCCTGTATGCGGGTGCCGGGAAGCTGAACATCGTCGCCGTCGCCCTGATCGCGCTGGTCGCCGCGATCGCCGGGGACAACATCGGCTACCTCATCGGCCGTACGGGCGGGCAGGCCTTCGTACGCCGCTGGGGCCGCTACATCGGGCTCACGCCGAAGCGCTTCCGGCGCGCCGAGGACTTCTTCACCCGCCATGGCGGCAAGGTCGTCACCTTCGCCCGCTTCGTCGACGGGCTGCGCCAGGTCAACGGCATCATCGCGGGCACCACCGGTATGCCCTGGCGCCGCTTTCTGGCGTTCAACGCTCTCGGCGCCGCCTTGTGGGTCGCGCTGTGGACCACCTTGGGCTATGTGGCGGGCACCCGGATCGGATCGGTGTACGAGCAGTTCGCCCACTATCCGGTCTATCTGATGGCCGGCCTCGGGGTCTTCGTCGTGGTCCTTCTCATCCGGCACCTGATCCGCAGACGCCGCGCCCGCTGAAGCCCCTGAAGCTCCGGGCCGGCCCGCGACCCGGACTCAGCCCCGGACTCAGCCCCGGACTCAGTCCGGACTCGGACTCAGACGAATGCCTCGTGCATGTAGCACCAGCGCCACTCCTCGCCGGGCTCCAGTGATGCCACAAGCGGATGGCCGAGGTTCCCGGCGTGGGCGCGCGCGTGCCGGAGCGGGGACGAGTCGCAGCAGCCGACATGGCCGCAGGTCAGACAGAGCCTGAGCTGCTTCCAGGGCGCGCCGAGCCGCAGGCACTCCTCGCATCCTTCGGGGGTACGGGGCGTGACCGGCCGCACCATGGACAGGTGCCAGTCCCCTTCCGCGCCCACGGCCCTCACACCGCCTTCCCCTGACCGTCAGGGCCGGCCGGCTCCGACCGCTCCTGCGGCTCCTGATACGTCACCACCAGCTCCCCGTTCTGCGCGTCCACCGTGATCGCCGACCCGTCCTCCGCCTCCCCGCGCAGCAGCGCGCGCCCGATCAGGGTCTCGACCTCGTGCGAGATGTAGCGCCGCAGCGGCCGGGCCCCGTACACCGGATCGAATCCCTGGTGGGCGATGAGTTCGCGGGCCGGCTCGGTGAGCTCCAGGGTGATCCTGCGCTCCGCGAGACGCCCGCGCAGCTCGTCGAACTGAAGGTCCACGATCCGCTCGATCTGGGTCAGCCCCAGCGGCTTGAAGAGCACGATGTCGTCGACCCGGTTGAGGAACTCCGGCCGGAAGTGCGCCCGCAGCTCGGCCATCACCTGCGCGCGGGCGTCGGGCTTGATCTCGCCCTCCGCGCTCGCGTCCAGCAGATAGCCGGAGCCGATGTTGGAGGTCATGATGACCACGGTGTTGCGGAAGTCGACCGTGCGGCCCTGCGCGTCGGTGATCCGGCCGTCGTCCAGGATCTGCAGCAGGGTGTTGAAGACATCCGCGTGCGCCTTCTCGATCTCGTCGAACAGGACCACCGAGTACGGCTTGCGCCGGACCGCCTCGGTGAGCTGGCCGCCCTCCTCGTACCCCACGTATCCGGGCGGGGCGCCCATCAGCCTGCTGACCGTGTGCCGCTCCTGGTACTCGCTCATGTCGAGGCGGACCATGCTCTCCTCGGAGTCGAAGAGCGCCGCCGCGAGGGTCTTCGCCAGCTCGGTCTTCCCCACCCCGGTCGGGCCGAGGAAGATGAACGATCCGATCGGGCGGCGCGGGTCACGGATCCCCGACCTGGCCCGGATGATCGCGTCGGCGACCAGCCGTACCGCCTCGTCCTGGCCGATCACCCGCTCCTGGAGGATCTCGTCCAGCCGCAGCAGCTTCTCGCGCTCGCCCTCCTGGAGCCGGCTCACCGGGATGCCCGTCCACGCGGCGACGATCTCGGCGATCTCGTCCTCCGTGACCACCTCGCGCAGCAGCCGCGTCTCGCCCTGCTTGGCGCGGAGCTGCTCCTCCTCGGCGGCGAAGCGGCGCTCCAGCTCGGTGAGGGTTCCGTAGCGCAGCTCGGCGGCGCGGTTCAGGTCGTACGCGCGCTCCGCCTCGTCGGCCTCCTGACGGACCCGTTCCAGCTCCTGGCGCAGCTCCTGGACCCGGCGGATGGCCTGCCGCTCGGACTCCCACTGGGCGTGCCGGGCATCCGCCTCGGCCCGCAGATCGGCCAGCTCCCTGCGCAGCTCCTCCAGCCTGGTCACACTCGCCGGGTCGGTCTCCTTGGCGAGCGCGGCCTCCTCGATCTCGCGCCGGGTCACCCGCCGGGTCAGCTCGTCCAGCTCCGCGGGCATCGAGTCGATCTCCGTACGCATCCGCGCGCACGCCTCGTCCACCAGGTCGATCGCCTTGTCCGGCAGGAACCGGTCCGAGATGTAGCGGTGGCTCAGGGTGGCAGCGGCGACCAGCGCCGTGTCCTGGATCTTCACCCCGTGGAAGACCTCCAGCCGCTCGCGCAGCCCGCGCAGGATGGAAATGGTGTCCTCCACGCTCGGCTCGTCCACCAGGACCTGCTGGAAGCGGCGCTCCAGCGCGGCGTCGGACTCGATGCGCTTGCGGTACTCGTCCAGGGTCGTCGCGCCGATCATGTGCAGCTCGCCGCGCGCGAGCATCGGCTTGAGCATGTTCCCCGCGTCCACCGCCCCCTCGGCGCCGCCCGCGCCGACCACCGTGTGCAGCTCGTCCAGGAACAGCAGGATCCGGCCGCCGGCCGCCTTGACCTCGCCCAGCACCGCCTTGAGGCGCTCCTCGAACTCCCCGCGGTACTTGGCCCCGGCCACCAGCGAGGCGATGTCGAGCGCGAAGATCGTACGGTCCCTGAGCCCCTCCGGCACATCGCCGCGAACGATCCGCTGGGCGAGCCCCTCCACGATCGCGGTCTTCCCGACGCCCGGGTCGCCGATCAGGACCGGGTTGTTCTTGGTCTTGCGGCTGAGGATCTGGATCACCCGCCGTATCTCGGCGTCCCGGCCGATCACCGGGTCCAGACCGCCGCCGCGCGCCTCGGCGACCAGATCCCGGCCGTACTTCTCCAGGGCCTCGTACGCCGCCTCCGGCGTGGCGGAGGTGACGCGCTGGCTGCCCCGGATCCGGGTGAGCGCGGAGAGGAACGCCTCCTTGGTCAGCCCGTGCTCCTTGAGCAGCCGCCCGGCGGCGGTGGCGGAGCCCTCGTCGGCCAGAGCCATCATCAGATGCTCGACCGACACGTACTCGTCCTTGAGCCGCCCGGCCTCCTGCCCGGCCGTCTCCAGCAGCCGCGACAGCCGCTGGGTCACGAACACCTGGCCGGGCGCGGCGCCTGGCCCGGTCGTCCTGGGCCTGCGCGACAGCTCGCGCTCCACGTCCGCGTGCAGCGCGGACGAATCGACGCCCGTCTGCCCGAGCAGCCGGGGTACGAGCCCGTCCCGCTGGCCGAGCAGGGCCAGCAGCAGATGCTCGCCGTCGACTTCCGTCTGCCCGAGGCGCCCGGCCGCGGTCTGTGCGTCCTGGAGGGCTTCCTGGGACTTCTGGGTGAGGCGGTTCATGTCCATGGCACGGTGTCACTCCTCACGCCCGCGCGGCGCAGCGCGGCTTCCAGCAGACTGATCCGGTCCAGCAGGTCGAGCACCAGACCGATGGACGCGTAGTTGAGCGGGAGTCCGGCGCGCAGCCGCTGGACACGGGCCAGCCTGCGCGGCGCGGACGGGTCGAACCAGAGCCGGCCCGCGGCGTCCCGGCTGGCCTCCACCAGACCGAGCGCCACCATGCGCCGGACCATCTCCGGGTGGAGGCCCGAGCGCCGGGCCACGCTCTCCAGACCGATCCCGGTCTCGCGGCCGAGCCCGCGGGCGGGCACCAGTTCGTACACCTGCTCGTACCTCTGGACCGGCGACGTGTCCTGCCGCTTCCGGCGCTGCCGCGGGTCGGTGGTCATCCCGGCCTCCTCGGGTCGAAGTCGGACGCGGCGGCCAGGTCCTCGAACAGCCTCCGCTCGCGGTCGGTGGGGCGCGGCGGGACCATCACCCGGACCTCGGCGTACAGGTCGCCGTCGGTGCCGCGCGGATGGGGCATGCCCTCGCCGCGCAGCCGCAGCCGGCGCCCGCTGGAGGAGCCGGGCGGGACGGTGACCTTGGCGGTGCCGCCCGGAGTGGGCAGCGGTACGGTGGCGCCGAGCGCGGCCTCCCAGGGGGTGACGGGCAGCCGGACATGGATGTCGCGGCCCTCCAGCCGGTACCGCTCGTGGGGCTTGATCCGCACCCGCAGATACAGATCGCCCGCGGGCGCGTCGGGGCTGCCCCTGGCGCCCTCCCCGGCCAGCCGGATCCGCTGTCCTTCCCGTACGCCCCTGGGCACATCGACCTGGTAGTCGCGCCGGCCGGCCGGTCCGGCGAGGCTGATACGGCGGCGTCCGCCCCGGTAGGCCTCCTCCACGGTCAGCTCCAGTTCGGCCTCCTGGTCGGCTCCGGGGACGGTCCGGCGGGGACCGCCGCGTACCCCGGCTCCGAACAGGCCGCCGAAGAGATCCTCGAAATCCACGTCCTGGTAGGCGCTGCCCGGGCCCTGCCCGAAGCGCACCCCGCCGCCCGCGGACGTCCAGCCACCGGCACCCCGGGCGCCCGCCGCGGCCACCCTCTCGCTGTATTCCTCTGCATTCTCGGGGATCTGGCGGAAGGCCGGGCCGAACCTGTCGTACCGCGCCCGGGTCTTCGGGTCCGCCAGCACGCTGTACGCCTCGTTGACGTCCTTGAAGCGCTCCTCCGCCTCCGGGTCCTTGTTGATGTCGGGGTGGTGGCGGCGGGCCAGCTTCCGGTAGGCCTGCTGGATCTCCTCGTCGCTCGCCGTACGGGAAACGTCGAGGACCTCGTAGTAGTCCTGCACCCGGTCCCGGGCCCGTGTCCGGTCCTTCGCGCGGTCCTGTGCCATGGGGCCGTCACTCCCGCCGCCGGCTGACCGTCACGGCCATCGGGCGCAACTGGCTGCCGTCGTCGCCGTATCCGGGGCGCAGGACCTCCACGACGGTGCCGGGTTCGGCGTCCGGGTCGTCCACGACACTGACCACCTCGTGCAGGGTCGGATCGAACGGCACACCGCTCTCCTCCTGGCGCGGATAGCCGAGCCGCTCCAGGACGTCGACGGCCTGGTCCCGTACCGCCTCGACGCCCTGGATGACCGAGGACGGTTCGGCGCGGGCGTGCGCGAGGGCCAGTTCGAGGTGGTCGAGTACGGGGAGCCACTCGGCGGCGGTACGGGCGCGCTCGGCCTGCCGTACCTGCTCCAGCTCCCTGGCGTACCGCTTGCGGAGATTGTCGAGATCGGCGAGGGCGCGCCGCCAGGCGTCCTGGACCTCGGCCAGCTCCTGCCTGCCGTCCTGCTGGACGGTCTGCCGGTCGCCCTGTTCCACGGTCTGCTGGTTGTCCGGCTGCGGCGGTGCTTCCGCTTCGGCGGTTTCGTCGGGCGGTGCGTCCGCTTCGTCGGGCGGTGCTTGCGGTTCCCGTTCCCGGTCCGGCTGGATGGCCATGGCGAGACCTCAGCTCCGGTCGAAGTCGGCGTCCACGACATCGTCGTCGCCCCCGCCGGTCCGCCCGCCCTGTTCCTGGCCGGGGGCGCCCGGCTCCGACGGCCCGGCGGGACCGGTCTGCCGCGCGGCCAGACCCTGGTAGACCTGCTGGAGTTCGGAGGTCAGCGACCTGATCCGGTCCAGCGGCGCCTCGCCCTTCACCGCCTGCCGCGCGTCGCCGACCAGCAGTTGGGCGCGCGCCCGCTCATGCTCCGGCGCGCTCTCGCCCAGTTCGCCCAGCCTCCGTTCCACCTGGTAGGCGATGGCGTCCAGTTCATTGCGCGCGTCGACGGACTGCCGCAGCGCCTGGTCCTCACCGCGGTTGCGCTCCGCCTCCGCGATCATGCGCTCCACCTCGGACTGTTCGAGGTTGGAGCCCTCGCTGAGGGTGATGCCCTGCTCCTTGCCGGTGTCCTTGTCGCGCGCGGTGACATTGAGGATGCCGTTGGCGTCGATGTCCAAGGTGACCTCGACTTGCGGTTCGCCGCGCGGGGCCCGGCGGATGTCGGTGAGCTGGAAGCGGCCCAGGACCCGGTTGTCGGCGGCGCGCTCGCGCTCGCCCTGGAGGACGACGACATCGACGGCGGGCTGGTTGTCCTCGGCCGTGGAGAAGGTCTCCGTACGGCGCACCGGGATCGTGGTGTTCCGCTCGACGATCCTCGTCATCACACCGCCGCGCGTCTCCACACCCAGTGAGAGCGGGGTGACGTCCAGCAGCAGGACGTCCTTGACCTCGCCCTTGAGCACCCCGGCCTGGACGGCGGCGCCCACCGCCACCACCTCGTCCGGGTTGACGCTCATGTTCGGGTCCTTGCCGCCGGTCAGCCGCCGTACCAGCGCCTGGACCGCGGGGATCCGGGTCGAGCCGCCGACCAGGATGACCTCGTCGATGTCGTTGTCCGTCACCTTGGCGTCGGACAGCGCCTGCTTGACCGGGCCGAGACAGCGGTCCACCAGATCGGCGGTGATCTGCTCGAAGGTGGAGCGCATCACGGACTCGGTCAGATGCTTGGGGCCGTTGGCGTCGGCCGTGATGAACGGCAGGCTGACCTGGGTCTGGGTCACCGAACTCAGCTCGGTCTTGGCCTTCTCGGCCGCCTCGAAGAGCCGTTGCAGCGCCTGGGTGTCGGCGCGCAGGTCGATACCGTTCTCCCGCTGGAAGGTGTCCGCCAGATGGTCCACCAGCCGGCGGTCGAAGTCGTCGCCGCCGAGATGGGTGTCGCCGGCGGTGGACCGTACCTCCACCACGCCGTCCCCGACGTCCAGGATGCTCACGTCGAAGGTGCCGCCGCCGAGGTCGAAGACGAGCACCGTCTCGTGCTGCTTCTTGTCCAGGCCGTACGCGAGGGCCGCCGCGGTCGGCTCGTTGATGATGCGCAGCACTTCGAGGCCCGCGATCCGGCCGGCGTCCTTGGTGGCGGTCCGCTGGGCGTCGTTGAAGTACGCGGGCACGGTGATGACGGCCTCCGTGACCCGCTTCCCGAGCGACTTCGAGGCGTCCTCGGCGAGCTTGCGTATCACCAGCGCGCTGATCTCCTCCGGCGCGTACAGCTTGCCCCGGATGTCGAACCGCGCGACGCCGTTCTCGCCCGCGACGACGTCGTAGGTGACTGCCTCTGTCTCGGTCCCGACCTCGTCGAAGTGGCGGCCGATGAAGCGCTTGGCCGAGTAGATGGTGCCCTTGGGGTTGAGGATCGCCTGGCGGCGGGCCAACTGGCCGACGAGCCGCTCGCCGGAGTCGGTGAAGGCGACGACGGAGGGGGTCGTACGGGAGCCCTCGGCGTTGGGGAGGACCGCCGCCTCACCGCCCTCCCACGCGGCGATCACCGAGTTGGTGGTGCCCAGGTCGATGCCGACTGCCTTGGCCATGGGGTGCTCCTTATGTCCGCGTATCCGTCTTCCGGGCAGATTCCCCCACAAGCAGCGTGACGAGGACGCCGGGAGGATTCCTGCTCCTGGGAGGTCGAAATCCGTACGGCCACTGGACCTGGCGGTACAGCCCGTGCGCCGGTCCGACCGGATGCGCGGTTGTGACGCCTCGGTAAAGTTGTGGTGGTGGAAGGTCTCGGACCAGGGCGATGAGCACGGCATGAGCACGGCCGCCGAAGGAACCGGAGCACCGGAATTCCCGGGTCGCCGCTCCTCCCGCCTCCGGCGTCTGACGGCACTGTCGGACGCCTTGTACGACGGCCGCGACGCGTACGAAGTGGTACGGCGGGCCGCCGCCGGTGTCGCGTGCCTCGGGCCGTGCCGTACGGAAGCGGTGTGTCTTCCGGTGGACGGGCGGCTGGTGCGGGGGCGGCAGGTGGACGGGCTGTCGGTGGACGGGCTGCCGGTGGACGGGTGGCCGGACCTCCGGACCTCCGCCGTTGAGGGCCCGGCTGCGGACCCGGCCGTGGACGCGACCGTCGGCCCGGCCGTGGACCCTGCTGCGGACCCAGCTGTGGACCTGGCCGTGGACCCGGCTCTGGATCGCCAGGTGTACGCGCTCGGTGACCGGGACGGCCCGGTCCGGCTGCCGGGCCGGGGGTGGGCCTGGGCGTTCGTCCTCCGGGGCCCCGGCCCGCCGGCCGGACACCCGGCCGGGCATCTGGTCGTGAGCGCCCGCGAGCGGCCGGCCGACGAGGACATCGCGCTGCTCGGCCTGCTGGCGCGGCAGACCGGCGCGGCCCTGGCGGACACCGCGGCCCGCCGCCGTGAGCGCGCGTACGCGGCGGAACTGGGCCGGGCCCGGCGGGACGCGAAGGCCGCCCGCACGCGGCTCGCCGCCGTGGAGTCCGAGCTGCGGTACCGGCGCGCGGTGCACGACGCGCTCAGCGGTGCCACGGCCACCGGGGACAGCGAGGCGGGCATCGCCAGGACGGTCCACCGGCTGACCGGCTTCCCCGCCGTCGTCGAGGACAGATTCGGCAACCTCCGCGCCTGGGCGGGCCCCGGCTGCCCCGACCCGTACCCCAAACCCGACCCGGCGCGGCAGGAACAGCTCATCGTGGACGCCTCCAGGAACGCGCACCCGGTGTATGTCGGGCACCGGCTCACCGCCGTCGCCCGCCACCGCGGCGAGATCCTCGGCACGGTCGCCCTGGTCGACCCGGACGGGACCGCCGGCGGGCGCGAGGAGTTCGCGCTCGGTCACGCCTGCGAGGCGCTGGCCCTGGAGATGGCGCATCTGCGCAGCCTGGCCGAGATGGAGCTGCGGCTGCGCCGGGAACTGGTCGACGACCTGATCACCGGTACGGACGACGAGAGCGCCTTCGCACGCGCCGCGGCCGTCGGGCACGATCTGCACGGCCCCCAGCACCTGGTGGCGGTCGGCTGGACGGGGATGGCCGCCGACGACGCGTTCGTCCACGCGGTGGCCGGGGCGGCGGCCGGTCTCGGACTGCGCTCGCTGGTCGCCCGCCGCTCGGGCCTTGCGGTCCTGGTGGTCCAGGGCCGTCCCAAGGGGGACGAGCTGTACCGTGCGGTCGCCCGTGAACTGGGCTCGCGCGCGGGCGCGATCGGTCTCGGCAGCCGCTGCGACTCCCCGGCCGAGATCCCGCGCTCGTACCAGGAGGCGCTGCGCGCGCTGGAGGTACGCCAGCGCTCACGCTTCCCGTACGGCGCGACCTCGTTCGACGACCTGGGCCTCTACCGGATCATCGGCACGGGCGACGACTACCGCGAGATCGAGGGCTACGTCCGCGAATGGCTCGGCCCGCTCCTCGACTACGACGCGGCCCACCGCGCCGACCTGGTCCGTACCCTCTCCCAGTACTTCGAGGCGGGCGGCAACTACGACAACACCGCCCACGCCCTCGGTATCCACCGCAGCACCCTCCGCTACCGCCTCCAACGCCTCCGCGAAATCGCCGGCCACGACCTGACGGACGTCGAGACCCGCCTCAACCTCCATGTGGCGACCCGGGTCTGGAAGGTCCTCGGCGGCGAGGCGTGACGATGTCGACCGCGGCGCGCGTAACCGGCCGACCTCCCCGCCTGAGCACAAAGACGCCGACGCCGCGAAGAATTGAGGGCCGGTTCCCCGGACTCGGGAAACCGGCCCTCGACGCAACCATGCCCACCGCTTCGGCCAGAGGCCGACGAGGATGGTGTCCCCGGCCCCACTCTCCGGTGGAGCCGGGTGGGCTCGCCGCTGGTCGAACGCGAAGTCTTTCAGCCGAACTCGCCTTCGCGGACGCCGTCTCGGAACGCCGCCCATTCTTCTGCGGTGAACCGCAGAGACGGCAGGTCTTGCCGCCGCGAATCACGGATCGCAACGGCTCCGCCACCAAGGTCTGCCACCTCTACGCAGTAAGGCCCTGTGGCGCTCTTGCTGCTCTTGACCCAGCGCGCTTCCGTCAGGTCGAGCGTGTAAAGTTCAGCCTTTTTTGCAGCCATCGGACTATCCCTTCGATGCGCAATCGAGCTTCACCACCCACCATCACCCCGGCTCATGAGACGTGCAACTGGCAAGGAACGCCCGGCGTGAATCCGGGCCTCGGACCACGTCCGCGCCCCCGGCTGCTCGCCGGTCAGCTCATGCTCGCCCTCCACCGCAGCGGCCGCCCCGCCGGCTCCCCGACCCACTACCGCCGCCCCCGCCGCCGTATCCGTACCGAAGCAACTGCCCGCGCCCCCACCACTGTTCTCCGGACGGGACCGTGAACTCGCCCTGCTCGACGGGCTGCTGGATTCGCGGTCCGTGTCCGCCGGTACGGTCGTGATCTGCGCGATCGGCGGCCCGCGCGCTACGAGCCGACCCGGGGGAGCGCGCCGACGACGGCCCGCAGGAGCTGCGGCTGCCCGAGGACATCCGTGCTGTCCGCCCACTGGTCCACGCTTCCGGACAGCGGCAGGCCGCGCAGAACCGGGTCGGTGACGGTTTCGGCGAGTGCCCGCGCGAAGCGGTCGGCGCGCAGCACCCGGAACGGGCGGCTGTGGTACGGCCGGCACGAGGAGTCCACCGGCCCGGCCTGCCCGGTCTCGTTCTGGAGTGCGGCCACGAACTCGTAGGCGGCGCAGAGGTGTTGCTCCCGCATTGCGTGGTCGCTTGCTGTCAGGGCGCCCCTCAGCGATGCCGAAAGCTCCTCACCGACGCCGAGCCGCGAGAACGCGCTGCCGAGCCATTTGCCGTACGGCGCGTAGCGTCGGCGCAGGAGCAGGCACAGCCGCATCAGGTCCCGTACCAGCCGCCCCGCGACCACCGCCGACCCGAGATCGTCCCCCACCTCGGCGCAGCGGCCGACGAACGCCTCCTCCTGGGAGATCCGCTGCCACTGGCAGGCCAGCAGATACCGCCACACCTGATCCGGGTACCACGCCAGCCGCCGCCGCGCCGCACCGAGCGTGCCGAGCCCGTCGTGGAACACCGCACCGCCCGTGACCTCGGCGAGCCTCTGCTGCGGCATCGCCAGCCAGTCGTGGACGGTCGGCGCGGCCTCGTACGCCTCCGGGCCGAGCCCGAGTTCGGCGTGCAGCCACCCACCGACATCGCCCACCGAGACCCGGTGGTTCACCGGACCGTCCGTCCGCGCCATATGGCCGACCGGATCAGCCGGATCGTTGTGCCTGAAGTGCGTGGGCCAGCCGCGAACCTGTTTCGGGAGCCGATGCGTCAGCAGCCGGTGCAGATCGGGTCCGTGCTCGGCGGCGTCCTCCGGAGCCAGAAACAGGTTGAGCTGCGGTCCCCACTCGTGATCGGCCGAACGTGCCGTGTCAAAACCGAGCACCTCGGACCCCGTGCCGACCCGGGCGGCGGCATGGCGCAGACCGGGATACGACTCGTCCAGAACCGGCCGCACCGCCTCCTCGTAGAAGATCCGTGACAGCGCGAGGCCCGGCAGGAATCCGGCGTCGGAGATCGTCATACGCCCACTCTGCAGTGCCCGCCACGCCCGAGCCAGCAAATTGATTGCCCGCCGTGCTCGCGCCCCTCACCACGCCCCTCGGCCACTGTCGCACCCAGCGCCGCACCGCGACGCGAGCCCGAAGCCCGCGTCGCGGCCGCCTGTTCAAGGCCCGGTCACCAGCAATCCCCTAGGGACGGCTGATCCCGGGGCCGGTGAACGTATAGCTGTCCAGGTCGAGAATCGCTCCCGAGCCGCCGGTGAAGACCACGAACAGATCACGCGTCCGCTCGTCCGCCCCCGTGATCGGGACACTCACGTCCGTATACGTCTCCCAGCTCCCGGTGTTGGGCACGGTCACCCGCGCGAGCACAGGGCCGGTGATGGAGTCGTAGCGGAAGGTCGCGACATTGCCCGCCTTGTCCGAGGACACCCGGGCCCTGACCCCGGTCACGCCCTTCAGGCTCACCGGGTGGTACTTGACCCACTCGTTGTTCTGTACGTCACCGAGGCGCTTGCCGCCCTCCGCGCCCGACGCGGTGATGACCTGCGGCCCCGACAACTGCGCGTAGTGCTCCGCCTGCCACCGCTTGGGCCAGATGGTCCGCTGCTGTTCGCCGGTCAGCGGGACCGTACCCGGAGCGCCCTTGTCGGTGTAGGTCGCGCGCACCACATAGAACTGGGTGGCGTCGAGCCCGGAGTGGATCGGCCCGGTGTTGAAGGTCGTCGAGCAGCCGGTGCCCTCGGCGACCTCGTGCGCGTGCTCCTGATGGCCCAGGGCGATCCGGACGATCACCTTCGAGCAGTCGATGGGACCGTCCTGCGGGTCGGTCGCGGACGCGGTGACGGTGACGTTCTCATTCCACTCGTACACCCCGCCGTCCGGCGGTCCCGAAATGCTCAGTGTGGGACGGTTGTTGCCGACCACCACCGGGATCGTCGTGGTGCCGCTACGCCCGGTGCCGTCGCTGACGGTGAGCCTGGCCTGGAAGCTGCCGTTGCCCGTATAGGTGAAGGTCGGGTTGGCCGCCGTGGAGTCGGTGCTGCCGTTGTCGGTGAAGTCCCAGGCGTAGCTCAGCGGATTGCCGTCCGGGTCGCTGCTGCCGGCGCTGGAGAAGGCCACCGTGAGCGGGGCGAGGCCGTTGTCCTTGTCCACCGACGCCTTGGCCAGCGGCGACCGGCCGCCCTGCACATAGTTGATCTTGTACAGTCCGGCGTCCTCGGCGCCCGAGAAATAGCCGCTGCCGTATTCGAGCAGATACAGCGAACCGTCCGGGCCGAACTCGGAGTCGATCGGATGGACGAGGCGCATGCCGTCGAGCACCGGCTCGATCGCGGTCGGGGTGCCCGTCGCCGGATTGCCGTTGTTGAACTGCACTTCCTTGATCCAGTTGCGGCAGTACTCGGAGATCAGCAGCTTGTTGTCGTAGTACTGGGGCCACTTGACGTCGGAGTTGAGGTTCGGGTCGTAGTGGTAGACCTCGGTGTGATTGGGCGAACCGCAGCCGCCCGGGTTGTCGAGTTGCGGCCACTCCTTGCTGCCGCCGTGCTGCTCCCACACCAACGCGGGCTTGGTGGGCGGGAGTTGCTGGATACCGGTGTTGCGCGGGGAGTTGTTGACCGGGCCTGCCGTACCGCCGCAGGGGAACCAGCCGCGCGGCGCGTTGGCCGCGAAGTCCCAGTCGTTGTAACTGACATTGGGCCCGCCGCAGTAGGGCCAGCCGTAATTGCCGGGACCGGTGGCGCGGTTGAACTCGTCGTACGCCGCGGGGCCCCGATTGGCAATGGTCGCACCCGCATCGGGGCCGACCTCGCCCCAGTACAGGGTGTTGCCGGCCTTCTTGTCGACGAAGACACGGTACGGGTTGCGCACACCCATGATGTAGACCTCGGGGCGTGTTCCCGAGGTCCCGGGGGCGAAGAGATTGCCACTCGGGATGGTGTAGGTCCCGTTGTCCTCGGGATGGATCCGGTTGATCTTTCCGCGCAGGTCGTTCGCGTTGCCCGAGGTGCGCTGGGCGTCGTACTGCGGGTTGCGGGACGTGCGTTCGTCGATGGGCGCCATCCCCGCCGAGTCACCGCCGGAGTTGGTGTTGTCACCCACCGCGAAGTACAGATTCCCCGCACTGTCCCAGGACATCGAGCCGGCGGAGTGGCAGCACAGCTCCCGCTCGGTCGGCCACTCGATGAGGACGTCCTCGCTGGCCGGGGTGAGTGTGTTGGTGTTGCGGTCGAAGGTGAACCGGGAGATCCGGTTGACCAGCGGGGTCACCTTCGGCGAGTAGAACAGGTAGACCCATCCGGTGGTGGCGAACCGCGGGTGCAGTGTGATGCCGATCAGCCCGTCCTCGAACCGGGCGTCCAGCGGCAGGGTGAGCGCGACGGTCGTCGACGCGGTGGCGGGGTTGTAGAGCCGGACCTGCCCGCCCGAGGCGCTGGTGCCCCGGTTGATGTACAGGACCTTCTGGTCCGGCAGGACGGCCAGTTCGATGGGCTCGCCCATCGTGAGCCCGCCGTCGAGCTTGACCTTCTCGAACCCGCTCGTCGGCGGGGGAGCGGCGGCGGCCTTCGGTTCCGCGGCGGCATCGGACGCGGGCACGGCCGCGGCGGCGCCGGGCGCGAGCAGCAGGGCGGACAGGGTGAAGAGCGTGGCGAGTAAGGAAACGGCGCGGGACAGCACGGTACGTACCTCCAGGGGCCGATCGCGGGTGGGGGCATGGCTGTGCGAGGTGCGAGGTGCGAGATCGGGCTACGAGCTGTGCCTTGCGAACTGTGCGGTCGGGCCGTGCGCTCTCAGCTTCCGAACACGGCGAGATCCCACAGCGAGTAGCCCCACTGCGTCGCCCGCGCGGTCCCCTCGACCCGTACGTACCGCGCGGTACCGCTCACCGCGACGGTGTCGAGCCCGCCGTCACCCGCCGTTGTGCTGCTGACGGTGCGCCAGGTCGCGTTGTCCGTGGAGGTCTGCACCGAGTACGCCGTGGCGTAGGCGGTCTCCCAGGTCAGCCGTACCTGCTGGAGCGTACGGACCGAGCCCAGGTCGACCGTGATCGACTGGGGGTCGGAGTACGCGCTGCCCCAGCGGGTCGCGGGGTTGCCGTCCACGGCGTTGGCGCCCACATGCGCGCTGCCGGGCTCGACACTGGAGACCGTCACCGGGCGGCCCCTGGCCAGGTCGGTGGCCTGAGCGCCGTCCTGCCTGATCCTGATATTGCGGTAGTTGATGTCCATACCGGCGCCGTCGTTCTGGACGCCTATGTGCCCGACCGCGATATCGCGGGTACTGGTGTAGTCGTTGATCTTCACACCGTTCAGGAAGATCTCGACATGGCGGCCGTGCACCGCGATCTCGTAACTGTTCCAGGTTCCGGGCGGGTTGAGCGCGGCGGCCCGGGCCGCCGTGTCCGGCGCCTTGAAGCTGTAGACACTGCCGGTGGTACGGGAGGGATCGGCGTCGGTCGCGTCGATCTGGATCTCATGGCCGAGGTCGACCGGCTTCCAGGGATCGCCCTGCGGATCGGGGAACCCGATGAACACACCGCCGTTGTCGTCGCCCGGCATCATCCAGTCGGCCTTCAGCGAGTAGTCGCTGAAGGGCGTCACCGGATACCAGAGCAGACCCATGCCGCCCACCGAGGTGAGAGTGCCGTCGGCGAGGGTGAACCCGCCCGGTCCGGCCTGCCGCCACCGGTCGAGGCTGGCCTGCGTACCGTCGAACAGGGGCGTGTAGCCGTTCTCCGGGCGGCAGTCCGCGGGCCGTGCGCCCGAGGCGGTCTGGATGCCGCCGAGCAGCATGGTGGTGAAGGCGGGGTCCGTGAACGACTCCTCGGTGTGGCCGAGACCGGTGTACCAGGCACGGCCGCCGCGGTAGTTCTGGCACCAGGTGATCGGATGATCCCCCATGCTGCCGCCGGAGTACGACGACTCGTCGAGGCTCGCGAGAACCTTCACCGCCGAGCGCGGATTGGCCCGGTAGTTGTACCACTCGTCGGTCCTCGTCCAGCGCTGCGGGAGATGCGCGGTGGAGGGGGAGGAGCGGTCCTCGACCCGGACGGTGGCCTGCTGGGTCGCCGGGTGCGAGGCGAAGTACGCGCCGACGAGCCCGCCGTACCAGGGCCAGTCGTATTCGGTGTCGGCCGCGGCATGCACGCCGACATAGCCGCCACCTGCGGAGATGTATGACTCGAAGGCGGTCTGCTGGGCGGCGTTCAGCACATCGCCGGTGGTCGACAGCCAGATCACCGCCTGGTACTGGGCCAGATTGGCGGTGGTGAACGCGTTGGCGTCCTCGGTGGCGGTGACGGTGAAGCCATTGGCCGCGCCGAGCCGCTGAACTGCGGCGATTCCGGCGGGGATGGACGAGTGCCGGAACCCCGCGGTCTTGGAGAACACCAGGACTTTGGACAACGGGGCCAGTGGGGCCGATGGAGCCGCGGCGGGGGCGGGGGTGGCGGCGGACGCCGGTGCGGTCCCCGCTGCCTGTGGCAGGGCGACCAGCGACAGGGCCAGCAGGACGAGCGCGATCATGGTGCGGGACACAAGGCGCACGATCCAGTCCTCTCTCGGAGCGCCCGGAGGCGCCGGCTGAGGTACGCGTACGTGGGGGAGCGCGGAACGAGGCGGCACACGGATCACGTTCGGCTGTTTTCGAACAAGGCGCCAGCCGAAGCGTCAGGGGTAGTGAACATCGGAGGTTTCAAGGGGTCAAGGGATGGCGCAGACCAGTTCCCCGCGGGCACGCCGAAGCCGCGCTCAGCGGGGTGCGGGGGCTGAGCGCGGCCGTGTGCGTATGTGGTCGGTGTTCGGCAGGTTGTGCGGCGCCGGTCAGTACCGGCCGGTGCTTGTCGTCAGCGCTGCGGTACGGGGAACGCCACCGGGCTGCGGTGGCCCGCCCGGTTCACCGCGCGGACACCGAAGAAGACATTGTCCTTGGACAGGTCCACGGTGTGGCTCGTCGGACCTTCGGCCTCGGTGACATCGGTCCACTCCGGCTCGGTCGTCTCGCGCCACACGACTTCGTACCCGGCCAGATCGGGCTCCGTACCGGCGTCCCACACCAGCTCCGTGGAGTTGGTCAGCGAGCTGGTGACGATCTTCACCCCGCGCGGGGTGGCCGGGGCCTGGGCCAGGGTCCACAGGACCGCGCCATTGACCCGGGCCACCCGGGCGATATAGGCGAAGTCGCAGAACTCGGGCAGGTCGCCGTACTGCTGTCCGTCCTCCACCCGTACGTCCTGGTGCTGGTGCGCGTAGTCCTCGGTCGGCTCGGTGAAACGGGCGGCGGCATAGCCGTTTTCGAGGAAGGGGATGTGGTCGCCGCCGCGCAGATAGCGGTCACGGCGGTAGATCACCCGGACGTTCATGCCCGTGACGTCGTTGTTGGCGACATCGCGGACGAAGCGTGCGAGCTGGCGGGTCGCCGAGTCGTTCTCGCCGCCGACCGAGCGGCGGACATTGGCCTCCTCCGGAGTCTCGGCGGTGGGCACGCCCTCCGCGAACAGCCGTACGGTGTACGGGTCTCGGGTGCCGTCGTCGGCCCGGGGGCTGCCGACGATGTCATTGGTGAACATGCCCAGGACGTTCGTCCCCGCGGCCTTGAACTGCCCCGCCATGTACTCGGCGCCGTACAGTCCCTGCTCCTCGCCCGCGACGGCGGCGAAGACAATGGTCGCGGCCGGCCGCCGCTTCGCCATGACGCGCGCCAGCTCCATGGCCACCGCGACACCGGAGGCGTCGTCGTCGGCGCCCGGGGCATCGCTGGTCGCGTCCATGACGTCACTGGCGCGCGAGTCGTAGTGGCCGGAGACCACATAGACCCGGCCGGGGTCGACCGAACCGCGCAGGGTCGCCACGACATTGGTGATACGGGTCGCCACCGGGATCCGTGAGGCGGGCTCCTGGATGTACGACTGGAGCTCGACGGTCATCCGGCCGCCGGAGGCCGCCGCGTACCGCTTCAGTTCATTGAATATCCAGTCCCGGGCGGCACCGATACCGCGCTCGGGGTCGTCCTGGGTGGAGAGCGTGTGGCGCGTTCCGAACGCGGCGAGCCGGCGCACGGTCGCCTCGATCCGGTCGCGGGAGACCTCCTTCAGCAGCTCCCGCAGTTCGCGGTCGGGAGCCTGGGCGGTGGCGGGGCGGTCTCCGGTGTGCCGCCCGGCCGGGGCGCCCGCGGGGGCGGCAGCCTGGGCCACCGACGGCACGCCGCCGACCACGGCGGTCGCGACGGTGGCGGACAGGACGGCCCTCCGGGGCATCCCTGTGGGGTGCTGGGGCATGGCTGGTCCCTTCCACGGTGCGTGTATGACATAGCACTGGCGCTCCATGGTCATGGACAGGCCAACCTCGCACAAGGTCGCCGAGCGGCAACTGGGGGCCTTTGTCCGGCACTTGACAAGGTCTAGACCTTCCCCTTCAATCCAAGCGGAATCGTCCTAGGCGCCGTCGGCGCGAAGAGGGGAAAGCAACCGCAGATGAGACAAAGCTTCAGGGGTCTTTCGCTCGCACGCTCCGCAGTCGTGCTGGCTGTCGGCGCGCTCCTCGCCACTCTGTTCGCCGTACCCGCCTCCGCCGCCGATCCGGTGGGCCGGATCACCGGCCTGGGCGGCAAGTGCGTGGATGTCGCCGGCGCGAGCAACGCGAACGGCACTCCCGTACAGCTCTACGACTGCAACGGCAGCGCCGCCCAGAACTGGACCGTCGCCGGCGACGGCACCCTGCGCGCGCTGGGCAAGTGTCTGGACATCGTCGACCGCGGCACCGCCGACGGCTCGCTCGTCCAGCTCTGGGACTGCGGCGGTGGCGCGAACCAGCAGTGGGTCGTCAACTCCGCCCGTGACATCGTCAATCCGCAGGCGAACAAGTGCCTGGACGTCAAGGACCGCAGCACCGCGAACGGCGCCCGGCTGCAGATCTGGACCTGCACCGGCCAGTCGAACCAGAAGTGGACGGCGGCCGGCACCAGCGGTGGCGGCGGCACCCCGTCGGGCTTCGTCGTCAGCGAGTCCCAGTTCAACCAGATGTTCCCGAGCCGGAATCCCTTCTACACGTACAGCGGTCTGACCGCCGCGCTCAGCGCGTACCCCGGTTTCGCGAACTCCGGCAGTGACACGGTCAAGCGCCAGGAGGCGGCGGCGTTCCTGGCCAATGTCAGCCACGAGACCGGCGGCCTGGTGTACGTGGTGGAGCAGAACACCGCGAACTACCCGCACTACTGCGACCCGAACCAGTCGTACGGCTGCCCGGCGGGGCAGGCGGCGTACTACGGTCGTGGTCCGATCCAGTTGAGCTGGAACTTCAACTACAAGGCCGCGGGCGACGCGCTCGGCATCAACCTGCTGGCCGACCCGTGGCGCGTCGAGCGTGAGTCGGCGGTGGCCTGGAAGACCGGTCTCTGGTACTGGAACACCCAGAACGGTCCCGGCACCATGACCCCGCACAACGCGATGGTGAACCAGGCCGGCTTCGGCCAGACCATCCGTTCCATCAACGGCTCGCTGGAGTGCGACGGGCGCAACCCGGCGCAGGTCCAGAGCCGTGTGACCAACTACCAGCGCTTCACCCAGATCCTGGGCGTCGCGCCGGGGAACAACCTGTACTGCTGAGCCGCCGCTCGGCCCTTGTGCGTCAGTTGAGATGTATGTCAGTTGAGATGCGCGGTCCCGGAACTCCGGGGCCGCGCGTCTGTGTTCAGTCGTGCGGCGGGGTGCCCGTCACCAGGTGGTCGGCGTGGTTGAGGGCCTCGATCGCGAGCCTCCGCAGATGCCCGTCCCGCAGGGTGTACACGGAACGCCGGCCGTCCTTGCGCACCTGCACCAGTCCCGCGAGCCGCAGCTTCGCGAGATGCTGGCTGACCGCCGGGCGGGCCGCCCCGCAGATCTCGGTCAGGGTGTTCACATCGGCCTCGCCCCGGGTCAGGGACCAGACGAGATGGAGCCGGGTGGGGTCGGCGAGCAGGGCGAAGACACCGGCCGCCGCGTCGAATTGCGGGGCGCCAGGAGTGTGCTGCTGCAACTCGGGCGCAACTGAGGGCGGATTGCTCGCTGGCATCCTCCCATCGTAGGGCCCCCGGCCGAAAACCCGACTCGACAGGTGCATTGGTGCGCGCTTAAATACCTATGGGTGGTGACACACCCGCGCTGCCGCTGTCTGCGGCCGTCTCCGGCGACACTCCCGACGCCCGACAGGAGAGCCACGCGTGAACGAACGCCATGAGCACCCCCGTACCCCGGCGCCACCGCATGCCCACGGTCACGGCGCGGGCCGTCTGTCGCGTCTGCGGCACCGGGCGGCCCATCTGGTGAAACCGCACTCCCATGAGGCGGCGGACAAGATCGACTCGGCTATGGAGTCGTCGGCCGAGGGCATGCGGGCCCTGTGGATCTCGCTGGCCGTGCTCGGCGCCACCGCGGCCCTTCAAGTCGTGGTCGTCGTCCTGTCCGGCTCGGTCGCCCTGCTCGGCGACACCGTCCACAACGCCGCCGACGCGCTGACCGCACTGCCCCTGGCGGTGGCGTTCGTCCTCGGCCGCCGCGCGGCGACCCGTAGCTACACGTACGGCTACGGCCGCGCCGAGGACCTGGCCGGTATCGCCATCGTGCTCACCATCGCGGCGTCGGCCGCGCTCGCCGCGTACCAGGCTGTCGACCGGCTGCTGAACCCGCGGGACATCTCCCACCTGGGGCTGGTCGCCGGTGCGGCGGTCATCGGCTTCATCGGCAATGAATGGGTGGCCCGCTTCCGTATCCGGGTCGGCAGGCGGATCGGCTCGGCGGCGCTGGTCGCCGACGGGCTGCACGCCAGGACCGACGGCTTCACCTCGCTGGCCGTCCTGCTGGGCGCGGCGGGCGCCGCCATGGGGCAGCGGTGGGCCGACCCGGTCGTCGGTCTGCTGATCACCGCGGCCATCCTGCTGGTGCTGAAGGACGCCTGCCGGGAGGTCTTCCGCCGTGTCATGGACTCCGTGGACCCGGAGCTGATCGATACGGGCGAGGCCGCCGCGCGCCGGGTCCCCGGGGTCCTCGCGGTGACCGAGCTGCGGATGCGCTGGATCGGCCACCGGCTGCGGGCCGAGGTCACCGTGGAAGTGGACGGGAACCTGGGCGTACGGCAGGCGCACGAGGTGGCCGTCGAGGTGGAGCACGCCCTGCTCCATTCGGTACGCCGGCTCACCGCCGCCCTGGTCCACACCGACCCGGCCGCCGTCTCCGGCATGGACGACCCGCACAGGAGACTGGCCCACCACGCGGCATGAGAACGCCTGCGGTGCCGTCGACAGCGGAGCCCGGCGCTGATACGACTCGTCACGGCAGCAAGCCGGAGAAAGCCGGAACGAGCCGGAGGGGCCATGACGGACCGCATTCCGACCGAGACCGACGACAACACCGAGCCCGACGGAACCAACGAGTTCAGCGAAGACGAGCCCGGCGAAATCGACCCGAGCCGACCGAGCATCGCGCGGGTGTACGACGCCGTCCTGGGCGGCGACACCAACTTCGCGGTGGACCGCGCCATCGCCGCCGAATCCCTGCGGATCGTCCCCGAGATCGGCGACGTCGGCCGCTACAACAGGGCTGTCCTCGGCCGCGGCGTACGGTACATGGCGCGCGCCGGCATCCGGCAGTTCCTGGATCTGGGCTCCGGCCTGCCCACAGCGCAGAACACCCACCAGGTCGCCCGGGCCGCCGCCCCCAGCTCCCGTGTGGTGTATGTCGACAACGACCCCATCGTGCTGGCGCACGGCCGTGAACTGCTCGCCGCCGACGCCCGCTCCACGGTCGTCACCGCCGATCTGCGCGATCCCCCGAGCGTGCTGGATCACCCCGAGGTGCGCCGGCTCATCGACTTCGGCTGGCCGGTCGGCCTGATGCTCCTGGGCGTGGTCCACCACCTCAACGACGAGGAGAACCCGGCGGGCCTGGTACGGGCCTATCTCGACGCGGTCCCGCGCGGGAGCTTCCTCTTCCTCACCCACTTCTGCGCGTCGAGCCCCGAGGCCGCAGGACTGGAACGAGCCCTGCTGGCCGACCTCGGGACCGGAAGATTCCGGACCCTGGAGGAGATCACGGCGTACTTCGACGGCCTGGAACTCGCCGACCCCGGCGTCACCTATCTCCCGCTCTGGCGCCCCGAGGAACCGGTCGAACCGCCCCTGACCGTGGGCCAGTCCCTGATGGCGGGCGGACTCGCGCGCAAGGTGTAGGTCCGCGCCGCGCCGCGCCGTACCCATACCGCACCGGCCTGGTCTCCCGCACACGGCGGCGGATACCGTCCTGGGATGCCCGACTTCGCCCCCTCCTCGCCCGCGTTCCTCGCCGACCCCTACCCCGCCTACGCCGAGCTGCGGGCCCATGGCCGCGCCCACTACTACGAGCCCAGCGACCAGTGGCTCGTCCCGCACCACGCGGATGTGTCAGCGCTGCTGCGGGACCGCCGCCTCGGCCGCTCGTACGGGCACCGCTTCACCCACGAGGAGTTCGGCAGGACCCCGCCGCCGCCCGGCCATGAGCCGTTCCACGAGCTGAACGACCGCGGGATGCTCGAACTGGAGCCGCCGGACCACACCCGGATCCGGCGTCTCGTGTCCAAGGCGTTCACCCCGCGCACCGTCGAGCGGCTCAGGCCGTACGTACACCGGCTCGCGGCCGGTCTGGCGGGGCGGCTCGTGGCCGAGGGCGGCGGCGATCTGCTCACCGCCGTCGCCGAACCCCTGCCGGTCGCCGTGATAGCCGAGATGCTCGGCGTCCCCGAGGCGGACCGGCCGCTGCTGCGGCCCTGGTCGGCGGCGATCTGCGGGATGTACGAGCTGAACCCGTCACCCGAGACGGCCCGCCGCGCGGTCACCGCCTCTCTGGAGTTCTCCGCGTATCTGCGCGAACTCATCTCCGTACGCCGCCAGAAGCCCGGCGAGGACCTGATCTCCGCGCTCATCGCCGCGCATGACGACGGCGAGAAGCTGACCGAGGCCGAGATGGTCGCCACCTGCGCGCTGCTGCTGAACGCCGGGCACGAGGCGACGGTCAACGCCACCGTCAACGGCTGGCTCGCGCTGTTCCGCAATCCCGCGCAGCTCGCCGCCCTGCGCGCGGACCGGGCCCTGCTGCCCACCGCCGTCGAGGAGCTGATGCGCTACGACACCCCGCTCCAGCTCTTCGAACGCTGGGTGCTCGACCCGGTCGAGATCGGCACCACCACCATTCCGCGCGGCGCCGAGGTCGCCCTGCTCTTCGGCTCCGCCAACCACGACCCGGCCGTCTTCGCCGCCCCCGGAACCCTGGACCTGGCCCGCCGCGACAATCCGCACATCTCTTTCAGCGCAGGTATCCACTACTGCGTCGGCGCCCCGCTCGCCCGCATGGAACTGACCGCGTCCATGACCGCCCTGCTGGACCTGGCCCCCGGACTGGGCCCGGCCGCGGAGCCCACACGCAAACCCAACTTCGTCATCCGCGGGCTCGAAACACTGCCGGTCACGGTGTGAGCGGTGTGAGAGGTGTGAGAGACGCGCGAGGTGTGCGAGGTGTGCGATCCCGCGTGGGCAGGACGCGCCGGCCCGTCCCCGTACGGTCCAACACGGCGCGCGGTCACCCGCCCCGCGAGGCTGCAATGGACGGGTGACCGCGCCCCCCGACGACTGCCTCGCGCGCAATGAGTGGATCTGCGGCGCCTATCTCGCCAGCCGCCGCACGATCCTCTGGGACGCGGTGCTCGAACACCTCCGGCTGACCTTCTCCGCCGTCCTGCTGAGCCTGCTGATCGCCGTGCCCCTCGCGCTCGCCGCCCGCCGCTGGCGCTGGGCGGGAGCGCCCGTGCTCGCGGTCACGACCATCCTCTACACCATTCCGTCGCTCGCGATGTTCTCCCTGCTGCTGCCCGTGTACGGGCTGTCCGCCTCGCTCGTCGTCGCCGGTCTGGTCCTCTACTCGCTGACCCTGCTCGTACGGAACATCCTGGCCGGACTGCGCGCGGTGCCCGAGGACACCCGGCAGGCCGCCCGCGGCATGGGCTACGGGCCCGTACGGCTGGTGCTCGCCGTCGAACTGCCGCTCGCGCTGCCCGCCTCCCTGGCGGGGCTGCGGATCGCGACCGTGTCCGCCGTCTCCCTCGTCACCATCGGCGCGATCGTCGGCTACGGCGGGCTCGGCAATCTCATCTACGAAGGGATGAACACCTTCTTCAAGGCGCAGGTGCTCACCGCCTCCGTCCTCTGCGTCCTCATCGCCGTCGTCGCCGATCTGCTGCTCCTCGGACTCCAGCGGCTGCTCACCCCCTGGACCAGGGCGGCCCGCGCGTGAACACCCTCGCCGCCGCCTGGGCCTGGCTCACCAGCGCCGCGCACTGGTCGGGCCCCGGCGGTGTCTGGCAGCGGCTCGGCGAGCATCTCTATCTGACCGTCGTCTGTCTCGCCCTGAGCTGCGCCATCGCACTCCCGGTCGCCCTCGTGCTGGGGCATCTCGGGCGGGGCGGTGCCCTGGCCGTCAATATCTCCAACGCGGGCCGGGCCGTCCCCACCTTCGCCGTCCTCGTCCTGCTGCTGCTCACCCCCATCGGCGGGTACGGGGACTGGCCGACGATCATTGCCCTGGTCCTCTTCGCGGTCCCGCCGCTGCTCACCAACGCCTATGTCGGGATGCGGGGCGTCGACCCCGAGGTGGTACGGGCCGCGCGCGGCATGGGGATGACGGGCCGTCAGCTCCTGTGGCGGGTCGAGGCGCCGCTCGCCCTGCCGCTGATCCTCACCGGGGTACGGATCGCCGCCGTACAGCTCGTCGCGACCGCCACGCTCGCGGCCCTGATCGGCGGCGGCGGGCTCGGCCGGATCATCACCGCCGGATTCAATCTCGCCGACACCCCGCAGGTGGTCGCGGGGGCCGTGCTCGTGGCGGTGTTCGCGCTGCTGGTGGAGGCGGTGTTCGAGGCGGTGCAGAAGTTCGGTCCGCGGTGGGCCAGGGGCGGCGCCGGGTGAGACCGCTCCGTACCGCCGTCGTGGCGGTCCTGCTGCTGGCCGCCACCGCGTGCACCTTCGGACCGTCCCTGGAGCACCGGGGCGAGATCACCGCGCCGCCCGGCGACAGCAGCCATCTGACCATCGGCTCCGCGGGCTTCACCGAGAGCGATCTGCTCGCCGAGATGTACGCGCTGCTGCTCGACCGGGCCGGCTACCACACCCGGATCCTCACCGTCACCAACCGGGAGATCTACGAACCGGCCCTGGAGAGCGGCCAGATCGATGTCGTACCCGAATACGCGGCGACCTTCGCGGACTGGCTGAACACCAGGGCCCACGGCCCCGATGCCCGGCCCGTCGGCTCGCCCGACCTCGCCACGACGATGCTGGCGCTGCGCGCGCTGGCCGCGCCGCGCGGGCTCACCGTCCTCGACCCCGGCCGGGCCGTCGACCAGAACGCCTTCGCCGTCGCCGCCTCGTACGCCAGGAAACACCGGCTGAAGACGCTCAGCGATCTGGGCGCGTCCGGGCTGCCCGTCAGGCTGGCCGCGGGCGACGAGTGCGTGCAGCGGCCCTACTGCGAGCCGGGGCTCAGGAAGACCTACGGCATCAACATCACCGCGATCGACCCCAAGGGCGTCGGCACCACCGCGGCCAAGAAGGCGGTGCAGGACGGCCAGGACCAGATGGTGCTGACCACGACCACCGACGCCACGCTCGGCCAGTTCGGTCTGGTGCTCCTCGCAGACGACAAGCACCTCCAGAACGCCGACTACATCGTCCCGGTCGTCAACCGTTCCCGGGCCGGGAGCGCGCGTGTCACCCGGGCGCTGGACCGGCTGAACACCGTCCTGACGACCAAGGACCTGGCGTCGATGAACGAACAGGTCGACAGTTGGCGCAGACTCCCCGAGGACGTCGCCCGCGCCTATCTGGAGTCGAAGCGCCTGATCCCGTCGCGCTGACAGCCCGTCCGGCGTTCGAGGACGAACCGGCAGCCGGACGGACCCGGCGTACCCAAGCGGTCACAGGCCTACGCGTCCGACACCGAGTCGAAGTCCACCTCGTCCCGCCCGACGCCCCGCGCGTCCGCGTCGACCGAGCGGCGCAGCGCCTCATGCAGCTTCGCCGGGGTCAGCACCCCCAGGAACCGCGCCTCGCGCTCCTCGTCCAGGACCGCCACCCAGCCCGCGTCGTGCTGGAGCATCTCGCTGAACGCCTGCTTCAGCGGCGAGCCCAGCGGCACCCAGGCCTCCATCCGGCTCGCGAAGTCGCCGACGGAACTTCGCTCACCGGCCCCGGCCAGCGCGTCGGCGGACACCCAGCCGTGCAGTTCGCCCCCCGAGTTCAGGACGACCGCCCAGCGGGCGCCCTCGGCGCGCATCCGGGCCGCCGCGTCCCGCGCCGGCTCGTCGGTCCTGGCCACCGGGGGCTCCTCCAGATCGGCCGGTTCGACGGCGGTGACCGACAGCCGCTTCAGCCCGCGGTCCGCGCCGACGAAGCGCGCCACATACGGGGTGGCGGGGGCGCCGAGGACCTGGGCCGGGCTGTCGTACTGCTCGATGTGCCCCTCCCCGTACACCGCGATACGGTCACCCATCCGTACCGCCTCCTCGATGTCGTGCGTCACCATCAGCACCGTCTTGCGCATGGCCGCCTGGAGCTTCAGGAACTCGTTCTGGAGCCGCTCGCGCACCACCGGGTCCACCGCGCCGAACGGCTCGTCCATCAGCAGCACCGGCGGATCCGCGGCCAGGGCGCGCGCCACCCCGACCCGCTGGCGCTGCCCGCCGGAGAGCTGCGCCGGATAGCGCGGACCGTACGCCGCGGGGTCGAGCCCCACCAGATCCAGCAGCTCGGCCGCCCGGGCGCGTGCTTTCGCCCGCTTCCAGCCGATCAGGGCGGGCACGGTCGCGGTGTTGTCCAGGACCGTCCGGTGCGGGAAGAGCCCGACGTCCTGGATGACATAGCCCATACGGCGTCGCAGCGCGACCGGGTCGACACCGGAGATGTCCCGGCCCGCCACGAGGATCCGGCCCGAGGTGGGCTCGATCAGCCGGTTCACCATCATCATCGTGGTCGTCTTGCCGCACCCCGAGGGCCCCACCAGTGTCACCAGCTCGCCCTCGGCGACCTCGAAGGACAGATCACGTACAGCGGCCGTACCGTCCGGATAGACCTTGCCGACCTGCTCGAACCGGATCATCTCCCCACGCTAAGAGCGGACGGGCGGCTCCGCACCTGGGCCGGAAGGCCCTGGTTCCGGGGGTACGGGCAGGCCTCCGCGGCCCGTGTGCTGGACTGTCCGCCGTGACCGCCCCCGGCCCGGGGCGAGCGAGAACAGGAGCACCCGTGACCAGCTACCGCCAGCCCGGCGTCGTCCTCACCGACCACCGCTTCTCCGTCCCGCTGGACCATGCCGACCCGTCGGGGGAGCGGATCGAGCTCTTCGCCCGCGAGGTCGTCGCGAGCGGCAGGGCGGAGGCGGACCTGCCCTGGATGGTCTATCTGGAGGGCGGTCCCGGCTTCGGCGTACGCAGGTTCACCGGCCGACAGGCCTGGCTCGGCCGCGCCCTCCAGGAGTTCCGGGTGCTCCTCCTCGACCAGCGCGGCACCGGACTCTCCACCCCGGCCAACCGGCAGACCCTGCCCCTGCGCGGCGGCCCGCGCGAGCAGGCCGACTATCTCGCGCACTTCCGAGCCGAGTCGATCGTCCGCGACTGCGAGACCATCCGGCCGCAGCTCACCGGCGGCGCCCCCTGGACCGTGCTCGGCCAGAGCTTCGGCGGTTTCTGCGCCGTCCACTACCTCTCCACCGCCCCCGAAGGTCTGCGCACCGTACTGATCACCGGCGGCCTGCCCTCCCTGGACGCCACGGCCGACGACGTCTACCGCGCCGCCTATCCGCGCGTCGCGCGGAAGGTCGAGGCGCACTATGCCCGCTATCCGCAGGACATCGGCCGGGCCCGCCGGATCGCGGAGCATCTCGCCGGGCACCGGACCGTACTCCCCACCGGATACGTGCTGACCCCCGAGGCCTTCCAGTCGCTCGGCATCATGCTCGGCGGCAGCGACGGCAGCCACCAGCTCCACTATCTGCTGGAGAACGCCTTCGTACCCACCCCGGGAGGCGAGACGCTCTCGGACACCTTCCAGGAGGGTGTGGTCGCGGCCCTCTCGTACGCCGGGCACCCGCTGTACGCCGTACTGCACGAGTCGATCTACGCGCAGGGCGGCCGGCCCACCGACTGGGCGGCCGAACGGATCCGCGCCGAGTTCCCCCGCTTCGACGCGGCCAAGTCCCTCGCAGGGGAAGGCCCTTTGTACTTCACCGGCGAGAGCATCCACCCCTGGCACTTCGAGACCGACCCGGCGCTGAGCCCCCTGCGCGAGACCGCCGAACTGCTCGCGGCCCGTACCGACTGGCCCGTGCCGCACGGCGGCGCCCGGCTGTACGACACCGCGCGGCTCGCCGCCAACGAGGTGCCGGCCGCCGCCCTCGTCTACCACGACGACATGTATGTCGACACCGAGCACTCGCTGCGCACCGCGCGGGCGATCCGGGGGCTGCGGACCTGGGTGACGAACGAGTACGAGCACGACGGGCTGCGGGCCGGAGCGCCGCGCGTACTGGACCGGCTGCTGGCGCTCGCGCGCGGCGAGGACTAGAGGACTAGAGGACTAGAGGACTAGAGGACTAGAGGACTAAGGGTCTCCACGGGGCGAGGCCGTACGGGCCCGGACCCGGACCCGGGTCCGCTTCGCCGAGCGGATACGGACCGGCGGGGTGACAATGACCCCCAGGGGACTGGTGCCGCGCTGCGCGCGAGGCGGGAGGTGGTGGACATGCTGCTGCCGGACAGACATCTGGTCGCCGATCTGCTGGCCCGTTACCGGGCCTGGGAACGGCTGGTCCTCGCCGATCCGCTCGACGAGGCCACCCGCGGGCGGTTCGAGGACGTCGCGTACACCCTCTGTGTCCTCATGGGACAGCGCACCGCCCGTGAGGCGATCTGGCACGCGGAGGCATATCTGCGCAGAACCAGGCCCGTTCCGATCTTCCCGGACGGAACGGAGCCCGCGGGCCCGGGAGTTCACGAGGCCATCGCCGAGTGACCCGGCCCGAACGACCGTCGCCGGCCGGCCCCGGGGCCGGCTGATCCGGCGCGGGGCCGGCTGACGGAACGCGGGGCCGGTGCTCCATACCCCCTGGGCGGGCTGTTCCCACAGGGGCAAGCGACTGCTTAGTATGCGGTCGAGTGCGGTACTGCCCATCGTGTGGAGGCCCCCAATGCAGGCATGGCGAGTGCACCGGAACGGCGAGCCGGGCGAGGTGATGCGGCTCGAAGACACGGAGCGTCCGGTGCCCGGCGAGGGGCAGGTGGCGCTCCGGGTCCGCGCCGCGAACATCAACTTCCCGGACGCCCTGCTCTGCCGGGGCCAGTACCAGGTGCGCCCGCCGCTGCCGTTCACCCCCGGTCTGGAGATCTGCGGGGAGACCGAGGACGGGCGGCGGGTCATCGCCGCCCCCGCACTGCCGTACGGAGGCCTCGCCGAGTACGTCGTCGCCGACGCGGCCGGACTCCTCTCCGCGCCCGAGTCCCTGGACGACGCCGAGGCCGCCGCGCTCCATATCGGCTACCAGACCGGCTGGTTCGCACTGCACCGCCGGGCACACCTCCAGCCGGGGGAGACCCTGCTGGTCCACGCGGCGGCAGGCGGAGTCGGCAGCGCCGCCGTACAGCTCGGCAAGGCCGCCGGAGCCACCGTCATCGGTGTCGTCGGAGGCCAGGACAAGGCCCGAGTAGCGCGTGAACTGGGCTGCGACGTGGTCGTCGACCGCCGTACGGACGACCTCGTCGCCGCCGTCAAGGAGGCCACCGGCGGCCGGGGCGCGGATGTCGTGTACGACCCGGTGGGCGGCGACGCCTTCGCCAAGTCGGCGAAATGCGTGGCCTTCGAGGGCCGGATCGTGCTTGTGGGCTTCGCGAGCGGAGTCATCCCCAGCCCGCCCCTCAGCCACGCCCTGGTGAAGAACTACTCGCTCCTGGGCCTGCATTGGGGCCTCTACCGCACCAAGGACCCGGCGGCGGTGGCCGGTTGCCACCAGGAGCTGACCGCGCTCGCCGACCGGGGCGCGATCAAGCCGCTCATCAGCGAGCGCGTCCCGTTGAAGGGCGCGGCCGACGCCGTCCAGCGGGTCGCCGACGGCACCACCACCGGCCGGGTGGTCGTCCTCCCCGAGGGCGTGACCCGATGACCGACGCCGCCCAACTCCTCGCCCTCACACGGAAGCTGCTCGCCGAGCACCCGCCGGCCGGGACCACCCGTACCGACTTCCTCAAGGCGCGCTTCGACGCCGGACTCGCCTGGGTGCACTACCCCGCCGGACTCGGCGGCCTCGACGCGCCGCGCTCCCTCCAAGGCGTCGTGGACGCCGAGTTGGCAGCGGCAGGCGCGCCCGACAACGATCCGCGCCGGATCGGTATCGGTCTCGGCATGGCCGCGCCGACCATCCTGCGCTTCGGCACCCAGGAACAGAAGGAGCGCTTCCTGCGCCCGCTGTGGGTCGGCGAGGAGGTGTGGTGCCAGCTCTTCTCCGAGCCGGGCGCGGGATCCGACCTCGCCGCGCTCGCCACCCGGGCCGTCCGCGAGGGCGACCCCGTCTCCGGCGACTGGATCGTCAACGGACAGAAGGTATGGACCTCCAGCGCACATCTCGCCCGCTGGGCCATCCTCATCGCCCGTACCGACCCGGAGCTGCCCAAGCACCGCGGCATCACCTACTTCCTGTGCGACATGACCGACCCCGGTGTCGAGGTACGGCCACTGCGCCAGATCACCGGCGAGGCCGAGTTCAACGAGGTCTTCCTCACCGATGTCCGGATCCCCGACGCGCACCGCCTCGGTGAGATCGGCGAGGGCTGGAAGGTCGCCCAGACCACCCTCATGAACGAGCGGGTCTCGATCGGCGGTGCTCGACTGCCCCGCGAGGGCGGCATGATCGGCCAGGTCGCCCGCACCTGGCGCGAGCGCCCGGACCTGCGCACCCATGACCTCCATCAGCGCCTGCTCACCCTCTGGGTGGAGGCCGAGGTGGCGCGGCTGACCGGGGAGCGGCTGCGCCAGCAGCTCGCCGCGGGGGAGCCGGGCCCCGAGGGCAGCGGAATGAAGCTCTCCTTCGCCCGGCTCAACCAGGAGATCAGCGGCCTGGAGGTCGAACTCCTCGGCGGGGAAGGCCTGTTGTACTCCGACTGGACCATGCGCAGGCCCGAGCTGGTCGACTTCACCGGACGCGACGCCGGATACCGCTATCTGCGCTCGAAGGGCAACTCCATCGAGGGCGGTACGAGCGAAGTGCTGCTGAACATCGTCGCGGAACGCGTCCTCGGCCTGCCCACCGAGCCGCGCAACGACAAGGACGTCGCCTGGAAGGACCTGACGCGATGAAGGTGCCGCCGAACACGTCGGAAGCCTCCCCCGATCTGCTGTACTCCGACACCGAGGACGATCTGCGCGCGGCCGTACGGTCCCTGCTCACCGACCGCGCCGATGTGCCGGCCGCGCTCGTCCGCGCCGAGTACGGCAACCCGTACGACCCGGAACTGTGGACCTCCCTCACCGCCGGGATCGGCGCGTCCGGCCTGCTCGTCCCCGAGAAGCTCGGCGGCCAGGGCGCGGGCCCGCGCGAGGCCGCGGTCGTCCTGGAGGAACTGGGCCGGAGCGTCACGGCCGTCCCGTACCTGACCAGTTCGGTCATGGCGACCGAGACCCTCCTCGCCTGCGACGGCGAGAGCACCAGCAGCACCGATGTCGCGGGGCTGCTCACCGCGCTCGCCCATGGCCACCGGGTCGCCGTCCTCGCCGTACCGCTCACCACCGCCCCCGACGGGCCGCTGCCCGCCGGTGCGCCCGTCGTCACCGGAGTCGCCGACGCGGTCCGTGCCGATGTCCTGCTGGTGCTCGGGGACGACGGGCTGTACGCGGTCGAGACGGCCTCACCGGGCGTCATCGTCGAGCCGCTGACCCCGCTCGATCTGACCCGCCCCCTCGCCACGGTCACCATCGACGCCGGCGCCGGACTGCGGATCGCCGAACCGCCACTGGCGGAGGCCGCGGTACGGCGAGGCCTGCTGGCCGGGGCCGGGCTGCTCGCCTCCGAACAGCTCGGGATCGCCGAACGGTGCCTGGAGGAGACGGTCAACTACACCCGCGGCAGGCACCAGTTCAACCGCCCCGTCGGATCCTTCCAGGCGCTCAAGCACCGGATGGCGAGCCTCTGGCTGGAGATCGTCTCCGCGCGCGCCGCCGCCCGCAACGCGGCCGACGCGCTGGCCACCGGCAGCCCCGACGCACCGCTCGCGGTGGCCCTCGCCCAGGCGTACTGCGGACGGGTCGCGGTCCACGCGGCCGAGGAGTGCGTCCAGCTCCACGGCGGCATCGGAATGACCTGGGAACATCCGGCGCATCTCTATCTCAAGCGCGCCAAGTCCGATGAGATCGCGCTGGGTTCGCCGGGGCGGCACAAGGAGACCCTGGCGGCTCTCGCCGACCTGCCAGGACCACGGTAACGAGCGGGTGCGGGGCCGGGGAGTCTTTGAATCGTACATGGCAAGAGAGCGAACACTCCCCGGCAACGCCCCGTTCGTTCCCTGACGCGGCGGATACTCGCCTGGTCCGCGCCCCACCGCGCTCACCCGGAGGCATCATGGCCCTCACCACCCGCCGCAGAGCCGTCAGCGCGCTCGCCGCCGCGCTCGCGGGAGCCGTCGCGACCCCCTCGTACGCCCAGGCCGCCACCAGGATCCCGGCCGGCTGGGGTCCCCGGCCGCTGCGCCAGGCCCATGCCCACAACGACTACCTCCACCCCCGCCCGCTCCTCGACGCCCTCTCGCACGGCTTCACGAGCGTGGAGGCCGACATCTTCCTGGTCGACGGCGAACTGCTCGTCGCCCATGAGCCCGCCGCACTCGACCCGGCCCGCACCCTCCGGAAGCTCTACCTGGACCCGCTGTTCGCGCGGGTACGGGCCAACCACGGCTTTGTGCACCGGGGTTACCACCGGCCCGTGCAGCTTCTCATCGACATCAAGACGGACGGCGTCGCCGCCTACAACGAACTCCACCGCCAACTCACCGCCTACCGCTCGATGCTGAGCACCTATTCGTACGGTTCCGTACGCCTCGGCGCGGTCACCCCGGTGATCTCCGGGGACAGGGCGGCTCGCGAGCCGATGGAGGCGCAGCGGGTGCGGTACGCGTTCTACGACGGGCGGCTCGAAGACCTCGGCACCACCGCGCCCGCGTCCTTCGTCCCGCTGATCAGCAGCAATTGGACCCAGAGCTTCGACTGGCAGGGCGCGGGCGCCTTCCCCGCCGAGGAGCACGCCGAGCTGTGCCGTATCGTCACCGCCGCGCACAGCCGCGGTCAGCGCGTACGGTTCTGGGCGACGCCCGACACGGCGGGCCCCGAGCGGGACGCCGTCTGGGCCGAGTTGCTCGCCGCCGGGGTCGACCACCTCAATACGGACGACCTTGCGGGCCTCGAACGCTTCCTGCGCGACCACCAGCGGTAGCCGCGACTGCCCCGGGGGGGGCAGTGGCGACCACCTGGCCTCAATCACTCGTACGGCGGACACGCCACTCGGGGGAACGGGCGCCCTCCTCCGCCACACTGGCGGCCGAATGCCGCTATTCCGGTGCGGCGGAGGAGGTTTGTCGATGGCCATCTCGATCTCAGTGGTGCTGCTTCTGCTGATTCTCGCGGCGATCTTCATGCGGATGGGCGGCCTGAAGTTCTCGCACGCGGCGGTCTGTGTCCTGCTCGGGTTCTTCCTCGCGGGTACGAGCATGGCGCCGACGATCGCGAACGGGATCAACGCGACGGCCGGGGTGGTCGGCAGCCTCAGACCATGACCACCCGTGGCGTCCGTCCGCGGACGCCACGGGGGCCACGGGGGCCGGGCGGGGAGGGCGGTGGCGGTCGGCGGTCAGGCCACGATCTCGGCGAGGCGCCGCCACTCGGCACGGGGGAGCGGCCCCGGAGCGCCGGCGGTGCTGCCCGGGGTGACGATCTGGAGAGCGACATGATCGGCGCCGGCCGCGTGGAAGGCCTCGATACGGGACCGGATCCGGGCGTCGTCGCCCCAGGCGTAGACCGCGTCGATGAGCCGGTCGCTGCCGCCGTTCGCGAAGTCGTCCTCGGTGAAGCCCAGCCGCAGGAAGCTGTTCGTGTAGTTCGGCAGGGTGAGATACATGCCGAGGTAGCCGCGGGCCGTGGCCCGGGCGGTGTCCGGGTCGGTGTCCAGGACGACCTTCAGCTCAGGCGCCAGAAGCGGGCCCGCGCCGAGGATCTCACGGGCCTGCGCGGTGTGCTCGGGGGTGACGAGGTACGGGTGGGCGCCGCCCGCGCGGTCACGGGAGAGTTCGAGCATCTTCGGGCCGAGCGCGGCCAGCACGACCCGCTCGGCGGGGACCTTGGCCGCGTCCAGGGCGTCGAGGTAGCCGACCACGGCCGAGTAGGGGCGCTGGTACTGCGCGGCGAACTTGGCGTGGCTGGCGCCGATACCGAGGATGAAACGGCCCGGGTGGCGGGACTCCAGCTCCAGGAAGCGGGTGGCGGTGTCGGCGGCCTCGTGCTGCCAGATGCTGAGAATGCCGGTGGCGACGGTGAGCCGGGAGGTGGCCTCGATGAGCGGCACGGCCTGCTCGACACTGCTGCCGCCGATCCAGACGCCCCCGAAGCCGAGTTCTTCCAGCTCGGCGGCGGCTTCGCGGATCTCGGCGTCCGGGATGGCGCCGCCGGGGCGGAGCGCAGAGCTCCAGATCCCGTAGCGGCCCACGGACTCCTGCAGAGTAACCATCGTGTTGTCTCCCACATGTGCTCGAAATCCAGCGATGACGGTGCCAACCAGGGGCGGACGCCCGACTATTCCGGGGTCAGGCGGTGGGGGTGTCGGTCGTGGACCGGAGCAGCTCGGCCAGGGCGGTCCTTAAGTTGATCACCGTGCTGATTGTGGCATGCGGCTCGCCGACCTCCAGGAAGATCTCGGCGGCGTCGAGGTATGTGTTGATGGCCTCCGAGAACTGTCCGGCGCCCGCGAGAGCGAGGCCCAGGTTGTTCAGCGCTACGGCCTCACTGAGCTGGTCGCCGGTCTCGCGGAAGATGGCGATGGCGGCGCCGGTGACGTTGATGGCCTCTTCGATTCGCGCCAGTTGATTCAATGCGGCGCCCAGAGCGTTCAGTGCATCGCCCTCGCCCTGTCGGTCGCCGGTCTCGCGGTAGATTGTTACGGCCTTCCGG
Organism: Streptomyces sp. NPDC057617; assembly: GCF_042800555.1. Lineage (NCBI taxonomy): Bacteria > Bacillati > Actinomycetota > Actinomycetes > Kitasatosporales > Streptomycetaceae > Streptomyces > Streptomyces sp. NPDC057617. The sequence goes on along the minus strand of NZ_JBHVGV010000001.1, from coordinate 461,741 downwards.
CCGACGGCTGCGGCCTCTGCGTCCCGTTGTCCCGTCCGGAGCAGGGCAAACCACAGGCCAGCCAGTGCCATCCCTTGGCGGGCCCGATCGTCGGTGTCAGCGAGAATCGCGACCGCATCCTGGTAGACGGGGATAGCTTCCTTGAAACGCCGGGCGTTATTGAGCGCCATTCCTAGATCGATCAGCGCGAGACCCGCGCTCCGCAGGTCGCGGGTCTCGCGGAGGACAAGGGCAGCGTCCCTGCTCGCGGTGATGGCCTCGTCGAACTGCTCCAGCTTAAGTAGAATCCTCCCCAGGATGCCCAGCACCACAGCCTCCCCATGCTGGTCTCCCGTCTCGCGGAGGAGGGCCCCAGCGTTGCGGCTCGCGTCGATGGCTTCCTCATAGCGCTGCAGCCCCAGCAGGGCCACCGCCATGTTCCCCAGGATCATGGCCACTTCATGTCCGTTGCCTGCCTCGCGGCAGAGTGCGACTGCCCTCTGAGCGCTGGCGATGGCTTCCTCATAGCGCTGCACTCCCACGAGGGCGCTGGTCAGGGCACTGAGGGCTTTGCTTTCCGCAGTCCGGTCGCCAATGCTGCGGGCGGTCCTTACAGCGAGGGCGGCCAGCTCAGTCCACGCCTTGAAGTGCCCCCGCCACGCAAGAAACCGGCCCAGGGAGCGGATCATGAGGATCCCGGTCGAAGGGGCTCGCTCGATGCAGGTACGGCATGCCGCCATCAGATTGGGCAGTTCGGTGTCCAGCCACTTCAGTGCCAAGTCCTGATCGTCGAAGCCATGGGCGGCCGGGTCGGGCTCGGCTGGAATCAAATGGGCCGACGCGTTCCAGCTCGTCGTGAGGTAGTACTCCAGCAGCCGCGCGAGTGCCTTGAACCGCTCGTCCTCGTCAGCACTTTCCTCCGCCAGCCCCGTGGCATACAGGCGCACCAAGTCATGCATCCGCCACCGGCCATACCCGCCCGCCGGTTCGATCAGATGCGCCCTGGCCAGTGCCTCCAGCAGCCTCCGTACCTGCCGCTCCTCCAACTCGGCCAGCGCCGCCGCCGCTTCCGTCGACACCTCAGGCCCCGGATTGACCGTCAGTAGTCGGAACAACCGCGCCTGCTCCTCGTCCAAGTTCCGGTACGACAGGTCGAACGCCGCCCGTACCGCCTTCTGTTCGTACCGTAGCTCCGCCAACCGCGTGTGCTCTGCCGCCAGTTCATCCGCCATCACAGCCAGCGGCTTGGCGGGATGCGCCGCCAGCGGGGCAGCAATGATCTCCACCGCCAGTGGCAGCCCGGCACAGAAATCCACCAGCCGACGCGCCTGATGCGGTTCCTCCGCCACCCGCCTCTCTGCGTCACCGCGCCTGCGGTGCAGTAGCAGCGTCAGCAGCTCGGCCGCGTCAGAATCAGGCAGCGTATCCAGGTCGAAAAGCCGGGCGTCCAAGCCCGCCAAGGTATGCCGCGAGGTCACGATCGCCGCGCCGGAACCCGGCAGCAGCGGCGCCGCCTGGTCGCCGGAAGAGGCGTTGTCGATCACAACGAGGATCGGGCGGCCCTGCTCGGCGTACTCCGCGAGGACCGCCCGGTACAGCCGCTCCCGCTCCTGCGTTTCGGGCGGGATGTACTGGTCCGGCACCCCCAGCGCACGTAACAGCCCGCCCAGCGCCCTGTCCGGGTCCAGCCTCTTGGGTTCCGCCTCGTAGCCATGCATGTCCACCATCAGCGCCCCGCCGGGGAACCAGCCCCGCGCCAGGGCCCGGTGGGCCGCTTGCAGCGCCACCTCCGTCTTGCCCACCCCGGGCAGCCCCGCCACCGCCGACACCAGCACCACACCCGGCCGCGCCCCGTCCACCGAATCCGGCCCCAGCACATCCAGCAGCTCCCGCAGCACCACCTCCCGTCCCACGAACTGCGAAGTCCCCGGTCGCAGTCCGTTCAACGCGGGCGGCACCTGTGCGGGCAGCTCAACAGTCACATCCCGGCCCATCACCAGCGGCCCGATCATCACCCCGCCCGACACCTCGTTGCGCGTGCCTTGTCCCACCGAGTCCCCCGCAGCCATACCCAGATGTTACGAGGACTGCCGCGCCACAAATTTAAGTTAATTAGTAATAATCGTTGACAGGGTCGGGGCACGACGCCACAGTCTTCGTCGTGGCGCGGCCCCCTGATTCGCGGGGCGCCGTTCGCCAGGTATCCCCAACTCTCGGGAGAGGCAAGTGATGTCGCATCGTGCAGGGACGGCGCGGGCCCGTCGTGCCGTGGCCGTTCTCGGCGCCGCCGCGCTGTTGGCGGTGGCCATGCCCACCGCCGCCGAGGCCACCGCCCGGCCGCAGCAGGACGGGGGCGCCCCGCCGTACTACAACAGCGGGCTCGCCCCCACTCCGTACATGGGCTGGAACACCTACTACGGCCTCGGCGCCCCGACGGAGGCCGAGGTCAAGGGAGTTGCCGACCATCTCGTCAGCAGCGGTCTCAAGGACAGCGGTTACGACATCGTCTGGCTCGACGGCGGCTGGCAGGCGGACACCCCGCGCGACAGCGCCGGACGTCTGACCGCCCACCCCGGCCGCTTCCCCTCCGGCATCCCCGCCCTCGTGTCGTATCTGCACCAGCGCGGACTGAAGGCGGGCATCTACACCGACGCCGGTACCTACGACGGCGGCAAGACCTGCGGGCTCGGCAGTCGCGGCCACTACACCGAGGACGCCCGGCAGTTCGCGGACTGGAAGATGGACGCGATCAAGATCGACTTCCTCTGCGGGATCACCGAGAAGGCCGATCCCGGGCCCGCCTTCAAGGAGTTCAGCGACGCCGTCGCCGCGTCAGGACGGCGCATGCTGCTCAATCTGTGCAATCCCCTCACCGACGACTGGGGGCTTCCGCACACCCCGGCGCAGGACGCGCACAACGCCTTTGTGTACGGTCCGACGACCGCCGACTCCTGGCGCACCGGCACTGACATCGCCTGGGGCACCCCGACGGCCGGCCAGTGGCCCAATGTCCTGCGCAACATGGACGCCAACGCCTGGCACCCCGAGGCACAGGGCCCCGGCCGTTACAACGATCCGGACTATCTGATTCCGATGCGCAAGCTGGCGGACGGCTCGTACGAGCTGACCGAGGAGGAGTCCACCACCCAGCTCGTGATGTGGGCGGAGATGGCCTCCCCGCTGGTCATCGGCTCCGACCCGCGAACCCTGCCCCAGTCGATGATCGACACCCTCAGGAACCCGGAGATCCTGGCCGTCGACCAGGACCCGCTCGCCGTTCAGGGCGTACGGGTCGCCACCGACGCCACCGGCGATGTCTACAGCAAGGTGCTCCAGGGCACCGGCAAGCGCGCGGTCGTGCTCCTCAACCGCTCGGACCGCCCGGCCGAGCGCACGGTGAGGTTCGCCGACGCCGGGCTGGCGGGGGAAGTCGCCGTACGGGACCTGCGGGCCAGGCAGAGCCGTGGCACGCACTCCGGTTCGTACACCGTGGACGTACCCGCCCATGGCACGGCGTTCCTCCTGCTCAAGGGCGAGGACGACGCTCCGGGTGTGTCGCTCGGGGTACGGTCCGGGGCCACGCCCGCGCTGGTGCGGGACGGCGACCGGCTGACCGCGTTCATCCAGGGTACGGACGGTTCGCTGCGGCAGCAGACCGGGCGCGACGGGCAGTGGTCGGCGCGGACCACCGACCTCGGCGGTCCCACGCAGGGCCGGATCGCCGGGCAGCCCGCCGCCTACGGCTCCTCGGACGGCCGGATCGATGTCTTCGTACGCGGCACGGACGACGCGGCCTACCGGCGCAGCTTTGCCGACGGCCGCTGGGGACGCTGGCAGAAGCTCGGCGGGCGGCTCGCGGACGCGCCGGGTGTGGCGTACGAGAGCCCGGACCGGTGGACCCTCTTCGCCCGGGGCGAGGACGGGCTGATCCACACGCGTGGCGCGGAGTCCGGCTGGACCTCGTTCCGGGGACCGGACGGAGTGGCGCTGTACGGGCGGCCCTCGGCCGTCGTCGACTCCGCGGGCCGTACGCATCTCGCCGTCCGCACCGCCGACGACTCGGTCCGGCTGCGGGTACGGGACGCCGACGGCACCTGGTCGGCCTGGTCGTCGCTGGGCGGCACCGTGAGCGGCAGCCCCACCCTCGCCGTCGCGGGAGGCACCGTACGGCTCTTCGCGCGCGCCGGTGACTACACCCTCTGGCAGCGCACCTACGACACGGCCTCCGGGACCTGGAACGACTGGTCGCAGCGCCAGGGCTATGCCAGCGCGGTCTTCGACGGCGAACTGGCGGCCGTCGCCGGGCCGGACGGCTCCTCCGTGCTGACGCTCTTCCGCGGGGTCGACGGCCAGGTCCACCAGGCGACCGCCTGAAACACCGCCCGGGGGCCGTACGGTCGCCCCACCCCGTGTACCGCCGGTACGGCCCCCGGGATCAGGCCTGGTCACCGCGTCAGTAAATAAATTAGTAATTAATCTTGACGGTGGCCCCGTGCCACGTCAGTCTGTATCAGCCGAACGAGAGCCCGGCCGTCAGGGCGCCGGGCCCCGTTCCGTGGGCGCATAGGGAGTCCCATGAACACCACAGCACACAGCCGGCGCGGTTTTCTCGCCGGCGCCGGAGCCATCGGCGCCGCCGCGCTGGTGAGCGGCTGCGTCACCTCGTCGTCATCGGGCGGCTCGTCCTCCTCGGGCGGCGCGGTCACCCTGCAGTCCAACCTCTCCGCGCCGCAGGCGAAGTCGGCGATGCAGCAGGTCGTCGACGCCTTCAACAAGCGGGGCGGCGCGAAGGGCTCGCTCAACACGGTCGCCTCGGAGACCTTCCGTACCCAGCTCCCGACCTACCTCACCTCGGCCAATCCGCCGGACCTCTACACCTGGTACCCCGGCTCGGTCGCGGAGTCGTACGCGAAGAAGGACCTGCTCCTCGATGTCAGCGACATCTGGGAGAAGCCCGAACTGGCCGGATACTCGGACGCGTTGAAGAAGCTGTGCACCGACTCGGCGGGCAAGAAGGTCTTCGTCCCGACCACCTACTACTGGTGGGGCGTCTTCTACCGGAAGTCGAACTTCGCCAAGTGGGGCGTCAAGGAGCCCAAGACCTGGGACGAGTTCCTCGGCCTGTGCGACACGCTCAAGGGCAAGGGCGTCGCGCCGATCGGGCTCGGCGCCGGCGGCAACACTCCCTGGGTGGCGTCGTCCTGGTTCGATTACCTCAATATCCGGATCAACGGTGCCGCCTATCACCGCGATCTGCTCGCCGGAAAGCACCGCTTCGACGACCCCGAGGTGCGCAGGGTCTTCGACCGGTGGGGCGAGGCCCTGCCGTACTTCGACCCCAACGGGACCGCGCTGCCCTTCCAGGACGCGACGACCGCGCTCCTCCAGGGCCGTACGGGCATGATGCTGATCGGCACCTTCTTCGCCGACTCCACGCCGAAGGACCAGCTCGACGACATCGACTTCTTCCGGTTCCCGGTGATCGACCCGAAGATCCCGCTCGCCGAAGAGGCGCCCACCGACGGCTACTTCGCCAGCGCCCGCACCGGCCGCAAGGAAGAGACCAAGGAACTCATGCGCTTCCTGGCCACCGCCGAGGCACAGGAGATCTACCTCAAGGGCTCCTCCGGCACCTCCCTGCCGACCCACCCCGACGCCAAGGACAGCGGAACACCCCTGGTCATCAAGGGCCGCAAGCTGATCGACGACGCGGCGGACCTCACCCAGTTCTTCAACCGGGACTCCAGCGACGCCCTGTCGCCCACCGCCGACAACGCGCTCACCCGGTATCTGGCCAAGCCCAAGGAGATCGGCTCCATCCTCACCACCTGGCAGCGGGACGCGCAGAAGATCTGGAGCCAGTGACATGGCGGTCGTCACCGCGCCGCCCGGGAAGACCCGGCAACGGGCCGCCGGGCGGACCCCGGCCCGCAAGCGGGCCACCAGGGTCCCGCCCCTGGTGCTCGCGTTCGTCCTCGTACCACTGCTCATCGAGGCGTTCTGGGTGTTCTGGCCCGCCGTCCAGGGCTTCTACCTCGCCTTCACCCAGTGGGACGGGGTCAGCGCCCCGAAGTTCATCGGCCTGGCCAACTTCCGCGAGATGTTCGGCGACGAGATCTTCCGTACCGCCGCACTCGACACAGTCATCTGGCTGGTGCTCTTCGGCGGCCTCTCCGTGGTCCTCGGCCTCGGCGCGGCGCTCCTGCTCCAGAGGGAGCGCCGGGGGGTCGGCTTCTACCGGGCCGCGCTGTTCCTTCCGGTGGTGTTCTCGCTGGTCGCGACGGCCCTGGTGTGGCAGGCGATGTACCAGCCGGACGGGCTGATCAACAAGACCCTCGAAGGGATTGGGCTCGACGGGCTCACCCGCTCCTGGCTCGCCGACCAGGACACCGCCCTGTACGCCGTGATCGTGCCCGCGCTGTGGCGGCAGATCGGCTATGTGATGGTGCTCTATCTCGCCGGGCTCAAGGGCATCGACCCGGTGCTGTACGAAGCGGCCAAGGTCGACGGCGCCACTCGCCGCCAGCAGTTCCGTCACATCACACTGCCGCAGCTCAGCAGTGTCAACGCGGTCGTGCTGTCCGTCGTCGTGATCGACTCGCTGCGCTCGTTCGACGTGGTGTGGTCGCTCACCCGCGGCGGCCCGTACCACTCCTCCGAACTGCTGAGCACGTATATGTACTCCACCGCCTTCCAGTCGCTGCGGCTGGGATACGGTTCCGCTCTCGCCGTGGTGATCTTCGTCCTGGCCTTCGGGGTCATCGTGTCCTATCTCCTGCGCGCCTTCCGGGAGGCCGACTCATGACCGCCACCCCCGCCCAGGCACCACCCGCGGGCCGGCGCGACCGGCGCAGGATGTGGGGGACCGCCGGGTTCCACCTCGGTGCCGGACTGATCTCCGCGCTGTGGCTGCTGCCCATCGCGCTCGTCCTCGTCACCAGCGTCCGCTCCTTCGACGACGTCGCCGCCCATGGCGTGGGCAGCCTGCCGCACTCCTTCACCCTGGACGGCTTCCGCCAGGCCTGGGTCGACGGCGGCCAGCAGCGCGCGCTCATCAACAGCCTGCTCGTCACCGTGCCGACCGTGCTGCTGTCGCTGCTGCTCGCCTCCATGGCGGCCTTCGCGCTCAGCCGGTACGCCCTGCCGCTGCGCCGCACCCTTCTGCTGCTGATGCTCGGCGGGAACCTGCTGCCCGCGCAGATCCTGCTCGTACCCGTCTCCAAGCTCAGCGAGATGCTCGGCATTTACGACACGCTGTACGCGCTGATCGGGGTGCAGGTCGGATTCGGCGTCGGGTTCTACGTGTTCGTCCTGCACGGCTTCATGCGGTCCGTACCGCCCGAGATCCAGCAGGCCGCGGTCATCGACGGCGCGAACCCGTGGCAGATCTACAGCCGCATCATCATGCCGCTCGCCCGGCCCGCCATGGCCGCGCTCAGCGCCCTGTCGTTCACCTGGATCTTCAACGACCTGCTCTGGGCCATCACCGTGCTGCGCACCGACAGCCGGATGCCCATCACCGCCTCCCTCATCGGACTCCAGGGCCAGTACGTCTCCATGTGGAACGTCATCGCCGCGGGATCCGTGATCGCGGCCCTGCCGACCGTCCTCGTCTTCCTCAAGTTCCAGCGCCACTTCGTGGCCGGCCTCAATCTGGGAGCAGTGAAGTGACCCCGCGCCAACGGTGGCTGCTGCGCACCGAGAACACCGCGTACGCCGTGCGCGTCACCGACGACGGACGGTGGGCCGAACTCGCCGCCTGGGGACCGCACGGCGCCGAGACCGGACCCTCGCCCTTCGAGCGGCCGAACCGTACGCACTTCCTCACCCGCGCCGACGCGGCACCCGCCGAGTACATCCCGTACGGACTGCGGCCCTTCACCGGCGCCGATCTGACCGTGCAGCGGCCCGGGGAGGACCGCGGCACCTGGTGGCGGTTCGCCGCCGCCACCGCGGACGGGGAGCGGGCGCTGCGGCTGGAGTTCACCGACGAGAAGCAGGGACTGGGCGCGGCACTGTGCTACGAGACCGTCCCGGGCACCGATGTGATCCTCCGCTGGACTGAACTCACCTGCGTCGGTGACCAGGAGCTGCGTATCGAGCGCCTCGACTCCGCCGGGGTCAATGTCCCGGTCGAGGGCGGCGCCCGGCTCACGTACCTCACCGGCCAGTGGTCGCAGGAATTCCAGCGCACCCAGCTCGAACTCACCCGCGGCCGCTTCGAGATGGCCTCCTCCCAGGGCGTGCCGGGGCACGCCTACGCGCCCTGGCTCGCCGTCCAGGACGCAGCCGAACCGGACGGGCCCGCCACCCCCACGTACGGCATCGCCCTCGAATGGTCAGGCAACTGGCGCATCAGCGCCGACGCCGAGCCGGGCGGCGCCGTCCGGATCCGCGCGGGACGGCTGCTCCACGAGAGCGCCGTACGCCTCGCCCCCGGCGCCACCCTCACCACCCCCAGGCTGGCCTGCGCGTTCAGCCCGGAAGGGCTCGACGGACTGGCCCGGGTCTGGCACCGCTACGAACGCAGCCTGACCGGCGAGCGGATGCACCGCACCCGCAAGGTCCTCTACAACTCCTGGGAAGCCACCGGCTTCGACGTCGACGCCGCGAGCCAGCTCGAACTCGCCCGCCACGCCGCCGAGATGGGCGCCGAACTGTTCGTTGTGGACGACGGCTGGTTCACCGGACGCCACGACGAGACCGGCGGACTCGGCGACTGGCACCCCGACCCGGCCAACTTCCCGGACGGCTTCGACGACTTCATCGCCCGAGTGCGCGCCACCGGGATGGACTTCGGCCTCTGGGTCGAACCCGAGGCGGTCAGCCCCCAGTCCGCGCTGTACGCCGAACACCCGGACTGGGTCTACCGGATCGAGGGCCGCCCCGCCACCCTCGTACGCGAACAGCTCCTGCTCGACCTCGGGCGCCCCGATGTCCAGGACTTCGTCATCGCCACCTTCGACCGGCTCCTCGGCGCCCACGACATCAGCTACCTCAAGTGGGACATGAACCGCCCGCCGACCGAACGCGGCAGGCCGGGCGGCGGCCCCGTCGAGGAACAGGACCTGGACGCCGCGCATGTCGCCGGCTATCTCCGTGTCCTCGACCACCTCCGCACCCGCCACCCCCACGTCACGGTCGAGGGCTGCTCCGGCGGAGGCGGCCGTATCGAGCACGCCACCATCGCCCGTACGGATGTGGTGTGGCCCAGCGACAACACCGCCCCGATGGACCGGCTGGCCATCCAGTACGGCTATCTGCACGCGCACGCACCGCACACCATGAGCTGCTGGGTCACCGACTCGCCGGGCGTCTTCGACCCGCGCCCGCGCTCGCTCGCCTTCCGCTTCGTCGCCTCCATGGCGGGCGTCCTCGGCATCGGCGCGGACATCCGTGAATGGTCGCCGGAGCGGCGCGCCGAGGCGGCCCGGTGGGTGGCCCGCTACAAGGAGATCCGTGACGTGATCCACCACGGCGAGGCCCGGATCCTGAACAGCCCCGCCGACCCCACCTGCGGTATGCAGTACGAGGAGCCGGGCGGCGCCCGGATCGCCGTCACCGCCTGGAACACCGGACGGCTGGACGGAGCGCCACTGGTGCCCGGGCGCGCGGACCGGCTGCGGCTGCGCGGTCTGGACCCGGCCGCCCACTACACGGACCGGGCCACCGGCACCCGCTACAGCGGCGCCCATCTCGTCCACTACGGACTGCCGTTCGCCTGGACCGCGCAGTACGACGCCGAACTGGTCGTCCTGGAACAGGAGTCCGCCCGATGAACGGAACCACCCGCTTCGACAGCCAGGTGGCCGTGGTCACCGGAGCCGCCTCTGGCATCGGCGCGGCCACCGCGGAACGGCTCGCCGCGGAGGGCGCCGCCGTGATCCTCGCGGATGTCGCGGCCGAGCGCGGCGAGGCCGTCGCCGCGGCCGTACGGGACGGGGGCGGCCGCGCGCAGTTCGTCCGCGCGGATGTGGCGGACCAGGGGGACTGGGAGCGGATCGTCGCCGCAGCCCACGGTTTCGGGCCGGTCCGCGTCCTCGTCAGCAACGCGTATACGGTGGACGTCACCCCCGCGCACGAGATGACCCTCGCCTCCTGGGAGCGCCAGATCGCAGTCAACCTCACCGGCGGGTTCCTCGGCTTCCGCGCCGTCCTGCCCGACCTGCGCGCCCACCACGGCGCCGTCGTGCTGACCTCCTCCGTACACGCGCACAAGGGCATCCCCGGACACCCCGCCTACGCCGCGTCCAAGGGCGCCCTGCTCTCGCTGTGCGGACAGCTCGCCGTCGAGTACGGGCCGGAAGTGCGCGTCAACGCCGTGCTGCCGGGACCCATCCTCACCGCCGCCTGGGACCGGGTCTCCGAGGAGGACCGGCGGAAGAGCGTGGCGGAGACGGCGGCCCGGCGGTTCGGCACCCCGGCGGAGGTCGCCGCCGCCATCGCCTTCCTCGCCGCCGGAGAGGCGTCCTACATCACCGGGTCGAGCCTGCTCGTGGACGGCGGCTGGTCCGTCGTCAAAGCCTCGGCCTGACCTCGCCGTACCCGAAACCCCCCAGCAGAAAGGCACACAACGACATGACGCCATACGCGCGCCGCGGAGTGCACGGCCAGACCGTGGAGACTCTCGCGCGCCGGGTGCTCAGCGGCGAGATCCCCGAGGGGGCGACACTCGATCTGGTGTCGTTGCAGCGTGAGTTGGATGTCAGCCTGACCGCCCTCAGGGAGTCGCTGAAGGTCCTCGCGGCCAAGGGGATGGTCGACGCGCGCCAGAAGCGCGGCACCTTCGTACGGGCGCGCTCCGACTGGAACCTGCTCGACGCGGACGTCCTGCGCTGGCAGTTCGCGGGCGGTACGGGCCCCGGCAACGGTACGGACCTGACGCTGCTGCGCGACCTCGGCGAGGTCCGCAGCATCATGGAGCCGGCCGCGGTGCGGCTGGCCGCCGAGCGCCGCACCGACGCCGACCTCGACGCGCTCGAAGCGGCTTTGAGCGCGATGGGGGAGACCGAGGGAGGCGCCGCGCACGCGGTGGCGGCGGACCTCGGCTTCCACCGCGCGCTCCTCGCGGCCACCCACAACGAGCTGCTGGAACGCATGGAGATGGTCATCGAGTCCGGTCTCGCGCACCGCGACGAGATAGTGCACAGCACCCTGCACGGGGAGAATCCGGTGCCCAGCCACCGGGCCGTTCTCGACGCCGTACGCGACCGGGACCCGGATGGCGCGGAACGCGCGATGCGGGCACTGCTCGACCAGGCGGTACGCGACCTGGACCGGGTGCACGGCGGAGGTACGGGCGGCACAGGCACCGGCGACGGTACGGGCAGTGGTGGCGGTACGGGCACTGGTGGCGGTAAGGGCAGCGGTGGCGCGGCCGGTACCGAAGAGGGCCCGGCCCTGTGAAGATCACACGCGTCGAGACCTTTCTTGTGCCGCCCCGCTGGCTGTTCTGCCGTATCGAGACGGACGACGGAGTGGTCGGCTGGGGTGAACCCGTGGTCGAGGGCCGGGCCGAGGTGGTGCGCGCCGCCGTCGACGTGCTCGCCGAGTATCTGATCGGCCGGGACCCGCTGCGGATCCAGGACCACTGGCAGGTGCTGACCAAGGGCGGCTTCTACCGTGGCGGACCAGTGCTCTCCAGCGCTGTCGCCGGCATCGACCAGGCCCTCTGGGACATCGCCGGAAAGACCTACGGCGCCCCGGTGCACGCCCTGCTCGGCGGGCCCGTCCGCGACCGGGTCCGGGTGTACGCGTGGGTGGGCGGCGACGAACCCGTACGGCTCACCGAGGAGATCACCGCCCAGGTCGAAGCGGGCTTCACCGCCGTCAAGATGAACGCGGCGGGCCGTACGTCCCCGATCGCCACCGCCGCCGAGACCGCGGCCGTGGTGGACCGGGTGGCCGCCGCCCGGGAGGTGCTCGGCCCGGACCGGGATGTCGCAGTCGATCTGCACGGGCGGTTCGGCGCGGCGGGCGCGCGGCGGGTCCTGCACGCCATCGAGCCGCTGCACCCGCTGTTCGTCGAGGAACCTCTGCTGCCCGAGCAGGGCCATCTGCTGGCGGGCCTCGCCGGCGCCACCTCCGTACCGATCGCCACCGGCGAACGGCTGTACGGGCGCGCCGAGTTCCTGCCCGCGCTGGCGGCGGGCATCGCCGTGGCGCAGCCGGACCTCTCGCACGCGGGCGGCATCTCCGAGGTCCACCGGATCGCCGCGCTCGCCGAGACATACGGGGCACAGCTCGCCCCGCACTGCCCGCTCGGCCCGATCGCGCTGGCCGCGAGCCTCCAGATCGCCTTCTGCACACCCAACTTCCTGATCCAGGAGCAGAGCCGGGGCATCCACTACAACAAGGACGCCGACCTTCTCTCGTACGTCGTCGACACCGACCCGTTCCGCTTCGTCGACGGGCAGGCGCTCCGCACCGGGCTGCCGGGGCTCGGTATCACCGTCGACGAGACCGCCGTACGGGCGGCCGACCGCACCGGGCACGCCTGGCGCAACCCGGTGTGGCGGCACCCCGACGGCTCCTTCGCGGAATGGTGAGCGGTGTGAACGGCGTGAGCGACGTGTCACCGGGCTTTCCGGTCCGTGGCACCCCGGTCTCTTCGGTCCGGAGCACCCCTGACATCACCACCGACCCGGCCCATGGCGGACGCTGGACCTCGCTGCGGGCCGGGGGCCGCGAATGGCTCTGGCACCGGGACGAACCTCGGCGGCCCTCGGTGGTTCCCGGCGACGCCTTCGCCGACGCGGGCGGTCTCGAAGAGTGCGTGCCGACGGTCCGGGGCGTCCCCGACCACGGGGACGCCTGGTCGCGCGCCTGGCGGCGGGACGGCGGCACCGAGTCCGTCGACTGCCCGGACTTCCGTCTCGAACGCCGGATCCGCGCCGGGGAGGGGCGGGCCGTCGTCGACTACCGGCTGACGGCGGAGCCCGGCTACCGGTTCCTGTGGGCGGCGCACGCGCTGCTCGATCTCTCGGAGGAGGCGCGGATCGGGATCGCGGACGGCGCGCCGGTACGGGTCTATCCGGACGGGGGCGACGGCTGGACCCCGGCGCTGTGGCCTGCCGTTGGGACCAGCGGCGGCCTCGACCGGCTGGGGCCGGACGACGGTACGGCCGTGGGCGCCGTCGTCTCCGCTTCGGAGGTGTACGTCCATGACGGCCCGGCCGCCCTGCGCTTCGCCGTCGAGGCCGAGGGGCAGCCGGTGTCCATCGCCCTCTGGCGCAATCTCCGCGGCTTCCCCGAGGACCGTCCGTACCGCTCCATCGGGGTCGAACCGATGCTGGGCCGCGTCTTCGACCTGGCGGCCGCCGGGGACGGCGACGCGGCGTGCGTCCCGCCCGGTGGTGAGGTCCGCTGGCGGCTCACCGTGGTGGCGGAGGAGGAGACGAATCGGGTGCGGAACCAGTGACCGGCACAGCGACCGATACAGCAACTGAGCCCCGGAAGGACTCCCGCACATGGATCTGCTGACCGCGCTGCGCGCCCACCGGATCGTCGCCATCGTGCGCGGCGACGACGCGGACGGCGCCCTCAGAACCGTACTGACCCTGGCCGAGGAGCACATCCCGCTCATTGAGGTCTCCCTCAGCGGCCGGGACGCCCTCGATGTCATCCGCCGCGCCCGTGCCGAACTGGGCCCGGCGGCGCCCCTCGGCGCGGGCACCGTGCTGACCGCCCAGGACGCTCGGGCGGCACATGACGCGGGCGCCGACTTCATCGTCACCCCGGCCGTCTGCGAGGGGATCACGGCGGCCAAGGAACTCCGACTCCCCGTACTCGCCGGGGTGATGACCCCGACGGACATCGTGGCGGCCCGGCGGCGCGGCGCCGACGCGCTCAAGATCTTCCCGGCGGCGCAGGCGGGCGGCCCCGACTATCTGCGGGCGCTGCGCGGGCCGTTCCCGGGGGAGCCGTTCGTACCGGTCGGGGGAGTGGACGCGGAGGCGGCCCGCGCCTATCTGGCGCATGGCGCGATCGCGGTGGGCGTGGGGTCCCCGCTGATCGGGGACGCCGCCGACGGGGGCGACATCGAAGGACTGCGCGCCCGCGCCCGCGCCTTCCTGGACGCGGTGGCGGTCGACGCCACCGGCCTGTCGGCGGCCGGGCGATGAAGGGGGGCACGCCCGTCCCGTTCTGGACGGACCGGCTCGAACTCGGCGAGGGCATACGGGCGGTGGACGGCGGCATCGTCCTTGTCGACATCCTTTCCGGACGGCTGCTCGCCGGACCGGACGACCGCACCGGGCCGCTGCGGACACTGGTCCGTCTGCCCGTACCGCTGGGCGCGGTCGCCCCGGTCGAGGGGCGGCCGGGCGAGTGGATCGCCGCGGCCGGTACGGGTATCTGCCTGATCGGCCCGGACGGGAAGCTCGACTGGCCGGCCCGCCCGGAGGACGGCACCGGTCGCGCGATGCGGATGAACGACGCGTGCGCCGACCCGCAGGGCAGGTTCTGGGCGGGCAGCATGGCGTACGACGCGAGCGAGGGCGCGGGTTCGCTGTACCGCGTCGACCACGACGGTACGGTCGTCCGCGCGCTGGACGGCCTCACCGTCCCCAACGGCCCGGCGTTCAGTGCCGACGGCACCCTGATGTACCTCGCCGACAGCGCACGCGGTGTCAACCACCACTACGAGGTCGCCCCGGCCACCGGCACACTCGGCCCGGCCGGCACCTTCGCCGTACTCGACGAGGGCAGCCCCGACGGTATGACGGTCGACGCGGAGGGCGGCCTGTGGACCGCGATCTGGGGGACCGGCACAGTCCACCACTACACCCCGGACGGCACCCTGGACCGCCAACTCCGCCTCCCCGCCGTCCAGCCCGCGGGCGTATGCCTGCACGGAGACACCCTCCTGATCACCAGCGCACGCTACGGCCTGTCCGCCCCGGGCCCACTGGACGGAGCGGTCTTCGGGGTGCGGGTGGACGTCCCGGGCCTGCCGACTGCCGCGTACCGACCGGGGACGGCCGCCGTATGAGCACCCCTCAGGCGCAGGCACCGGCGCAGACACGGGCACCGGCGCGGGCGGCCGGGTGGCGGCCCGCTCCCGGGCCCGTGGCCTGTATCGGCGAGACCATGGCCGCCTTCGTCCCCGAGCCCGTGGCTCCGCTGGACGGGGCCGATCTGCTGCGGGTCCGGATCGCCGGGGCGGAGTCGAACGTGGCGGTGTATCTGGCCGATCACGGGGTGCCCGTGCGGTGGGTTTCCGCGGTGGGGGACGATCCGTTCGGGCGGCGGATCGTCGCCGAGGTCGCGGCGGCCGGGGTCGATGTCCGTGGCGTACGGACGGATCCGCGGCGGCCCACCGGGCTGCTGGTGAAGGACCCCGCCCCCGAAGGAACCGGGGTGCACTACTACCGCCGCGGTTCGGCCGCCTCAGCGCTGGGCCCGGACATCCTCGACGACGAGGCCGTACGTACCGCGGGCCTCGTCCATCTCAGCGGTGTCACCCCGGCCCTCTCGCCGGACTGCCTGGCCCTGGTCACCGAGGCCCTGCGGACCCCGCCCGGCGAACGCCCGTACTCCGTCAGCTTCGACGTCAACCACCGGCCCGCACTCTGGGCCGACGACGGCACGGCCTCCACCGCCGGTTCCGTACTCCACGATCTCGCGAACCGGGCGGACATCACCTTTGTCGGGCTGGACGAGGCGCGCGCACTGTGGGGAGACGAGCTGGAGGCCGCGGGTGTAAGGGCGTTGCTGCCCGGACCCCGGATCCTCGTGGTCAAGGACGGCGCCCATGAGGCGACCGCCTTCGACGGCGCCCACGTACACGCCGTACCCGCACCGAAGGTCGATGTTGTCGAACCGGTCGGGGCGGGCGACGCCTTCGCCGCCGGATTCCTCGCGGGGCTGCTGCGCGGCGAGGACATGGTCCGCGCCCTCCGCCTCGGCCATCTCACCGCGGGCGCCGCGCTCCGCGTGAGCGGCGACCACGGTCCCCTGCCCGGCCCCGCCCGTATCGCCGAGCTTCTCGGCACACCTCCCGGGGAATGGGGCCCTGATCCTTCCGGAGAGCCTCTGACCAGCGGGTTTTCCCGCCCGTAGACGATGTTGCGAACAGCTCGGCGGCCGGTCGGCCATCGTCCGGCATGTGCTGTCCGCACATGAACGGGGAGTCCTGGCCGTTCTCGCGCATGAGCCGGACCCGGGACGGGGCGAACCCGGACAGGACTCCCGGGGCGGCCGGGCCGTGGTCCGCCCTGGCCAGGGGCAGATGACCGCCGGCCGTACGGCAGCCCAATGTGCGGTTGTGTCTGCTTCTGGTGAGCGACTGTGGCGAATTCGTGCTGTTTTCCACGTCATCCTTCACGGGTTATGTCTTCGTAGCGCCCACGGACCGGAGAGATCAGTTCCGGGGCGAGCGGATCTATGAACGGAGAGGTGTCATGGCCACCGGCGAGAAGCACTCACCTCATTTCACCGGCCGACGTAAAGAACTGCGCCTGTTCGGCGACGCCGTGCGCGACAGCGCGCGGACCGGCATGACCGTCTACTCATTCACCGGCGAACTGGGCGTGGGACGCAGCGCGTTACTGCACGAGTTCCGGGTCTCCGCGCGTGAGCGGGGATGCTCGGTCATCCGGCTGGACTGCGCCCGCCCCTGCCACCGGATCGAGCAGGGTCTCTTCGACGAACTGCTGGCGGTGCTGCCCGCCGGAAGCGCCCCCGGTGCCGCACTGCGGGCGGCGGGCGAACGGACCGCCGGCGTCCAGGGACTCGATCCGGCCGCTCCGGCACCGGTGCCGCCCGCCGTGGTGCGCAACGCCGTACGGGAGGCCGCCGGGCACGCCCCGCTGGTCGTCACCGTCGACGACGCGTGCCGGGCCGACGCCGCCACACTGGACGAGCTGCACCGGATGCGGGAGGCCTGCGCCCGGCTGCCCGTCGTCATGGCCCTCTCCATACGGCAGGGCGAACCCGCCACGGCACCAAGGGAGTTGGCCGGCTTATTACAGGGCACCCAGCAGCTCGTACTGGACGGACTGTCCGAGCGGGACACCGCCGCCGCGGTACGCGCCGTCCTGCGGCGCGGCGTACCGCCCGAGTTCGCCGCGGCCTGCCACCGTCTCAGCGCCGGAAACCCGTTCATGCTCGGGGAGTTGCTGCGCTGGGCCCGCGAGAAGGACCCGAGGGCCACCGACGCCGCGGTGCTCGGTACGGCCGTACTCCCGGCGGTCGCCGAGGCGGTGACCGGACGGCTCGACCCGATCGACCCCGCCCTCGGGCGGCTCGCCGCGGTCATCGCCCTGGCGGACGACAACACCGCCGACGCCGCGCCGCTGGCCGCCCACCTCAGCGGGATGACGCTCGAACAGACCCTGGTCGCCGCCGACTTGTTGGTCAGGATGCGGCTGATCGCCGACGACGGCACCGTCACCCTCAGGCATCCGGTGCTGCGCACGGCCCTGGCCGGCGGGATGACCCGGATGGCGCGGAGCGCGGCGCATCTGAGCGCCGCGGGCCATCTGCACCGGCACGGCGCTGCGGCCGGCCGCGTCGCCGGCCATCTCCTCGCGTCCACGGTCCCGCTGGACGACTCCTGGTCCACCGAGGTGCTGCTCCAGGCCGCCCGCGGCGCCGCGGCCGCCGATGACAACGACGGCGCGCTGCGCTTCCTGGAGCGGGCCCTGCGGGTGGCGACCGGCGAGGACCACCACCGGGCCGTCCTGCTGCTCTCGGACGTGCGGTTGCGCGCCGACTGGACCGACGGGGTCGACGCGACGGTGGCGATGCTGGCGGCGACGGGCGACGAGAGCGTACGGGAACGGCTGCTGCACCGGGTGGGCCGCGCGCTGTACGAGGCCCGCGCCCCGGAGGACACCGAGCGGGTGCTGACCGCGACCGCCGCGGCCGTGGCGGGCACCGGACTGTCCCGGTGGCCCCGGCTGCACCGTACCGCCGTCGGTCTCTTCGCCGGATCCCCGGCCCGTACCGCCCGGCTCCTCGACGAACTCCCGCTGCCCGACGCCCGGTCCGTGTCCGAAAGCCCGGCCCCCTCGCCCGGGCTGCGCACGGCGGCGGCCGCCATCGGGGCGCTCTGCCGCGACCTGGGCGGCGGGGACAGCCGGTCGGCGGTGGAGGAAGCGCGCCGGGTCCTCGCCGAATGCGGCGAGGAGTCGTCGGCCCACCCGCTGGCCGTACCGGCGGCGCTGACGGTCCTCGTACAGAACGGGCGATACGAAGAAGCTGCTGCTGCCGCGGCCGCCGCCGGGCACCTGCGCCGCCACGCCCCCCACGGTGACGCCCCCTTCCCGCCCCGTTGCCCGCTGCTGCTCCTGGTGGCCGGTCAGATCGCCCTCGGACAGGGCCGGTTGGAGGAGGCACAGCGCCAACTGGGGGACTCCGCAGGCGGCTTGTCCTCCTGCGGCGCGGAAGCCGGCGAACCCCACCGGGCCGAGGCCGTCGGGCTGCTCGCCGACGTACTGACCAGCCTGGGCAGGAACGAACAGGCCTGGGCACTGCTGCGCAGGCACCACTACGCGGAGGAGCTGGCGCCCGGCTGGTACCACCGCCATGTCCTGCTGGCCAGGGCGCGGCTGCGCGCCGCCTGCGGAGATCTGCCCGGTGCCGCACACGATCTGACCGAACTGCGCCTGCGCAACGGCGCGTCGGGGGTACGGTCCAGCGCGGCCGTGCCCTGGCGGATCCATGCCGTCGTCCTGCTGCGGCAGGCCGGGCTGCTGGACGAGGCACAGGAGGCGGCGGCCGAGCAGATGCGCGCCGCCGAGGCCGCGGACACCCCGCTGGAGCACGGCCGGGCGCTGCGGGCACTGGCCGATGTGACGGGTGGACTGCGCGGTGAGCGCATGCTGCGCGCGGCGGTCCAGCTGCTGGAGGGCGCGGGCAGCGAACTGGATCTGGCGCTCGCCCAGGCCGACCTGGGCGCGCTGCTGCTGCGCCTGGGCCGCCAGCAGTACGGGGTGGCCGCGCTGACCGAGGCGGTACGGCTGGCCCGCCGGTGCGGCGCCCGGCCGCTGGCCGAGCAGGTCAGGACCCATCTCGCGGCGGCCGACGAGCGCACGCCCGAGCACACCTCGCTGCGCGGGATCCTCGCCCTGACCACCCGTGAGCGGCAGATCCTCCTCCAGGCGACACAGGGCCTGTCCAACCGGCGCATCTCGACCGTCCTGGGCATCACCCGCCGTACGGTCGAGCTGCACCTGTCGAGCGCGTACCGGAAGCTGGGCATCACCGGCCGCCGCGACTTCCAGGAGATCTTCCGCCCGCCGGGCGTCTGGTCGCTGCTCGCCGACGGCGCGCCCGGCTCCACCGGGCAGCGCGCCCCGGCCTTCGCGTCCTCGGCCGTCCCGGGGGCTGTCCCGGGGGCCGTCTCGGACCGCGCGGACCGGCCTTTCGGCCCGCTGCCCGCCGTCCTTCGGTTCCGCACCGAGATGTGGACGGACCGCTCCCTGGGCCAGGCTGAGGGCGAGCAGGCGGCCGACCGTGCCGCTCCCCTCGGTGTCCTTCCCCTGACCGGAGGTTCCTGATGGAGCAGAACAGCCGTAGTACCGACCCGTTCACCGCCGTGGTGGTGCTCTCGGGAGGTATGGACTCCACCACCCTCATGGCGCACTACGCCGCGCTGGGCTACGGCCTGATCGCCGTGACGGTCGACTACGGTCAGCGGCACCGCAAGGAGATCGAGTCGGCGCGCGGGATCGCCGCCCACTACGAGGCGCGGCACTATGTGGTGGACCTCAGCGGTTTCGGTTCCGTACTGGCCGGTTCGGCCCTGACTGACGACAGTGTCAGCGTTCCGGACGGGCACTACGCGGAGGAGTCCATGAGGGCCACCGTCGTACCGAACCGCAACGCGGTCCTCGCCAATGTCGCGGTGTCGGTGGGTGTCGCGCACCGCGCCGGTACGGTGGCGCTGGGCATGCACGCGGGCGACCACTTCATCTACCCCGACTGCCGCCCGGCGTTCCTCGACGCGCTCGGCGAGCTGGTGAAAGTCGCCAACGAGGGCTTCCCGACGCCCTCCGTGGAGGCGCCGTTCATCACCTGGTCCAAGTCGGATATCGCCGCGCACGGGACGAGGCTCGGGGCACCGCTGGAGCGGAGCTGGTCCTGCTACAAGGGCGGCGAGCGGCACTGCGGGACCTGCGGCACCTGCTACGAGCGGCGCGAGGCGTTCCGTGAGGCCGGGCTGTCCGACCCGACCGACTACCTCGACGCCGTGACGCGCTTCGCCGCCCCCTGACGGGCCGTGGACACCCCACGGGCGGGGTCCGGGGAGGCTGTCCCCGGACCCCGCCCGTGGGGTACGAAGGCACTACACCGGAGCCGTGCCGATCAGCCCCGAGCGGGTGACCAGGCCGCGCAGGGCCTCCTCGTCCAGATGCCCGGTGCCGGCCGGGCGGCGCGGCAGCACCATGTAGCGGGCCTCCGCCGTCGCGTCCCACACCCGGACCGCCGTTCCGTCCGGCACCCGGTACCCGAACTCGGCCAGTACGGCGCGCGGTTCGCGGACCACCCGGGCCCGGTAGGCGTCACTGCGGTACCAGCTCGGCGACGGCCCGAGCAGCAGCAGCGGATAGCACGAACACAGCGTGCACACCACGACATTGTGCGTCCCGGCGGTGTTCTCCACCACGCGCAGATGCTCGTCGGGCGCGAGCAGACCGCCCAGCCCCGCCTGTTCCAGCGCCTCTTCGGCGTCGTCCAGCAGCAGGGCGCGGAAGTCCGGGTCGGTCCAGGCGCGGGCCACCAGCCTGGCGCCGTTGAACGGCGTGGCCCGGTAGAGCTGCCGCTCCAGTACGGCGTCGAGCTGCTCGTCCGTCACCAGCCCCGCGGCGACGAGCCGGGCCTCCAGCCGCCGCACCCGGGCGGCGACCGGCAGATCGGTGTGTTCTCCGCTCATCGGGGTCGTTCCTCCTGATCGGTGGCGCCGCCGGGCCCGGCAGCGTCCAGATAGCACTCCCAGAGATCGCACACCAGCTCGTCGCCCGTACCCGAAGGAGCCCCGCCCCACAGTCCGCTCGCGGCGAAGGCGACGCTGTAGACGGGCAGGCTCCGCGCGGGCGAGCGGCGCCGGGCCACGTCGTCGGGGAGTTCGCAGACGGGCTGCACGGCACGGACCAGACCGGTGTGGCCGCGGACATAGCGGGGCACCCGGGTGTGGTACGGCGGGTCGGCGGCCCGCACCCGGACCGGCTGGCCGACCCGGAAGGCCGGGGACGGGGGCGGGGTCCCGGTCACGTGTCGCCCGTACGGTCAGCCGTGCCGCCCGTACCGTCGGCGCCGCCGGTACCGTCAGAGTCGCGTGCGTCACCCGTGCCGCCCGCGTCAGCCGTGTCGTTCAGGAGTCCGCGTTCCTCTAGCAGCCGCTCCATCCCGCCGACGACCCGCTCGTAGTACGACGACGCGAGGAACTCGCCCGGGTCCGCACGCTCCTCGGCGTCACGCAGCTCGCTGGCCGAGCAGACACCGTTCATGCCGAGCACGGCGATCAGCGCCCACACCCGGGCCTGCCAGTCGGCGCCCCACGCGGAGCGCCCGTCGGGACCGTACGCCGCCACGATCGGCGGGTCGGGCGGGAGTGCGCCGGCGAGCGTGCCGAACCCCTCGGCGCCGCCGACATCGTTGGGCCGGCTCATGGGATCTCCTCCGCTGCGGTGAGGACCAGCTCGGCGAGACGGGCGACCGACGGTAGCAGCACATCCGGTCCGTCCGGGGGAGCCGACGGCAGCATGCCGCCGTTTCCCGTACGGACCCCGACCACGACCGCCCCCAGACGGCGCCCGAGCGTGATGTCGGCCGGGGTGTCCCCGACCACGAACAGCCGCTCCGCCGCACGGTGCCCGAGACGGTCCAGGGCCCGGCGGGCCAGCACCACCTTGGCCTCCGCGTCCGACAGCCCGGTGTCCGCGCCTGGCAGGTCGTCCCGGGTCATGACCTGCCCGAAACAGTCCTCCACACCATGCGCGCGCAGCAGCTCACGTGTCTGCTCCGTACCGACCCACGAACTGACCAGTGCCAGCCGCACCCCGGCTGCCCGCAGCGCGTCCAGAGCCGGCACGGCCCCCTCGTACAGCGACCCGTGCGGCATGTACCGCCGTACGACGTCGTCCACGCGGTCCAGCACCCGTACCTTCCCGATGCTCAGGGAGCCGCTGGTGATCGAGGTCCAGTACGGGTAGCTCAGGATCTCCTCGCGGGACGGCGGCTGCGCCCGCGCCTCGTCGTGCAGATCGAGGATGAAGCGGTGGAACATCTCGTAGAAGTCCAGCAGTGTGCCGTCGCGGTCCAGGACGACGGTGGCGGGGGCCGTCACCGGGGTCCTTCGAGGGCGCCGGCCGCCTCCTCGGCACCGGGAGGCAGCTCCCAGGGGAAGACCGTCCAGTCGTCGACCTCCACGGCCAGGAAGTCCGGGCGGCCGCGTGAGCCGATGTTGCGGACCACGACCGCCGAGCGCACGTCGGCCGCCCCCAGCCCGCGTACGGTCTTCTCGGCCAGGGCCATGGTCCCGCCGTCGCCCATGATGTCGTCGACGATCAGCACCCGCTCGCCGGTCAGCGGCCGCTCCGGCACCACATAGTCGAGCACCGCCTCACCGCGCTCGCTGTAGCGGGAGTTGGAGGTGTTGCGGGGGATGCCGAGGATCCGGAAGTCGGTCACGCCCAGCAGGTTCGACAGCGCGACGGCGGGCGGCAGTCCGCCCCGGGCGATGCCCGCGATGACCGTCGGCGCGAAGCCGTCGGCCCGTATGTCCCGGGCGAGGCCGTCGAGCATCCGGCCGGCCTCGGCCCATCCGATGGTGAGCAGCTTCTCGCGCCGCCATACCGGAACCGCTTTCACCTGGCACCTCCCGTACGCACCCAGCGGTCGATGACATGGCCGCTGCCGGGGCCGGTGCCGATGAGATCCACGGGACGTTCCAGTCCTTCCTCGATGTGTTTGACGAACTCCACTGCGGCTTCCGGGAGTTCGCCGCCGTCCTGCCCGAGGACCGCGGGGTCCACCTGGTCCAGGAAGGTCAGGGCGATCCTGGACGGCCGGTTGATCCGTACCGCCTCCCGGGCCTGCGCCATGTCGAAGCCGCCCACCCGGCGCCGCCGCCCGGTCACCGTCCCGAACTCCACCACCCCGAGCCGTTCCGCTTCCCGCTCGTCGATCTCGGTGGGGAAGGGGCCGGCGCCGACCCGGGTCGGATGGGCGCGCAGGACCAGGACGACCTCGTCGACGGCGAGCGGTCCGAGACCGGCGTCGGCGGCGGCCGTACTGGCCGTCGAGTCCTTGCCGACGGTGTACGGATACGTGCCGAACAGCACCGACAGGCCGAAGCCGTTGGTCCCCTCGACCAGCACCCCGTCGCCCGCGTCCACGGCCCGGTTCGCCTCCTCCGCCGCGTCGGTGAGATAGGGGGCCAGCTCGGGGATGTCCTCGGCCCGGCGGGCCGCGCGCATGGCCCGGCCGGCCAGTGCGGGGCCGTGCCCGCTGCCGGTGCTGCGCACCTTGTCGCGCAGCCCGGCGTCGGCCTGTTCGGCGGCGAGATGGGCGGGGTCGATCACGGTGGCGCGGTGGTCGACCCCGATCCGGTCGGCCACCCCGTTCTCCTCGATCTCCCGCAGCAGCACCTCCGGGCGGATCAGCACCCCGGCTCCGAGCAGCAGCCGGGTGCGCGGATTGACGATGGCGCTCGGCACCTGGCGCAGCCGCAGGGTCCGCCCCTCGTGCACCACGGTGTGCCCGGCGCCCGGGCCGAGGCCGGCCCGTACCGCCACGGCGGGATCGTCGCGCAGGGCGAGATAGCTGGAGATCTTGCCCTTGGCCTCGTCGCCCCACTGTCCGCCGACCACGATCGTGGCCCGCGCGTTTCTCTTGCCTGTCGTGTCCGTCATCGCTCTCCTTCCGCCGCCGGGACGGGGGCCAGTACCCGTTCCGCCCGGCGTACGGTCTCCCGGGTGAGGGACTCGCTCGCACCGGCGTCCGGCGCGGTCTTGGCCAGTTCCGCCAGTTCGGCGGCCGGTATCAGGGCGGTGACCGCCGGGTCGTCCGCCAGCACCGCCAGCAGGTCCCGGCCGTCGGCCGTGGCGTCGGCGCTGGCCCGCTGCAGCGTCCGGTAGCCGGCCAGCCGTTCCGTACCGCGCTCGATCAGGGTCAGCAGTACCGCCTCGCTGAAGTACGCGTTGCGGGACAAGGCGAGATTGGCGTCCATCCGGTCGGGCCGCACCCGCAGATCGGTGACCACCGCCGTCGCCACCGTCAGCATCTCGTCGAGCAGCACGCCCGTCTGCGGCAGGGTGAAACGCTCGTTCGCGGAGTTGACAAGATCGCGCTCGTGCCAGGTCACCACATTCTCCAGGGCGGGCCCCACCAGGGACCGCAGCAGCCGGGCCAGACTGCACACCCGCTCGCAGCGGACCGGGTTGCGCTTGTGGGGCATGGCCGAGCTGCCGATCTGGCCGCCCTCGGCGAACGACTCCGCGACCTCGCCGATCTCGGTGCGCTGGAGATTACGGATCTCGGTGGCCAGATTCTCCAGACAGGCGGCGGTGAGCGCGGCCCAGCAGACGAACTCCGCGATCCGGTCCCTGGCCACCGCCTGGGCGCTGATCTGCGGCTCGGGCAGCCCGAGCAGCTCCAGCACCTCGTGCTGCACTCGGGGCCCGAGCGGGCCGAGCCCGGCAAGGGTGCCCACCGCCCCGGCCACCTTGCCCATCACGGCGCGTGCCCGCAGCTCGTCCAGCCGGACCACACAACGTGTCAACTGGTCGAGGAACACAGCCAGTTTGAAGCCGAAGGTGATCGGCTGGGCGTGCTGGCCGTGCGTACGACCGATCATCAGCCGTTCGCCGTCCGCGCCGATCCGGTCCCGCAACGCCGCCATCAGCCCGGTCAGCCGCTCCCGCAGCAGCCCGATCGCGCCGTCCGTCTGAAGGGCGAGCGCGGTGTCGAGAATGTCGCTGCTGGTGGCGCCGAAGTGGACGTACCTGCCGTACGGTCCGCAGGACTCGGCGAACACCTGCACCACGGAGAAGAGTTCATGACCGCTCGTACGCTCGGAACGCGCGACGGCGGCCAGATCGGGCACATACTCCCGGGCCCGGAGCGCGATGTGCCGGGCCGCCTCCGCGGGGATCACCCCGTGCCGGCCCTGGACCTCCGCCAGCGCGCCCTCGACCCGTACGAACAGGGCATAGCGCGCCGGGTCGGTGAACAGCGCCCGCATCCGCTCACTGCCGTACCGGCCGGTATCCACCGGTGTGGTCATTTGACCGCCGCCGCGTAGTCGAGCGGCACCTGCTCGGCACGCCCCAGGGCATGCGGCCGGCTCTCCGCCAGCCCGGCCGGGGTGACCCGGACGAACTCCGCGCGCTCGCGCAGCGCGGCCAGATCGTGTGCGCCGGAGTAGCTCATGCCCGAGCGCAGGCCCCCGAGGAACGGGCGCAGGGTGGCCGCGAGACTCCCGCTGTACGCGAAGGTCGCCTCGACGCCCTCCGGGGTGTACTCGTCCAGCTCCTCGCGGCTGACCTCCTCGCCGCGGGCCCGCTTCAGGGTCAGCCGCATGCCGAAGGTGACAAAGCCCGTACTGACCTTGGCCTTGCGCCCCTCGTGCTCGACCAGCTCGGCCTCGCTCTCGTCGGCTCCGGCCAGGGCGCTGCCCAGCATCACCGCGTGGGCGCCGGCCGCGAGCGCCTTGACCAGATCGCCGGGCGCCTTGATACCGCCGTCGGCGATCACCGGGACCCCGCTCCGTACGGCCTCCTCGGCGCAGTCGAGCACGGCGGTGAGCTGCGGCACCCCGCTGCCCGCCACCAGCCGGGTGGTGCAGATGCCGCCGGGGCCGATGCCCACCTTCACCACATCGGCGCCCGCGTCGATCAGATCCCGGGTTCCGGCGGCGGTCGCCACATTGCCGGCGATCAGGGTGGTACCGGGGAAGCGGGCGCGCAGCTCCTCCACGACCTTGATCACATAGTCCGCGTGACCGTGCGCCACATCGGTGACAAGGACGTCCGCGCCTGCCGCGACCAGCAGTTCGGCACGCTCCTTGTAGTCGTCGACGACCCCGACCGCGGCGGCCACTCGCAGCCGTCCCTCCGCGTCGAGCGCGGGACGCGGACCGGAGTCCTCGGCGGCCACGGGCGCGGCCTTCACCGCCGCGACCTCGGCGGCCTGGTCCTCGGCGGTCTGCATACGGTGCACGACCCCGAGGCCGCCGAGGCGCGCCATCGCCTCGGCCATCCGGGCCCCCGTGCACCAGGGGGTGTTGGCGGACAGTACGGGAACGGACAGCGCGATGCCGGCGCCGAGCGTGGTGTCCAGGCGGGTCGCCGAGCGGCTCACCACCGAGGTGCGCTGCGGCACCAGCAGGACATCGTCCAGGCTGAGTCCCGTACGGATCTCAGGTACGGCCATGCCGAACTCCTTGGTCGTGGCGGGTGATGGGACCGGGCGGACCGGTGGGACCGGTCCGGTTCACTGGCTCCTCGGGAGGACCATGGCCGCGACCTCCTGGCGGGCCGGGCCGTGCTCCTCGAAGACCCCGTTGAACACCGAGGACGTCATCAGGGCCGGGGTACGGATTCCGCGCATGCTCATGCACAGGTGCTCGCCCCGCGCCACCACGGCCACATCCTCCGAGCCGGTCACCTCGGTGATCTCGTCCGCGATGTCACGTACCAGCCGCTCCTGCACCTGAAGCCGGTGCGCGTGCCGGTGCGCGATCCGGGCGAACTTCGACAGGCCCAGGACCTCCCCGCGCGGCCGGTAGGCGATGGTGACCGAGCACGAGAACGGCAGCAGGTGGTGTTCGCACAGCGACCACAGATGGATGTCCGAGACCAGCACGGTCTGGCCGTCGGTGTGCAGCGGGAAGAGCGTGCCGACCTTCCCCGGGTCGTAGCCGCTGAACTCCCGCCACCAGCGCGCGAACCGGGCCGGAGTGTCCTTCAGCCCGTCCCTGTCCGGGTCCTCCCCGATCTCGATCAGCAGACGCCGGGCCACGTCCTCCAGCGGATCGCGACCGTCCGCCGGCTCCTCCTGGAGCACATCGACTGCCGTAAATGTCACCTCATACGCCTCTCCTGTCGCCCCAGAGGGCGACATGCATTCGGGTCGTCAGGTTCCAGCCCCGGGCGATGACGTCGTCGCCGAGCGCCGCGAGATGCCGCGACACCTCGTCGGGCGTCCGGCCCTCGGGCATGATCCAGACCGGGGTGGTGCCGTGGCGCGCGACGATGGCGGCCACCTCGTCGAGGTCGGCGGTGGTGCGGCAGACGAACTTGAACGCGGTGCCGGGCAGGGCGGCCAGCGCCGCCAGCGCCTCGGGAACGAGCCTGCGCTCCTCCCGGTCGCCCGAGTGGGACAGCTTGGGCGAGACATTGAACCGCACCCCGGCGGCGGCGAGTTCCGGCCGGGGCACGACCGTTCCATTGCTCTCGATCTCGATCCGGTGGCCGGCGGCGGTCAGCGCGCGCAGCAGCGGGAGCAGCCGCGTCTGCTGGCTCAGCGGCTCCCCGCCGGAGACCACCATCAGCGGCACGTCGTACGCCCGCAGCCGTTCGTACACCTCCTGCCAGGGCATGGGGTGCAGCTCCTCGTGGGGCACATACGCCCGGCCCGTGTCGCCGATACCGGTCCAGTCCCAGGTGTACGGGGTGTCGCACCACCGGCACGACAGATTGCAGCCGCCCAGCCGCACGAACGCACAGCGCTCACCGGCGGAGGGGCCTTCTCCCTGAACGGTCCTCAGGTGGGGCCGAAGATCTCGTTGACCACGAGCTTCGACTCCACGACGGCATCACCCCCGTTCGCCGCGCGCTCCCCGGCGGCGGTCACGGGCGGTACTCCGCCCAGGTCTTGGCCGTCTCACTGACCCGTACCCCGCTCAGCTCCGGATACCGCGGCACCCACCGCTCGTACAGCCACCGCGAGAGATGCTCCGCGGTCGGATTGACCCCCTCCAGCACCTCGTTGAGATGCCGGTGGTCGACATCGCTGTCCAGCCACTTCTTGAAGTCGCCGAGGTCGCCGTAGTCCCGTACGAAACCGGTCTCGTCCAGCCCGTCCCCGGCCGCCGAAAGCTCCAGCTCCACCACATAGTTGTGCCCGTGCAGCCGCCCGCAGGGATGCTCCTCGGGCAGTCCGTCGAGCCGGTGGCTCGCGGAGAAGTGGAACTCCTTGCTGATCCGAAAACCCATGTCAGACCTCCCGCCCCGATGGTGCCGACGCAGCCGCCCGGGCCACATCACGGCGCCCACCGTGAGACACCCGCCGGGACCACCGAGACACACGGCCCGCGCCTGCCGAGAGACACCGTGCCCCGGACTTCGCCGTGACGGACCGAATGTGGCTCGCGGGGCGTTGACCAAAGGCGCTCACTCTTCTATTTTCCGTTCAGAGGTGTGACCCAACTGCCTGGTCTCATATATGAGTTGACGGTCACCATGCATTGTATGAGCTGGGAATACCTATCCCTCTGATTGTGTCACGCGTCACCGCAGAAGCAGCGCTCCATGGTTCGGCGTTCCACATTACGTAGATCGTTCATGCACATGAACTTCTACACTCGTGAAGGGACATGCCTATATGCGCACCAACCCCCCACCTGCCCCCACGCGGCGAGCGGCTCTCGCGGCGGCGTCCTGCGTCGCCCTGGCCGTCGCCGCCGGGCTCGCACTACCGCAGAACGCGGGCGCCGCCGAGGTCGCGCCGATCGGCTTCGGCGCCGGAACCACCGGCGGCGGGAACGCTCCCGCCGTCACCGTCTCGTCCCTCGACGCCTTCAGGACGGCCGTCACGGGCGACACCGCCAAGGTGGTGCGTGTCAACGGCCTGCTCACACTCAGCGGGCAGGTCGACATCGGTTCCAACACCACGGTCCTGGGCGTCGGTCCGTCGTCCGGGTTCACCGGCGGCGGGCTGCGGCTCAAGAAGGTCAGCAACGTCATCGTCCGCAACCTCACGATCAGCAAGCCGGTCGCACCCGCCGACGCCGTCACCGTCCAGGAGTCGACCAAGGTGTGGATCGACCACAACTCCTTCTCGGCGGACCGTGATCACGACAAGGACCACTACGACGGTCTGCTCGACATCAACCACGGCTCGGACCAGATCACGGTGTCCTGGAACACCTTCAAGGACCACTACAAGGGCTCGCTCGTCGGCCACAGCGACAAGAACAGCGGCGAGGACACCGGGCGGCTGCGGGTGACGTACCACCACAACCTCTTCAGCAACGTCTACTCGCGCATCCCCAGCCTCCGGTTCGGTACGGCCCACTTCTACGACAACTACGTCGTCGGGGCCGAAACCGCCGTGCACTCCCGTATGGGCGCCCAGACGCTCGTCGAGAACAACGTCTTCCGCACCACCGCGGTCGCCGTCACCACGAGCCGTGACAGCGATGTCGACGGCTACGCCAATCTGCGCGGCAACGATCTGGGCGGAGCCGCCACCGAGATCTCCCAGGTGGGCACCTTCACCACCCCGCCCTACAGCTACGCCGCCGAGCCCGCCACGTCCGTCGTCGCCTCGGTGACGGCCGGCGCGGGCACCGGAAAGCTCTGACCGCCCGGAATCCGACCAACCCCACAGGAGAAGAAGGAACGCGACATGACTTCATCAGCACGTTCAGCACATCCACACCGCCGTGGCGGTCACCGGCTCTCCGGCCGGCGCCCCCTGGCCGGGGCGCTGGCCGCGCTCGGCCTCACCGGCGCCGCCGTACTGACGGGCGGCACCGCCGGCACCGCCGAGGCGGCCGCCGCCTGGCCGTCGCCGACGGGCACCGTACCGGTCGGCGAGACGATCGAGGTGTCCGGTACGTACGACGGCGGGCTCCAGCGCTTCTACGGCACGGGCGACCTCGGTGACGGCGGCCAGTCCGAGGGCCAGGACCCGATCTTCAAGCTCGCGGACGGCGCGGTCCTCAAGAACGTCGTCCTCGGCTCACCCGCGGCGGACGGCGTCCACTGCTCGGGGAGCTGCACACTGCAGAACGTGTGGTGGGAGGACGTCGGCGAGGACGCGGCCAGCTTCAAGGGGACGTCGTCGTCCGCCACGTACACGGTCACCGGCGGCGGCGCGAAGAGCGCCTCGGACAAGGTGTTCCAGTTCAACGGCGCAGGAAAGCTGACCGTGACCGGGTTCCAGGTCTCCGGCTTCGGCAAGCTGGTGCGCTCCTGCGGCAACTGCTCCACCCAGTACAAGCGGACCATCGTGGTCAGCGACGTCGACATCACCGCGCCCGGCAAGTCGGTCGTCGGCATCAACACCAACTACGGGGACACCGCGACGCTCAGCAAGGTGCGCGTCCACGGCGACACCAACAAGAAGATCAAGCCGTGCATCCGCTACACCGGCAACAACACGGGCAAGGAGCCCGTCGAAACCGGCAGCGGTCCCGACGGGACGTACTGCAAGTACACGACGGCCGACATTACTTACAGCTGAGTCCCACTTGGGCCGGCCGTGACGTCCCCCGTGAACGGCCGGCTCATGTACAGACGGCCGGTCCATCCGGACGAACCGGATGGACCGGCCAGGGCCGTCGCGGGCCCTCACTGAGGGTGCCGTTCCCGTAGGCGAGGGAGTCCTCGACGGTCACCGCGCCGATGGCCCCCGTATCGGGCTTGGTGTAGAGGTCCCAGCCGTCGTCGATGTTGTTGTGGGACACGGCGTAACGGAAGACGTTCCCGGATCCGACGGTGAGCTTCGCGGCGAAACCGTCGGCGTCCTCGCCGTCGGAGTCGGCGTTGTCGTGCGACTCCGCGCTCAGGACGAGATTGTTGGACGGCCACTGGTCGCGCGGGGTGCTGGAGGCGATCCGCGACAACTGCAGCCCCGTGTCGTGGTTGAAGCGTGTCACCGTGCGTTCGATGACGTTGCTGCCGCCGACGAAGATCCCGTTGTCACCGGCATGCTCCACGACGATGCCGTTGACGTGCCAGTACGACCCGTTCACGGCGAGCCCCCGGTTCGCCGGGTCCTCGCTCATGGCCGAGAAGTTCAGTACGGGATTCTCACCCGGGTAGGCGGACAGTTCCGTACGGGCACTCGAAGTGCCGTTCTTGCCCTGCGAGATGGTGACCGTCTGCGAAAAGCGGTAGGTCCCGCCGCGCAGATAGATCGTCCCGCCGGCGGTGACGCGTGTGATCGCCGAGGCGAGCGTAGTCGGCGCCGACTCCGTTCCGGCCGCAGTGTCGCTGCCGTTGGGCGCCACGTACAGCGAGGGGGCCAACGGCCGCGGTGTGTCGCCCTGCGCCGCATTGCTGGCCGGCGCGACGAGCGCGCCGGCCAGCAGACCGGCACCCCCGGGCCGGGCCTTGCGCGGCGAACACGCACCACCACCGGGCTGCTCGACACCGGCATTCGGAACACATCCGCCTGCGCGGGGACCACCACCTGGTAGCTCCACGGACGACCAGCAGTACGTCCCAGAGACAGTCGAGACGCTCGACGGCAAGCCCGGTATCAACCCGACCGAGGCCGTGCCGAACATGATGTACAGCAACCGGTTCGGCCACTGGCGCAACATCGGTACGGTCACGCACCAGGGATCGCCGGTCCCGCTGGCCGGAACACCATAGAACGCGAGGGGGTCATGGACGACGCGCACCAGCAACTGACCCGG
This sequence comes from Streptomyces sp. NPDC057617, assembly GCF_042800555.1. NCBI lineage: Bacteria > Bacillati > Actinomycetota > Actinomycetes > Kitasatosporales > Streptomycetaceae > Streptomyces > Streptomyces sp. NPDC057617. The sequence goes on along the minus strand of NZ_JBHVGV010000001.1, from coordinate 430,162 downwards.
ATCGTGACACCCGTGTATCCGGCGGGGGACACGGTGGACTGGCCCGCCGCCGCGGCCGGCCTCGGTGTGACCGGGTTTCCTGCCGATTACCGGGAGTTCGTGACCCGGTTCGGGGCCGGCTCGCTGGACGACAGCCTCTTCGTATGGGTTCCGCGACCGGGCCGGCCGACGGAACCGCTGACCGTCGGCCGGCTGCCGGAGGACACGCTCCGGGCGGTGGAGATGGCCCGGTGGCGTGATCCGGCCGCGGGCTCCCGGTACGTCCTGGCGGACACGCTGGTCTGGGGGCAGTCCACCGGAGGGGACGCCCTGTGCTGGGTGACCGGCGACCCCGATCCGGGGCGCTGGCCGGTGGCGGTGTGGGCACGGCAGTGGGGCGGGTGGTCGGTCCACGACTGCGGTATGGCGGAGTTCCTTGTACGGCTCCTGCGAGCGGACTTCCCGGCCTGCCCCCTCAGCGACGCGACTCTGTGGGGCGAGGGAACCGCCCGCTTCCTCAACTTCAGGGACGAGGAACGGCTCCGGGACGAAGGCATCGACCCATGGACCGGGGAGCCGGACCCCTTCGCGGGGATGGAGTTCGACTGAACCCAGGTGCTGCCCGGCCGGTGTTCCGGCAAAGGGCGCTGGGCGGCAGGACGCCGTGCCCTCGGAGTCGCCCCGGGGGGAGCCCCAGATGATCGATGATTGCCCGCGGTTGTTCTGCGGGCCCGAATGTTTCGGCGGATCCACTTCTGACGCCTCGTTACGGGACCGGCAAAGAAGCACAGTCGAGGAGGCGGCGCCGGCGCACTACGGCTGTGAGTGCGCTTCCGCTGCTTTTCGCCATTCATCGGCGGAGCGCCGCTTGGCGTGACCGGTGCTGTTTCTACAGCTGAGAGGCGGCCGGCCGCGAACCTCGTGGGGGTTGGCGGGGAGGCTGTGGCCAACCGTCTGGCAGCTGAGAACGGCGTTCGCCCTGCTGAGCCGCCTCAAGCCCGCCGACTTGTGATCGGCCGGGAGCCGTGTGCCCCTCCTGGCTGGTTGGTGACTCGACCGGGGGAAGCGCCATGATCATCCATCAGTTTTTGTCAGCGCTCGCTGCTACACCCTGTTGTTGGGAGGAGCCGCGCTCTGCGGCCCGCCGACGAGAGGGGAAATCATGTCGAAGGTGCCGGACGGGTTCCATCGGGTGCGCGGGCACATCCGTCGCAATCCGAAGCCCAGGAGCGCCAAGCGCATGAGCGGTTGGATGATTGCAGGCTTACTGGCCGGCGTGTGGCTGTGGGGGCAGGTTTTCGGGTTCAGTGAGTCCACCGCCACGACGCCACCGGCGGACCCGAAGCCGGCGGCCAGCGCGACGGCCGACCGCTGATGGGACGGTTACGTCTGCGGCGCCCTCACGGTGCCGCAGAACTGGTCGCAGCGGCTGTGGTCGCCCTGGCCGTGCTCGTCCTGTTGGCGCGGGCGGCGACCATGGCGGTCGGCGCGCTGAAGGCGGCCTGGCCTGCCCTGCTGGCTCTCGCCCTGCTCGCGGGAGCCGTCGCGGCGTGGCGGATCATGCAGGCGACCACGATGCGGCGTCGGGAGAGGGAGCGGCTGGCCACTCTCCGGATCACACTCGCGGAGTTCGACGCCATGGACGACCGTCGCTTCGAGTACGCCCTGCGGGATCTCCTGGTCCGCGACGGCTGGCCGGCCCGCAGAGTGGGTGGCGGCGGCGACCAGGCCGCCGACGTCATCGGTGACCATCCGCGGCGCGGCCGGATCGTGGTGCAGGCCAAGCACACCCGCGTCGGCGGGAAGGTCGGCTCATCGGTGATGTACGCGGTGAAGGGGACGGCCGGGCCGGTCCACAAAGCCGATCACGCTGTTGTCGTCACCAACGGAGCCTTCACCCGCGATGCCACGGCGTGGGGCGACCGGCACGGCGTCCACTCGATCGACCGGGAGAAGCTACGCCGCTGGGCCGAGGACGGCGCCTCTCTGCACGACCTCCTCGGATTGTCCGCGCGCTCCCGCCCGAGCCGGTTCAGGCGTGCGGCATGACTGGTAAAGATCGTGATCGCCGCCCGAGACGTCTGGGAGTGGCTCACGAGGATGTCGGCCAGTGGATCACCGTAGATCTGTGGGGGCTGATAGCCGATCACCCATGGTGGACCGGGCTCATCGTTGTTGACGGACTGTCCGTGCTACTCGTGCCCGGCAGAATCCTGTCGTTCGTGTTCGGCGCCGACACCTACGCCGCGGACGGCATGTTCGTCGTTCCGTCCGGCGATGCGATCGAAGCGGACACGCTGACCCTTCTTCCTCCCCTAGCCGCCCGCCGCGGATGCACGCTGATCGACCGCCGTCTGTATCTGCCCACCTCCTGGACGGACGACCGGAAGCGCTGCCGACAGGCGGGCATCTATGACTGGGCCCGCGTCGGAGCCCGGCCCTGGCACCGTCACATGACCCTGGCCATGGCCGCCCACGCCTGCCTGACCGTCCTGCGCGCCCGAGAACTGGATGCGCAGAAAGCAGAAACGGATCCTCCCACAGAACAAACACCGTTGCAGTATTAGAGATCATCTCAATTGCTGGGCGGGGCTCATTGGCGCAGGTGAGCTACGACCTCGTCGTTCACGGGGTACGGGTGTTCACGGGGCAGGAGCTGCCGTGCACCGTCCAGGTCTCCGTCTTGTACACGGGCGTGGATCACATGGGAAAGCGTCGTGATGTCGGTTATGGAGACGATCCACTTGTCGGCGTAGAGCTGTGCGGCCTCGCCGGCGAGGCCGAGTTGGATTGACCGGTGAGGAAGCGGCTGAAGGTGCAGATCTCGTTCGGGGTCCCATTGCACCCGGGCCGGGGCCCGCTTCAACTGGCGCTTCCAGGTGGCGCGGTCGGCGTGGAGCCCGTGCTCGTAACGGGAAAGGCAAGCGTGTGCCAGTGCCCACTCGAAGCCTTCACGGGTGATCTCCACGGCAACGACGATTCCCTGGGCTTCCTTGGTGCCCCAACCGCAGCGGTACATCATCCACAGGAACGACGGCTTGATCCATGTCATCCGGTCCCGGTGCCACATCGCCGGGAAGCCGCCTTCCCGGGCCGCCGGAAGACCGATTTCCGGCGCGTACGCCTGGTAGACGGTGACCGTGGAATCTGTGTACCGGGCGCGGATCTGATACTTGGGTTCTGCCACGGTGACCAGGGTGGACACACTGTTTCGTGTGCGCCAACGAATTACCGCGGCGGTCAGCCGGCGAGTCCGCGGTAGCAGATGAAGGCGGCAGCGAAGCTTGCCCCGGGCCCGGGCCCTGCTCCACTCGGTGAACCGACGGTGAGCGGTCGGCCCGGATGGGCCGAAGACTGGCGGCAGCTACTGCCACGTACACCCTGTCGCAGCCACGAACACGATCGCGGCCGGCACTTCCCGATCACCGTGACGCCGCCGACCCCCGAGCAATTGTCAAGATCTATGGATCGTCACGTTTATCCACCGTTTTGTTCGTTCTGAACCTGTGCCACGAAGCCGGCCGTTGCGCGTGGGCTCGAGAGTATGTGCAGTTTCGCACCTGGCGCGTGAGGTTCCGGCGGCGCCATGACCACACCCAGAGCCAGAAATCGGCCCGTTCCCGCGAGCGGCGCAGCGCTCGCCAGGCGCAGCGCGGGAAGGAGTAGTCGAGCAGGCGAACGGTGTCGGCTCTGCGGAGGCGGACGTCAAGGACGTCGCAGAGGCCGAGATCGCCGTAGCGGTAGTCACAATGCGAGCCCAAGGAAGGTGAAAATCGCGAGCATGACACCGATGCCCGCAACCAGAGCTGCTCCACGCTGATTGACCCGCTCCCTGCCTTCGCCGCGAGGACGTGCTGGGGCAGCCTCGATGATGGGCCGGATGGAGCGGCGGTGCTCGCTCGCGCTGCGGTCCGGGGCATGGGCGGCGGCATGGTTCGGATGAACGCCCTGAGGGTCCGGGCGTGCTTCCGGGGATATCTTCACGGTGGTCCCTTCCTGCTCGAATGCGCGGGGGCCTGGGGCTACGGCGGCCCTCGGGCCAACGAGGACCGCCACCTCTGTGTACCGCGCACCGCTCTTCCCCTCTGCGATCTTTGGACGGATCCGAACGGGCCGCCTCCGCGCCCCCGGTACTCCAGCTGTAGATCGTGATGTGTGCCATGGTCTTGGGGCTGTCTGCCGCTGGATGGAAACTCAGGTGGCATCGGCGCGCGGTCCGGGTAGGGTCGCGCCGTGCCCGAGCTGAAGCGGCTGGATGCCGGCCATGCCCCGGCGGTCCTGGCCTTTGAGCTGGCGAACCGCGGCTACTTCGCTGCCTCGATCTCCGACCGGGGCGATGAGTTCTACGACCAGTTCGCCGACCGGCACGGCGCCTTGCTGGCCGAGCAGGAGGCCGGCGGCTGCGCCTTCTATGTGCTGGTCGCCACGGACGGTTCGGTTCTGGGCCGGTTCAACCTGTACGACTTCAAGGACGGCACTGCCAACCTCGGTTACCGGGTCGCGCAGCACGTCGCCGGCCGCGGCGTTGCGACCGCGACCGTCCGGGAGTTGTGCCGGCTGGCGGCGGTACGGCACGGGCTGCGCACACTGCGCGCAGCCACCTCCCACAACAATGCCGCGTCCCAGAGGGTGCTGACAAAGGCCGGGTTCGTCCCGGTCGGCCCGGCAGACCCGGCCGACCTCGGCGGTGAGCCGGGCACCTGGTATCAGCGCGATCTGGCACTCCAGCCGTAGACCGCGAGCGCTGCTGTCGGATCTGCCGCGCAAGAACTGCTGGACCATCGCCGATTGGGCCGAGGAGACCGTCCCGGACGGCATGCAGCACCTGCTGGGGCGGGCCGAGTGGGAATCCGACGCCGTCCGTGACGACGTGCGCGGTTACGTGGTGGAGCATCTGCACGATGACCGCGCTGTGCTGGTGGTCGACGAGACCGGCGACGCAAAGAAGGGCACCGGCACGGTCGCCGCCCGGCGTCAGAACACCGGCACCGCCGGCAGAATCGAAAACGCCCAGGTCGCGGTCCACCTTGTCCACGCCAGTCGGCGCGGTCACGCGCCCGTGGACCGGGAACTGTACGTCCCGCGCCCGTGGACCGCCGCCCCCGACCGCTGCTGGGCCGCAGGCCTGACCGCGGTGAAGGAACGGGGCACCGGCTACGTCCTCGCGGTGGCCTGCTCGCACGAAGTCACCACCGGCGCGGGGAAGTTCCGCGCGGATGCCCTGGCCAAGAAGGTACTCCGGCGGGCCTGGCAGAAGCTGTCGTCCGGGGCCGGGGTGAAAGGTCGCCGCTTCTACGACTGGGCCGTCATCGACCTGGGCGACTCCCGGCCGGGCAGCCGCCGGCTGCTGATCCGCCGCAACTGCCGCACCGGCGAACTCGCCTACTACCGTGGCTACTCACGCGCGCCGGTGCCGCTGACGGAGCTGGTGCGCGTCGCTGGATCAAGGTGGCGGGTGGGGGAGTTCTTCCAGGCCGGCAAGGTCCTGGCCGGCCTGGACGAGCACCAGGACACCGCCCACCGGATCGGCTGTCCGCCTGGCGACGCCGCCACCAGGCCCGATCCCAGACAAGCCACTGCCAGCGAGGTCGATCCCACCGTCGCGGATGCGGCCGCAGGGCGGTGGAACGCAGGACACGCCTGATGAGACCCTGTTCGCGGCCATCATCTACGTCCTGGTCAGCGGTTGTGCCTGGCGCCGGCTGCCGCCCTGCTTCGGGATATCGAAGTCGACCGCTCACCGCCGGTTCCTGATCTGGTCCCGGGCCGGTGTCCGGGGCCGCCTGCACGAAGCGGTACTTGGGTCAACGTCACATGTCAGGCGTGATCGGTCGACTCGGGGCCGCCGAACTTCGTGCTGACCTCTTCCTGGAGTTCGAGCCGACCCCGCCGGACGTGCTCGCGCATGGCCGTCTCGGCCTCATCCGCACTGTGCGCGTGCAGGGCGCGGACGATCTCGCGATGCTCGGCGAGGGAGCGCTCCATACGGCCTTCACGGCGGGTCACGATCGAGGAGAGCAGTCCGCGATGCAGGTACTGGATCAACAACCGGTAGTGGTCACTGAGGCGCTCGTTGGACGCGCCGGCCACGATCAGGCCGTGGAATTCCGCATCAGCGCGGGTGTAGCCATCCGAATCCGCGACACGGACGTGCTCCGCCATGTCAGCGATCGTCCGGTCGATCCGATCGAGGAAGCCATTGTTCGCCCTGGCGGCACACAGCCGCGCGGCCATGCCCTCGACGGCCTCGCGCACCTCGAACAGATCGAGGATCTCCGAACGGGAGACCGAGCGTACGAACGTACCTCGGCGCTCCTCGATCGCGACGAAGCCCTCCCGCTCGAGCTCCTTCAATGCCTCGCGGACCGGCATCCGGCTGACACCGAAACGGGTCGCCAGACGCGCCTCCGAGAGCCGCTCCCCCGGCGGGACCGCGCCCGTGACGATGTCCCTGCGCAACAGGTGGAGGATCGTCTCCCTCTTCGAACTCTCGCGGGTCAGGGCAGGGTCGGTGTCCACTCAGGGTCCGTTCGTCAGGGGGGAGATCAGGGTCCACGAGAGGCTGGCGAGCGGCCTCCGCCTTCCTAGTATGGTAGCCGCCCCCACCGATTCGGCGCCGAGCCATCGGTGCCTGCCGCACCGGCCGAAGGCCGGTTCCTTCTGTCGATGTCGCGCTCCACACCACGGCGTCTGCCCTTCGATTTCGTTCTGCGATTCTCTTGACAACTGGTATGTCAGAACCGCAAAGTGCGTCCCACGATACGAAGAACCAGGCGTCACTACCGGCTCGGTACTGCCATACCAGTGATGCTGGGATCGCACCGACTATCGCAACCAGCTCGAAATCCCGGCCGACTGAAGGGGCCCCTCGGATGCGAAACAAGATCGCGCTCGCTGCGGTGGTAACTGCCATACCAGTGGCGCTGACCGCGTGTGGCAGCAGTTCCTCCGACAACGTCGGCAGCTCCGCCGACTCCGGCAAGAAGACCATCGGCTTCCTGGCCCAGGCGCCGCGCAATGACGGGGGCTTCACCCAGTTCAGCCTCGCCGGCGTCAACGCCGCGATCTCGAAGAACGCGGACCTCAAGCTCTCGTCCGTCGTCGACAACGCCGCCAACTCCCAGAAGCAGATTCAGGGCCTGGAGTCGCTGGCGGCCAAGAACGACATCGTCATCGCGGACGGCGCCTCGCTGAACAAGTCGGTCGCGGTCGTCGCGCCGAAGTACCCGAAGGTGCGCTTCATCCTGGTTGCCTCCGACCTCGACCAGTACGCCGAGAACGTCACCTCCGTGACCACCGCCGTCGGGCACAATGCCATCGTGGCCGGCGCCGTCGCCTCGATGCACTCGCACTCGAAGAAGCTCGGCATGATTGCCGGCCTGCAAGTCCCGGCCTCGACCGCCTGGTACTACGGCATGGTCCAGGGCGCCAAGATCGACAACCCGGCCACCAAGGTCGTCCAGACCTACACCGGTGACTACAACGACGTCGGCAAGGCCAAGCAGGCCGCCGAGGCGATGATGGCCAACGGCGTCGACCAGATCCTTTCCGACCTGGACTCCGGTTCCGAGGGCGTCTACCAGGCCGCCGATGCCGGCAAGCCCGCCGCCGGCGTGTACGACGTCTTCGCCATGCACTGCGACTCCAGCCCGAACATCATCGGCTCCGGTGTCGTCTCGTGGGCCGACATCCTGCAGAGTGCCGTCACCGATGCCGCGACGGACAAGCTGCCCTCGGGTGCGATCAGCTACGGACTCGCCTCGGGTGCGCTCCGCTTCGAGTTCTGCCCCGGCAAGGGCAGTGCCGCGGAGAAGGCTCTTGCCCAGAAGGTGACCAAGCAGATCGTCGACGGTGAGATCACCGCGGACAAGGGCGTACTGCTGCCCAAGCCGAGCTACAAGTTCGAGCAGCACTGATCCGATGACGACCATCATCGATCCCGGCCCGGACGCCCAGGCGTCGCAGGGCAGTGCGCCCGCGCTGCGGCTGCGCTCGGTGACCAAGCGCTTCGGAGCTTTCGTCGCCAACGACGCTGTCGACCTCGACGTCGCCTGGGGCGAGATCCACGCCCTCCTCGGCGAGAACGGGGCCGGGAAGACCACGCTGATGCGCATCGTGACGGGTCTGTACGACCCCGACGAGGGACAGGTGGAGGTGTCCGGCGAGCCGGTCCGTTTCCGCAAGCCGCAGCACGCACTTCGTGCTGGGATCGGGATGGTCCACCAGCACTTCACCCTGGTTCCCACGCTCACCGAGCTGGAGAACCTCGTGATCGCACCCTCGCCGGTGCCGTGGCGCAATGGCGCTGCCGCCGCCCGTCGGAGGGCGGAGGAGGTGGCCGCGGCGACGGGTCTGCGGATCACCCCCGACCAGCTGGTCGGCGATGCGGCCGTCGGTGAACGGCAGCGACTGGAGATCGTCAAGCTGCTGTGCGGCGGTGCCCGGATCCTCATCTTCGACGAGCCGAGTGCCGCGCTCAGCCCGGGGGAGTGGGACGAGCTGGCCCGCCTCATGCGGCGGCTCGCCGACGACGGTCACGCGATCATCCTCATTTCCCACAAGCTCTCGGAGGTCTTCGCGACCGCCGACCGCTGGACCGTGCTGCGTCGTGGCGCGGTGGCCGGGAGCGGCCGCATCGCTGATGTCACGCCCGACCGGCTGGTCGCCCTCATGGTCGGCGGGCCGGTTGCCGAACGCCCCCGGCCCGAACCGCAGGAGCCCGGTGCCGCGGTGCTGTCGGTCCGCGAGCTCACGGTGGCGCGCGATCCCGGCGTACCGCAGGGGCCGCGTGCTCTCGAGGAGGTCTCCCTCGAGGTCCGCGCCGGGGAGATCCTCGGCGTCGCAGGCGTGGCCGGCAGCGGTCAGGCCGAACTGGTCGAGGCCGTGATGGGCCTGCGTCCGGCGCTGTCCGGCGAGGTCGACCTGGGCGGCTCCGCCTTCACCGCGCGCTCACCCGAGGAGTTCTACCGCCGCGGCGGTGCGCTGATCCCCGAGGACCGTCACCACGTCGCGATCGTCGGCGACATGACCCTGTGGGAGAACATCGGCCTGCGTGCGCTGCGCACCGAACCCCTTGCCCAGCGCGGTGTTCTCCGCACCGCTGCCGCCCGCGAGCACGCCCGCGCGCTCATGGCGGAGTACGACATCCGTGCCGAGAGCGAGGTGCTCCCGATCGCACGCATGTCGGGCGGCAACCAGCAGAAGGCGGTGCTCGCCCGGGAACTCTCGGCCGGTCCGTCACTGCTCATTGCGGCACAGCCGGTACGTGGTCTCGACGTACGCGCCACGGACTTCGTCTACCGCCGCCTGGTCGAGCACCGGGAGACCGGGGGCGCCGTGCTGCTGATCTCCATGGACCTCGACGAGGTGATGTCGCTCTCGGACCGGATCGCCGTACTCGCCCACGGCCGGATCCGCGGGACCGTCCCCGGCGGGTCCGCCACGCGCGCCCAGTTGGGCGCCCTGATGACGTCGTCGGAGGCGGTGTGATGATCGGGAAGGACCTACTGACCCGGATCGGAGTCCAGCTCGCAGTGGTGGTCGGCGCGATCGCGCTCGCCGCCGCGATGGTCGCCGCGATCGGAGTCTCGCCCGGCAATGCACTGTCGGTCTTCTGGGACGGCACCTTCGGCCAGAGCGTCAACCTCGGTACGACGCTCACCCAGAGTGTTCCGCTCCTGCTGGTCGCCCTCGGCTGGATCGTCGCCACGCGGGCCGGTCGCCTGCACGTCGGTTTCCCCGGCCAGGTGATCATCGGTGGCTCGGCAGCGACCGCGGTCGGTCTCCAGTGCGGTGGTCTGCCGATGCCGCTCGCCGTACTCGCGACCGTTGTCACCGGTGCCCTCGGCGGCATGCTGTGGGCCGCCGTGACCGCGTGGCTGTGGGCCTCGCAGGGCGTGCTCGAAATCGTCTCCTCGCTGCTGCTCAACCTGGTCGCGGTGCAGGTCGCCGCCTGGTTGGTGCGCGGTCCGTTGCAGGGTTCGCTCGACGGGCAGCCGCAGTCGGAGACCTTCCCGAATTCCACGTTGTGGCCCGCGTACGACGGCATCGTCGGTCGGACCCTCTCGTACGACGTGGTCCTGCTCCCGATCTGCGCGATCCTCGTGGTCGTCGTGCTCAGCCGGACCGTCTTCGGCTTCCGTCTCCGCATGGCCGGTGGCAATCGTGATGCCGCCCGTTGGTCTGGTGTCGACCCGGTGCGTGAGGGCGTGAAGGCGATCCTGATCTCCGGTGGCTTCGCCGGCGTGGCCGGGGCTGCCCTTCTCTTTGCCGGATCGACTCCGTGGATGAGCGATGGCTTCGAGGCCAATGTCGGCTTCAACGGCATCGCGGTCGCACTGCTCGCGCGCAACTCGGCGGCCGCGGTACCGATCGCCGCGATCGCCTTCTCCTCCCTCAATGTCGGCGGTACCGCACTGCAGGCCCAACTCGACGTACCGAGCTCGATGGCCTCGGTGCTGCAGGGTGCCGTGATCGTCCTCGTCCTGGTCGCCGCGGTGCTGCTCCAGCACCGGGTGTCGCGACGCGCCGCCGCGCTGTCTCCGGCGCCCGAATCCGACGTGAAGGATGCCGACCCGGCACCGCTCGCGGAGAGGGTCTGACATGGGGATCTTCGACGTCGCCTTCCTCGTCTCCGCGGTGACCATCGCCGCACCGATCCTGCTGGCCGCCACGGGCGAACTCGTCTCCGAGAAGGCGGGCGTGATCAATGTCGGCCTTGAGGGCGTCATGCTCACCGGCGCCTTCACCGCCTACTGGACGATGATCGGCACCGGCAACATGTTCGTCTCCTTCCTCGGGGGCCTGGCCGGTGGACTGCTCTTCGGTGTCCTGATGTCCGTGCTCGCCATCGAGGCCAAGGTCGACCAGATCGTGTCGGGCATCGCGATCGGCCTGCTCGGCTATGGCATCACGACCTTCCTCAACAGCGATGTGATCAAGGATCCGAAGACCCTCGCGCCGATGCAGCGCCACGGCATCCCCGGCCTCGAACACCTGCCGGTGGTCGGCCAGGCGCTCTTCAACCAGGACGTGTTCATCTACGTCACCGCGGTCGTCGTCGTACTCGTCGCGCTGGCGATGACGCGCACGACCTGGGGCGTGAACCTCAAGGCGGTGGGCGAGACGCCGATCGCCGCCGATGCGGCCGGTGTCAGCGTGCGCGGCCTGCGCTGGGCGGCGACCGTGTTCTCGGCGGGCTGCGCCGGACTGGCCGGTGCCTACCTCTCGATCGGCGATGTCGGTGTCTTCCGCGAGTCGATGACCGGTGGCCGTGGCTACCTTGCCCTGGCCGCGGTGCTCTTCAGCCGCTGGCGTCTGGGCGGGGTCGGCCTGGCCGTGACGATCTTCGCGGTCACCGATGCCACCCAGCTCCGGCTGCAGGCACTGGGGGAGATCCCGCGCGAGGTCTGGATCGCGGCTGCCCTGATCGCGGTCGTCGTCCTGGCGCTGCGCGCCCGGGGCCGGGCCAGTATCCGGCTCACCGGCGGCGACGCCTTCATCGGCGTCGTACTGATCGCCCTGGTGGTCACCGTGATCGCCGCACCGAAGACAACCCTGCCGGTCCCGCTGTGGCTGGCGATGCCCTACGTCCTCGCGCTGGTCGCGCTGGCCACCGCCGGGAACACCCGGAACCAGGCGCCGACCGCCCTGGCTATTCCCTATCTGCGAAGTGAGACCTGAGCCGTGATCACCGATGTGCATACGCACTTCTGGACCCCCGACCACCAGGGCTCGCCGTGGTCCGACGGACTGGAGCGGGTGAACCGCGAGCTCTCCGAGGAGGAGATCGACCGGGTCACGCTGGAGTCCTACACCCAGCGGGTGGCACCGGCCGAGCGGACGATCGTCTTCGGTCTCCAGGCCTTCGCGTCGGGGATCGTCGTACCGAATGATGCAATTGCTGACTTCGTACGCAAGGTGGGCGGCCACACCGTCGGCTTCATGTCGGTCGACCCCACCCGCCACGACGCCTGCGACGAGATCGAGCGCTGCCACGCCGAGCTCGGCCTCCAGGGCATCAAGCTCGGGCCGATCTATCAGGGCACCTCGCCGCTGCACCCGCTCACCCTGCGGGTCTTCAAGACCGCCGAGCGACTCGGCCTGCCGGTGATGATCCATCAGGGCGCGGTCTTCGCCAGCGCCGGCCGGCTCGCCGACTCCGTCGCCCTGCTCCTCGACGATGTCGCGATCGCCTTCCCCGACCTGCGCATCGTGATCGCACACATGGGCCACCCGTGGATCTACGAGACCGTCACGGTGATGCGTCGCCACGCCAACGTGTACGCCGACACCTCTGCGATCCCCAGCCGCCCGACCGTGCTGGCCAATGCGCTCGTCGCCGCCAAGGAGTACGGCGTCCTGCACAAGGTCCTCTTCGGCAGTGATTCACCCATGGTGAGTGCCGAGTCCGCCGTCGACGGCCTGCACAAGGTGGTCACACAGACCCGGCGGCACAGCTACACCGCCATCACCGACGAGGAACTGCACGAGCTCCTGCACCGACCCGCGTTCGAACTCCTCGGCATCACCGACCCGGTGACCGAGCCCGCTCTCGACCTGGCCCCGACCAGTTCCTGATCCATCCCCACGAAGAAAGAGTGACGATGTCAGACGACACGACGGCTCCCGTCGCGGCGCCCTTCCGGAACGCCGACGCGGTGTTCTGCGGACCGCTCCCGGTGGAGATCTCGATGGAGCCGATCGTCAGCGGAGCGGAATTCGCCTACGAGGACGTGCTCCTCGACGACGACAACGGCTTCTTCGCGGTGTGGGCGTGTGACGCCGGTGTCTACCCGCGCCACAAGGACCGCCGCGGTTCGTTCATGTACCTGCTCGAGGGCGGCGGCTCGATCGTCGACGAGGACGGCACCGAGTACGAACTCACCGCCGACTCGATCCTGATCCTCCCCTTCGGCTGGAAGGGCCGCTGGAAGATCACCAAGACGGTGCGCAAGGTCTACGTGCACACGACGCCGGTGCCGCCGTACCGTGAAGGCGTCCAGAAGTGCACCTTCGTCCCGACCGACGAGGTCGCCCAAGACGGCGTCGTCTCCGACGGCCCCGACGGGACCGCGCTCCTGCGCACCACCGAGGTCGGCGAGCACACCGAAGCGATGCGCGGACGAGCCCGCTTCGTCTACGTGCTCTCCGGCATCGCCGTCCTCGAGAACACCGACGGCTCGCAGACCGAGCTGACCAGCGGCGCCACCGTCGGCCTCCCCGACGGCTGGTCCGGCACCCTGCGCGTCACCGAGCCGCTGCGCACCTTCGACGTCATCTCCACCCCCGCCCGTTGATCCAGGAGAGAACCCCATGACCGACGACCCGTACGCCGTCGTCACCCCGGCGCCCGCACTCACCGTCACCAGCAAAGACCTTGTCCACGGGACGGAGGTGCCCGTCCCGTTCCGCGACCCGGCCATCGGCGGCACCGACGCCAGCCCGCAGCTGTCGTGGTCGGACTTCCCCGCGGAGACCAAGAGCTTCGCGATCACCTGCTACGACCCCGACGCCCCGACCGGCATCGGCTTCATGCACTGGGCGGTCTTCAACATCCCGGTGACGACCACCGAGCTGCCGACCGGTGCGGGTGCACCCGGATCCGCCGACCTGCCCGCCGGCGCGGTGACGCTGCCCAACGACGTCCGCCTCCCGCAGTACGTCGGCCCCAACCCGCCGCCGGGCTCCGGACGCCACCGCTATGTCTTCATCGTGCACGCCGTCGACGTGGCGCACCTGGAGATCCCGGCCGACCTGACGCCGACCGTGCTCGGCTTCAACCTGCACTTCCACACTCTTGCCCGCGGCAGCCTCACGGGCTGGGTGGATTCTGAATGAGCACGATCGCGTTCGAGGGGAGAACCATGAGTGACCAGGCCCGTCACGCTGAAGTTGCCGGCGCCGGTTTCGCCGGGCTGACCGTCAGCATCGCCCTCGCCCGCAAGGGATGGAGCGTCCGCCTGCACGAACAGAACGACGAGCTGCGCGACTTCGGCGCCGGCATCCTGTTGTGGCGCAACGCGATGCTCGCGCTCGAGGTGATCGGCGTCGCCGCGACGATCCGCGAGCGGGGTGTCCTGCCCGACTCCTACGACACCAGCCTCAACGGTGAACTCGTGTCCGAGGAGATTCCGGGCTTCCCGTACTGGGCGATCACCCGCCCCGAGCTGCACGCCCTGCTGACCGATGCCGCCCGTGAGGTCGGTGTCGAGATCGTGGCTGGTTCGAAGGCGGTGGCCGCTGAGCCGGCCGGCGTACTGGTGCTCGAGGACGGGAGCCGGCTCGAGGCGGACCTCGTGGTCGCCACCGACGGTGCCGGTTCGGCTGTCCGCAATTCGCTGCCCGCCCTGGTGCAGGAGCGGAAGAAGTACCAGGACGGCGTCTGCCGGGTACTGATCCCGCGGCCCGACGAGTTCAAGGGCGAGGAGTGGGACCGCGTCATCGACTTCTGGACCCTCGAGCCGGATGCCATGCGGATCCTGTTCATCCCGACCGGGCCGGACACGATCTACATGGGCATGATGGCCTCGACCGCGAACGAGCGTGCCTCACGGATCCCGATCGATGTCGAGGTGTGGTCCGAGCGTTTCCCGCACCTGGCCGGCGCGATCGAGCTCGCCGGCGTGGCCACCGGCGGACGTCACGACGCCTACCAGACCAACAAGGTGACGCCGTGGTCCGACAACCGCGTCGTCCTCGTCGGTGATGCCGCCCACGCGATGTGTCCGGCCCTCGGTCAGGGCGCCAGCGTCGGCATCGTCAATGCCGTCGAGCTGGCGCACACGCTCGACCAGTACGACGACATCACCGAGGCCCTTGCGATCTGGGAGGAACGCGAGCGCCCGATGTCGGATGCCGCGCAGGCCCGTAGTGCCTTCATGGCCGAGACCCGCACGATGGCGAAGGGCAATGGCTTCTCCGCCGAAGTGATGGAGACCGCCAACTTCGAACTCTCCGCCGCGGGACCCGACGTACTCGCTCTGTATCCGGTGCCCGAAGGGGCACGGCCGTGACCACGGACACCGTGATGATCGGCGATGTCGAGATCACCCGGATCCAGGAGTACGCCGGACCAAGCCTCGCGGTCCCGGCGAAGCTGTTCCCGGACAGCGACCCGTCGTACTGGCACGACAACGCCGACTGGCTCTCGCCGGACTTCTTCGATGCGGGCACAGGCACCTTGCGTTCGGTGCTGCACTCCTGGTTGATCCGCAGCCAGGGGCGCCTGATCCTCCTCGACACGGGTGCCGGCAACGACAAGGAACGGCCGTACGCATCCGTTTACGGTCACCACCGCACCGGGTACCTGGACAACCTCGCCGCGGTCGGGGTTGCGCCGGACGACATCGATGTGGTCGTCAACACGCATCTCCACGTCGACCACGTCGGCTGGAACACCCGCCTCGACGGCCGTTCCTGGGTCCCGACGTTCCCCAACGCCGAGTACCTGATGACCTCGGAGGACTTCGAGTTCTGGAATCCCTTGCTGCACCCGAGGGAACCCGGCGACGGCAACCAGAACGTCTACGAGGACAGCGTCGCTCCGGTCCACGAGGCGGGCCTCGTCCACCTCTGGAGCGGTCGCCACCGGCTGGACGACGACCTGGTGCTCGAGGCCACGCCGGGCCACACGCCGGGCACCGCGATCCTGCGGATCGAGTCGAGAGGGCAGGGCGCGTTGTTCGTCGGCGACATCCTGCACTCACCGGTGCAGGTCGCTGCACCGGACGTGAACAGCTGCTACTGCGAGGACCCGGTCCAGGCGCGCGCCCAGCGGCGTCGGCTCCTGGGCGAGGCGAGCGAGCGCAACCTGCTCGTCTTCCCCGGTCACTTCGGCGGACACTCCGCCTGTCGCGTCGCCGCTGACGCCAACGCGTTCGTCATCACCGACTGGGCCGACCTGGCTCGGATCTGAATTCCGTACCCATCCCCGGAAAGGGACCCATGAACCAGGACCTGTACGACCAGGGCATCGCGATGCGTCGGAAGGTGCTCGGCGACGCGCACGTGGATGCTTCGTTGGCCGCAGCCACCGACTTCTCCCGCGACCTGCAGGAGTACGTCACCCAGTACTGCTGGGGAGACATCTGGAACCGCCCCGGCCTGACGCTGCAGGAGCGCAGCCTCGTCAACCTTGGGATGATCACCGCCCTCAACCGCGGCCACGAGCTCAAGGCGCACGTCCGTGGCGCGATCAACAACGGCGTCACCGTCGAGCAGATCAAGGAGGTCCTCATGCAGACCGCCTTCTACTGCGGCGGTCCCGCTGCTCTCGAGGCCTTCCGTCTCGCCGCCGAGGTCATCGCCCAGATGGACTCCGAGTCGAAATGAGCGAACTGCGGACCCTGGGCTTCATCGGCCTGGGGAAGATGGGTACGCCGATGGCCTCCCTGCTGCACCGGGCCGGCTTCGCCCTCGTCGTCGGCGATCTCGACGAGCAGGCGGTCGCCGGCTTCGTCGACGAGCACCCCGGTGCCGCCGCCGCGACGGGCCCGTCGTCGTACGGCGAGGTCGACGCGTTGGTGCTGATGGTCCCCAACAGTGCGGTCGTCGAGGCCGTGCTCGAGACCGACGGTGTCGCCGCCGTACTGCGACCCGGAACGCTCGTCGTGGACATGAGTTCCTCGGTACCGACGCGTACCCGGGCGCTGGCCGCCCGGCTGACCGGGGCAGGCCTGCGCTTCGTGGACGCGCCCGTTTCCGGTGGTGTCCGCGGTGCCGTCGCCGGGAGGCTGGCCGTGATGGCCGGAGGGGAGCGGTCCGATCTCGACCAGCTGGTGCCGGTCTTCGAGCCGCTCGCTTCCACGGTGATCATGGTCGGACCGGTTGGTTCGGGCCACGCCGCCAAGGCGCTGAACAATCTCGTTTCGGCCGCGACCATCTCGGTCACGGTCGAGGCACTCCAGCTGGGGGAGCGGTTCGGCATCACCCCGGAGACCATGACCGAGGTGCTGAACAGTTCCTCGGGCCGCTCCAACACCAGTGAGAACAAGGTCATCCAGTTCATGACGAGCGGCACCTTCGGGTCCGGCTTCGCCCTCCAACTGATGGCCAAGGATGTCGGCATCGCCGTCGACCTGGCCGACGACCTCCACCAGGAGGCCGAGGTCGCCCACGAGGTGGCCCGACAGTGGAGCCGGATCGCCGCCGCGGTCTCCGCCGAGACCGACCACACCCAGATGTACGAGCTGATCGGAGCACAGCGTTGAGCGAGAACGATGCGGTGCTGACGCACTGGATCGACGGGAAGACGGTGGCCGCGGCCACCTCGCGCCCCGGCGAGAACCCCGCCACCGGTGGCGCCGGAGTTGAGACCGGTCTGGGCAGTGCGGCCGATGTCGACCTGGCCGTCCGTGCGGCTGCCGCGGCGGCCCCCGGCTGGCGCCGGTACGCCTCGATGGAGCGCGGTCGGCTGCTCTCGGCCGTCGCGGACCGGCTGCGCGCCGATGTCGACCGGCTTGCCGAACTCGAGTCCGCCGACACCGGCAAGCCGCTGGAACTGTCGGCGGCCGAGATCCGAGGCAGCGCCGACTACTTCGAGTTCTACGCCGGTCTGGTCAACCTGCCGACCGGTGACGTCCTCGACATCCAGCCTGATCTGCACGTCTACACCCGTCGTGAGCCCTTCGGGGTGATCGGGGTGATCACTCCGTGGAACCTGCCGATCAATCAGGCGGCACGGGCGTGTGCACCGGCGCTGGCTGCCGGCAACACCGTCGTCGCCAAGCCGGCCGAATCCACGTCGCGTACGACGCTCGAGCTGGCCCGGATCGCCACCGAGGTGGGCCTGCCCGACGGGGTGCTCAACGTCGTACTCGGCCGCGGCAGCGAGGTCGGCACCGCGATCGTCGAACATCCCCTGGTCCGCAAGGTGGCCTTCACCGGTTCCGTGCGGGTCGGCCAGGAGATCGGGCGGATCGCCGCCGACCGGGTACTGCCGCTCACTCTCGAACTCGGCGGCAAGTCGGCCAACATCGTCTTCGCCGATGCCGACCTGGAGTCCGCGGCGAGCGAGGCCGTGCGTGCCTTCGTCACCAACGCCGGACAGGTGTGCTCCTCCGGCACCCGCCTGCTGGTCGAGCGATCCGTGCACGACACGTTCGTCGAGGCAGTCGCCCGCGTCGCTGCCGCCGTACGGCCTGGGGAGAACCTCGGTCCGATGATCACCCGCGACCAGTACGAGACGGTGCAGCGCTATTTCAAGGTCGCCGTCGAGGAGGGCGCGACCCCCGTGATCGGTGGCCATGTCGCCACGGTGCCGGGCCGGGAGGGCGGTTTCTACGTCGAACCGACCGTCTACACCGGCGTCACCAACGACATGACGGTAGCTCGCGAGGAGGTCTTCGGGCCCGTGCTCGCGGTGATCCCGTTCGACACGGAGGACGAGGCGGTCGCGATCGCGAACGACTCCGACTTCGGTCTCGTCGGTGGCGTCTTTACCGCGGACATCTCCCGTGCCTTCCGGGTCGCGGAATCGATCGAGGCCGGCCAGGTCTACGTCAACTCCTGGTCGACCCAGTCGGTGCAGATGCCCTTCGGTGGCCACAAGCTCAGCGGCTACGGCCGGGAGAAGGGCATCGAGGCGCTGCTGCACTACTCCCACGTCAAGAGCATCAGCGTCCGGCTCGCCCTAGCCTGACCACCTCGCCCTCGTTCGCTTCGTCCCATCGACAACCAGGTACGGTCATGACTGCCATTTCCCCCTTCACTCCCCTGCTCGAGGCGGACATCGACGCCGCCACCCGGATGTTCATCGGCGGCGAATGGGTCACCGCGCAAGGCGGTGAGACCTTCGACGTCCACGACCCGGCCGACGGCCGGGTGATCGCCCAAGTGCCTGCCGCGCAGCCGGCCGACGTCGACGCCGCGGTGGCCGCGGCACGTGCCGCACTCGCCCCCGCGGGACCGTGGCGCACGATGACGCCGCAGGTACGCGGCCGGCTGCTCTGGAAGCTGGCCGATCTCGTCGAGCGCGATGTCGAGAGACTTTCGGCGATCGACTCGGTCGACAGCGGCAAGCCCATGGACGAGATGCGCTACTTCGACATCCCATTCTCGGTCGACGTACTCCGGTACTACGCCGGCTGGGCCACCAAGATCACCGGCGACACCATCCCGATCTCCTACCCGGCCGGCCACGGCGGCACCTTCCATGCCTACACGCTGAAGGAGCCTGTCGGCGTCGTCGCGGCGATCGTGCCGTGGAACCTGCCTCTCCTGATGGCGATCAAGAAGCTGGCACCTGCCCTGGCCACCGGCTGCACGATCGTCGTCAAGCCTGCCGAGCAGACCCCGCTGTCCATCGCGGCGCTGACTCAGCTGACCATGGAGGCGGGCTTCCCGCCGGGAGTGATCAACTACGTCACCGGCCTCGGCGAGGTCGCCGGCGCCGCGCTCTCGCACCACCGGGGCGTGGACAAGGTCACCTTCACCGGCTCGGTGCCGACGGGCAAGGACATCGTCCGCGCGGCCGCCGACAACCTCAAGCGGGTCTCGCTCGAGCTCGGCGGGAAGTCGCCGAACATCGTCTTCGACGACGCCGACCTCGACGCCGTCGTCGCGGGCGCGGCCGCCGCCGCCTTCGCGACGCAGGGGGAGAGCTGCATCGCCGGCTCCCGTCTCTACGTGCAGCGCGGCGTCTTCGACGAGGTGGTACGCCGCCTCGGCGAGCACGCCGCCTCCATCCGGCTGGGACGCGGCACCGCCGAGGGCACTCAGATGGGCCCGCTGATCTCGGCCGAGCACCGCGACCGGGTCCTGGACTACATCAAGATCGGCATCGACGAGGGCGCCGAGCTGGTCACCGGTGGCAAGGCGCCCACCGGCCAGGGATACGACGGCGGCTACTTCGTCGAACCGACCGTGCTCATCAATGCCGCCCCCGAAGCGCGAATCATGCACGAGGAGATCTTCGGTCCCGTCGTCTCCGCAGTTGCCTTCGACACCGAGGAGGAGGTGCTCGCCCTCGCGAACAACACCCGCTTCGGCCTCGGTGCCGCGGTGTGGACCAAGGACATCTCGCGCGCGCACCGCATGGCTGCGGCGATCGAGTCCGGCCAGGTCTGGGTGAACTGCTACCAGGCCGCCGACTCCGCGCTGCCCTTCGGGGGCACCAAGGAGTCCGGCTGGGGCCGGGAGACCTGCCGCGAGACTCTCGAGGAGTACCTCGAGACGAAGACCGTCGTGGTCGCGCTGTGAGCGCGATCCTCGACTACGACGTCGTCGTGGTGGGGGCAGGGACCGCCGGCTGCGTGCTCGCCGCCCGGCTGAGCGAGAACCCGTCGACACGGGTGCTCCTCGTCGAGGCCGGTGTCGAGGACACCAGCGACCGGATCACCCGGACCCCCATCTGGCCCTGCCTGCGTGGCACCGACGTCGACTGGGCCTACGAGTCCGAGGTCCAGGCCGAGACGGGACACGTCCATGACATCCCGCGTGGCCGGATCGTCGGCGGCACCGGCAGCATCAACGCGATGGCCTTCCTGCGTGGCGACCGCTCGGACTTTGACACCTGGGCCCACGATGGTTGCGTCGGCTGGGACTACGAGTCCGTGTTGCCGTACTTCAAGCGCTGCGAGACCTCGGTGCACCACGGCGACGACCCGACGCACAGAGGCGGCTCCGGGCCGCTGCGTCCAAGGCCTTCGCCGACGCTGCACCCGCTCTCCCGGGCCTACCTCGACGCGGCCGAGCAGGCGGGATTCCCGGTCGTCAAGGACCTCAACGGCGCGCGGCTGCGGGGTGCCGCCAGTCACGACCTGCTGATCGTCGACGGCGTCCGACAGACCACCGCGTCGGCATACCTGGACCCGGCACTGGCGCGTCCGAACCTCGACCTGATGACCTCGGCGCTGGTCACGGGGATCGACCTCGACAGAGAGCGCTGCGTCGGGGTCAACCTGGTCAGCGCCGGCCGCCCGGTCCAGGTCCGGGCCCAGCGCACGGTGCTCGCCGCCGGTGCCATCGGTAGCCCGCACCTGCTGATGGCTTCAGGGATCGGTCCGGCCAAGCACCTCACCGACGTCGGGGTCCAGGTCCGGGTGGACAGCCCGGGCGTCGGGGCGCGACTGCTCGACCACATCATCCTGGCCGGGTTGACCGTGCGGGCCGCGCAGCCGCTGCCACCGCCGTCGGCAAATCTCGGTGAGGTCACCCTGCTGCTCGACAGCGAACCGGGGCGGGCCTCGGTCGACCTCCAGGTCGTGTTCATCCACGCGCCGTTCGCGAACCCCTGGCAGCAAGTCCCCGAGAACGGATTCACCTTCGGCGTCGGGCACATGCAACCCTCCAGCGTCGGCACGCTGACCCTGCGCAGCGCCGACCCGACGGTCGCGCCGGTGCTGGACTTCGGCTACCTGCGTGAGCCCGGCGACCTGCGCGCCCTGGTCACTGGAGTCCGCCAGGCCCTCGACCTGAGCATGATGCCGGCGTTCGACGCCTGGCGCGCCGAGCCGCACGCCCTCCTGGGCGCGTCCGACGCGGCGGTGGAAGCATTCGTCCGCGAGGCCGTGCAGTCCTACGGGCACGCAGCAGGCACCTGCCGGATGGGCGTCGACTCCACGTCCGTGGTCGACCCGAGGCTGCGGGTGCACGGCGTGGAGGGCCTGTACGTCGCCGACGCGTCGGTGATGCCCACGATCGTCTCGACCAACACCAACGCTGCCGCCGTGATGATCGCGGAGAAGGCGGCCGACCTGATCGGAGTTGGATGAGGGTGGCCTGCGATCGCGACTTTCCTACACGGCATGACGTATCCCGTGCGGGTCCAGTTGCCAAGACCATGTCCTAAACAGGCTCCTGACCAGCGACGATTCCTCCAGTGCTCGTTCGTGTGCTGCGCGAACACATACGAAGCTCCGGCGTTGCACCCGACGGACGCCTGTTCCACAACGCAGAGAGGAACTACATCGACGCCTCGGCGTACGGCATCACCTGGGGGCGAGCGCGTGAGGCTGTTATTTCGCTCGACGAGCACGCCCTTGACCTGACGAAGCCCCTACGACCTGCGCCACGCAGGAATCTCGTTCCGGCTTGCATCCGGTGTCGACCCCGCAGAGTGCGCGCGTAGGGCTGGACAGAGCATCCAGGGCCTCTTCCGCTACTACGCGAATTTCCTGGCCGAGGCGCGGAACCACGCCAACAGCTTGGGAGTAGGGGTGCATTTCGACTGACTGCCCAGACGTGTGCCTCGAAGGGCGCCTGACCAGTAAATACCCTGGTCAGGCGCCCTTTCTCTGGGCCTAGAAGAAGCCCAGCTTCTTCGGCGAATACGACACCAGCAAGTTTTTCGTCTGCTGGTAGTGGTCCAGCATCATGCGGTGGGTCTCCCGGCCGATGCCCGACTGCTTGTAGCCGCCGAAGGCCGCGTGGGCCGGGTAGGTGTGGTAGCAGTTGGTCCAGACGCGGCCTGCCTGGATCGCGCGGCCCGCGCGGTACGCGGTGTTCATGTCGCGGGTCCAGACGCCCGCGCCGAGGCCGTACGAGGTGTCGTTCGCCGTCTTGACCGCGTCGTCGAAGTCGCTGAACGAGGTCACCGCGAGCACCGGGCCGAAGATCTCCTCCTGGAAGATCCGCATCCGGTTGTTGCCCTGGAAGATGGTGGGCTGGACGTAGTAGCCGCCGGCCAGTTCGCCGTCGTACTCGATCCGCTCACCGCCCGTCAGGGTCTTCGCGCCCTCCTGCTGCCCGATGTCCAGATACGAAAGGATCTTCTCCAGTTGGTCGTTGGAGACCTGGGCGCCGATCATCGTCTCCGTGTCCAGCGGGTTGCCCGCCACGATCGCCTCGGTGCGGGCCACGCCCGCCTCCAGGAACTCGCTGTAGTGCCCGTCCTGGATCAGCGCCCGCGACGGACACGTGCACACCTCGCCCTGGTTCAGCGCGAACATGGTGAAGCCTTCGAGCGCCTTGTCGCGGAAGTCGTCGTCCGCGGCCCAGACGTCGTCGAAGAAGAGGTTCGGGCTCTTCCCGCCCAGTTCCAGGGTGACCGGCTTCAGATTCTCCGAGGCGTACTGCATGATCAGCCGCCCCGTCGCGGTCTCGCCGGTGAACGCGATCTTGGCCACGCGCGGGCTCGACGCCAGCGGCTTGCCCGCCTCGGTCCCGAAACCGTTCACGATGTTGACGACACCCGGCGGCAGCAGATCCGCGATCAGGCCCATCCACAAGTGGACCGAGGCCGGGGTCTGTTCGGCCGGCTTCAGTACGACGGTGTTGCCCGCGGCCAGCGCCGGCGCCAGCTTCCAGGTCGCCATCAGGATCGGGAAGTTCCACGGGATGATCTGCGCCACCACCCCGAGCGGCTCATGGAAGTGGTACGCGACGGTGTCCTCGTCGAGCTGGCTGAGCGAGCCCTCCTGGGCACGCAGCGCACCCGCGAAATACCTGAAGTGGTCGATGGCCAGCGGAATGTCGGCGGCGAGGGTCTCCCGTACCGGCTTGCCGTTCTCCCAGCTCTCCGCGACCGCCAGCTCCTCCAGATGCTCCTCCATCCGGTGCGCGATCCGGTTGAGCACATTGGCTCGCTCCGACACCGAGGTCCGTGCCCAGCCCGGCGCCGCGCCGTGTGCCGCGTCCAGCGCGCGCTCGACATCGTCGGCCGTGCCGCGGGCCATCTCGGTGAAGGCGCGGCCGTTGACCGGGCTCGGATTCTCGAAGTACTGGCCGTGGGCGGGCGGGACGTAGTCCCCGCCGATCCAGTGGTCGTAGCGCGACGCGTACGAGACGATCGCGCCCTCGCTGCCCGGTGCTGCGTAACAGGTCATGTCTGTGGCCTCCCGGTTGTCGCGCCGCCCGCTGCCGGACGCCGCGGATTCGACAGTGGGAACGGGTACGGTGCGAACGGGCCGCTGCGGTCGCGGCGGTCCGGACGCGGGGTGCGGTACGGCGGGCGCGCCGCCGTCGGTGGGCGGTGCGGCAGCCATGGGCGCGGTGGCGTGCTCGCGCCGGACGAGCCAGTAGTACGTAGAGCCGCAGGCGACGGCGGCCCCGACGAACAGGACCCCGCCCCAGCGCAGATACCAGTGGAACGGCGGCACCGCGTCGTACACCTCGGAGCGCGGCCAGGCGAGACTGACCGTCATACCGAGCCCCCACAGCACGGCCAGCAGATTGACGGGCAGTCCGAACCGGCCGAGCGAGAAGGCCTCATCGCCCGGGGACTGCCCTTCGCCCGGGGACCGCCCTTCGGCCGGCGGCGGGGCGCCGCGCAGCCGCCGGACCAGGAGTGGGACCGTGACCAGCAGACAGGCGAGCTGGATCACGATGACCGCGATGCTGCTCAGCACCGGGAAGATCCGTGGCTGCTGGGCATTGACCGCGAGGATCACGACGGCGAGCAGACCGGTGACGGCCGCCGCGATCACCGGAGTTCCGGAGCGCGGACTGATCCGGGCGAGATGCGCGGAGGCGGGGAGGGCGGTGTCGCGGGCCAGTGCGACCGTCAGCCGGATCGCGGCCGCGTGCACCGCCAGCGCGCACAGGGTGACGGCGATGATCACGCACCACAGCACGATCTCGCCGATGTCCGGACCGAGCGGGGAGAGCACGACAAAGCGGAGGCCGCCCTCGGACAGCCTCATGGAACGCAGTTCGGGCACGGACAGCAGCGCGTACAGGAGGACGAGTCCGCCGGTCAGGAAGACGGCCACGAGGGGGCGCAGGATCGCGCGCGGCGTGCTGGGGGCGGTGCGGGAGTTGTGGGGCTCCTCGTCGGACGCGGACGCCGTACCGGATCCGTACAGCAGATACGCGGCGGCCAGCGCGGCCGTCAGCAGGGCACCCGCATGCCCGAGCGACTGGCCGACATCGAACCCGTCCGTCCGGGTGGTCGCCCCCGGGCCATGGGTGAGGTACGCGGCCAGCAGCCCGACCAGGGTGAGGGCGGCGACCAGTTCGACCACCACTCCGGCGGAACTGATCCGGGACATCAGGCCTGCCCCGAAGGCATGGACGAGTGTGGTGAAGAGGATCAGGACCGAGCCGAGCAGCACGGCGTTCTCCGCCGCGTCGGTACGCCCCGTGCCGTTCCCCGCGAACTGGAAGAAGTCCGAGATCGGCGGCAGCGCGATCTGGTACGCGAGAGCCGCCGCGGCGAGGGCGAACACGGCCGCCGCCGACGCCGCCCAGCCGCCGAGCCGGCCGGTGCGCGGTCCGCCGAGCACCGTCGACCAGTGGTGGACCGAGCCGGCGGTGGGATGGCGGGCGGCCAGCTCGCAGAAGCACAGCGCCACCATGAGCTGGCCGAGGAACGTCAGCGGCCATGCCCACCAGTGGCCGGACCCGGCGAAGGCGACACCGAGGGGGAAGAGAAGGAAGAGACAGAGGGTACGGGTCAACTCGGGCGTGATGCCGAAGGACTTGTCGGGCGTGACATCGGAGGACTTGGCCGCCTCCTCGTTGTCCCCTTTTTTACTGTTGTCTCTGTTGTCCCTGCTCTGCTGTCCGAGCGACAGCTCAGGCATGACGGCTCCTCCGGTTCCGGACAGCACGCGACGCGGTCCGGCCCGGCTCGGACACGTACCGTAGTTCTCCGGTACTGACAGTAATGAGCCCGGGGCGGGTCCGCACCGCGAGCGGAGCGGGCGGGGCACGTGCCCGGCCGGATCCGCTCATCGTCACCGCACCCGCACCGCCCGACAAGAGCTTCCGTCGGCCAGACCCGGCGGTCCCGGGGGCAGCACCGCCGCCGTCACCCCTCTGCCGTCACCCCTGGGCCGGCGCCTCCGCCAGAGCGGCCGCCGGGTCCTGGTCCGGTGGGCCGGCCGGGGTCCAGTGGCCGTCAGGGGTCTCGCGGTAGGGCCACCAGCGGCCGTCGGGGGCGTAGCGCAGTTGGGCCGGTGTGCCGGCGAGGGACCAGCGCCCACCGCCCAGGGGCAGCAGGCGGGGGCGTTCGTCGTCCTCCCAGGCCGCGTGGAGAGCGGCCTCCGCCCGCGCGAGGGCCTCCGGTTCCGGCGTCCACTCCTCCTCCAGTACGGCGAGGCCCGCCGCGCCCCCGTACCGCCACGCCTGTACGGCGCGGTCCAGCTCGGCGCGCTCCCGGCCGGTGCCGGTGCCGGTGCCGGTGGCGAGCCGGGCCAGGAACCGGGTGTCGGAGGTCGTCGCCGCGAGCCGGACAGCATCCTGACGTACCGTCAACTCGGGCTCCAGCGGCTGGTGTTCATGCCCCGGTGCCAGCGCGTCGGACAGCATCCGCAGCGCCCGCGCCGCCGCGTCGGCAGCCAGGAACTCCAGCGCGTCCGCGTCCGCCTCGCCCGCCGGATCCGTGCCGGTGTCGAGGGCCGGGGGCTGCCCCGCCTCCCCGGGCAGCGGCGGGGGAGCGGGCAGCGGCGGCAGGCTGTCCCGTACCGCGAAGGCCGCCACCGCGGGCACCCCCGCGGTCTCGGTGACCGGCACCTCGGTGTCCCCCGCCTCCTCGTCCGTACCGGCTCCGGCGGCCCGCGACGCACGCGCCACACTGCGCATCTGGAGTTCGTCGAGCAGCCGGCGCTCGCCCCTGCCCCGCATCAGCAGCAGGACGAACGGATCCTGGTCCAGCAGCCGCGCCATCTGGTAGCAGAGCGCCGCCGAATGCGCGCAGTGGTCCCATGCCTCACAGCCGCACTCCGGCTCCAAGTCGCCGATTCCGGGCAGCAGTTCGACCCCGGCCGCCGCCGCGTCCTCGACCAGGTGCGGCGGCATCTCCCGGTCCAGCAGCGCCGCGATATGGCCCGCCCGGTCCACCGCCATGTCCAGGAAGCGGTCCCACCCCTCGTCGCTCAGCGGCTGCCACAGCACATCGCTGCGGTACGCGCTGCCGTCCTGGTCCTGGACGACCGCGGTGATCCGGCCCGGCCGTACGGACACCGCGCCGACGGCGCCCGCGCGGGCCTGCTTCCGCCCCTTCTTCAGCGGTTCGCCTTCGAGTGCGGTCTCCTCCAGCGCCTTCAGCCAGGCCCGGCCCCACCAGGTGTGCGCGAAACCGCGGCCCCGCACGGGTGCGGGCGCCGCGAAGGTCCGCTCGACGTCGTCCCGGCCGTCCGCGCCGCCCCAACCGCCCTCGGTACCCTGGCCGTTCCTGTTGTCCGTACTGCTCATCGCGCGCCCCCTCGCAGCTCCACCAGATCCGCCAGCTCGGCGTCGGTCAGTTCGGTCAGCGCCGCCTCGCCGGAGCCCAGCACCGCGTCGGCCAGTTCCTTCTTGCGGGCGAGCATCCCGGCGATCCGGTCCTCGATCGTGCCTTCGGTGATCATCCGGTGCACCTGTACGGGCCGGTGCTGCCCGATGCGGTACGCGCGGTCCGTCGCCTGAGCCTCCACCGCGGGGTTCCACCAGCGGTCGAAGTGGACGACATGCTCGGCCCGGGTGAGATTGAGCCCGGTGCCCGCCGCCTTCAACGACAGCAGGAAGACCGGCACTTCACCGTTCTGGAACCGGTCCACCATCGCCTCGCGCTCGGCGACCGGCGTACCACCGTGCAGAAACTGTGTCGGCACTCCGCGCGCCGCGAGATGCTGTTCGAGCAGCCGCGCCATCCGTACGTACTGCGTGAAGACCAGCACGCTCGCGCCCTCCGCGAGGATCGTGCCGAGCAGTTCGTCCAGCAGCTCCAGCTTGCCGGAGCGGTTCGCGATGCGCGGGTGCTCCTCCTTGAGGAACTGCGCCGGGTGGTTGCAGATCTGCTTGAGCCCGGTCAGCAGTTTGACGATCAGCCCGCGGCGCTCCATCCCGCCCGCCGCGCCGATCGCCGCGAGGGTCTCCCGTACCAGCGCCTCGTACAGCCCCGTCTGCTCCGTGGTGAGGGAGACGGCCCGGTCGGTCTCCGTCTTGGGCGGCAGCTCCGGCGCGATGCCCGGATCGGACTTGCGGCGGCGCAGCAGGAACGGGCCGACCAGAGCGGCGAGCCGCTCGGCCGCCGCCGGGTCGTCGCCGCTCTCGACGGACCGCGCGTACCGGGTACGGAAGGTGCCGAGGCGGCCGAGGAGCCCGGGGGTCGTCCAGTCGAGAATCGCCCACAGCTCGGAGAGGTTGTTCTCCACCGGGGTGCCGGAGAGCGCGACCCTGGCCCGGGCGCCGATCGTCCGCAGCGCCTTGGCGGTGGCGGAGTACGGATTCTTGATGTGCTGTGCCTCGTCCGCGACGACCATGCCCCAGTCGGTGCGGGCGAGCCCGGCCGCGTCGAGCCGCATCGTGCCGTAGGTGGTGAGGACGAACTCGCCGTCCGCCAGGGCCTCCAGGCCGCGGGTGGCGCCATGGAAGCGGCGTACGGGCGTACCGGGCGCGAACCGTTCGATCTCGCGCTGCCAGTTGCCCATCAGCGAGGCGGGACAGACCACCAGGGTCGGACCCGCGGCCGAGGCGTCGGTCTGCCGGTGGAGATGGAGCGCGATGAGGGTGATGGTCTTGCCGAGGCCCATGTCGTCCGCGAGACAGCCGCCGAGACCGAGCGAGGTCATCCGGTGCAGCCAGTTGAGGCCGCGGAGCTGGTAGTCGCGCAGTGTCGCGTCGAGCCCGGCGGGCGGGCCGATCTCCTGCTCCGTCCCGCCGGTCCGCTCGGGATCGGCGAGCCGGTCGCGCAGCCGCGCGAGCCAGCCGGACGCCTCGACCTCGACCCGGCGCCCTTCGACCTCGGTGGAACCGGTCAGTACGGCGCCGAGCGCGTCGAGCGGAGTGATCTTGTGGTCCCGGCTGTCCCGGGCGCGCCGGGCCTCGGCGGGGTCGATGAGCACCCACTGGTCGCGCAGCCGGACCACGGGGCGGCCGGCTTCGGCGAGCCGGTCCAGTTCGGCGGGGGTGAGCCGCTGACCGCCCAGCGCGAACTGCCAGTTGAAGGCGAGAAGGGCATCGGCCGAGAGGAAGGCGGGCAGGCCGCTGCTGGATCGCTGTTCGTTCTCGCTCGTGCCTTGGGTGTCGGTGTCGGTGTCGGAAGGGCCTATGACCGCGCGGGCCGTCAGGATACGGGCCAGCTCCCTCGGCCAGTGCACCTGGATGCCGGTCGTGGCCAGCGCGACGGACGCCTCGCCCAGCAGATCGGTGATGTCCTCGTCCGCGAGTTCGATGGCGTCGGGTACGGCGGCCGAGAGCAGCGGGGCGAGCGGGGGCCAGGCGCGGGCGGCGCGGCGCAGTGCGAGCAGCGCGTCCATCCGGGCGCGCGGGCCGAAGGCCGTACCGGTACCGGCGGATCCCGTACCCGTACCCGTACCCGCACCCTTGCCTGTCGCGCCCGTACCAGCACCTGTACCCGACCACACGGTGGCGGCGTCGGCGACGACCGTGGGATTCGCGGCGCTGTACATCTGGAGTACGGCGCGGAAGGCGGGCAGCGCGACATCCCCCGTGAAATCCCCCGCGCCGTCCGGGAGTTCGGGGCCCGGCGGCGCGGCGTCCGCGAGCCCCGGCAGTTCGACGCGCAGCGACAGCCGTACGCCCGCGTCATGACCGGCCGCCACATCTGCGGCCCAGCCGCGCAGTCCTGGAAACCGGCGCGCCGGCCCGGCGGCGAACGCGGGCCCCGCGGCGGCGAGTTCGGCGGCAGGTGTACGGGGCAGCGTGTCGACGACCGCGTCCAGGAAATCCCGCAACAGCCCTTCGGGCGCGGGCAGCATCAGCGGCCCCGGCTGTGCCGCGGGGAGCGGTACGGCGTGCGCGGACGGCGGCATCGCGGCGGCCAGCGCACGGATCCGCTCCAGATCCTCGGCCGTCAGCGGCCCGGCCCGCCAGGCGTCATGGTCCGTACCGGTGAGCCCCGGCAGCAGCCGTCCACGTGCCGCGAAGTGCAGCGCGAGCAGCGCGGCCGCGCCCCAGAAGGCCGTCGACGGTGAGGCATCCGCGTGCGTACGGGCCCTGGTGAGCAGCGGAAGCGAGGCCGGCACGGGCATCAGCAGTGCTCTGACCGTGAGAGGGTGGCCACAGGTGTCGACGACGGCCAGCTCCTCCACGGAGCCCAGTGCGGACGGTGGCTCCGCGCCGTCGGGGTGCCAGTGGGCCGTCCGGCCGGTACGGGCCGGGTCCGCGGGGAGAAAGACCGTGGAGCAGCGGGCGAGTTCGGAGATCCGGGAGAGCGTTGCCGCGGGGAGCCTGTGCACAGCGAAGACGCATTCCTCAAGTTTGACTACTGCGGGTCGGAGCCGCCGAGGGTACCTCACCGCGAAGCCACGCGGGAGCGGCACCACCGTGACCTGACTCACGCCAAGACCGGCCGGGTGTAGCCAGCACCACCGTCGGCCCCGGGGTAACCCCCATCTCTTCCGGGTGGTGGCCACATGGTCGCCGGCGTCCCCTCCCCGTACGTTTCAAGAGGTCAGCGCGTTGCGCGACCTTTCCCCCGCTGGACATCGGCCGATAGACCGGAGACCCACATGCCCCACACCGTCACCGCCACCGTCGCGGAGCCCATACCCGATGCCGCGCCGGGCCGCGCGGGCGGCAGCGACTTCGCGCCCCTGATGCGGACGGTCAAGGAACAGGGCCTCCTGGAGCGCCGGGTCGCCTGGTACGCCCGGGGTATCACCGTCAACTTCCTCTTCCTGGGCGCGATCATCGCCGGGATGGCACTCCTCGGACCGTCCTGGTGGACGCTGCTCCTCGCACCGCCGCTGGCCGTCGTCTCCGCACGGATGGCGTTCATCGGCCATGACGCGGGACACGCCCAGATCACCGCGGACCGGGGGCGCGGCCGTCTGGTGCAGCTCGTCCACGCCAATCTGCTGCTGGGAATGAGCCAGGAGTGGTGGAACGACAAGCACAACCGGCACCACGCCAACCCCAACCACATAGACAAGGACCCGGATGTCGCCGCGGACATCCTGGTCTTCACCCAGCACCAGGCCGTGGGCCGCTCGGGGCTGCGCCGCTGGCTCACCCAGCACCAGGCCTGGCTGTTCTTCCCGCTGACCACACTGGAGGGTGTCGCCCTCAAGGCGTACGGCTTCCGGGCTGTCTTCTCCGGCGGAGACGGCTCGATGGCGCCCCGGCGCCGCGTGGTGGAGGGCCTGCTGCTCGCCGCTCACGTTGCCGCGTATCTCACGCTGCTGCTGACCACCATGACCCTCGCCCAGGCCCTTGTCTTCGCGATGATCAACCAGATGCTCCTCGGACTCCACCTCGGGATGGCCTTCGCGCCCAACCACAAGGGGATGGAGATGCCCGACCCCGAGAGCTGCGCGGACTGGGGCCATCTGCGGCGGCAGGTCCTCACCTCGCGCAATGTGCGCGGCGGTGTGCTCACCGACTGGTTCCTGGGCGGGCTGAACTACCAGATCGAGCACCACCTCTTCCCGAGCATGCCCCGCCCGCATCTGCGGCTCGCCCAGCCACTGGTGCGTGCGCACTGCCGGGCGCTGGGCGTCCCGTACACCGAGACCGGGCTGATCGAGTCGTACCGGCAGGCCCTCGGACACATGCGCGACGTCGGCGAACCGCTGCGCGCGGGCGCATAGTGGAACTGGCGGACGCCGGTGCGCGTTCACCGAGCAGAGCGGCTCTGCCGCGAAGGAGGCGTCGAATGTCGACAAAGGCGAAGATCGCCATCGGGGGAGTGGCCGTAGGCCTTCTTCTGTGGCCCCTGATCGGATTCTGGTTCTCGCTGCTGGTGGTGCTCGGAGTGCCCACGGCCGCGTATCTGATGCTGGACCCGTCGCAGCGACGGAGGCTGCGCAGGATCAGCCGCAAGGAGATAGGCCGCTGAGCCGGCTGAGATCCGTACGGGCTCGCTGAGCCGGGCGGCTCGTCGGGTCGTGGGGTCGTACGGTCCTGTCGGGCCGGGCCGGGGTCAGGCCGGGCGTACGGCCATGTCGTCGAGGGCCGCGAGCAGCGCGGGGAGTTCGGTGCCGCGCCCGATCGGCAGGGCCTCGCCCGGCTCCTCGTCCAGCAGCACGAATGCCATGTCGTCGGTCCTGGCGACGAAGGACCAGCCGGGGCCGTCGGCGCGGAGTGTCCGGGCGTCGCCCGGGGCGAAGCTGGAGCGGACGCGGCCGAGCGGCGGGGCCTTGTCCAGATAGCCGTGGAGTTCCTTCAGTACGCGCCGTATGCCCGGATGCCCGGCGGGCATGGGCTTCTCGCCGGTGTTCTCTCCGGTGCCCTCCGGGTCGACGACGTCCTTGGCGTCGATCTTTGGGGATTTCGCGGGGTCCGGGGGTTTGGGCTCCGCGATCGGCACCCCGGCGAGCCGTTCCCGCCATGAGGCCCACTGCAGGGCGATCTCGTCCGCGCCGAGGCGGCGCTGCGCCGGGCCCCAGCTCTCGGTGTCGGGGGGTGTCAGCACCGGCCAGTCGTCGTCCTCCTCGCAGCCGGGTTCCTGCGCGGGATCGTGCGGCGCGGGCAGGCCGGGTGCGCGTACGGACAGGGCGACCGGCCAGCCGGGCAGCGCGCAGACCACGGTCCGTTCCCCCGGTGACAGGTCGTACTCCATACCGCAGTCCCAGGATGCGATCGCGACGGCGACCAGGGAGACGTCGTCGATCACGACCGTCCAGCGGGCGCCACCGCCGTCCTGGCCCATGACCAGCCCGTATCCCCGGTCGTAGGGGTCAAGGCCCAGCGCGGCGCAGGCCTCCGGATAGTCGTCGCCGAGTACGGCGGGGAAGCGCGCGGGAGTGAGCAGCGCGGCGGTCAGCACATACAGCGGGTCGTCGTCCACGGAGTCGTCCGTTCCGGCCACGGCGCACCTCCCCATACGGTCCGTTGTCGGCGCACCCTAACCAGTGAGTAACGCGGACGTCGAGACTCCGGAACCGAGCCGGTGGTCACACAGCCGGGAGCCGGTGGTCACAGCGCGGGCAGCCGCTCGTCACAGTGAGGGCAGCCCCAGCAGGGTCCGTGCCACGGCCTGCGGAGACTCGTCGCGCTCCCGGGCCAGCGCGATCACCGCGCGGCAGGCGAGTTCGCTGATACCGAAGGCGAGCGCCTCCGGTGAGACCCAGCCCGCAGCCTCGTCGGCCTGCCGCTGGTCGTCCTCCGCGCACGCCGCGACATGGGTGGCGGCGGCCTCGAACAGATTGTGCGGCCGGGGGCGGGGCCGGGGCTGGTGCGCCGCCGGGGCGGTGGCGCGCTCCTGGCCGAGGATTCTGCGCACTCTGCTGAACACCGGGTCCACCTTCCCCCTGCTGTCTGGCATGCCGCTGCGAGGCGTGGGCGCCGCACCGTACGGCCGTCCGCGCCCGCCCCTCCAACGTACGGTCGCCAAGCCTCCGGCAGAAGACCGCCCGACAGGGACGGGACCCCGACAGGGACGGGACGGGGACGGGACCCGGATCAGTCCTGCCGTACCGCCACGGCCAGAAAGCGGGACTCCTCGTCGGTGTACGACTCCAGCCGCCAGCCCGCCCCCGCCAGCAGCGGCCGCAGACGCGGCTCGGCCCGCAGATCGTCGTCCGAGATCTGCCGCCCCTGCCGGGCGGCCAGTGCCGCCCGGCCGAGCGGATGGAACAGCGCGAGCTTGCCGCCGGGCCTGACGACCCTGGCCAGCTCGCGCAGATTCTCGCCGGGGTGCGGAAGATGCGCGATCAGCCCCGCACCGAAGACCGCGTCCAGCGCGTGCGAGCGCAGCGGCAGCCGGCTCACATCGGCGAGCAGCAGCGTCCCGCTGGCCCGGCGGCCGGCCCGTACCGCCTGTTCCAGCATCTCCGGTGTGAGATCCACGCCCAGCACCGTGCCCCGCGGACCCACGGCCTCGCGCAGCGGTGGCAGCGCACGCCCCGTCCCGCAGCCCGCGTCCAGGACGGTGTCACCGGGGCGCAGCCCGAGATCCGCGACGGCAGCGGCGTAGGCGGGACCGTCGTCCGGGAACCGTGCGTCCCAGCCGGCCGCCCTGGCGCCGAAGAATTCCCGTACCCGCGTGTGATCGTGAGGCATGGGAACATGATCGCGCAGTACCGGTTTCCGCCGCGACGCGCGGGCCGCCCCGATTGCCGATAACTTTTTCTGAGAAATCTTCGCGTGTCCTCGTCGGGGACGTCGAAATCGCGGTGCGTGCTTCGACCTGTCCGTGAGAGCGCCCGCAGGGGCGCGACAGTGAGGAGAAGGTCATGAAGTACATGCTGCTCATGCAGTTCAGCGAGAAGACCGTGGACTTCCCGCCGATCACGGAGTGGTCGCCCGAGGAGATCCGGGCCCATATCGCCTTCATGCACGACACCAACGACAAGCTCTCGAAGGCGGGCGAGCTGGTGACGGCGGAGGGCCTCGCGGGCGCCGAGCAGGCCAGGGTCGTACGGGCGGGCAGCGGCGGGACGCCCATTGTCACCGAGGGTCCCTACCCCGAGACCAAGGAGTTCCTGGCCGGGTTCTGGATCGTGGACTGCGACAGCGCGGAGCGCGCGGTCGAGCTGGCCGCGCATGTGTCGGCGGCCCCCGGGCCCGGTGGCAGGCCCCTGAACATGCCGATCGAGGTCCGCCAGGTGATGGCGGGACCGCCGGAGGAGTTGTGAGCACTGACTGATCCGAACGCCCCCGCCGGCCGGGGCGCCGGTCGCCCGGCCCGTCCGGGAGCCGATCCCGTGGGCAAGCCCGTCGAGGACCTGCTGCGCACCCTGGCGCCGCAGGTCGTCGGCGTGCTCACCCGCAGGTTCGGGGACTTCGGCACCGCCGAGGACGCCGTACAGGAAGCACTGCTGGCCGCGGCCGTTCAGTGGCCCGCCGAGGGCGTGCCCGGCAATCCGCGCGGCTGGCTGATCCAGGTCGCGAGCCGCCGTATGACCGAGCAGGTACGGGGCGAGCAGGCGCGCCGACGCCGGGAGGATCTGGTGGCCGCCCGTGAGCCCGCCGACCGGCGGACGGCGCCGCCCGCCGACAGCGACGACCCCGCCGCCCGGGACGACTCACTGATCCTGCTCTTCCTGTGCTGCCATCCCGCGCTGTCCGCCACGGCGGCGATCGCGCTGACGCTGCGCTGTGTGGGCGGTCTGACGACGGCCGAGATCGCCCGCGCCTTCATGGTGCCCGAGGCGACCATGGGACAGCGGATCAGCCGGGCCAAGCAGCGGATCAAGGCGTCGGGGATCCCGTTCGTGATGCCGGACGAGAAGG
Organism: Streptomyces sp. NPDC057617; assembly: GCF_042800555.1. Lineage (NCBI taxonomy): Bacteria > Bacillati > Actinomycetota > Actinomycetes > Kitasatosporales > Streptomycetaceae > Streptomyces > Streptomyces sp. NPDC057617. Next base: position 395,182 of record NZ_JBHVGV010000001.1, on the reverse strand, counting down.
ACCGCGCGGGGCGGCTCGACGCCGTGCTGCATGTCCTCTATCTGATCTTCAACGAGGGGTATGCCGCCGGCGAGGGGCCCGATCTGCAGCGGGTCGAGCTGTCCCGGGAGGCGATCCGGCTGACCAGGGCGGCGTACGGCATGCTCCCGGACGACAGCGAGGTCGCGGGCCTGCTCGCACTGATGCTGCTCACCGACGCCAGGAGCGCGGCACGCACGGGCCCGGCCGGTGAGCTGATCCCGCTGGAGGAACAGGACCGGCGGCTCTGGGACACAGAGGCCATGGAGGAAGGCACGGCGCTGATCACGGCCACCCTGCCCAAGGGGCCGCTCGGCCCGTATCAGGTCCAGGCGGCGATCGCCGCCGTGCACGACGAGGCGGAGACGGCCGAGGACACGGACTGGCCGCAGATCCTCGCCCTGTACGGAGTGCTGGAGCAGCTCGGCCCCAATCCGGTGGTCTCGCTCAACCGGGCGGTGGCGGTGGCCATGGTGCGCGGCGCGAAGGCCGGGCTCGACATCGTCGAGTCCCTCGACGCGGACGGGCGGCTGAAGGGGAATCACCGGTTGGCCGTGGTCCGTGCGCATCTGCTGGAGATGGCGGGTGACCGGCAGGGGGCGATGGAGAACTACCGGGAGGCGGCGAACCGTACGACCAGCCTTCCGGAGCGGCACTATCTGACGATACGGGCGGCGAGGCTGGCGGGGGCTTCCTGAGCGGGCCGGGGGCGCTGCCCACTCAGGGACGGCGGCCGCTGTTGTCTGTCAGACGGCCGCTGTTGTCGATCAGGAGACGCCGCTCTCGCGCAGCCGCTTGCGCTCCCGCGAGGCGCGGAGGTTGACGGCGTTGCCGCAGACCTTGGCGTCGTGCCAGACACCGCTGTTGTTGCGCGAGGTGTCGTAGAAGGCCGAGGCGCACTCGGTGTTACGGCACAACTTGAGCCGTGGCCAGATCCCCGCCCGCTGGGCGAGCAGGGTCTCCGACCAGAGCGCCGACTCCAGCCACTGGCGTCCCCGGCCGACGGGGACCATCCGTACCCGGCCTTCGGCGTCGGGAGCGAGCCGTACGGCGGCGCCTTGACCGGCCGTGCTCGCCTTGCCCGAGCCGGAGGTGTCGCTTCCCGTACCGCCTCCCGTATCGCCTCCTGCGCCGGCGATCAGTTCCTGGAAGACCGCCCTGAGGCCGCGCAGCGCGCCCGGATCCGCCTCCGACAGCGAGCAGTCCGGGGCGTCGAGCCCATGGATACGGGCCCAGGCCCCGGCGGCGCCGGTCAGCCACTCCTCGGCGGACTCGCGGCCGGCCAGCAGATCAGGCGCGTAATGCCTGATCGCGCGCGTGTTGATCAGATCCTGCACCAGTGCGAGCCCATCGGGAGCCTGTCGTATGCGATACCGCCCACTGGCTTCCCAAGACATAGGCAAATCGTACTTGACTATGTCGCGGAAGGCGAGCACTGTGGTCGGCGACAGAAGCTAATCGATAACGCTCCTGTCGCAGGCCCGTTTGATGCGCGCGGTGTGCGCATCCGTAACGCAGTGAGTCGTCACCCCGAGGAGAAGCCATGACCGCCGTCAGTGGAGCAACCGTCCTGGTCACCGGTGGACAGCGCGGACTGGGCCGCGCTTTCGTACAGGAACTGCTGGAGGCGGGGGCCGTCAAGGTGTACGCCACGGCCCGTACGCCCGTCGCCGATCCCGACCCCAGGGTCGTTCCGCTGCCGCTTGAGGTGACCGACGCCGACTCGGTCGCCGAGCTGGCCCGCGCCGCGGGCGATGTCTCGATCGTCTTCAACAACGCGGGGATCGGGGACATGGCCCCACTCCTCACGGCCGATCTGGACCAGGCCAGGGCCCTCTTCGAGACCAATGTCCTCGGCGCGCTGCGGATCGCCCAGACCTTCGCGCCGGTCCTGGCGGCCCAGGGCGGCGGCGCGCTGGTCGATATCCACTCGGCACTGTCCTGGGCGGCCGGCAGCGGCGCCTATGGCGCTACGAAGGCGGCCTTCTGGTCGCTCACCAACACGCTCCGGCTGGAACTGCGCCCTCAGGGCACTCAGGTGCTGGGCGTGCATCTCGGTTACACCGACACCGACATGATCCGGGGGCTGGATGTGCCCAAGGCCGATCCCAGGACCGTGGCGCGCGAGGTGCTGACCGCGCTGGAGAAGGGCGAGAGCGAGGTCCTCGTGGATGAGGCCAGCCGTCACTTCAAGGCCGCGCTCTCGGGCCCGGTGGAGGGGCTGAGCATGTCGGGCCGGTAAGGCCGGCAGCCATCAAGCCGACAGATCGACAGATTGACAGATCGACCAAGTCGGCGAGGTGAAGGGATTCGGGTCCTGACTCCGTTCCAGGCGGAGCCGGGACCCATTCCTTTTGGTCCTTCGGTCCTTCGGCGTCTCGGTCCTTTCGGTCTGTGCGGATTGCCCTTTCACTCCGCCACGGACTCGTAGGCCGAGACCTTGTCGGGCCTCAGGCGCACCAGCAGCTCACCCGGCACACCGTTGCGCTCCCCGTACTCCTCCGCGCGCTCCTCGCCCATATAGCGTGCCGCGATGCGCGTCGCCCATGCGCGCAACTGCCCCGGATCCTCGTCGATTTCGGCCCGGCCCTGGATCACCACGAAGGCGAACGGCGGGCGTTCGTCGTCCACACACAGCGCTGCCCTGCCCTCACGCAGCAGATTGCGTCCTTTCACGGTCTCCCGGCCGGTGTTGAAAACAAGATCGTCCCCGTCCAGCAGAAACCAGATGGACGCGATATGAGGGCTTCCGTCGGCCCGTACGGTGGACAGTTTTCCGGTGCGTGTCCCTTTGGAGACAAAGGCCCGCCACTCGTCCTTGTTCATGTGAGTCGCCATGTCCGCAATTTTCCGTCGGGTACGCGCCCCGCGCGATACGACGCCCCGGGTGTGCGCCGGGTGCCGGGGGCCCGGGGAACGCTTGCCCGGGAGCGGCGGGTGCGGAAGGCTACGGGGCGTTGCCGGCCACGGGGAACATCTGAACGGGGAGGAACGACAATGCCACTCGAAAAGGGACTTGACTGGCTGCTGGACGACCTGACGGAGCGGGTCGAGCACATACAGCACGCGCTGGTCCTGTCCAACGACGGTCTGGTGACCGGGGCGAGTACGGGACTGGTGCGCGAGGACGCGGAGCATCTCGCGGCGGTCTCGTCGGGGCTGCACAGCCTCGCCCGGGGGTCCGGTCGCCACTTCAGGGCCGGTCAGGCCCGGCAGACCATGGTCGAGTTCGATGAGGCGCTGCTGTTTGTCACCGCTGCGGGGGACGGAAGCTGTCTGTGTGTCCTGACCACGGCCGAGGCCGATGTCGGGCAGGTCGCGTACGAGATGACGCTGCTCGTCAACCGGGTCGGCGAACACCTCGGAGTCGCGATCAGGCATCCGGGCGAGACCAGTCTGAGCGGCCTCTGAACTGGGCCTTTCGCTGGGCCTGCTGAGTTGTCCACAGGCCGCGCGAGAAATACCGCCGGCGCGCTACGGTCGTCACCGAGAGTAGTTACGACTCACGGGGGAGGACCACCATGTCTGTCAACGACGCCCACAGCGATTTCCGGAACGAGCAGTGGATCCGGGATCAGGAGCAGGGCCGGAATCCGGATGGCGGAGCGGCAGGGGCCGGTGTCGGCGCCGGTACCGATGCCGTCGCTGGTGTCAGTGCCGCGGGGAAACGGGCGCGTACGGTCGGGGTCGTGCGGGCCGCGCGGGAGCTGGAGCTGAGACGCGGAGAGTTCGAGCTGGCCGCGCAGTTGGGCCATATCCGCACCATCGCCGGACCGGCCGCGGGACGGCGGCAGGTCACCCGGCAGGAGATCGACCGCCTGCGGGCGGCGGAAGGGTTCCCGGACGCGCTGCGCGAGCTGGTGCGGACCGTGGGTACGGCGGAGGGCGCGGAGCTGATCTCCGTCAGCCCTGGCCGCTTCACCCGGCTGGCGCGCGTGGGGTGCGTCGCCCCGGTGACGTTCTATCTGAATCGCTATCGCGCCGTCGTCTGGCTCTATCTGGCCGATGAACTCAAGAAGTTCGCGGACAAGGAACCGGCCCTGCTCACCGGCCGGCTGCCACGACAGCTACGCCTCGGCTCGGACGCGGACGAGGATCGGCGTCCCCGCAACTGGCGGGGCAGACGCATCGGCCAGCTGCTGCACCAGAGCGAGGATCCCTGGGAGCGCGCGGCCGTCGTCGGCTCCGTGCTCGACCCGGCGCATCTGGCCGAGCTGGTGCGTGACCCGTACGAACGGGCTTGTCTGAACCGGCTGCGGCCCGAGCTGGCCCCCGGCCACCCGGAGTCCGAGGCGGCGCAGGCGACGGTACGGCGTCTGCTGCTGGCCGATCATCCGGACGAGATCCAATGGCACCGAGGCAGCCTGGACGTGCTTCTGGAGGAGGCCCGGCGTACGCGCCCCGCCCCGCGCCCCGGCGAACCCGCTCCTGGCCTCGCCGGCCCGCCGGTTGACGGCCTGACCGATGACGACGATCCGGGCGATGACCGGACGGAGCTGGTGCCGGAGATGGTGCCGGTATCCGGGCCCCCGCTGCGCCGGGACGACCGCAAGGGACTGCTGACCCGGCTGAGGATCAGAAGGGAGCGAAGGCCGAAACCCGGCTTCGGGGCGTCGGCCCCAAGGCGCTGACGAACACGCTGCGCAGACCGGAGGAGCACCTCGACGAGACAGGACCGGCCGCTCCAGGAGTCAGCGCCGGGTCGCACCCGTGACGATGGAGCGCTCCTCGGAGAACTTGCCCCAGTTGCCGTCGGGAAGCTTGGCGCGGAGCTTCACCCGGTAGGTCTCGCCGGCCTTCTTGCTCACGAACACGCTGTAGGTGGCCCGGCCCTTGGGAGGCTCGCCGCCCCAGATCAGGGTCGTCGCGAACGCCCCGTTGACATAGATCTGGTACGAGGGGACATCGGTGCCGGTCTTCGGTGCGAACCAGGACAGATCGACATAGTGACCGCCGTCGGCGGAGTGCGTCGCCGCGCGGAAGTCGATCGGGGCGGTGTCGGGGTCGTCGCCGGGGCCGCGCGGCGTGGTGATCTCGATGGCACGGCTGGCGGGCGACGTGTTGTCGGCCGCGTCGCGGGCGGCGACCGTGAAGCGGTAGTGGGTCCCGGGCCGCAGCCGGGTGATGTGGGCCGAGGTCGCGTCGCCGCTCACGCTGTGGATCTTCGAGCCGCCCTGGTAGATGTCGTAGGAGGTGATGCCCTGGTCGCCGGGGGCCTTGGCCCAGCTCAGCCGGGCCGCCCGTGCGCCGTCGCTCCTGCCCGCCAGCTTCTGGGGCTGCGCCGGGGCCACCTTGTCCTCCGCGACCGCGGCGGGCGTGGTGACGGGTATCTCGCCGCTGCGGGGCGAGAACGTGCCGTCGTCGGTCCTGGCCCGGACGGAGAAGGTGTACGAGGTCGACGGCTTCAGCCCGGTGACATCGATCATGGTCGTGCCGGCCGGGACGTCCTTGACCTTGCTCTTGCCCCGGTACACCTCGTAGCCGGTGATCCCGGACTTCTCCGAGGGCTGGTTCCACATCACATGGACCGAAGTGGCGCTGCCCGCCTGGGCGGTGACCCCGGCCGGTGGTGAAGGCGCCTTCTGCTCCTCGTCGTTCGAGCCGCAGGCGGCCGCGGTGAGGACGACGGCGGACGTGAGCGCGGCAAGACTGATGAACCTTCGCATGGCCGTGTCCTCCACCCGGGGGGCAATGGTCTAGACATATATGACACAGGTGTCACGACCACATCAAGGGGGAGGGGTGTATTCGTTCCCTGACCGGGGCGCTGTCCGGCCCCGGTCAGGGGCGGCTCACAGAGAAACGGCGTCAGACGACCCGGTGGACGAGCTGAGTGGTGAGTTCGTAGCGGGCGCCGACGATGGCCAGCTTGCCCTCGGCCACCTTGGCCGCGAGGTCGGGCTCCGCGGCCAGCAGGCCGTGGACGCGGGCGACATTGGCGGTGACGGTCGCGTCCACTCGGGCGTCGCCCTGCTGGGCGTGGTCGATCGCGGGGCGGATCTGGTCGGCCAAGTACTGTATGTGGGCGGGGAGTTCCTCGCCGCTGGTCTCGGCGGCGACGGCCGCGGCCACGGCGCCGCAGGACTGGTGCCCGAGCACGAGGACCAGCGGGATCTCCAGCTCCAGCACGCCGTAGGCGATGCTGCCGAGGACGGCCTCGTCGAGGACCTCGCCGGCCGAGCGCACGGTCATCAGATCGCCCAAGCCCTGGTCGAAGACCAGCTCCGGGGGCACCCGGGAGTCGATGCAGCCGAGGACGAGGGCGAAGGGGTGCTGACCCGAGACGAGCGCCTGACGGAAGGTCTCCGTCTCGTGCGGGTGCTGCTCCCGGAAGGTGCGCCAGCGCCGGTTGCCCTCGTTGAGTTCGCGGAGGGCCTCGTCCGGGGTGGCCGGGCGGGGGCGGGGCTGGGGCCTCTTGCTTGCCGCGCCGGCGGAGGGTGCGGTGAGGGCCACGCCGGCGGTGGCGGCGCCGCCGGCCAGGGCCGCGCGCAGCAGCGTACGGCGAGGTGTGCCGTCGGGCGTGTGGGGCCTATTCGTATGTCTGGTCGATATCACGGCCGGAGACTATCCAGGACACACTCGTCCCTTGGCCGGTCTTGGCGCATTGTTGACCCTCTCTTGAATCAACCGCATCTCAAGCACCGGCTATTGACAGCAAATGCGGACGTAGTCCCGTCACAGTCCGGCCATCCCGTTGCCCGTCCCGACGGCCTGGCCCGGGTGCGTGATCGCTCCCGGCGTGGCAAGGACCCCATGGCCGGTTGTGGTTGCATGGTTCGGTGAATCGACAGACCATGCCGATGGCCGATGACATCCCCATGTGCGATGTCCGGCGTCGCGACGAGGGGGATCTCGGCGATTGCCTTGAGGTGCTCGCCGAGGTGCACGAAGTTGACGGCTACCCGGTGAACTGGCCGCAGTGCCCCGCCGACTGGCTCGCGCGGCCCACCCAGCTCGCGGCCTGGGTCGCCGAACTGGACGGACGGATCGTCGGCCATCTCGCGCTCTCCCCGGCCGGTGCGGGCGATGTGGCCCCGGCGCTGTGGAGCAGCCGCGCGGGAACGGCCGTCGCCGACACCGGTGTGCTCAGCCGCCTGTTCGTCTCCCCGGGGGCGCGCGGCCATGGGATCGGTGCCCTTCTGATGTCCCAGGCGGCCCGGGCCGCCCGCGAACGCGGACTGCACCCGGTCCTGGACGTCGTGGCCTCCGACTCCGCCGCGGCCGCGCTCTACGAGCGCCTCGGCTGGAGCCTGCTGGCCGTGGTCGACCAGCGCTGGAGTCCGGAACAGACCGTCAAGGTCCGCTGCTACGCCGCTCCCTAGGGCCCGGCGGGTCACACGGATGGGGGAATCTTCACAGCCCCCGGAGGACCCTGAAACCCCGGACGCTCGCGGCCCCGGCCCGTCGTCGGGCCGGTGAACACGTCGGTGGACGGATCAGTGAACCGGCCGCCTCAGGCGGCGCGTTGAACTCCGTACCACCAGCTCCGGCTGGAGCACGACCGAGCGGTGCGTGTGGTGCTCGCCGCCCGGGCCTGTCTCCTCCATCAGCATCTCCGCCGCCGCGCGCCCCATCGCGTCGGCCGGCTGCCGTACGGAGGTGAGCGGTACGACGGCCGCCGCGGCGAACTCGATGTCGTCGTAGCCGACGATCGACACATCGCCGGGCACGTCCACCCCGGCCCCGTACATGGCCTGCAGTACCCCCAGCGCCAGCAGGTCATTGGCGCAGAACACCGCGGTGGGACGCTCCGCGAGACCCAGCAGCCGGGCCCCCGCGTCAATGCCGGAGGCGACATCCAGCCGAGCCGACTCGACCTGCCGCAGCGCCTGTTCGGGCAGACCCGCCTCACGCAGCGCGGCCAGCGCGCCGGTACGGCGGTCCCGGCACTGGGGAAGGGACATCGGGCCGCTGATATAGGTCACCGAGCGGTGCCCCGCCGCCAGCAGATGCCGGACCGCGAGCGCGCCGCCCGCCACATCGTCCACCGACACGGAGCACCCCTCGGCGGCGGGCACGGCCCGGTCGACATGGACGTACGGAATGCCCTGGCGCGCGAACTCCCGCACATTGCGCCCGGACGCGTCGGCCGGGGTGAGCAGCACACCGCGTACCCGCTGTTCGGCGAAGAGCGCCAGATACTCCGCCTCCTCGGCCGCGCTGCCCGCGCTGTTGCAGAGCATCACCCCGAGCCCGGCCTCACGTGCCGCGCGCTCGGCGCCCTTGGCGACCGCGACGAAGAACGGATTCGCCATGTCGAGCACGAGGATGGCCAGAATGCGGCTGGTGCCGACCCTGAGCTGGCGGGCCGTCTCGCTCCGTACGAAACCGAGCTGGTCGATCACCGCGCGCACCCGGACGAGGGTCTGCTCCGACACCTTCTCCGGCCGGTTCAGGACATTCGAGACGGTCCCGACCGAGACCCCGGCCAGCCGGGCCACGTCCTTGATGCCGACCGTCTGCGCCACTCGTCCTGCCCGTCCGTCCTGATCACTTCACCTTGGGACCTCTGACCGGTGTGACCATCATATGTGGGGTATGCCCCGCGATCCGCGCCGCGGCCCGGTCCCAGGCTCCCCGCTCACCGCGCGGCTCGTACCGGCGCGGCTCCAGCGTGGCGCGGACCAGGGCGCGCAGTTCGGGGAGCCCACCCTCGACGGCACCCGCCGCGCGCGCCTGGACGAGTACGTTTCCGAGCGCCGCGGCCTCCGCCGGCCCCGCCAGGACGGGCAGCCCGCAGGCGTCCGCGGTCAGCGCGCACAGAAGCGCGTTGCGCGCTCCGCCGCCGACGACATGCACGATGTCCACGGCCCGTCCCGAAAGGCGCTGGGCGTCCTCGACCGCCCGCCGGTGCGCGAGCGCCAGCGAGTCCAGCACACAGCGGGTGATCTCGGCCCGCCCCTCCGGTGCCCGTACACCCAGGCGCCGGCAGGCGTCCGCGATCCGCCGCGGCATGTCCCCGGGCGCGAGGAACACCGGGTCGTCGGCGTCGACGTACGACCGCAGCCCCGGCACCCCGGCGGCCTCGCGCAGCAACCGGTCCAGCGGCTGCGGTGTGCCGGCCGCCTCCCAGCTCCGCAGGCACTCCTGGAGCAGCCAGAGCCCCATGATGTTGCGCAGATAGCGGACCGTGCCGTCGACGCCCAGTTCATTGGTGAAGTTGGCGCGTCTGCTCTCCTCCGTGAGAACGGGCGCGTCCAGTTCCAGCCCGGCCAGGGACCAGGTGCCGGTCGCCACATACGCGAACCGGTCGCCCGAAGCCGGGACCGCCACGACGGCGGACGCCGTGTCGTGCGAACCGACCGCCGTCACCGGGACAGGCCCCGCCAGACCGGTTTCGGCCAGTACATCGGGGAGCAGCTCGCCCGCGGGATCGCCCGGTCCGTGCAGCGGCGCGAAGAGGGTGAGATCGATCCCCAGCGCGTCGGCGACATACCGCGACCAGCCCCGGGTGCGGGGGTCGATGAGCTGGGTGGTGGAGGCGTTGGTGAGTTCGGTGCCCGCCTCGCCGGTGAGCCAGTACGTGAGGAGATCCGGGATCAGCAGCAGCCGCCGCGCCGCCCCGAACACCGCGCTGTCCCGCGCCGCCAGGAGCTGGTAGACGGTGTTGAACGGGAGGTACTGGATGCCCGTCGCCGCGTACAGCCCGGACGGCGGCAGCACCGCCTCCACGGCCGCCGCCCGGCCCTCGGTGCGCGTATCGCGGTAGTGCACCGGGTTCCCGAGCAGCGCCCCGTCCGCGTCGAGCAGTCCGTAGTCGACCGCCCAGGTGTCGATACCGACGCTCGCCGGCGCCCGACCCGCCGCCGTACCCGCGGCCCGCAGCCCGTCCAGCACCCCTCCGTACAGCGACAGGATGTCCCAGTGCAGTGTGCCGCCGGTCCGCACCGGGCGGTTGGGGAACCGGTGCACCTCCTGGAGGCGCAGTGTGCCCGTACCCCCACCGCCGCCACCGCCACCGCCGGAGACATGGCCGACCATGACCCGGCCACTGGACGCGCCGAGATCGACGGCGGCGAAGGGGAGCGGTGCGGTGGGGGACACGAAGGACCTCGTGGATCGGTGACTCGGCAGACAGACAGGTAGACAGGTCGACGGCCGACGGAGCGGACGGCCGCAACAGCGGGCCGCGACGCCCGCCGCACGGACACTCAGCGCAGGAACGCCGCCGCCACCCCCGCGTCCACGGGCACATGCAGCCCCGTCGTGTGGCTCAGATCGCCCCCCGCCAGCGCGAACACCGCGTTCGCCACATGCTCGGGCAGCACCTCCCGCTTGAGCAGGGTGCGCTGGGCGTAGAACTCGCCGAGCTTCGCCTCCTCCACCCCGTACACCGCCGCCCGCAGCGCCCCCCAGCCGCCCGCGAAGATCCCCGAACCCCGCACCACCCCATCGGGGTTGACCCCGTTGACGCGGATCGACAGCCCACCCAGCTCGGCCGCGAGGAGCCGGACCTGATGCGCCTGGTCGGCCTTGGCGGCGGAGTACGCGATGTTGTTGGGACCCGCGAACACCGCGTTCTTGGAGGCGACATAGACGATGTCGCCGCCGAATCCCTGATCGGTCATCACCCGGACCGCCTCCCGCGAGACCAGGAACGAGCCGCGGGCCATGATGGAGTGCTGGAGGTCCCAGTCCCGCGCGGTGGTCTCCAGCAGCGGCTTGGAGATCGAGATACCGGCGTTGTTGACGATGAGGTCCACCCCGCCGAAGGCGAGGACGGCCGCGTCGAAGGCCGCCCCGATCTGCTCCTCGTCCGTCACATCGACGGTGACCGCCACGGCCCGGTCTGCGCCGCCCAGTTCCTCCGCGACCTTCACCGCGCTCTCGCCGTTGAGATCGGCGACCACCACACACGCGCCCTCGGCGGCCAGCCGCCGGGCGATCGCCCTGCCGATGCCCGAGCCCGCCCCCGTCACCAGCGCGACCCGCGTCGCCAGCGGCTTCGGAGCGGGCATCCGGCGCAGCTTGGCCTCCTCCAGCTCCCAGTACTCGATACGGAACTTCTCGGACTCCTCGATCGGCGTGTACGAGGAGACCGCCTCGGCGCCCCGCATCACATTGACGGCGTTCACATAGAACTCACCGGCGACCCGCGCGGTCTGCTTGTCCTTGCCGAAGGAGAACATGCCGACCCCGGGCACCAGCACGATCGCCGGATCCGCCCCGCGCATCGGCGGCGAACCGGGCAGCGCGTGCCGCTCGTAGTACGCCCGGTACTCCTCGCGGTACGCGGAGTGCAGCTCGCCCAGCCGCTCCCGCATCCGCTCCAGCGACGCCCCCGTGGGCAGATCGAGCACCAGGGGACGGACCTTGGTGCGCAGGAAGTGGTCGGGGCAGGAGGTGCCGAGGGCCGCGAGCCGCGGATGTTCCGTACGGGAGAGGAAGTCCAGGACCGGTTCCGTGGCCGTGTAGTGGCCGACCTGACGGCGGTCGGTGGAGACCAGCCCGCGGATCAGCGGGGCCAGCGCGGCCGCCTTCGCCCGCCGCTCGCGCTCGGGCAGCGGCTCGTACCCCGGCAGAACCGGACCGAAGGGCTCCGGCCTGCCACGCTCGGCCAGGAACGCCTCGGCGGTACGGATGATCCGCAGCGAGTTGCTCTCGCACTCCTGCGAGGTGGCGCCCCAGGCGGTGATGCCATGGCCGCCGAGCACACAGCCGATCGCCTGCGGATTCGCCTCCTTGACCGCCGCGATGTCCAGCCCGAGCTGGAAACCGGGCCGGCGCCAGGGCACCCACACCACCGTGTCGCCGAAGCACTCGGCCGTCAGTTTCTCCCCGTCGGCCGCGCAGGCCAGGGCGATCCCCGAGTCGGGGTGGAGATGGTCCACATGGGGGGAGTCGACCAGGCCGTGCATCGCCGTGTCGATGGAGGGGGCCGCCCCGCCCTTGCCGTGCAGGCAGTAGTCGAAGGCGGCCACCATCTCGTCCTCGCGCGCCACGCCCGGGTAGACGCCGGTCAGCGCGCGCAGCCGGTCGACGCGCAGCACGGCGAGTCCGTCGGCGGTGAGGGTGCCCAGATCGCCGCCGGATCCCTTGACCCACATCAGCTCGACATCGTCGCCGGTCACGGGATCGGTGGCGGATCCCTTCGCGGAGGTGTTGCCCCCGGCGTAGTTGGTGGTGCGCGGATCGGCACCGAGCCGGTGCGAACGGTCGAGCAACTCGGCCGCCACCGGATGGAGATGAGGCTGGTCGGTCATCATGTCCCTCTGTGCGAACGGATCTGGTGCGGGTGGTCACGGGATGAGTCTCAGGCGCCCCAGCCGGCCGGGGTGCCGCCGACCCGCTCGGCGGCGATCCGCTTGCCGTAGCCGGAGGCGTGGTACGCGGCCACCGGGTCGGCGTCCGCGTCGAGTCCGGTCCGTACCTCCGCGACCAGAGGCCGCACATCGGTGTTGAACGCGTCCATCAGCACCGCGTTCGCCGCCAGCACATCGCCGCCCCGCTGGGCCGCGTCCAGTGCCTCCGCGTCCACCAGCAGCGCCTTGGCCGTGGCCTCCTGGACATTCATCACCGAGCGGATGATCGCGGGGATCTTCTCCTCGATGTTGTGGCACTGGTCGAGCATGAACGCCGTGTCCGCCGTGAACCCGCCGCCCCTGATCACCTCGTACATGATCCGGAAGAGCTGGAAGGGGTCCGCGGCCCCGGCCATCAGATCGTCGTCCGCGTAGAAACGGGAGTTGAAGTCGAATCCGCCGAGCTTCCCCTCGCGCAGCAGCACCGCCACGATGAACTCGATATTGGTGCCCGGCGCGTGGTGCCCGGTGTCCACGACCACCCGCGCCTTCGGCCCCAGCTTCAGACAGTGCGCGTACGCCGTGCCCCAGTCAGGAACGTCCGTGGCGTAGAAGGCCGGTTCGAACAGCTTGTACTCCAGCAGCATCCGCTGGTCGTCGCCGAGCCGCTCGTACACCGCCGCCAGGGCCTCCGCGAGCCGTCCCTGGCGCGCCGAGATGTCGTCCTGGCCCGGGTAGTTGATGCCGTCGGAGAACCACAGCTTCAGATCGCGCGACCCGGTGGCGTCCATGATGTCCACGCACTCCAGGAGATGGTCCAGCGCCTTGCGGCGCACGGCCGGCTCCGGGTGCGTGACGGAGCCCAGCTTGTAGTCGTCGTCCTGGAAGACATTCGAGTTGACGGCTCCGATGCGCAGCCCCAGCTCCCCGGCGTGGGCGGCGAGCGCGCCGTAGTCGTCCACGCGGTCCCAGGGGATGTGCAGCGCCACCGTGGGTGCCACGCCCGTGTGCGCGTGCACCCGCGCGGCGTCCGCGAGCTTCTCCCGCGGGGTACGCGGCACGCCGGGCTGGGCGAACACCTTGAACCGGGTGCCGGAGTTCCCGAACGCCCAGGACGGTGTCTCGACGGCCTGTGATCCGAGCGCCGCCTTCACCGCGGACTCGGCGGATCGATCCGTCATATCTCAGCGCTCCCGTGGTGCGGACTCGCGGGGCGAGCCGGGGTCGGTGCCGCGATTCCGTGTGAATCGTTTCATCGCGGTGAAGTTATGGGAGTCGTCGAGAGGTGTCAACCCTGCGTGCGGCCCCTCCTTCTGTTCGGACCGTGCCCCACGGAATTCACCCGGAAATGTCGAGCACGGGCCATTGACGCCGCCCGCGAAGGCCGTTTAGCTTCCGGGGAACCCTCGTTGAAACCTTTCACGATGCGAAACCTTTCACGGCACCGGGCGCCGGCCCGCCGCCGCCGAGGAGCCCCCGATGAACCAGCCCGCCCCGGGCCCCGCCCCGGTCCTGGCCCTGAAGGACGTGAGCAAGTCCTTCGGCGCCGTACGGGCCTTGCGGGACGTCTCCCTGCGTCTGTTCCCCGGCGAGGCGCACGCGCTCGCCGGGGAGAACGGCGCGGGCAAGTCCACCCTCATCAAGACCCTCGCCGGGGTGCACAGGCCCGACAGCGGCGAGGTACTCCTCGACGGCAGACCGGTCGTCTTCCACGGCCCGGCCGATGCCCGGGACGCCGGTATCGCCGTCATCTACCAGGAACCGACGCTCTTCCCCGATCTGTCGATCGCGGAGAACATCTTCATGGGCCGTCAGCCCCGCCGCTCCCTGGGCCGTATCGACCACCGGGCGGTACGGGAGACCACCGCGGCCCTGCTGCGGCGGCTCGGTGTGGCGCTCGACCCGGACCGGCCGGCGCGCGGGCTCTCCATCGCGGACCAGCAGATCGTCGAGATCGCCAAGGCGCTCTCCTTCGACGCGCGCGTCCTCATCATGGACGAGCCCACCGCCGCGCTGACCGGCAGCGAGACCGCCCGGCTCTTCTCCGTCGTCAGGAGCCTGCTGGCCGAGGGCGCCGCCGTTCTCTTCATCTCCCACCGGCTCACGGAGATATTCGATCTGTGCCGGCGGGTCACCACCCTGCGCGACGGCCGCCTGATCTCCTCCGGGCTCCTGGCCGGACTCACCGAGGACGACCTGGTCCGCGGCATGGTCGGCCGCGATCTCGGCGAGCTGTACCCCAAGCAGCGGGCGGCGCTGGGGGAGACCGCCCTGTCGGTGCGCAGGCTGACTCGCGAGGGCGTGTTCCGGGACATCTCCTTCGAGGTACGGCGGGGCGAGATCGTCGCCCTCGCCGGGCTCGTCGGCGCGGGCCGCAGCGAGGTGGCGCAGGCCGTCTTCGGAGTCGACCGGGCCGACGCGGGCGAGGTACGGGTCAACGGCCGGGCCCTGCCCGCCGGTTCACCGACCGCCGCCATGGACGCCGGGCTCGCGCTGGTGCCCGAGGACCGGCGGCTGCGCGGACTGGTCATGGAGATGTCCATCGAGCGCAATATCGGACTGACCGGTCTGGGCCGGCTCGGCAGGGCGGGGCTGGTACGGCGGGCCCTGGAGCACCGCAGGGCCGCCGACTGGGCCGTACGCCTCCGCCTCACCTTCAACCGGCTCGGCGACCCCGTCGGCGTGCTCTCCGGCGGCAACCAGCAGAAGGTCGTCCTCGCCAAATGGCTGGCCACGGAACCGGCCGTACTGATCGTCGACGAACCCACCCGGGGCATCGACGTCGGCACCAAGGCGGAGGTGCACCGGCTGCTCTCCTCCCTGGCCGCCGAAGGGCTCGCCGTCCTGATGATCTCCTCCGACCTGCCCGAGGTCCTGGGCATGGCCGACCGGGTGCTCGTCATGCACGAAGGCCGGCTCGCCGCGGAGATCCCGCGCGCCGAGGCCACCGAGGAGACGGTGATGGCCGCCGCGACCGGACGCGCCGAGAGGGCGGCGGCATGACCACCCTGCTGGACAAGCCCGCCGGAACGGGCCGGGACGAGCGGCGCTCGGCCCGCTCGCTCGCCGACACCGTGTTCCGGGCCCGGGAGATCAGCATCGCCGGAGCGCTGGCGCTGCTCGTCCTCGGCACCTGGCTCGCCAACCCGCGCTTCCTCGACGACCAGGGCATCAAGGACCTCCTCCTCAACGCCTCCATCCTGGTCCTGCTCGCCGTCGGCCAGTCCGTGGTCGTCGTCACCCGCAATATCGACCTCTCCGTCGGCTCCGTCGTCGGGCTTTCCGCCTTCGCCTGCGGCACCTTCGTGGCGGGAACCGACCACGGCGTGCTCACCGTGATGCTGCTGGGCACCGCCCTCGGTACGGGATGCGGTCTGGTCAGCGGCGCCCTTGTCAGCTTCGGCCGGATCCCGGCCCTCGTGGTCACCCTCGGGATGCTCTACATCATCCAGGGCCTCGACTACTGGTGGGCGCAGGGCGAGCAGATCAGCGCCAACGACATCCCGCGCCCGGTCCTCGACCTGGGCAGCGGCAGCGTCCTCGGCGTTCCGTACCTCCCGCTCATATCCCTGGCGCTGGTCGCCGTCACCTCGTACTACCTGCGCGCCTACCGCTCGGGGCGCGAGCTGTACGCGATCGGCTCCAGCCCCGAGGCCGCGCGGCTGGCCGGCGTACCGATCCGCCGCAGGATCCTCGGCGCGTACGCCTTCTCCGGCGCGGTCGCCGGATTCGCCGGCGCCCTCTGGCTCGCCCGCTTCGGCACCGTCGTCGCCGACAACGCCCACGGCTGGGAACTCACCGTCGTCAGCGCCGTGGTCGTCGGCGGTGTCGCCATCACCGGCGGTACGGGGACGGTGTGGGGCGCGGCGCTCGGCGCGCTGCTGCTCACCACCATCGGCAGCGCGCTGGTCGCCCTGAAGGTCGACGCGTTCTGGCAGGGCGCCATCACCGGCGCGCTGCTTCTCGCGGCGATCGGTGCCGACCGGGTCGTGTCCCTGCGTATGACCGCCGCACTGAGGAAGAGGAGCGCCCGCCATGGGAACGGCGCCTGAGACGGAGACCACCACGGGGACGGGGGCGCCCGCGCCCCGGCCATCCGCGAAATCGCCCGAGCCCCGGCGCGCGGCGAGTGCCGGAGCGTTCATCAGGGCCGTCGGGCCGCGCTGGGACACCGCGGTCGGCGCGCTGCTCGTAGCGGTCTTCGTCGTCGGCCTCTTCACCACCGACGGCTTCGCCTCCGGCGGGAATCTCGCCTTCGCCTTCAACGACATCGCCGAAGTCGCCCTGATCGCCCTGCCCATGACCCTGCTGGTGGTCGCCGGTCAGGTCGATCTCTCCGTGGCCTCCATGCTGGGCCTCGGCAGCGCGCTCACCGGGGCGCTGTGGAACGCGGGCTGGGCCTTCGAACTGATCGTGCCCGTGGTGCTGCTGGCCGGAGTCGCGGGCGGCCTTCTCAACGGCTGGCTGGTCACCCGTGTCGGGCTGCCCTCGCTCGCCGTCACCATCGGCACCCTCGCCCTCTACCGCGGCCTCGCCTCCGTCGTCCTGGGCAGCGACGCCGTCACCGACTTCCCCCAGGTGTACGCCGACTGGGCCGTGGACACCACGACCGTCCCCGGCACCTTTCTGACCTATCCCGTCGTCCTGTTCCTGGTCCTGGCCGCCGCCACGGCCGTACTGCTGCACTCCACCGCCTTCGGACGGTCCCTGTTCGCCATCGGCGCGCAGGAGGAGGCCGCCCGCTTCGCCGGGATCAGGGTCAGACGGTTCAAGCTGATCCTCTTCGTGCTCGCCGGCGTGTTCTCGGCCTTCGCCGGGATCGTCTTCACCCTCCGGTACGGCAGCGCCCGCGCCGACAACGGCCTCGGCTTCGAGATGCTCGTCATCGCCGCCGTCCTGCTCGGCGGGGTCGACTTCGACGGCGGCAAGGGCACGCTCTTCGGCGCGGTCGCCGGTGTGCTGCTGATCGGGGTCCTCAAGAACCTGCTCACGCTGAACGATGTGCCGAACGAGGTCCAGGTCATCGTGACCGGGCTGCTGCTCGTCGCTTCCGTCCTCACCCCACGGATCGTCACGGCCCTGGCAGAACGACGCCACCGGCGCGCGGCCGGTGTCCCGACCGAGCCCTGAGCCCGCCCTCAGCCCCCCCGAGCCCCGAGTTCCGCCCCTGCGCCCGAAAGGTCCCGCCCGCCATGACCATCCGTACCGCCGCCCGGCGCCGCGCGGCGGCCACCGCCGCTCTCGCCTGCACCTTCGCCGTCGTACTGACCGCCTGCTCCGGCACCACCAAGAACAGCGCGGGGAACGACACCGGAAAGGCGGCCACCTCTGCCGAGGCCGACCCGGACGCGCCCCTGAAGAAGGGGCTCAAACTCGCCTTCCTGCCCAAGCAGATCAACAACCCGTACGAGAAGATCGTCGACGAGGCCGGGATCGCCGCCGCGGCCGAGTACGGCGGCACCGGAAAGGAGGTCGGCCCCTCCGACGCCAGCGCCTCCTCGCAGGTCTCGTACATCAACACCCTCATCCAGCAGCGCCAGGACGCCATCCTGATCGCGGCCAACGATCCGAACGCGGTGTGCGGCCCGCTCAAGCAGGCCATGAAGAAGGACATCAAGGTCGTCGCGTACGACTCCGACACCGCCAAGGACTGCCGCCAGCTCTTCATCAACCAGGCCAGCTCCGAGGAGATCGGCCGCAGCCTCGTCCAGCACCTCGGCGAACAGCTCGGCTACCGCGGCAAGTTCGCCATACTCTCGGCCACCCAGAACGCCACGAACCAGAACACCTGGATCGAGTTCATGAAGGACGAGCTGACGCTTCCCAAGTACCGGAACATGGAGCTGGTCAAGGTCGCGTACGGCGACGACGCGGACCAGAAGTCGTTCCAGCAGACCCAGGGCCTGCTCCAGGCGTACCCCGACCTCAAGGGCATCATCTCGCCCACCACCGTCGGGATCGCGGCCGCCGCCCGCTACCTCAGCGACTCCTCGTACAAGGGCAAGGTCGTCCTCAACGGCCTCGGCACACCGAACCAGATGCGCACGTACGTCAAGGACGGCACCGTCGAGCAGTTCTCGCTCTGGAACCCCGAGGAACTGGGCTATCTCGGGTCGTACGCCGCCGCCGCCCTGGCGTCCGGGCAGATCACCGGCGCCGAGGGCGAGAAGCTCAAGGCGGGCAGGCTCGGCGAATACACCATCGGCAAGGACGGCGAGGTCATCCTCGGCGAGCCGACCGTCTTCGACAAGAACAACATCGACAAGTTCGACTTCTGACCCGGGCCCCGGCAGCCGGCCGGAGGCCCCCGCACCGCTACGGAGCCGCCATGACCGTCCGTACCCCAGCCGTCGTCCGCACGCCCAGGATCGGGCTGGTCGCAGGCGGCCTCGGCGCCTACTGGCCGCAGTTCCCCGGACTGCTTCCGCAGCTCAGGCGATCCGCCGCCCGGGTCACCGAACGCATGCGGGAGTTCGACGCCGACGTCGTCGACGTGGGGTTCATCTCCGATGCGCAGGAGGGCGCGGAGGCCGCCGAGAAGCTGCGCGCCGCCGACTGCGATCTGATCGTCGGCTTCCTCACCACCTATATGACGGCCACGATGCTCGTCCCGGTGGCGCAGCGCGCGGGCGCGCCGGTCCTGCTGATCAACCTCCAGCCCACCCCGGCCATGGACCATGCCTCCTTCGACACCGGCCAGTGGCTGGCGTACTGCGGTGCCTGCCCGCTGCCGGAGATGGCCAACGCCTTCGAACGCGTCGGTGTCCCCTTCCGCTCCGTCTCCGGGCATCTGGAGGACGAGCGCGCCTGGGCGCGTATCGGCCGCTGGATCCGCGCCGCCGGGGTCCGCTCCGTCCTGCGCAACGGCCGGCACGGACTGATGGGGCATCTCTACCCCGGCATGTACGACGTCTCCACCGACCTCACCATGGTCCCGGCGAGTCTCGGCGGCCACGTCGAGGTCCTCGAATTCGACGATCTGCGGGTCCGGGTCGAGCAGGTCGAGGACGGTGAACTCACCGCGAAACTCGACGAGACCCGGGAGGTCTTCACACTCGCCGACTCCGTGGCCGAGGACGACCTTCGCTGGGCCGCGCGGGTCTCCGCCGGACTGGACCGGCTCGTCGCCGACTTCGACCTGGACTCGCTCGCGTACTACCACCGGGGGCTCGACGCCGAGATCCACGAACGGCTCGGCGCGGGCATGATCCTCGGCTCCTCGCTGCTGACCGCCCGTGGCATTCCGGCCTGCGGGGAGTACGAGCTGCGCACCTCGCTCGCCATGCTGATCGCGGACCGCCTCGGCGCGGGCGGCTCGTTCACCGAACTCCAGGCGCTGGACTTCACCGCGGGGGTGGTCGAGATGGGCCATGACGGTCCCGGACATCTCGCCATCAGCGCGCGCAAGCCCCTGCTGCGCGGGCTCGGCGTCTACCACGGCAAGCGCGGCTGGGGCGTCTCGGTCGAGTTCGACGTACGGCACGGCCCGGTCACCCTGGTCGGGGTGGGACAGAGCCGCGACGGCCGGTACCGGCTGGTGGCGGCCGAGGGCGAGGTCGTCCCCGGGCCGCATCTGGAGATCGGCAACACCACCTCCCGGGTCGACTTCGGCCGTGACCCCGGTGAGTGGACCGACGACTGGAGCGCCAGCGGTGTCGGCCACCACTGGGCGCTCGCCACCGGTCGGCTGCTGCCCGACCTGCGGGCGCTCGCCGGACTGACCGGTCTGGACCTGGTTGAGGTGCCGGGCTGACACGGGCCGGGCTGGCCCGCGGTCCTCGCATGGCCGGATCGGCCGGATGTGACAGGCCGTCGGCTCCGCCACTTGGTCTAGACCTTGACAGGTTCACGTGATTCCGGTTTGGTTCCCTCACCCCCCATGGCGAGCGGCCGGACCCCCGGCTGCCCGCGCGAAGGAGTGAGTCGTTTGAGACAGCGCGTCCTTGCCCTGTTCGCGGCGATGGTCTCGGCCATCGCCCTCGCGGTCTTCCTGCCCGCGTCCACCGCCTCCGCCGCCACCTGCGCGGCGGGATGGAGCGCGTCCGCCGTGTACACCGGCGGCAACACCGCTTCGTACAACGGTCACAACTGGTCGGCGAAGTGGTGGACCCAGGGGGAGACCCCCGGCACCACCGACGTCTGGGCCGACCAGGGAGGCTGTGACGGCTCCAGCCCCGGCGGCGGCTCCGGTGCGTGTGACTACCCGGCCTGGGTCGCGGGCCGGGCGTATGTCACCGGAAACATCGTCAAGTACACCGACGGCAAGTTCTACATCGCCGAGCACGACAACCCGGGCTACGACCCGGTCATCAGCACCTGGTACTGGGAGCCGTACACCTGCAGTGGCACCCCGCCGACCGACCCGCCGCCGGCCGGTGGCTTCGTGGTCAGCGAGTCCCAGTTCAACCAGATGTTCCCGAGCCGGAATCCCTTCTACACGTACAGCGGTCTGACCGCCGCGCTCAGCGCCTACCCGGGCTTCGCCAACACCGGAAGCGACACGGTCAAGCGCCAGGAGGCCGCCGCCTTCCTCGCCAATGTCAGCCACGAGACCGGCGGCCTGGTCCATATCGTCGAGCAGAACACCGCGAACTACCCGCACTACTGCGACCCCAGCCAGTCGTACGGCTGCCCGGCGGGGCAGGCGGCGTACTACGGTCGCGGTCCGATCCAGCTGAGCTGGAACTTCAACTACAAGGCCGCGGGCGACGCGCTCGGCATCAACCTGCTGGCCGACCCGTGGCGCGTCGAGCGTGAGTCGGCCGTCGCCTGGAAGACCGGCCTCTGGTACTGGAACACCCAGACCGGTCCGGGCACCATGACCCCGCACAACGCCATGGTCAACGGCCGGGGCTTCGGAGAGACCATCCGGAGCATCAACGGCAGCCTCGAATGCAATGGCGGCAACCCCGGCCAGGTACAGAGCCGGATCAACAACTATCAGCGCTTCGTGCAGATCCTCGGAACCACCCCCGGTTCCAACCTGAGCTGCTGATTTTCTGCCGCCGGACGCGAGGGCCGGTACGGAGACCTCCGGGTCGCCGTACCGGCCCTTGTACGTGCACCCGCCTGCGTGCGTCCGCCTGCCTGCACCCGCCGTAACCGGGATAACTGTTTGTCCATCGCGTCGTTGTGCCGGGCGGGCGATCGCCCCGGACACACCGTCCCGAACGCGACAAGCGGAGGTCCTTCGATGCCGAGTGGAATCCAGGTCGAGCCCAGACCCGTGCGGGTACGGCGTCCCGAGCCGGAGCCCGGCCGTACGGAAGAAGCCCCGGGGCCCGGCCGCGCCCCGACAGGCCGGCGCCGGCTGCTGCGCGCCATGTTCACGCTCGGCATGGTCGCGGGCACCTCGGCGGTGCTCGCGCCGGTCGTCAGGGCGGGCCGGGCATCCGAGGGAGCGGCCGCCGGCACGGTCGACGAGATCTACCGCGGACGGCATATCCGTATCGGCGCCACGGCGACGGCCTCCGGCGCGTCCGACGCGCACGGCGCGCGGTCGTCCGGCTCCACGGCGCCCGAGGTCCGTATCGACGGCCGGCCCCTCCAGCTCATGCGGCGCGCGGACGGCAGCTATATGAGCATCGTCAACCACTACGACTCGTTCCCGACCCCGCTCGCGGCGGCCCGTGCGGCGGTCGACGAGCTGGCGGGCGCCCAGCTCTCGTTCGGCGGACCGACCCACCATCTCTGACCCCCGGGAGGGCCTTCACGGTGTACACCAGAAAGAACTCGCGGAATCTGACCGGCGAGGAGAGACGGAGATTCGTCGGCGCGGTACTGGAGCTGAAGCGGACGGGGGAGTACGACGACTTCGTACGGATGCATATCGAGTTCTACGTCACCGACGGCGAGGACGGACTCCGCGCCGCCCATATGACCCCGTCCTTCTTCCCCTGGCACCGCCGCTTTCTGCTGGAGTTCGAGCGTGCCCTCCAGCGGGTCGATCCTGCGGTGACCGTCCCGTACTGGGACTGGACGACCGACAACAGCCCCGCCGCCGCGCTCTGGTCCGACGACTTCCTCGGTGGCAACGGCAGGGGCGATGACCAGCAGGTCATGACCGGGCCCTTCGCCTACGAGTCCGGACAATGGAGGATCAGCAGCGGGGTGACGGACCGTGAGTACCTCACCCGGAACTTCGGCCGGCCGTCCGCGCCGATCGCCCTGCCCACCAGGGACGAACTGGCCTGGGCGATGAACGAGCCGGTGTACGACAGGGCGCCCTGGAACTCCACCGTCACCTCGGGGTTCCGCAACAGGCTGGAGGGCTGGCTGTCCTCCGGGGCCGAGCGCTGGCGCAACCACAACCGGGTCCACCGCTGGGTCGGCGGGCACATGCTGGGCGCCTCCTCACCCAACGATCCCGTCTTCTGGCTCCACCACTCGTTCGTCGATCTGCTCTGGGACCGCTGGCGGCGCAAGCACCCGAAGGCGGTGTACCAGCCGAAGAACAGGCTGCGCCCGGACGATCCGCAGCACGGCCGGGTCATCAGCCTGAACGAGCCCATGCCGCCGTGGGACGTCAGGCCGTCCGAACTGATGGACCACAGCCGTCTGTACCGTTACGCGCCCTGAAGCCCGGGCTTCGCGGCCCGAGCCCTGACGCGGCCCGGTGTGCTCGCCGTCCTCGCCACCGGTCGCCGCCGGGAAAGTGCGACGGCCCCCCGCGCGGAGGCGCGGGAGGCCGTCTCTCACTGGCCTAGGCGCGGTCTCGGGGGCCGCGCCGTGTCAGACGGTGGTCAGCCGCCGTAACCACCGTGGCCCTCGTGGTGCTCACCACCGTGGTGCTTGTTGTCTTCGTGGTGCATGCCTTCGTGGTGCTTCTTCTCTTCGTGGCGCATGCCCTCGTGGTGCTTCTTCTCTTCGTGGTGCTTCTTCTTGGCCGAGACATTGGCGCAGTGGTTGCCGAACGCCGGGTTGAGGATTCCGACCAGGTCGACGGTGTTGCCGCAGACGTTGAGCGGGATGTGCAGTGGCACCTGGATCACATTGCCGGACAGGACACCGGGCGAGCCGACAGCGGCCGCCTTGGCATCGGCGTCGGCGGCGGCCACACCGGCGCCACCGGCCAGCATGGCGCCTGTGCCGACGAGAACAGCGGTTGCCTTCGCGATACGCGACATCAAGTTTTCTCCTTGGACGTGTGAGGCGCAGCCGCACGATGTGCGGCCTTCACGCACTTCAACGCCGTGACTCACGCTCGGTAACGGACAACCAGCCATTCGGTGCTCGATCCCGCCCATCAGTGACACACCGTATGAAATCCCCCGTTCAGTTGAGCAGCTCCGGCCGGGCCCGACGCCGTCCCCGACCCCGGGTCAGCCGGAGCGGCGGGGCTGGAGGGTGGTGGCGTACGGGCCGCCCCGGGCCAGCAGCTCGTGGTGGCTGCCCGCCTCGACGATCCGGCCGTGCTCCATCACGATGATGCGGTCGGCGTTCCTGATGGTGGAGAGCCGGTGCGCGACGACGAACACTGTTCGGCCCCGGACGAGATGGGACAGCGCGTCCTGGATCAGCCCCTCCGACCGGTTGTCCAGCGCCGAGGTCGCCTCGTCGAGCACCAGCACCCGTGGATCCCTGATCAGCGCCCGGGCGATCGCGAGCCGCTGCTTCTGGCCGCCCGACAGCCGGGCGCCGCGCTGCCCCACCACCGTGTCGAGACCGTCGGGCAGCCGCTCGACGAACTCCATGGCATGGGCCGCGACCAGCGCCTCCCGCAGCGCGCTCTCGTCCGCGCCGCCCTCCAGACCGTAGGTGACGTTCTCCCGGATGGTCCCCTCGAACAGGATCGACTCCTGCGGTACGACGGACAGGAAGCGCCGGTAGGTGCGCAGGTCCAGGGACGCCATGTCCGCGCCGTCGAGCAGGATCCGGCCCTCCGTGGGCCTGATGAAACCGATCAGCAGATTGAGGATCGTGGACTTGCCCGCGCCGGACGCCCCCACCAGCGCGATGGTCTCGCCGGGCCGCACCGACAGGTCGAACCCGCTCACCGAGTGCTCGGTCGCCCCGGGGTAGCGGAAGCCCGTGCCCTGGAAGTCGATCCGCCCCCCGACCCGTTCGACGGAGGTCTTGCCCTCGTTGCTCTCCAGGTCGGGCGCCTGGAGGACCTCGCCGACCGACCGTACCGACTCCAGGCCCTTGGAGATGATCGGGGTCAGATTCATCAGGGTCGTCAGCGAGGCCGTCAGCGCGGTGAAGAAGGTGCTGATCATCACGACATCGCCCGCGGTGAGCCCCATCCATCCGTAGTACGCGACGGCCGCCGAGCCCGAGAGACAGCCGACCGCCATGGTGTTGAGCAGAATCCAGGAGAGCGATCCGAAGCGGCCGTTGAGCAGATCGAGCCGGAATCCGGCGGTGACGACCCGCTCCAGGGTGTTGTCGACCCGGTGCAGGGCCGCGCGCTCCAGACCGTGGGCGCGGGTGATCGGGATCAGGGTGGTCATCTCGCCGACCCGGGAGGAGAGCCGCTCGACCTCCAGCCGGAACTCCTCGTTGTTGCTGCGGATCCGGGAGCGGAGCCGGCGTACCAGCAGCGCCGCCAGCGGGACGACGACCAGGAACACCGGCAGCACGACCGGGGTGCGGTAGCCGATCACCGCAAGACCGCCCAGCAGCGTCATGATGGCGCCGAGCCCCATGTCGGCGCTCTGCTGGGTCATTGTCTCCACGGCCTCGACATCCCGTACGACCTTGGTCTGGAGCACGCCCGCGCTGACCCGGGAGTGGTAGCCGATGGAGAGATGCTGCATCCGGCGGCAGAGGGCCGAGCGCAGCTCACGGCCCATCCTGCGGATGCTGGTGCTCATCAGGCGCGCGTACAGCAGATGCAGCGGGAAGTTGAGGACGAGGACCAGCACCACGGCCCCCGTGTTGAACCAGAGATGGGCGATGGGCCTGTGGTCCACCACCACATCGATGATGTTGGCCGTGATCAGCGGCAGCAGCCAGACCGGGATGTGCTTGACGGCGAAGACGACGACGGCCAGCACCAGCCGGTGACGGTCGGGGCGGAAGAGATAGGCGAGCGTGCGGAGCGGGTGCTCCCCCGAGTAGTGGTGGTCCAGCGGACTCGAACGGGGAGATTCGGGATTCTGCATGGAGAGCGGAGTCCTCTTTCATGATGATCATATAAGCCCTCGGCGTGCAGACAAGCAGTCTCCTCCCACCCGGCCACTGCCGGAAGCGCTTTCCGGGGCGGCTTCCCGGGACGTGGGGCGGCCCGATCGATGAGATGGTGGCCCCATGGCTGATCGGGGTCGTCCTCCGGCCGCCGTGTCGCTGCCGGACGACTGGCCCGCCCATCCGGATCTGAGCCTCGCGCTGAACCACATGGGCGGTTTCGACTGGAATCTCGACAGCGGGCTGGTCCATCTCGACGGGCCCGCGCTCGAGATCTTCGGTCTGCGCCCCGAGGAGTTCGACGGCGATCCCGGCACCCTGCTCGATCTGGTCCCGAACGGCGAGGCGGCCCGGCTCAAGGCCATGATCGCCCAGGCGCTCAAGGAGGGCACATCCTCCTACGGCGCGTACTTCCGGATCCGCCACGGCGACGGATCACTCCGCTGGACCCACACCCAGGCCCATATCCGGCACGAGGCCGGGCGGCCCCGCCGGATCATCGGCATCGTACGGAGCGCCGAGGAGGAGCTGGCCCAGGCCGCCCTCAGAAGCGATATCGACGAGGGGCGGCGCCGGCTGACCGGGCTGGTGGGCCGTACCACCGATCTGCTCGCCCACGCCTCCTCGATGGACGACGTCATCGCCGTACTGACGGACGAGCAGGCACTCGGACAGCTCAAGGCCGTCAGTGTGATGCTCGGGGTGATCGAGGGCGGCCGGATCCGGCTGGTCTCCGAGGGGCGTCTCGGCGCGTATGTACCGGAGCTGCGCTACACCCGGATCGACGAGCGGTTCCCGATGAGCGACGTGGTCCGCACCCAGCGGCCGCTCTTCATCACCTCCTGGAAGGAGTTCCGCTCCGGCTACCCCCTTCTCTGGCCGTATGTCGAACGGCTGTCGGTCGGCTCCGCCGCGTATCTGCCGCTGACCGCCCAGGCCCGGCCGATCGGCGCGCTCGGCCTGCTCTACCCCCGGCACGGCGACTTCAGCGACGAGGAGCGCAATCTGCTGATCGCCCTCAGCAGCGGCATCGCGCAGAGCCTGCAACGCGCCATGCTGTACGAGCAGGAGCACGACCTCGCCGAGGGCCTCCAGCAGGCGATGCTCCCGCGCCGTATCCCCGACGTCCCCGGCGCGCGGACCGCCGTGCGCTACCTCTCCGCGCGGATGGGCCGCAGTGTCGGCGGCGACTGGTACGACGTGCTTCCGCTGCCCGGCGACCGGGTGGGGCTGACCATCGGCGATGTCCAGGGACATGACACCGACGCGGCGGTGGTCATGGGGCAACTGCGCATGGCGCTCTGGGCGTACGCGGCCGAGGGGCATCCGCCCCCGACCGCGCTGGCCCGTGCCTCGGCGCTGCTGCACGAGCTGGGCACCGACCGCTTCGCGACCTGTACGTACGCGGAGGTGAACCTCGTGAGCGGGGCGCTGCGGATCGTGCGCGCCGGGCATCTCGATCCGCTGCTGCGGCACGTGGACGGGACCTGCCACTGGATCCCGGCGGCGGGCGGGCTGCCGCTCGGGCTCTCGACGGAGTTCACCCGGCCGGACGAGATCGGCTACCCCCTCACCACCGGGGTGCTGGGCCCCGGCGAGACCCTGCTGCTCTTCACCGACGGCCTGGTGGAGCAGCGGGGCACCGATCTGGGGGAGCGGCTCGACGTACTGAAGGAGAAGGTACGGACGGGGCCCGCGGATCCGGCGGAGCTGGCGGACCTGCTGTTCGAGGAGCTGGGGCAGGAGAGCGGGGAGGACGACATGGCGCTGTTGCTGCTGCGCCGCGACGCGGCGGGACTCGTGCGCCCTCCGGCGGACGGGGTGCCCCGGGTGTGACCGGGCGCTCCTGAGGTACTTCAGGCACTTCTTCTGTACGGCGGTGTGCGACCGGCTCCTGACGGCCCCTCGGAAACCGGTGCGCCTCCCTCCGCTTCACCGTGTCATCGCGTGTTCTCCCCGGTGTTCCCGCGAACCCCTGGTTCATTGGTGTGTGCACGGCAATGCTGGCGGCCGACAGCGCTTACCAACCGCGCATCCACCGTCTTCCAGGAGAAGTTGTGGGCCCAGGCTTTGCCCGGCGGTCCGCCGTGCTGTTCGCGGCGGTCACCGCTCTGACGGCGGGGGCGGCAGCCCCGTCCTTCGCCGACTCCGTCCCCGACCCCCGTCCCCGCACCGCCGCCGAGATCCTGCGGCCGGTCGCCCCGCCGCCCGCGAGCGCGGCCACCGCCGTTCCGCAGTCCGCCGGGAACGCCGCATCCACCGGCGGCACCAGAGCCATCGCCGACGGCGACGGCATCGAGACCGCGCGAGCCTCGCGTCCGATCGCCCCCGGCATCCGGCTCACCTCGTACGACCGGCTCGAATCCGACAAGTGGCTGCGGGTCGACGCGCTCTCCGTCGATCTCGACGGCACGGGCGCCCAGGCCGACTACCTCTCCTCCGGCAAGGTCTCCGAGCGCCGTACGGTCTCCCAGCTCGCCGCGGCGCACGACGCCGGGCCGGGACGCCGTACCGTCGCCGCCATCAACGCCGACTTCTTCGACATCAACGAGACGGGCGCGCCCCAGGGCCCCGGTATCGCCGACGGACAGCCCGTCCACTCCCCGGCGGCCGGCGCCAACCAGGCCGTCGGTATCGGCCCCGGGAGCGCGGGCCGGATCCTGAAGCTCTACTTCGACGGCACCGTCACCCTTCCCTCGGGACCGCGGGCGCTGGCGGCGTACAACGCGGCCAATGTGCCCGCCGGTGGTATCGGCGCCTACACGTCGGGCTGGGGCGAGGCCGACCGGCGCCTCACCGTGGACCGGGCGACACCCGTCGCGGAGGCGGCCGTCCGGGACGGAAAGGTCGTCTCGGTGTCGGCCGCGCCCGGCACGGGCCCGATCGCCGAGGGTACGACCGTCCTCGTCGGCCGGGAGGCGGGCGCCGTGGCACTGGCCGCGCTGCGGCCCGGCGACCCGGTGGCGCTGGAGTTCCGGCCGCGCACCGACAGCGGCCCCGTGCCGCGCACCGCCGTCGGCGGCAGGGAACTGCTCGTCGTGGACGGCGTGGCACGGAGCCACGAGGGCGAGGGCAACAACACCGCCGCCCCCCGTACCGCCGTCGGCTTCTCCCAGGACGGCAGCACCATGCAGGTGATCACCGTCGACGGCCGGCAGGCCGACAGCGGCGGAGTCACCCTCACCGAGCTGGGCCTGATGATGCGTGAGGCCGGGGCGTACAACGCCCTCAACCTCGACGGCGGCGGCTCCTCCACCCTGGTCGCCCGCGCCCCCGGCAGCGACGCCCTGCGCGTGGAGAACAGCCCCTCCGACGGCAGCGAGCGCACCGTGCCCAACGGTCTCGCCCTCACCGCGCCGGA
Source organism: Streptomyces sp. NPDC057617 (assembly GCF_042800555.1). Classification (NCBI taxonomy): domain Bacteria; kingdom Bacillati; phylum Actinomycetota; class Actinomycetes; order Kitasatosporales; family Streptomycetaceae; genus Streptomyces; species Streptomyces sp. NPDC057617. Next base: position 366,433 of record NZ_JBHVGV010000001.1, on the reverse strand, counting down.
CGGCACCGGCCGGCTCACCGGCTTCTGGGTCGAGACCCGTACCCCCGCGGGCGCGGCACCGACCGTCGACCCGGTCAGGGGCGGCCACCCCGAGCGGGTCTTCCCCGGGCTGACCCGCCGCCTCACCGCCGCCGGATACGACGAGACGTACGGCCCCGCGGCCGGCACACCGCGCTGGCGGGCCGTACGGTCCTCGGTCGGCCGGGTCGACAGCCAGGGGGTGTTCACCGCGCGCGCCAGTGGCACCACCGAGGTGCGCGCCGAGCGCGGACACGCGGCGGGCGGTACGGAACTGACCGTGCTCGGCCCGCTCGACCGCATCCAGCCGACCACCCGGCGCGTGGGACTCGCCGGGGCGGACGCGACCGGCACCTTCGGCCTCGTCGGCCTCGACGCCCAGGGCACCAGCGCGCCCGTCGAACCCCGGGACGTACGGCTGGAGTACGACCACTCGCTGTTCAGCGTCACCGACGACGGCCGGGGCTCCTTCACCGTGAAGTCCCTCGGGGACACCGGCGCCGGACAGATCACCGCGAAGGCCGGCGGCGCCACGGCCGTACTCGCCGTGAGCGTCGGCCTTGAGGAGCAGCGGGTCTCCGGCTTCGACGACGCCGCGTCCTGGACCTTCAGCCAGGCCCGCGCGAGCGGCTCGGTCTCGCCCACGCCCGACGGCCACACCGGCACCGGGCTCACCCTCTCGTACGACTTCACCCAGTCCACCGCCACCCGCGCCGCCTACGCCAGTCCGCCCGCGCAGATCGCGGTGCCGGGACAGCCGCAGTCCTTCAAGCTCTGGATCAAGGGCGACGGCAAGGGCGCCTGGCCCACCCTGCACCTCAAGGACGCGGCGGGCTCCGACCAGTTGCTGCGCGGACCGTATGTCACCTGGACCGGCTGGCAGCAGGTGACGTTCGCCGTGCCGGCCGGAGCGGCGACACCGCTGAGCGTCTACCGCTTCTATCTCGCCGAGACCGCCGCCACCAAGCTGTACACGGGCGGGATCGTGATCGACGATCTGACGGCCCAGGTGCCGCCGACCGTGAACCTGCCCGAACAGCCTCGGGTGGCCGACCCGTTGATCGACTCGGCGGCGGACACGGAGGGCAGGGACTGGCGGTTCGCGGTGATGTCCGACGCCCAGTTCGTCGCCCGGGCCCCGGACAGTCCGCTGGTCGCGCAGGCCCGCCGTACCCTGCGCGAGATCAGGGCCGCGCGGCCGGACTTCGTGGTGATCAACGGCGATCTCGTCGACGAGGGCTCTCCCGCGGATCTCGCCTTCGCCCGTACGGTGCTGACGGAGGAGCTGGGGGACGCCGTGCCCTGGTACTACGTGCCCGGCAACCACGAGGTGATGGGCGGCTCCACCAAGAACTTCACCGACCAGTTCGGCCCCGCCCAGCGGACCTTCGACCACGAGGGCACGCGCTTCCTCACCCTCGACACATCGAGCCTGACCCTGCGCGGCGGCGGGCTCGCCCAGATCAGGGCCGTACGCGAGCAGTTGGACGCGGCGGCGCGGGACAGCCGCGTCCACTCGGTCATGCTGATCGAGCACGTACCGCCGCGCGACCCGACGGTCCAGAAGGCCAGCGAGCTGAGCGACCGCAAGGAGGCCGCCCTGATCGAACAGTGGCTCGCGGAGTTCCGCCGTACGACCGGCAAGGGTGCGGGGCTCATCGGCAGCCATGTCGGGGTCTTCCACGCCTCGCACGTGGACGGCGTGCCGTATCTGATCAACGGCAACTCGGGCAAGGCGCCCGCCGCCCCCGCCGCCGAGGGCGGCTTCACCGGCTGGTCGCTGATCGGCGTCGACCGGATCTCGCGCGGCGAGCAGGCGGCGGCGCGGCTCAAGCCGTGGCAGGGTGGGCCCGACTGGGTCTCCGTACAGACCCGCGCGCACACGGACGCGCTGACGCTGGACGCGCCGGCCGTGCTGACGCCCCGGCACAGCGCCCGGGTCACTGCGGCCGTCACCCAGGGGACCCGGCAGGTCCCGGTCGGCTTCCCGCTGAGCGCCGACTGGACCGGATCCCCGAATCTCCGGATCGGGGGTTGGGACGGGGCGCGTCCGCGCCATACGGCGGTCTTCGACCCGGTGACGGGCACACTGACCGCGCTGCGGCCGGGCACGGTCACGCTCGCGGTGACCGTGAACGGGGTGACGCAGCGGGCCGAGATCCGCATCGCCGCGTCCTCGGCGGGCGGAGCGGTTCAGGTCACGCCCGCGGCCTGATGTTCCGAGGTGAGTACGGTGGTCCGCGCCCGGCACGGGGCGCGGACCACCGCTGCTTCCGGCTTCCGGCGGGGCTCCTGTCGCCGCCGGGCCGGGGCGGCAGTGCGGCCTCTGTCGCCCCGGTGCGTCAGGACAGGTCGTCGAGGCGCAGCGCCGTGAAACGGGCCGTGAAGCCCTTCCCGTCGGGAGAGGCGCACATCGGTCCTGCCTGCGCGGCCACTTCCGGCGGGAAGTAGGCGAGCCGCAGCATGGTCTCCGGGTTCCCGTCGACGCCGTAGTGCACCGTGACGGTGTCGCCCTCGCGCAGCAGCTCGACGGTCACAGGACCGGGGGTGTCGGTGAAACGGTCGAGCGGTACGACATTCCAGTCGGACACCTCACGGGTGACGACGGCGCTGAGCTGCTGCCGGCCGTCGACGTACTCGATGCCCGTCTTGATCCAGTTCTTCTCGTCGAGCCGGAGCAACAGCCCGGCCTGGTCGTACTGTTCGCGGTAGTCGCCGGAGAAGGTGATGCGCAGCCGGAAGCTCGCGGGCACCGGCCGCAGCAGGGCATGGCCGGTGTCGCGGACGAAGCCGTAGTGGGTCTTCACCCAGAAGTCCGTGTCGGGGGCCGTGGTGACATCCAGGGCTTCGTCATAAGCGGCCCAGTGGGCGGGCGGGTTGAGCCAGGTCCAGTCGGTGAGGCCCAGGCATGACTCCGTACCGGTGGCGCTCTCGCCCATGTCGCTCCTCGTATCGGTGCTCGGTGTACCAGTGCACGGTCCATCGGCGGTGCCCGCCGATGGACCGTGCCCGCCGTTGATCAGGATCAAGAATCCCATGACCGCCGACGGCGGACCGCGGAATTGCTCAGGCGGTCAAGTGCGTCCGTTCGTGTGCCTCCGTTTGCCCTGGAGCGCGCTCCAGGGTGGAGTCTGGATCCATGGCTTCAGTGGTTCACCGGCCGGTGCCGGACGAGGAGATCCCGAACGGCGGGCTGACGATCGGCGAGGCCGCGGCGGTCTGCGGGCTCAGCGTCGACACCCTGCGCTACTACGAGCGCGAGGGGCTGACCGCGCTGCCCGCCGACCGCGCCCCCTCGGGCCAGCGGCGGTACTTCGCCCGCGATCTGAACTGGCTCGCGGGCATCGTCATGCTCCGGGGCACCGGAATGCCGATCCGGGACATCCGCGCCTACACCGAGATCTGCCGGCGCGAGGGCAATGAGGCGGAGCGGCTGGCCGTACTGGAGCAGCACCGCGAGCGCGTACTCGAACAGCTCGACGAGACCCGGCGACATCTCGCCGCCATCGAGAAGAAGATCGACTTCTACCGCACGGGCAGGGGCGCCGCCTCGTCCGAGCGGCACACATCCGAGCAGCACGCCGACCGCCGATGAACGGGAGGCGGTGGTGAGCCGGGGCCGGGCGGCCTTCCGCCGTCGTTGGCCGCGCGGTCACCCGGCCGTCGTCCCGGCGCGTGACCATGGACCGGTGGATGCCACCGCACTGGCGCGTACGCTGCTGGACCCCGTCCCCGCCCACCGCACGGCCGGGATCGAGGTGCTGCGTGCGGCGGACGGCGCGGCCGAACTCGCCCTCTCGACGTCTCGCGCCCTGACCAATGTGATCGGCTCGCTGCACTCCAGCGGTCTGATCGCCCTGGTCGACGCAACCGGGCTCGCCGCCATGATCGCGGTGAGCGAGAGCGCGGACGCCTTCCGGGGCGTGGTGCCGCTGGGCGCCGCCGCCTCCATGGAGTTCCTGGCCCCCGCCCGGGGCCGGCTGGTCGCGTCCTGCCGACTGGACGACACGGCCCGCGAGGCGCTGCGGGCCGTCCTCTCCGGCGAGAGCGACCGCGCCCGTCTCAGCACCTCCGCCGAGGTCGTCGACGGTACGGGCACACCGGTGTGCCGGGGAACCTTCGACTGGAGCGTCCGGCGGATGCCTGAAGCCGCCTGACCGTCCTCGGCCGGGGCTTGCCGGATGTTCCGGACCACCCGGAGATCCCCGACCGGTCGGAGCCGAGCGGCCGGGGCGAGGTCAGGCGGGCCGGAAGGCCCGGCGGTGGTCCGTCGCCCAGGAGCGGTACGAACCGGCCGGGCGGCCCAGGAGCGCCTCCACCGTCGGCTCCACCCCGGTCTTGCCGCCCGCCCGCTGCCGCTCGGCGCTCTCCATCAGGGCGCCGGCCACCGCTGCCGGATACCGGGCGAGCAGCCTCTCGTACGCCTGGTCCCGCGTCAGTTCCGCGAACCTCAGGGGGCGTGCCATCACCTCGGACAGCACGGCCACCTGCTGTACGGGGCTGATCGCGGCCGGGCCGGTGAGGGCATGGGCCCGGCCGGAGGGGACGGCTCCGGTGAGGCAGAGCACGGCGATGTCGGCGATGTCCCGGGGATCGACGGTGGCATTGGGCGCCGCGCCGCCGAACCCCCGTACCACGCCCTCCTCCCGGACCGAGCGCGCCCAGCCCAGGGTGTTGGACATGAAGGACCGGGGGCGGAGAAAGATCCACTCCAGGCCGGAGGCGCGGATGAGATCTTCACTCCGACGCTGCCAGCGCGTGATCAGATCCATGGCGTCCGGCTCGGCCACCGCCTGCGCGGAGAGCTTCACGACATGCCGTACCCCCGCGGACCGCGCCGCCGCGACCAGGTGCTCGTCATGGGCCGGGGCGAGCGGGTCGGCCGTCACCAGCAGCGCGGCTCCGACCCCCTTCATCGCCGCGGCCAGACTGTCCGGCTCCGTGAAGTCGCCGCCCACGATCTCCGTCCGGGGGCCGGCGAACGCGGCGATACGGCGAGGGTCGCGCGCGAGCAGCCGTACGGGCTCCCCGGCGCGGGGAGCGGCCGGGACGGCAGCGGGGGGAGCGGGGAGCGTGGCGCACAGACGCTCCGCCACCAGCCGCCCGACCGTCCCGGTGACCCCGGTGAGCAGGATCATCGCCGAAGACTCCTCAGCCCCGGTAGTCCGCCGCCGTCACACGCGCGCCCCGGTCCGGCGCGGTGTCGATACTGGGCATCAGCCCGGGGACCGCGATGCTCGGCAGAATATGACCCCAGAGCGTGGAGACCCGGTGCCCGAGATCCTCGCGCTGGGTGAGCGCCCGGGACATGATCTGGATGCCCGCGAACGCGCCGACCAGCAGCTCCACCGTCTCCCGCGGCTGCACATTGGGCAGCAACTCGCCCTGCTCACGGGCCTGTTCCATCAGTGTGATGAGGTGCTCCGGCCACTGTCGGAAGGGGCCGCTGTGATCGATCCCGGGAGGCGCGCCCTGGTCCACGGTGAGTCGGACACTCCCCCTGAGCAGCGCGTTGTCCAGGAGCCGATGGGCGACGGCGAAGGTGATGTCGACGACTTCTTGTAACTTGCAGGGCTGCGGCGGAACGGCTCCGAGCTGCACCTGCTCGTCGAGGACGGCCTGGGCCAGTGCCTCCTTGGACTGGAAGTGGAAGTAGAGGGCGCCCTTGGTGACGCGGGCACGCTGGAGAACCATCGTGAGCGTGGTCGACGCGTAGCCGTACTCGTCGAAGACCGCTCCGGCCGCTTCCAGGATCGCCGTGCGCGTCCGGATGGCGCGCTCCTGTGTTGCCATGAAATGCCTCTCTACCGACCGTCGAACGGGCACCCCAAAAAACAAACCGCCCACCCCGTACTATAGTGCTCAACGGGATGCGGAATATATCCTCTTCGCCATAACAATTTGGGACGGACGCGGAGACTCGTACACTGCCGTGTCCCGTACCGGTCGGCGACCGTACGCGTGTCGGTGTGCGGATCGGATTCAGGGTGCCTTGAAACAGGGCAATCGGTTTGGTTTGGATCCGGTGCGGTCGGCTCGGTGCGCCCCTCGCGAGGATCTGTACGGGACACCGCGCCCGACGGCGCGCGGTACCGCCCGAACGGCCCAACCGGCCCGCTCCGTCCCTACGTTCCGTAGTCGGCGCACGGAGCCCTGACGGTTCTTCGCATCCCGCGCCGATCCCTCCGGGACGGCCCTCTCCGCGCGCCTTCCGCCCGCGTTCCCCGGGTTGCGTGGTGATTGACCACCCATGAGTGTGGGCCGCAGTTCACTGCGATCACGAATGAAGGAGAGCGCTCGTGGCGACCCTGTGCAAACCCGCTGTCTCGGTTCCCGAGCATGTGATCACCATGGAAGACACACTCGCTCTCGCCCGTTCGCTGCACCCGGACCACCCGCAACTGGCTCTCGCGCTGCGGCTGATCCGGAACACCGGGGTGGCCAAGCGCCATATCGTCCAGCCCATCCAGGACACACTGCGCCATCCGGGCTTCGAACACCGGAATCTGCTGTACGAGTCCGAGGCCAAGGCCCGTGTGCCCGCCGTGATCGACAGCGCCCTCGACCACGCGCAGCTCCGTCCCGCGGACATCGATCTGATCGTCTATGTCTCGTGCACCGGGTTCATGATGCCGTCGCTCACGGCCTGGCTGATCAACACCATGGAGTTCCCCACCCACACCCGCCAGCTCCCCATCGCCCAGCTCGGCTGCGCGGCCGGCGGCGCGGCCATCAACAGGGCGCACGACTTCTGCCGGGCCTACCCCGGGGCCAATGTGCTCATCGTCGCCTGCGAGTTCTGCTCGCTCTGCTACCAGCCCACCGACCTCGGGGTGGGCTCACTGCTGTCCAACGGCCTGTTCGGGGACGCGGTCGCCGCCGCCGTCGTCCGGGGCGAGGGCGGCACCGGTATCGCCCTGGAGCGCAACGGCTCCCACCTGGTGCCCGACACCACCGACTGGATCGCGTACAGCGTCCGGGCCACCGGCTTCCACTTCCTGCTGGACAAGCGCGTACCCACCACCATGGAGCCGCTGGCCCCGGCGCTCCGCGCGATCGCCGATCAGCACGGCTGGGACGCCACCGGCCTCGACTTCTACATCATCCACGCCGGCGGCCCGCGCATCCTCGACGACCTCAGCCACTTCCTGGAGGTGGCCCCCGAGGCGTTCCGGTTCAGCCGGGGGACCCTGACCGAGTACGGGAACATCGCCAGCGCCGTCGTCCTCGACGCCGTAAGAAGACTCTTCGACGAGGGCGGGCTCGCCCCCGGGGAGCGGGGCATCATCGCCGGGTTCGGGCCCGGCATCACCGCCGAGATGGCCCTGGGCCGGTGGACGACCACCGGGGCGGGGCCCGTGTCCGCCGTGGCGGAGCGCCATGTCTTCGGGACGCGCGGCCGCAGCGCCCATCCGGCGACCGAACCGGTGAGCTGACCATGACGGGCCCGGCCATGGCCGCCGCCGTCACCCGGCCGGCGGTGAGGCGCCGCCGCGGAACGCCCGTCCGCGGCCCCGAGACGCGGCCGGCCGCCCGGTGACCGGCCTCCCACCGCACCCCACCGTCCTGGAGCACCGCATGACCGAGCTGACGAAGTCCGAGGGCCTGATCGTGCCCCCGGGCGGGGGCACCGTCATCCGTACCGCGGCCCAGCAGGTGACCTTCAAGGTCACCGGAGAGCACTCCCGGGTCTCCTCCACCTTCGAGGTCGTCGTACCGCCCGGCTTCGACGTCGGCGCCCACCGCCACACCCGCAGCGAGGAGCTGTTCTACCTCCTCGACGGCGAGCTGGACGTACTGGCCTTCGAACCGCGTGTACTGAGCGAGGACTGGCGCCACTGGGAGTCCGCCTCGGGGCTGAAGTCCGTACGGGCCACCCCCGGCACGGTCGTCGTCGTACCGCCCGGCTGCCCCCACGCCTTCGCCAACCGGAGCGACAAGGACGCCAAGATGTTCTTCCAGTCGTCCCCGCCGGCCGACCACGAGCGGTACTTCGAGGAACTGCTCGACATCCTCAAGGACGGCGGCACGCCCGACCCCGAAGCCATCGCCGAACTGCGCGTCCGTTACGACATCGAGCAGCTCACGCCGCTGCGCCACGACGTCTAGGCGCCCCGCCGCATGGACACCGCAGCGGTCACCAGGCGCCTGCCCCGCCGGCCGGTACGCCCCCGGCGCTGGGCCGTCGTCGCCGTCCTGCTCGTCATGGCCGCCCTCACCGCAGGCTGGCCGCTGATCGACCGCGCCCTCGCCGACAAGGAGCCCGTACCGTCCGGCACGGTGCTGGAGCTGGGGCCCGGCAGCAATATGGCCGCGCTGCGGGTGACCGGGGCGGGCTGGCGGCTGAGCAAGTCACGGAGCGACCCCGACTCCTCGTACGCGCTGTCCCGGGGCGGTGTCGACCTGGTCGCCGGCTATGTCGACCTGTCCTCCGGCGCCAGCGCCGGGCAGCTCTGGACGGGGCTGCGCCGGGTCCTGTCCGTCGCGGACCAGGACACCCGGCTGGGCGGCCCGCGGCCCGTCACCAGCACGGCGGGCGCGACCGGGCTGACCGGCGCGCTGACCCGGGAGAACCGCGCAGGCACCGCCACCGTGTGGGTGCCGCCCGAGCAGGACTACGCCGTGCAGATCACCGTACTGGCCGAGCCGGGCACCGCACCGCGCACGGTGGCCGACGCGATGGCGGTGGCCCGCAGCGTCGCCTTTCCGCAGGAGGCGTCATGACCATGGCCGTACCGTCGTCGGCGTACGCGTCGGTACGCGGGTCCTTCCGCAGGCAGCCGGTGGGCTGGCTCTGCGCGCTGCTGTGCCTGCTCGGCGGCGCGCTGATCGTCGCCGACTTCTCCGCGATCATCCGGGTCTTTCCCGGCGCCGCGCTGCTCGCCTTCGTCCTGCTGCTGATCACGGTGGGGATCGGCGTGACGGTCCTTCAGCGGGTACGGCCCTTCCGGGCGGCGCCGCGCGGCTGGGTCTGGAGCGGTGTCGTCTGGGGCGCCACCGCGGCGACCGGCTGCGCCATCGTGGCCAACACCGGGCTCACCGGTATCTGGTTCAAGACCGGGGGCATCGACTTCGGCTCCGAGTGGGCCGCGGCCCTCACCGCACCCCTCAACGAGGAACTCCTCAAACTCTGCGGGGTCGCGCTGATCGCCCTGGGCGCACGGCAGTTGGTCCGCGGCCCGCTCGACGGGTTCTTCCTCGGCGCGTTCACCGGCCTCGGCTTCCAGGTGGTGGAGAACTGGACGTACGCCATGAACTCCGTCCTGGCCGGCGGGGGAGTGGCGGGGGGCACCGATGTGCTGCAGTCCTTCGCCACCCGGGTCGTGGTGACCGGACTCGGCTCGCACTGGGCGATGACCGGCGTCGCCGGAGCCGGCATCGGCTTTCTGCTCGCGCACGACGCCCGGCCGCCGCGCCGGCGGATCGTCCCCGCCGTGCTCTGCCTGCTGACCGCCATGGCCATGCACTGGTTCTTCGACGCGCCCCTGCTCGTCTCGGCCGGGGGCACCATCGGCAAAGTGGCCGTCAACTTCGTTGTGGCGGCGGGCTTTTATCTTGTTCTGCGGCACCGGTCGCGGCGGCGGGCGCGCGCCTTCCTGCGGTCACCCCGTACCCCGCTCTCGGCCGACCTGCTCACCCGCGGCTCCCGGCGGCGGGCGCTGCGGAGGGTGCCCCCGGCGCTGCGTCCCGCGGCCGAGGCGAGGGCCTCCGCCTATCTCAATGTGGTCGAGGAACACGCGGCCGACAGCACGGGAACCGGGCCCGGTTCGGATCCCCGCCATGGACAAGCGTATTAATCGGTTGTTCAGCTCGGAAAAACCTCAAGAGCGCTCCATGCCGGTCCGCCCGCTGGCACACTCCGGCACATGTCGACCAACTCACACACGCTGACGGGCAAGTCCGCCCTCATCACCGGAGCGAGCAGCGGCGTCGGGGCGTGCGCCGCCCGGGTGTTCGCGCGCGAGGGGGCCTCGGTGGTCCTGATGGCGCGCCGGGAGGAACGACTCGCCGCCGTCGCCGAGGAGGTGAGACAGGCGGGAGGACGGGCCGAGTACACCGTGGGGGATGTGACGAAGCCGGCCGACATGGCCCGCGCGGTGCGGACGGCGGTGGAGTCCTTCGGGGGACTCGACATGGCCTTCAACAACGCGGGGGTGGGGGCCCATCAGACTCCGCTGCACCTCACGGGCGACGACGAGTACGACGAGATCATGGACACCAATGTCCGGGGGGTGTGGAACGGACTGAGATACCAGGTCGCGGCCATGCTCGACAGCGGCCGGGGCGGCTCGATCGTCAACAACAGCAGTGTCGCCGGGCTGGTGGCCACCCCCGTCTCCGCGGCCTTCATCGCGGCGAAGCACGCGGTGATCGGGCTGAGCAGGGCGGCCGCCGCGGAGTACGGGGCCCGGGGGATACGGGTCAACGCCATCGCACCGGGCATCGCGGGCAGCGAGGTGGTCCAGGAGTGGTTCAGCAGGCACCCCGAGGCGGAGAAGCTGCTGCACCGGTCGACCCCCCAGCCCCGTACCCCGGAACCGGAGGAGGTGGCGGAGGCGGCGGCCTGGCTCTGCAGCGACCGCGCCTCCTTTGTGACCGGCGTGGTCCTGCCGGTGGACGGCGGCTTCACCGTGCTCTGAGCGGACAGCGGACAGCGAGGAGCCTCAGGCGCCGGGCCGGGCGGCGGTGACCACACCGCTGAAGACCTGCTCGCCCTCCTGATGCCCGGTCACCAGGACCGAGGACTCGCCGCCGAGCCGCCGCGACAGCCGCCGCGCCTGGATCCGGCACGGTACGTCCAGCTCGGCGAAGCGCGGGAACTCGGCGGTGCAGCCGGTCAGTACGAGACCGCCGCCGCCCCGCAGCACCGAGGTGGCCGCCTGCCGTGCGGCTTCCAGCAGGACCATGCCCGGGATGTGGTCGACCGGGTGGTCGAAGAGCACCGGATGCCCGGTGTCCACGCGCAGCAGCCAGCCCGGCTCGTCCCCGCCCGGGGAGAGGACCACGTCGTACGGGCCGGTGCGGCCGACGCTCCACGGCGCCACCGGCGTGGTCAGGGGCGGCCGCCGTACGTCGGAGCGGGAGGCGCGCTCGCCGCGCAGCCTGCGGTAGACGGCCGGTACGGCGCAGACGAACGAGGCGCGCCCGGTGGCGACGGTCCGCCCGTCGCGGCGGACGACCGCTTCGTAGCGCAGCCCCGCGAGTTCACCGTCGCGTCTTCGCGTGATCTCCGGGCAGACGACATCGAGTTCGAGCCCGGCGGGCACACCGCCGACCGCGAGCTGCCCGGGCTCGACGGTGAAGGACAGATCCCGCATCAGGAACTGGTGTCCCAGCGGGGTGCCGAACTCGGCATGCGCCAGCAGAGAACCGACCTGTCGGACTGTTTCTGCGGCCAGCAGTGGATCGTGCAGGCCGTCGATCGGTGTGTAGAAGCAGTGCAGCCGCGGCCACTGCCCCGTCACCGTGAAGCGCGCCTCGTCGACCCGGCGCCAGCCGGTGAGCAGGACCTCCGCCACCGCCGCGCGGTGCACGAACTCCCTGGGCACGGTGGTGGTGAGCTGCGGGGCGGGGGCGCTGATTCCGGCCGGGCCCGCCGGTCTCCCGGTGCGCGGCGTACCGTTCGTCCGGACCGCCCGGACCGTCATTTCGGACATGGAGTCTCCCCGTGGCGCACGGATGCTGTCGGGAGCGGCCGAGTGCTCCCACGAGCGGGGGAATATACAGACCACCCGGTTTAGTCGGTAGGCTTGACCGCGAACGGCGGGGGAGCCACCTCAGGGCGTCACGAGGACCCCTGGAACTGCACGACGGGAGCCACCCGCATGGCGCAGCAACAGCGTGCGATCAAAACGCGCGCCGCCATTCTGGAGGCCGCGGCCTCGGTCTTCGACCAGTACGGCTACGACGCCGCCACCATCTCCGAGATCCTGGCGCGGTCCGAGGTCACCAAAGGCGCACTCTACTTCCACTTCCCGTCCAAGGAGGACCTGGCCCGGGGGGTGCTGAGGGACCAGACAAGGGACCTGGTACCGGCGCCCACGGACTCCAAGGTCCAGGAGCTGATCGACGTCACCATGGTCGTCGCCCACCGCTCCCTGCACGACATGATCCTCAGGGCCGGCACCCGGCTGGCCGTGGAGCAGGGGTCGGTCGACTTCTCCGACGTCAGCCCCTTCCCGGTGTGGTCGTCCCTGAGCGCGGAACTGCTCGTCCAGGCCAAGGAGCGGGGCGAGCTGCTGCCGTACGTCAAACCGCGCGAGACGGCCGAGCTGGTGGTCGGCGCCTGGACGGGGATCCATGTCTACTCGCGGGTGGTGGCCGACCGCCGGGACGTGGAGCGGCGGGTGTCGGTGATGTGGGAGCACCTGCTGCCCAGCATGGTGATGCCGCGTCTGCTGCTCGGGCTCGATGTGGCGTACGACCGCGGGGCCCGGGTCGAGGCCCGCAGGCTCGCCGCCGAGGAGGGGGCCGGGGACGACGCGGAGTGATGACGGGCCGTGACCGAACGGTCCTCCGCGCGCGGGCGGAGAGCCCTCCGGTGTGGCCGCCGTGCGCACGGGCGAGGCCCGTGTGAGGTTCATCCGATCAGATCGGTCTCCACGCGTTCTCCAGGCACTCTCCAGGAGGTCTTGAGCGGGTCTTGAGCCACTGAGGTGCGGGAGCGGTTCCGGACATCAGGAGTGGCGTAAAGCTTATACAAACCGCGTCGACGGTTTGTTAATGTCGCAGCGCACACCGCTTTCGCTTCCGGTCATCCCGACAATCTGGAGCCGTTGATGGTCAAGCAGGAGCGCGCCGCCCGTACACGACGATCACTGATCCGGGCCGCGGCGGAGGTGTTCGCGGGGGAGGGCTTCATGCCGGCGTCGCTCACCATGATCAGCCGCCGGGCCGGAGTGAGCAACGGCGCGCTGCATTTCCACTTCTCCAGCAAAGAGGCCCTGGCCAGGGCGGTGGAGGAAGAGGCGGCACAGGAGGTGCGGCAGATCGCCGAGCGCTGCCGGGCCACGGGCGCGGTGGGGGTCCAGTTACTGGTCGACGCCACGCACTGCCTGATGCGCAGCCTCGACGACGATGTCGTGGTGCGCGCCGGGTTCGAACTCAGTGGCGACATCTCCCGCCGGGGCGGGATCAATCTGCGGCGCCAGTGGCGCCAGTGGGTCGAGAGTGAACTCGAACGGGCGGCGTCCGAAGGCGCGCTGGCCGACGGGCTGGCACCCGACGATGTGGCGAGTGCGCTGATGGCGGCGACGGTCGGTTTCGAAGTGCTGGGTGCCAGGGAGGACCGGGACTGGATCTCCCGGCGTACGCTGACCCGGTTCTGGGAGCTGATGCTACCCGCGATGGCCGCCGGACAGCATCTGGACACCCTGGTGACCTGCGGATCCTGCCGGTCGGACGATGGCCGGGAGGTGCCTGTGGGGGAAGCCGTTTGACGGGAGTACGCTGCCCGTGTCGTGCCCGTATTCCGAGCGTTCGGTAACCAGCGAGTGACCCCGATGTACGGAGCGTTAACAAAAAACAGTCTGTACGGTTTGGTATTGACAAACCGTCTGTCCTGTTTTTGAATCCATGCGCAGCAATCGCACCCCGTGAGCGGCCTCGAACGGTACTGACTTCACCTGCAGGGATTGGGGAGACGCGTGGACATCGACGTACTGGGCGCATTGGCTGTGCGGGAGAACGGCAGATCGATCACGCCGACGGCGCCGAAGCCCCGGCAGGTGCTCGCCTTACTGTCGCTCCACGCCGACCAGGTCGTGCCGGTGGCCGCGCTGATCGAGGAGCTGTGGGCGGGGGAGCCCCCGCGCAGCGCGAGGACCACCCTCCAGACCTATGTGCTGCAACTGCGGTCGCTGATCGCGGCGGCGCTCAAGCACGGTACCCAGGAGGGCCCCGCGCGGACCGCCAAGGAGGTGCTGGAGACACTGCCCGGCGGCTACCGCCTCGACAGCGGCGGCGGCACCAGCGACGTCCGTGAGTTCGACCGGCTCGCCGGACTCGGTTACCGGGCGATGGACGCGGGCGACTACTCCGGCGCGGCCCGCCAGCTCCGCGAGGCGCTCGCCCTGTGGAGCGGACCCGCCTTCGCCGATGTGCACGGCGGCGCCCAGCTCGACATGGAGATCAAGCGGCTGGAGGAGAGCCGGCTGTGCGCGCTCGACCAGCGCATCGAGGCCGACCTCCGGCTCGGCCGCCACCGCGAACTGCTCGCCGAACTCACCGTCCTCGTCAGCCGTTACCGCACCCACGAGAATCTGCACGGGCAGTTCATGCTCGCGCTGCACCGTTCGGGACGCCGCGGTGAGGCGCTGAACGTGTACCACCGGCTGCGCGGCACCCTCGTACGGGAACTGGGCCTCGAACCGTCCGCCGGGCTGCGCCGGCTCCAGCGCTCGATCCTGATGGCCGGACCGGAGTCCGCGGCGCCGGTGGAGAATCCCCGCGAGCCCCTTGTCCGGGTGAGCTGACCGAACGGGCGCGGCCGTCCCCGTACCACCGGGGATTTCATTCCCTTTGTTTCCCGGCGTTCCCGTTGTTTCCCGGCGTTCCCGCGGAATTGTTCCGGCACACCACTCTTCACCTTGGCATGACGCCCGCCATGACCATTCGGGCAGTGGAAATGGCATTCCGTTTACGGATGTTGGAGCCGTGCTAGACAGGTACTCAAGAATTAAAGAACTAAAGCGTGGGCGCGACTACCGTACCTGCCGTCGAAGAGTTTCGGTTCGACGGGGATTCGACGAGGTACGGAGGGAAACCGTGGAGATTCAGGTTCGGGGCCCGCGGAGTGCCGGGGAAATCCGGTGAAGGCGCCCAGAAACCCGGTGGCTCTGATCACGGGAGCGACCCGCGGAATCGGTCTGGGGGTCGCCCGTGAACTCGGCGGGCGCGGCCACCGCGTGTTCATCTGCGCGCGGACCGGCCAGGAGGTCAAGCAGACCGTCGAGGATCTGCGCGCCGAGGGGTACGAGGCCGAGGGCACGGTGGCCGATGTGCGGGACCGGTCCTCGGTCGCCGCCCTGGTGGCCGCGGTGGTCGCACAGTTCGGCCCGGTCAACATCCTGGTGAACAACGCCGGCCGGGGCGGCGGAGGGCCCACGGCCGAGATCGCCGACGAACTCTGGTACGACGTCATCGACACCAACCTCAACGGAGTGTTCCTGCTGACCCGTGAGGTCCTGCTGAACGGCGGTCTGGTGGAGGCGGGACACGGCCGCATCATCAACATCGCCTCCACCGCCGGGAAGCAGGGCGTCCTGATGGGCGCTCCGTACTCGGCCTCCAAGCACGGCGTCGTCGGCTTCACCAGGGCGCTGGGCAAGGAGCTGGCGCCGGTCGGTGTCACCGTGAACGCGGTCTGCCCCGGCTATGTGGAGACCCCCATGGCCGAGCAGGTGCGCCAGGGGTACGCGGCGGCGTGGAACACCACCGAGGACTTCGTCCAGGAGCAGTTCGAGTCGAAGATCCCCCTCGGCCGCTACTCCACACCCGAGGAGGTCGCGGGACTGGTCGGCTACCTCACCACGGAGAGCGCCGCCTCCATCACCGCCCAGGCGATCAATGTCTGCGGCGGTATGGGCAGTTCGTGAGCCCACCGGGAGACTCCACGGTCGGGGTGTAGACGGACGCGTATGGAACTGAGCTTCACAGCTATGTTGCGTCTCAGCGGAGTGGACTTGACTGTACTCATGACTCAGACCACGCAGAACGCCCAGACAGAGACGAAGACGACGCTCGTCATCGGTGGCACCGGCAAGACCGGCCGCCGGGTCGCCGAACGGCTCGCCGCCAAGGGCCTTCCCGTGCGCATCGGTTCGCGCAACGCCGACCGTCCCTTCGTGTGGGAGGACCCGGCCACCTGGGAAGGTGCGCTGGAGGGCGTCGGAGCCGTCTATGTCACCTACTACCCCGACCTCGCCTTCCCCGGTGCCGCCGAGAGCGTCGGCGAGTTCTCCAAGGTCGCCGTCGCGAACGGCGCGCGCCGTCTGGTGCTGCTCTCCGGCCGCGGTGAGGAGGGCGCGCAGATCAGCGAGAACAAGCTGAAGGAGTCCGGCGCCGACTGGACGGTCGTCCGGTCGAGCTGGTTCAACCAGAACTTCAACGAGAGCTTCTTCCTGGAGCCCGTACTCGCCGGTGAGCTGGCGCTGCCGACCGGTCACGCCGTTGAGCCCTTCGTGGACGCCGACGACATCGCCGACGTGGTCGTCGCCGCGCTGACCGACCCCAAGCACATCGGCAAGACCTACGAGCTGTCGGGCCCCCGGCTGCTCAGCTACCAGGACGTGGCCGACGAGCTGACCAAGGCCACCGGCCGGGAGATCAAGTACATCTCGGTCACCAGCGACGAGTACCGTGCCTTCCTGAAGGAGAACGACCTTCCGGAGGACTTCGTCGAGCTGTTCGCCCTGACCCTCGACGGCCGCAACGCCCACCTGGTGCACGGTGTGGAGGAGGTCCTCGGCCGCAAGCCCCGCGACTTCTCCGAGTTCGCCAGGGACGCCGCCGCCACGGGCGTCTGGAACGTCTGACCCGTACCCCGGCCGGCGGGCCGTACCGCGAGCACCCTCGCGAGTACGGCCCGCCTCCCGGGGGAGTGATCCAGCAGCGATGACGCGTCAGCCATGAGGAGACGGCCATGAGTACCCCCATGTCCAGCGAGTTCGGACTCGCTTCCCTGCCCGCTCACTTCCACGGGTTCGCGCTGATGCACATCGCGATGCGCCGTGACGCCCAGCGGCTGCTGGCCGCCGCGCCCCGGCTGACCCACGCCGGACTCGGCGCCGCCGGCGCCTGGTGGCAGCAGCTCCGCGACATCATCGACTGGCACCACCGCAGCGAGGACAACGTGCTGTGGCCCGGACTGCTCAGGCGGGCACCGGAGTTCGCCCCGCAGGCGCGCCAGCTCGGTGACGACCATGTGCTGCTCGACCGGGCCATGGAGGCCGTCACGGCCGCGCTCAGGCCCGGCGGCGATCTGCCGGCCCTCCAACTGGCGGCCAACCGCTTCGCCTCCGTCCTGCGCGACCATCTGCGGGACGAGGAGGCCGTGTCCTTCCCGGTGTTCGCCCGGCTCGTGCCGGACGAGTACCTCGCGGTCGAGCGGAAGGTGATCGCCAGCGCGCCGCTCAAGGTGATGACCCAGCTCCAGCCCTGGATGTTCGACGGCGCGGACAAGCGGTCGGTGGCACAGGTCGCGGCCACCATCCCGCCGCCGGTGCGGCTGATCGGCAATACGGTGCTGCGCAGGCGGTACGAGAGGACCCTGGCCGGAGTGACCCGGCCCTCCTGACCGGGCCGGGGCCTCCCCGTCCCGTCCCGGCCCTTCCTTCTTCTGGCCCGCCCGCGACCCGTTCCCGTTCCAGCTCCACCGACCGACCGGATGAGGAAGCCCGATGCAGACCCTTCCCGCGGCCGCCGGCCCCGTGCTCACCGCCGCCACCATCGGTACCGGGCTGATGGCCGGGCTCTACCTCAGCTTCGACGTGGGGGTCATGCCCGCCCTGGCCCGCCGCGACGACCGTACGTATGTCACCGTGATGCGGCGGATCAACGAAGTGCTCGACAACAGCGCCCTGTTCGGGCTGCTCTTCGTCGGTGTCTTCCTCGCCACCGGCGTCGCCGCGGCCCTCCAGCGCCGTCTGGGGCGGCCGGACGCCGCGCGCTGGACCCGGGCCGCCTTCGTCCTCTACGGCGTCTCCATCGCCGTCACGATGTGCGTCAACATCCCCCTCAACCGGATGCTGGCCCGCGCCGGAGCGCCCGCCGCGAGCCCCGACTTCGGTGCCGTACGCGGCCGGTTCGAGCGACCGTGGACCGCGGCCAACATCGCGCGCACGGTGGCCTGTACGGCGGCGCTGGGCGCCCTCGGCCGCGCGCTCGTCCTCCACCACCGGGCGGCGGCTCCGCGGCCCTGACCGCCTCCCCGACCGCCGCCCCGGGCCACCGGCCCGCCCCGAACTGCGCCCGTCCTCCCACTCGTTCCCCCGCGGGGAGGGCGGGCGCACCCCTTCCGTACCCCTCCCCGCGGCGCCCCGCTGCCCGTACGGCCTGAGACGGATCCGGTGAAAGTGGTGACCATTCATACGGGGTCGTCTAAGGTGATGGCATGGACACACTGACAGGTCTGCTCGAAGGCCCGAAGGCCCGCGGCGCGTTCCTGCTGAAGTCGGTCTTCAATCCGCCGTGGTCCCTCCGGGTCGAGGACCGGGCGCCGATCTCCGTGGTCACCATGGTGCGCGGCGACGCCTGGGTGCTCCCCGACAAGGCGCATCCCGTACGGCTGTGCCCCGGCGATGTCGCGGTGATCCGCGGCCCCGACCCGTACACGATCTCCGACCGGCCGGAGACGGACGTCCAGATCGTCGTCGGGCCCGAGCAGCGCTGCAACACCACCGACGGCGAGGACGTCACCGAGACGATGGCGCTGGGCGTCCGCACCTGGGGCGACGACAGCAGGGCCGGCTCCTCCGTCATGCTGAGCGGCACCTACCAGGCGCCCAGCGAGATCGGCCGGCGGCTGCTGGCCGCCCTGCCCGTGCTGCTGATACGGCCCGCGGAGGCCGGCGACAACCCGCTCGTCCACATCCTCGCCGAGGAGATCAGCAAGGACGAGATCGGCCAGGAACTGGTCCTGGACCGGCTGCTGGACCTGCTGCTCGTCAGCGTGCTGCGCACCTGGCTGGCGGTGCCCGAGTCGGGCGCCCCCGCGTGGTACCGCGCCCAGAGCGACCCGGTGGTCGGCCCCGCGCTGCGGCTGCTGCACGAACAGCCCGGCAAGGCCTGGACGGTGGCCTCGCTCGCGGACACCGTGGGGGTCTCCCGCGCCGGTCTCGCCCGCCACTTCACCACGCTCGTCGGCGAGCCTCCGATGGCGTATCTGACGGGCTGGCGGCTCACCCTCGCCGCAGACCTGCTGCGCGAGCCCGACGCGACGGTGGCGACGGTGGCCCGCCGGGTCGGCTACAGCGGCGCGTTCGCCCTGAGCGCCGCGTTCAAGCGGGTACGGGGCGTGAGCCCGCAGGAATACCGCCAGGAGTACCGCAGGGGCGGCCGGATCCACACGGCCCACCACCTGAGCGCCCCGACCCAGACGGTGGTCCTGGACCGCTGATCGACCGCTAATTTTGAGGGCTCGGTTCGCCGCGGATGGCTATCGCCGTCAGCAGCAGCCCGTTCCGTACCAGCCAGCGGCCCTCGAAGTGCGTGGGGGCTCCCGGTGGGGGCTCCGCGGGGTGCAGGCGGGCCGTGAAGGTGCCCCGGGGGCTGAACCGTACGTCCGCGTCCGCGAAGCCCAGCCAGCGTTCCGCCGCCGGGTACCAGGCCTTGTAGACCGCCTCCTTGGCGGAGAACAGCAGCCGGTCCCAGCACACCCCCGGGCGCTCCGCCGACAGCCGCTCCAGCGCCGCCCGTTCGTCCTCCGAGGCGACCAGGCCGAGGACACCCCGGGGCAGCGGCTCCGCGGGCTCCGCGTCGATCCCCAGCGCCGTCACCTCCGCCGCCCTGGCGGCCACAGCGGCCCGGTAGCCGTCGCAGTGGGTGATACTGCCCACCACCCCCGCGGGCCAGCGAGGAGCGCCGCCCGGGCCCGGCAGCAGGGGAGCGGGCGCCAGACCGAGACCGGCGAGCGACCGCCGCGCGCAGGCGCGCGCCGTGGCGAACTGCGCCCGCCGCCGCTCCCGGCGCCCCGCCATCAGCGCGGCCTCCTCCGGAAACAGCGGAGCGGGGGTCCGGGCTTCTGACGCTTTCCCCACTCTTCCGCCCCGTGGGCAAACCTCCCCCCCCCCCGCGCGCGCTTCCCCGCGCGCGACCAGGGGAACAACCCCCTGAAAGCCCCGCCAACCTCCTCCTGTCT
>NZ_JBHVGV010000001.1:323675-346547 GCF_042800555.1 Streptomyces sp. NPDC057617 | reverse complement strand
CCTCCTTCCCTGGCCCCCCCCAATAAGTTTGTTTTCTCGGGAAAACGGAGGGGGGGGTGGAGGGTCTTCGAGCTTTTCAGCAGCTCGGACCCCCGGCGGCAGAATCTCCTCGATCACGGCGCGCGTTCCTAGGCGCGCGACCGGGCGACCAGCCCCGTGACCGCCCGTACGATCTCGTCCGGCCGCTCCAGCGGGAGCATGTGGCCGGCCCCGGGGAGCCGTTCGAACCGGGCGTCCGGCAGCGCCTTCGCCACCGCGCTGCCCAGCTCCGGCTTGACGACCCGGTCGTTCTCGCCCGCCAGCACCACCGCGGGCACCTCCACCGCCGCCAGCCCCGCGCGCAGGTCCATCCCGCGCGACGAGGCGAAGCAGTCCGAGCGCACCTGCGGCGAAGCCGCCGCGAACATCTGCCGGTTGACTTCCAGAAGGTACGGGTCGACGCCCTTGCCCATCGTCTGCGCCAGCAGCCGGCGGCCGAGCGCCGGGCGCCGCAGGGCGCGCGAGAACAGCGCGCTGCCCATCATCCGCACCTCGCTGTCGGGCGTCTCCTGGTCGTGCGCGGCCGTGCCCAGCAGCACCAGACCGCGGAGCCGGCGCGCGGCGGCCGGGTCGGCCGTGGCGTACGCCATCGCGGCGAAACCGCCGCCCGAGTGCCCGACCAGTACCGCGTCCCGCGACCCGGTCTCGCCCAGCACGGCCGCCAGGTCCGCGCCGAACCGCCGGATGGCGATGGGCTCCTTGCCCAGGCCCGACGCGCCGTGCCCGCGCTGGTCGTACAGCACCACCCGGTGGCCGGAGCGGATCAGCCGGTCGGTGACCGTACCCCAGACCCGGCGGGCCGCCGCCCAGCCGTGGGCCAGCACCACCGTCGTACCGCTGCCGGGACCGGCCTGCAGCGGCGCGAGGACGGAGACCGCGAGCGCGGCGCCGTCGTCGGTCCGTACGGTCGTCTCGTAGGTACGGGCGTGCTGGTCCGCCGCCGTCGTGGCGGGGCTCATCGCGCGCCTCCCACCGGAGCGGAGGCGAGCTGCGCGTTGAGCGCCGCGAACGCCGCCTGGGTCGCCTTGGAGTGCTCGGCGCCGATGTCGGCGACCTTCGCCAGCAGCTTCAGCTTGCCGTGCGGACGGCCCCGGAAGTGCATGGTGATACGCGTGCGGCGGCCCTCCTCCAGCGGCTCCAGAATGAAGTCGGCCGGACCGCGGAAGACGCCGTCGACATACTCGACGGTCATCCTGCGGCCCGGGAGGACGGACTGCGTACGGGCGGTGAAGCGGAGCTTGGGGCCCCCGTTGCCGACGCCTTTCGTGTGGACGGTCACGGCGACCCGGCCACCGATCTCGTCGGGCGCGCCGGAGACCGTCTCGAAGGTGTTGGCCGGGACCCACCAGCGGGCGGCACCGCGGAACTCGGCGACGAGCGCGTCCCAGACGACGTCCGCGGGGGCGTCGACCACCGCCTCGTCGATGATGTCGTAGCCGTTCATGCCAGTCTCCCTGTGTGGGACGGCGGATGGGATCGAAGGAGCGGGGCCCATGGCAGGGCCCCGCTTCCGTGACCGCTGTGCCGGTCCGGCCCGACGGCCGGCCCGGCACACCGGATCAGCCGAAGAAGCCCTGACCGGGGGTCAGGATGCCGGCCGGGTCGTAGCGCCGCTTGGCGTTGTACAGGTCCGTGTAGCGGCTGCCGAAGTGCTTCTTCCAGTCCGCGGTGGTCATCCGCGGGATGGCGCCGACCAGATAGCGCTTGGCGCCCAGGGCCACGGCCTTGTCGTACAGCCGACGGTTCTGCTCCAGCATCCCCGCGATGTTCGGCTCACCCGGGTGCGGGAAGCGCAGCAGGTCGAAGAGGTAGCCGATCGAGTCGTTCGGCTGGACCGCCATCGGGCGCTTGAGCTTCGACGTGCGGTACGGGTACGTCAGCACGAAGCCGACTCCCAGGTCGTTCGCCGTCAGGTCGGCCTCGGCGATCTGGAGGAACTGCTTGACCTTGGCGGCCGGCAGGAACAGGCTCAGCCACGGCTTGGGCTGCTCCCAGTAGCCGCCCGCCTTGTAGTCCTCGACGTACGCGTCGAACCGGAAGATGTAGTCCCGGAAGGACATGTCGTCGACGGTGGCCTCGGAACGGACGTCCCGCAGCCCGGCGATCAGCGGGTCCGCGGCCGGGGCGGTGCCGGTGTAGGGAACGCCCAGCTCCATCCGGTAACGCCAGCCCGAGTCGTCGGGCTTCCTGGCGAGTTCACCGGCCTGGACCTCGAACTTGCCGCCCGCCATGACCTTCTCGGCGTCGGCGAGGTAGGTCGCGACGTCGTTGTAGACCAGGTTGATGACGACGATCCGCTCCTTGGCGGGGACGATCTTCACCGTGACGCGGACGATGATGCCCACCTGGCCGCCGCCGGCCAGCGCGGCGTTGAACAGGTCGGGGCGGACACTGGGGGAGGCGGTGAGCAGCTGCCCCGCGCCCGTGACGATGTCGATCGACTCGATGGTGTCGACCGCCAGACCGTACTTGCCGACCGTGCCGCCGATGCCGCCGACGCTGATCGTGCCGCCGATCGACAGGTGCATGTAGTCGGGCATGGCCGGGGGCATCTTGCCCTTGGCCGCGGCCGCGTCGGTGAGCTGCGCCCAGGTGACACCCGCCTCGACCACGGCGGAGTTCGTACCGACGCTGATGACCTTGCCCAGACCGCGGGAGTCGATCGAGATACCGCCCGGGACGGCCGCCTGGCCGTAGTTGGAGTGCGACTCCAGGTCGTCACCGGTGCCGCTGCGCCCGTTCGCGGCGATCTTCAGGTTGTTGGCCCGGGCGTAGTTGACCATCTTGACGATGTCGTTGACCGAGCCCGGCACCAGGACGGCCCAGGGCGTGATGTTCGACACCAGGGCGCCGAAGTCCTTGCTGAACTGCACAAGGTCGGCAGCCGAGGTCTTCAGCGAGCCGTCCAGCGGCGGTACGGGCGCCACATCGCCCCACCAGCCGCCACCGTGGTTGCGGCCCGCCTCGGCGGCGGTGGCCCAGGTCTGCGTGGCCGCGTTCCAGCCCACGACGGTCGCGGCCGTGGCGGCCATACCGCCCAGGACTCTGCGCCGGGAAGGGGTGTTGGTGCTCATCTGGTCGTTTCTCCCGTTCGTCAGGCGTGGTTGACCGCGGGACGACCGGCGCCCACGGTGGTGGCGAGCTGGTACTCGCCCAGGTCGAAGTGCTTGGTGCCGTTGCGGAACCGCCAGGTGTACGTGGGCCAGATCGACGGGTTGCGCCCGGCGCTGTCCAGGTACCAGCTCTTGCAGCCGCCGGCGCTCCAGACCGCGCGGGCCTGCCGCTTGTCGAGCGTGGCGTTGTACGCCTGCTGCGCCTCGGGCCGCACCTCGACGCTGGACAGACCGCGCTTGTCCATCTGCTTGAGCGCGTCCATGACGTAGGCGATCTGGGACTCGATCATCACGGTCTGGGAGGAGTGGCCCAGCGTCGTGTTGGGGCCGAGCATCATGAACAGGTTCGGGAACCCGGCGATGGTCGTGCCGCGGTGCGCGGACATCCCCTCGCTCCAGGCCTCCCGGAGCTGCACGCCGCCCTTGCCCCAGATCCGCCGTGCGATCGGACGGTCCGTGGCCATGAAGCCGGTGCCCATGATGATGGTGTCGACCTCGCGCTCCTGGCCGTCCTTGGTGACGATGGACTTGGCCCGGACATGGTCGATGGAGTCGCTGACGATGTCCACGTTCGGCTGCTGGATCGCCGGGTACCAGGTGTTCGAGAACAGCAGCCGCTTGCACGCCACCACGTAGTCGGGCGTGAGCCGTTCCCGCAGCGCCGGGTCCTGGACGCTCTTCTTGAGATGGTCGGAGGCCATCTTCTGGACCTTCTCGGCGACCTTGGGCCGGGCGAAGGCGAAGGCGAGGACCTCACGGCCCCACATGTTGAAGTTGCGCCGGAACTTCTGGTAGCCCGGGAAGCTGCGCAGCATCGACGAGTGGAACTTGCTGTTGACCTTGTCGTTCTTGGGGCCCACCCACGGAGGCGTGCGCTGGTACAGGTCGAGCTGCCCGACCTCGGGCTGGATCTTCGGCACGAACTGGATGGCCGAGGCGCCCGTACCGATCACGGCGACCCGGCGGCCCGTCAGATCGTGGTCGTGGTCCCAGCGCGCCGAGTGGAAGACCTTGCCCTCGAAGTCCGCGAGCCCCGGCATGTCGGGGATGGACGGCTCACTGAGGTAGCCGGCGCCCGCGACCAGGACCTGCGCGGTGTACTCGCCGCCCGAGGTCTCGATGTGCCAGCACCGGGTGTTCTCGTCCCAGCGGGCCGCGATCAGCTCGTGGTTGAAGCGGATGTGCGGGCGTACCCCGAAGCGGTCGGCGCACTTCCGCAGATACTCGAACACCTCGTCGCGCTTGGCGAAGGTGCTCTTCCACTCCGGGTTGCGGGCGAACGAGAAGGAGTAGAGATGGGCCTGGACGTCACAGGCGCACCCCGGGTAGTCGTTGTCGCGCCAGGTGCCGCCCACCTCGTCGGCCCGTTCGAAGACCAGGAAGTCGTCGATTCCCTTCTGGAGCAGCCGGATGGCCGTCCCCAGGCCGGAGAAGCCGGTACCGATGACCGCGACCCGCAGATGACGGGTGGGGCCCCGGCCGGCCGGCTCCTCCGTCCCGTTGCTCACGCCGCCCCCGTGGGCGGGTTCGAGAATGCTCGTCACGGTGGCCTCCTCAGCCCCTGCGCTCGATGGTGACGCGGAAGTTGTTGAAGAACTTGTCTTCGAGGGTGTAGGCGAAGATGTCGAGGTAGCGCTCGAAGCGGGCCACGACCTCCTCACCCTCCAGGGCGACGGCCGTCTCACGGTCCGCGGCGAGCCGCTCCAGCCAGGCGCGGCACGCCATGGCGAAGGACTCCCGCTCGTTGACGATCTCCACGACGTGGAAGACGCCCTCGGCGGCGGCGGTCAGCTCGTGGAGGTGGGGGATGTGCATCCCCTCGAACTCCGAGCGCTGCAGGAACTTCAGGTCCGCGAGCAGCTCGCGGTTCATCGGCTGCGCCTCGGCTGTCATCGTGTGCAGAACGAACTTCGCACCCGGGTTGAGGGCCTTGGCCACCTGGTTGAAGAAGAAGCGGTAGCGCTTGGTGCGCTCGCGCGGCGGCAGGTTGGAGGAGACGAAGTGCTCCAGCGCGTTGATGCAGAACGCCGCGTCGTACTTGTCGTCCGTGTCGTGGTCCGCCCAGCTCTCCACCCGCGTGGTGATGCGCGGGTTGTCCAGGCCGGCGATGAACGCCTCCTGGGTGCGGCTCAGCGTGAGACCGACGGCCTGCTCCACACCGTGCACGGTGGTGAGGCGGTTGAGCATCGTGCCCCAGCCGCAGCCGATGTCCAGCACACGGCGGGTGCCCGCGGCCCCGGCCAGCTCGGCGAAGGTGTCGAGCTTGCGCTCCTGCGCCTCGTCCAGTGTTCCGACGAGGTCCTCGCCCTGCTCCCAGTAGCCGCCGGAGTACATCATGGTCGGACCCAGCAGGAGCCGGTAGAAATCGTTGCTCACCTCGTAGTGGTGCCTGACCGCGTCGACCTCGGGGTCCACGGATCTGGGGGCGACCGTTGTCATCCTCGACCTCTTTCCTGTCGTTCTCGTCGCTGCGCCGCTCGTTCCGACCGTTGAATCGGCCACGAGCAAACCGCGTTGCTCGCAACAGATGTGCAAGACGTCCATGAGTCGGCGGTGTTGCGCCCGGATTGCGCGGCCCGCGCTTCCATGCCTCTCGAAACCGGATGCACCGCGAGAGAGGACCGAAGCTCATGACGCTGCCCACCATCGAAGAACTGGCGAGCCAGCTCGAGGCCGTGTCGGGCGCCCAGGAGGTCAGCCCCGATGCACCGCTCCAGCACATCGCCGACGTGGACTCGCTGGACCTGATGGAGTGGCTGTACGGGTTCCAGAACCAGTACCCGGACATCCCCGCCGACGAGTCGCTCTTCGCCGACCTCGACGACACCACCACGCTGCGCCACGTGTACGAGCGGATCCTCGCGCTCGTCCCGCAGCCGGCGCAGGCGTAGCGAGCGCGCCTGTGAACGGCTTCGACATCACCGGGTGGGGCATGGCCGTACCCGAGCGCAAGGTCACGAGCGTGGAGTTGGCGGAGCGTTTCGGCGTCGACGAGAACTGGATCGTCAGCCGGTGCGGCATCCGGGAGCGCCGGGCCGTGGGACCGGGCCAGACGACCGCCTCACTGGCTGTCGAGGCCGGCCGGCGCGCCCTGGAGAAGGCCGGGCTGACCGGTGGCGACATCGCCCATCTCATCGTCGCCACCGCCACGCCGGAGCAGCCTTCGCCGGCGACGTCCGCGTTCGTCCACCACGATCTGGGGATCGCGGGCGGCGCGCACGACGTCAACTCCGAGTGCGCGGGCTTCATCTACGCGCTGGTGTCGGCGATGGCGCTGATCGCCATCGACCCCCGGCCGATCCTGCTGATCGGCTCCGACACCCACACCCTGACGGCCAACCCCGCCGACCGGGACCTGTCCATCCTCGTCGGCGACGGCGCCGGCGCGGTGGTCCTCCAGCCCGGGCCCGAGAACCGGGTCAAGGCGTGGAACCTCGGCGCGGACGGCTCCTGCACCGGCAGTCTCAAGGTGCTGGCGGGCGGCAGCAGGATGCCGACCACCGAGGAGACGGTCCGTCAGGGCCTGCACTACGCCAAGATCAACGGCAATGAGATCTATCTCAACGCCGTGCGTTACACGGTCCGTACGGTCCGGGAGACCCTGGAGAGCGCCAAGGTCGACGCGGCCGACATCGACCATGTCATCCCGCACCAGGCCAATATCCGGATCATCAACTCGATCCTCAGCCACACCGGTCTGCGGCAGGAAGCACTGATCACCAATCTGGAGCGGTACGGCAACACCGCGTCCGCGTCCGTGCCGATCGCCCTCACCGAGGCGCTCGACGAGGGCCGGATCAAGAACGGTGACAAGGTGCTGCTCGCGGGCTTCGGGGCGGGCATGACCTGGGGTTCGATCCTGATGGAGTGGGGCGGGGTGAGGAAATGAGCGGCAACAAGCCGCAGGGCAGCCGCCCCGAGAAGCCGGTGGCCCTGGTCACCGGGGCCTCCGGCGGGCTCGGCCAGGCCCTGGCCCTGGAGCTGGACGCGCTCGGCTGCCGGGTCGCGGTGCACTACAACAGCTCCGAGACACAGGCCCGCGCCGTCCAGGAGAAGCTCGGCAACGACTCGGTCGTGGTCACCGGCGACGTCGGCGACTGGGACGCCGTCAACGCCATGTACGCCCGGATCAGCGATGAACTCGGCCCGGTCGACGTCCTCGTCAACAACGGCGCGATCCGCAAGGACGCGCTCATGGCGATGCAGTCACCGGCCGACTGGGCACAGGTGATCCAGACCAACCTGGTCGGTTCGTTCCACACCGCCCGGGTGGCCGTGCCGTACATGCTCCGCCAGCGGTGGGGACGGATCATCAACGTGGTGTCGCCCTCCGGCCTGATCGCGACAGCGGGCCAGACGGCGTACTCCGCGTCCAAGGCCGGTCTCATCGGCTTCACCCGCACCCTGGCCGCCGAGTGCGGCCGCCGCGGGGTGACCGTGAACGCCCTCTCGCCGGGCTTCATGATCACGGGGATGACGAAGGACCTGCCGGGCCGGGTCATCGAGGGCATGGAGGACAAGGCCCCCATCCCTCGCTTCGTCACGGTCGAGGAAGTGGCCCGCAGCGCCTCGCTCTTCCTGGACCAGGACTGCATGACCGGCCAGGTCATCAGTATCGACAGCGGGGTCTCGATCACCTAGTGCCCCTCCCGGCACTCGGCTGGCCCCACGGCCACGCCGGTACGAGACCCGTCACACATCCGTACGGCCGGTGTGCTCCTCGCGCCCCGGCCGTCCGGCATGCCCCGGCCCCTCGGACGGACTTCGAGCCCCGACCGGCCGGCGAAAAAAGAGGCGGCCCGGCAACTGCCGGGCCGCCCGCGTATGTTCCCCCGCTGTCGGTTACGCCACACGCCGCGTCGGCGCGGACCGCGCCGGACGCACCGGGTGGGTAAGACAGCCGTCCGCCGTCAGCGTGCACGGCCGCGGCGCCGCGGGCCTCGGGCTCGGCGCCTCGAACATGCCCATCAGCAGCGGATCGAGCCGGGTGACCGCCCTCGGCTCCGGCGCCCGCAGCGGATCGGGCGAGCGCAGCAGCTCCAGATACGCGGCCTGGCTCTCCGGCGCCGGGTCTATCCCCAGCTCCTCCGCGAGAACCTCCCTGAGCTGCTGATACGTGCGCAGCGCCTCGGCCCGGTTGCCCGCCGTACGGTGCGCGGCCATCCGGCAGCGGTACGCGCTCTCCCGGAACGGAGCGCGGCGTACGGCCTCTTCGGCGTAGCGCAGCGCGTGATGCTCGTCGCCGAGCGCGGACGAGGCCAGGCTCGCGGTCTCCAGCGCGGAAAGGCGCAGCTCATCGAGCCTCTCCCGGACGCTGTTGACCCACTCGCCCTCATGGGCCGGCAGGAATGACCCGCGTAGATTTGACACGGCGCCGGACGCGAGCTGCTGTGCGACGGCGTAGGAACCGGCCGCGTACGCCTCGGCCGCCTCGCCCAGCGCCGCCTCGGCGCACTCGATGTCCACCGCCGCGTCGTCGGGAAGCCGCAGCAGATAGCGGCCGCCCTGGGCGACGAGCGGGGTGACACCGGGCTGCTGCCGGGGGAACGTGACGAACGTACGGACCCGGCTGACGACGCTGCGCAGGGCCGAGGCCCAGGTGTCGGGCAGGCCGTCGGGCCAGACGGTGTCCGCCAGTTGGTCGCGGCTGGTGCCCCCGGACCGTTCCAGAATGAGCCGGGCGAACGCGACTTGAGCCTGAGCGCTGGACAGGTGCTGCGGAGGAACCCCTTCGGGTTCGATCGTGACGAGACCAGCAAGTCTGATGAGCAAGCTGTACTCCCCGGTGCGGTCGGCTTGTCTGCCGTTTCCGCCGGCGGCGGTTGCCACCGGCGTCGGAATCTCGCCAGGGGGCCCGTCACGATGGTCCTTGTGAAGGATATCGGGACAAGCGGTGCGTGCCCCCTGCACAAGATTTGGACGATACCAATCGGCCTTCTCCCCGTGTCAACCATGGCCGGGGAACATTCCCCGGGAATTGGTCGGAGAGATGGATTCCGCTTCCTGGATCGTGTCGCGTTCTTGTTGCGCCGTCCGATTTCCCCATTTCACGGTCGTGTTGCGCGCGGCTTGCGCGGCTGTCGTTGAATTGCGTCGCACTTTGAGTCCAGGGTTGAGCGGACTCCGGTAATTGTCCGAAACGTGGATGAGGAGACGCACGTGAACACGTCCGGAGGATGGGAACGTCTCGCGCCGAAACTGGACGCGACGCGCCGTCGTGTGCAGTCCCTCGAGTGGGAGCCGGCCCGCCGCAACAGCTTCGTGACGTACACGGTCGAGCGCGACTCGGCGTACGCCGACCTCGACGGCGAGCGGCTCCTGATGATGTCCGGCTACAGCTACCTCGGGCTGGCGGGCGACGAGCGGGTGGTCGCGGCGGCCAAGGCCGCGCTCGACCTGTACGGCACCGGCAACCACGGGGTGCGGGCGCTGGCCGGCTCCATCCCGCTGCACGAGGAACTGGAGGCGGAGGTCGCCCGGTTCGCCGGCCGCCAGGAGGCCATGGTCTTCGGTTCCGGCTACGCCGCCAACGTCGGTACGGTCGGCGGTCTGGTCGGCGGCGGTGACACCGTCTTCATCGACAAGTACGACCACGCCAGCATCGTCGACGGCTGCCGCCTCAGCGGCGCCACCGTCACCCGCTTCCGGCACAACGACGTCGAGCACCTCGACCGCCGACTGGCCGCGGCGAGCCCTGAGGGCGTCCGCCTCGTCATCGTCGACAGCGTCTACTCGATGGACGGCGACATCGCCCCGCTGCCCGAGCTGCGCGCCGTCTGCGACGCGCACAACGCGCTGCTGATGGTCGACGAGGCCCATGCCCTCGGTGTCATCGGCGCCACCGGCAAGGGCATCGAGGAGCACTTCGACTACACCGCGAAGGTCGACGTCAAGCTGGGCACCCTCTCCAAGGCCATCCCCTCCATGGGCGGCTGGGTGGCGGGACCGAGCGAGCTGATCGGCCATCTCAAGTACGCGGCGCGCCCGTTCCTCTTCTCCGCCGCCCTCGGCCCGGCCCAGGCCGCCGCCGCACTGGAGTCGCTGCGCATCCTGGAGCGCGAGCCCGAGCGGGTCAGCCACATCCAGACCGAGTCCGCGCGGTTCCGCAAGATGCTCAACGACGGCGGTATGCGCACCGGCGACAGCGAGACCGCGGTCGTCCCGGTCATCGCGGGCTCCGACGACGCGGCGTACGACTACGCCACCGCCTGCCGCGCGGCCGGTGTCATCGGACTGCCGGTGGTCACCCCGGCCGTCCCCAACGACCTGGCGCGGCTGCGGATCGCCATCACCGCCCGGCACACCAAGGCGGACGTCGACTTCGCCGCGGAGGCCTTCCTCAAGGCCGCCCACCAGTGCGGTCTGATCCCGGCCTGAACCACGGGGAACCCACCGGGCCCGGCCGGCCCTCGCGCCGGCCGCCGGCCCGGGCCTGCCCGCACCCACGCTCACCCTCGCGCGCCGGCGCCGGCCGGCCGCTGTCCGCCCTCCGCCGTCCGTACGGGATTCGGGATCAGAGATGTCAACCTCACCGAGGCACGCACAGCTCAAGGCGCCTGTCGCGATCACCGGCATGGGCGTCGTCACACCGGCCGGCTGCACCCCCGGCGACCTGTGGTCCGCGCTGCGCGCCGGCCGGTCCACGGCCGCCACCCTCACCCATCTCGATCTGGAGCGCCACCGGGTACGGATCGGCTGCCGGGTCCGCGGGCTCGACGAGGCCGGGCTCGTCCCCGCCAAGGACGCCCGCAGGATGGACCCGTTCGCGCTGTACGGTACGACGGCCGCCCTCGCCGCCCACCGCGACGCGGGCGCGCCCGACGCCGACCCGGACCGTACCGCGATCGTCGTCGGCAACGCCGTGGGCGGCCGGGCCACCAGCGACGCGGAGTCCCGTAACTTCACCGAGTCGGGACCGCACCGGGTCAATCCGCTGATGCCGCTGATGACGATGCCCAACGCGGCGGCGGCCCAGATCGCGATGCGGCTCGGCTGGCAGGGCCCCGCCCTGACCATCGCCACCACCTGCGCCAGCGGCGCCGACGCCATCGGCCACGGGCTGATGCTGCTCCAGACCTACCGGGCCGATGTGGTCCTGGCCGGCGGCTGCGAGTCGACCCTGACACCCGTCACCCTCGCCGGGTTCGGCAACCTCAACGCCGTATCGCTGCGCAACGACGACCCGGAGCACGCCTCCCGGCCGTTCGACGCCGACCGTGACGGCTTCGTGATGGGGGAGGGCGCCGGATTCGTCGTCCTGGAACGCCTCGACGACGCGCGGGCGCGCGGCGCGCAGACGTACGCGACCGTCGCGGGCTACGCCTCGACGGCCGACGCGTACCACCTCTCGATGCCGCTGCCGGACGGCGGCGCCGCCATCGGCGCCATGGCCGGAGCCATCGCCGACGCCGGTCTGACGCCCTCCGACATCGTCCACATCAACGCGCACGGCACCTCCACCCAGCACAACGACCGTGCCGAAGCGACCGCGCTGGCCAAGGTGTTCGGCCCCGACGGGCCCCCGGTCACCGCGAACAAGAGCGTCATCGGCCATCTCATCGGGGCCGCGGGCGCCGTCGAACTCATCGCCACGGTGCAGGCGATGCGCGAGCGCGAGGTCCCACCCACCGCCAACCACGAACGGCTGGAGCCAGGCATGGAAATCGATGTGGTCCACGGCGCCCCGCGCGCCGTGGCATCCGGTCCCGCGCTGTCCAACTCCTTCGGTTTCGGCGGCCACAACTCCAGCCTGGTGGTGGCGCCGGTATGACCACCTCCGCCCTCAACCCGCCGGCCGCGGTCCGTACCGTCACCGCCGAGGAGATCGCCGCCTACCGGTCCGCGGTCCGCGCCGAGCTGCCCGTCGCCAAGGACGAACTGGCCTCGCCCGTCCACGCGTTCGTCCTCGCCCACACGGTGGCCGAGCGGACCGTGGAGGCGCTGACCGCGGACGAGCCGGGACCCGTGTCGGTGGTCCACCTCTCCCAGGACATCCGCTGCCACCGGCTCGTACAGCCCGGTGAGACGGTCACCGTACGGCTCGAAGTTCTCGGTGCGCGACGCGAGGCGCGCGGTACCCGGGTCGCGCTGCGCTCCCGGCTGACCGGCGACGGCGCGGCCGGCGGGGACGCGCGCGAGGACGCCGAGCCCTTCGCCGAACTGGTCACCAGCGCCCTGCTGGTGGGCGCCACCGCCCTCGAACCCTTCGGGGACATCGCCGCCGGCGCCGCGGCCCCCGCGCCCTCCGGCTCCGGCGAGCCCGCCACCACCGTCCATGAGCCGACCGCCGAGTGGATCCGCCGGTACGCCCATGCCTCCGGCGACGAGAACCCGATCCACCTCGACGAGGAAGCGGCCCGCGCCGCGGGCTTCGACTCCGTCATCGCCCACGGCATGAGCGTGGTGGCCCTGGCCGTCGAGGAGATCACCGACCGGTACGCCGACGGGGACGCCTCCCGGGTCCGGGGGATCGGCGGCCGCTTCTCCGCGCCCGTCGCGCCCGGTGAACCGCTCCGCGTCGAACTCCAGCCCGACGCGTCGGGCCGCGTGGTCCGCTTCACCTGCCGTACCCCGGCAGGACCGGCCGTCAAGAGCGGCTGGGTCGAACTCGAACTCGCCGAAGAAGCAGCCACGGAGGACACGAAAACAAGCACAGCAAGCACAGCAAGCACGGAAGGCACGGAAGGCACGGAAGCAGGCACCCAGACCCGGAACGCGGACAGAGACGGAGCCGGTGATGACGACTGACGGACTCGGCCTGGTGGGTGGATTCCTCTCCCAGGTCCGTGAACGGCCCGATGCCACAGCCCTGTTGTGGAACGGCGAGGAGATCAGCTACCGCGAGCTGTACGAGGAGGCCGGCCGCCAGCGCGACCGGCTGGCCCGGCTCGGCCTGGCCCCCGGCGAGCCCGTCGGCGTCCTGGCCACCAAGTCGCCCATCGCCATCGCCCTCGTCCTGGCCTGCCTGCTGGCCCGCCGCCCCTTCCTGCTGCCCTCGCCCGCGCTCGCGCCCGCCCTGCTCGCGGATCTCTTCGCGCAGGCGGGTTGCCGCCGGGTGATCACCCCCGAGGCGACCGACCCGGGCGTGGTGCCCAACCCCGAGGTCACCCCGCAGCCGCTGGCGCCCCGCGAGGCCGCCGAGGTGTCGTTCATGCTCACCACCTCCGGCTCCACCAGCCTGCCCAAGATCGTCCCGCTGGGCCGCGAGGCCGTGAACCGGTTCGTCGCCTGGGCCGGACCCGCCTTCTCCATCGGCCCCGGCAGCACCGTGCTCAACTACGCGCCGCTCAACTTCGACCTCTGCCTGCTCGATGTCTGGACGACACTGGCGCACGGCGGCCGGGTCGTCCTGGTCGACCCCGGCCTCGCCGCCCGCGGCGGCCATCTGCTCGACCTCCTCGAACGCCATGACGTCCAGGTGGTCCAGGCCGTACCGATGTTCTACGGGCTGCTCCTCGACGCGGCCCAGCGGCGCGGCGCGACCCTGCCCGGCGTCGAGCATGTGATGTTCAGCGGCGACGTCATCCCCGACCGCACCTTCGCCGCGCTCCCCGAGCTGTTCCCCAAGGCCCGGATCCACAACATCTACGGCTGCACCGAGACCAACGACAGCTTCATCCACGAGGTCGACACCGGCGCCGCCGACGCCCCGCCCGTACCGATCGGCGTCCCGCTGCCCGGAGTCGAGGCACTGATCCTCGACGAGCACGGCGAGGCCGTCCAGGGCCCCGGCTCCGGCGAGCTGTACGTGTCCACGCCCTTCCAGGCGGCCGGGTATCTCGACCGGACCCGCCACGCCGACAAGTTCACCGGCCATCCGCTGGGACTCGACGACCGGCGCTGGTTCCGTACCGGCGATCTGGTACGTCGTGACGCCGCGGGCCGGCTCCATCTCACCGGGCGCAGCGACCACCAGGTCAAGGTCCGCGGGGTCGCCGTGAACACCGCCGAGGTCGAGCGGGTCCTCCTCGACCACCCCGCCGTACTCGAAGCGGGCGTGGCCGCCGTACCCGACCCGATCGAGGGCCGCCGGCTCGTCGCCGCCGTCCAGAGCGCCCCCGGCAGCGGACTGACCACCCTGACACTCCGTCAGCACTGTGCGAGGAGCCTGCCCAGGGCGGCCGTCCCGGCCAAGCTTCACATCGTCGCGGAGCCGCTGCCGAAGACCGCCACCGGAAAGGTCGACCGCAAGGCGCTCGACCGTCTCCACGAGTTGTCAACAGCAAAAGGAAGGACGTCATGAGCCACGTCGGCACCATCAAGCAGTTCGTCATCGAGGAGTTCCTGCCGGACGTCACCGCCCAGGAGCTGGCTGACGACCACGATCTGCTCTCGGACGGGGTCATCGACAGCCTCGGTGTGCTGAAGCTGATCGCCTGGGTCGAGGACCGCTTCGAGGTGGCCATCGGCGACGCCGACCTCGACCCCAACAATTTCCGCAGCGTCGCGGCGATCGACGCGTTCATCGCCGGTGCGCGCCGTCCAGAGGTGGCAGGTAGTTAACGGTGCATGAGGCACTCATCGGCCTGCTGGAGCGGCGCGCCCCGGTCGGGCGCGAGACCTGGCGGTCGTTCTGGGACCAGCTCGGCGACGGCGGCCTCGACAGAGCGCAGGCCCTCGCCCTGCTGGTCTCCCTGACCACCGGGCTGCCCGGCCACGAGACGCTGCGCGCGCTGCTGGACTCGCTCGCCGAACGGCGGCCCGCCGAAGAGGCGGGCCGCTGGGCGGGCACGGTCAATGTGGTGGGCACCGGCGGCGGACCCAGGACCTTCAACATCTCCACCGCGTCGGCGTTCGTCGCCGCCGCGGCCGGGGTGCGGGTCGTCAAGACCGGCTCGCGCGCGTACACCAGCTCGCTCGGCTCCGTCGACCTGCTGGAACGGCTCGGTGTCCGGCTGACCTCCTCGTACGACCAGACCGCAGAGACGCTCGACCGGTACGGCATCGCCTTCGCCGGACCGTTCGTCTACCCCGTCCAGCTCACCCGGCTGGCCAGGACCATCGCGCCGACCAGCATGAAGCCCTTCGGCCGCTTCCTCAACGCCCTCGGGCCGTTCCTCGCGGACCTGCCCGTCACGGCGCAGATCACCGGGGTCTCGGCGATCGCCCCACTGGCCGAACTGCGCGCCCTCGCCACCACCGTGACCGGCCGCACCCTGTGGCTGACCACCAACGACCGTGGCGCCGATGAGCTGCTCGGCTTCGCCGACAACACCATCCACACCAACGACGGCCGTGAACTGCGCTTCCCCGCGGGCCAACTGGTGCGGGGAGACGGCGGTTTCGAGGACCTCCAGCCCGTGACCGACCCCGCGTCGGCGCCCGCCCACTTCCTGTCCGTGCTCGACGGCACCGCTGGCGAGGTGGCCACCCGTACGGTCTGCCTCAACGCCGCGGCCCTGTCGGTCGCGAGCGGCCACACCCCCGACTGGACCAAGGCCCTCGCCGTCACGGAGGAAGCGGTACGGAGCGGAGCCGCCCGCGATCTCGCGGAGCGGATACGGGCGGCGGCGCCCCGCACCGCCACCAGGACCGGGACGGCGACCCATGGCTGACTTCTTCCCCAGGACCACCCCCGGCGAAGGACCGGGCCTTGCCCTGTTCCTCAACGCCGGGGACCCGCCCCTCGACGTCCTCGCCGATCTGGTCCTGATGCTCGACGAGGAAGGCGTCGACTGCCTCGAACTGGCCGTGCCCTTCCCGGACTCGGTCACCGACGGGCCCGTGATCCGCCGCTCGGCCGCCCGCGCGCTCGCCCTCGGTGTCGGGCTCGACGAGGTGCTCGCCTTCATCGCCGAGGTACGGCCGAAGCTGCGGCGGCTGCGGATCGCGCTGCTCGCCGACTGGAGCCACTCCCTCAAGAACCGCGAGCCCGGGAAGACCCTCCGCGCCATCGCGGACTCGGGCGCCGACGGGCTGCTCGTCCACGCGCTGCCGCCCCGGCTGCGCACCGCCCACTACACGGCGGCCCGCGCCGCGGGGGTGCCCGTCGTCACCACCTGCTACCAGCAGAGCAACCCCGGGACCATGGCCGAGGCCGCCGCCGAGGCCACCGCGTACCTCTATCTCGTCGCCCACTACGGACGCAGCGGCACCGCTCCGGCCGCCGGCCACGCCGCCCTGGCGGGTACGGTCACCGCGCTCCGGGCGCACACGACGTCCCCGATAGCCATCGGCTTCGGGGTCAGGACCAGGCAGGACGTGGAGACCGTCGGAGCCTGCGGAGCCGATGCCGTAATCATCGGCTCCGCAGGTGTCGCCCGGATCGAGCAGTCGCTCGACCGAGGGGGCGACGTCGTAGACGGCTTCCGCACCTTTGTCAGGTCCGTATCGCCCAACCGTTCCATCACACCCGAGAGAACTGGGAGTTGATCATGTTCATCCGCGAACTGGAGAACGTGAAGACGGTCGAGTGGGGCAATGGCCTGAGCCGTCGCTTCATCGTGGCCGCCGACGGCCTCGACTACAGCATCACCGACACTATCGTGCGCGCGGGCACCAAGTCCCGTCTGGAGTACCGCAATCACATCGAATCCTGCTACTGCATCGAGGGCTCGGGCGAGGTGATCGAGCTGGACGGCACCTCGCACCCGATCACGCCCGGCGTTCTCTACTCGCTCGACGAGCACGACGCCCACTACCTCGTCGCCAGCCCGCACGAGGACCTGCGTCTGATCTGCGTGTTCTCCCCGGCGCTCCGCGGCGACGAGGTGCACCAGCTCGACGAGCACGTCTCCTCCGCCTACTGACCGCTCCTGATCCGTCCGCAGTCCGCTCGACCGCCCGCCACTGATCGTCCGTAACTCCGTAACGGAAAGGCTCGCCGTGATCCGCTGGAACGCCGACCAGGCCGAACTGCGAGAAGGTCTGGCCCGGTGGGGTGAGGCGCTCAGCGCCGGCCACATAGAACAGGACGAACAGGCCACGTTCTCCTGGGACAAGTGGAAACTGATCCGGGAGACCGGCATCCTCCAACTGCCCTTCGACGAGCGCTGGGGCGGCCTCGGCCAGTCCCTGCTCACCACCATGTATCTGCTCGAAGGGCTGGGCGAGCACTGCCGTGACTCGGGGCTGAGCTTCTCGGTCACCACCACCATGGCCAGTACGGGCGTACCGGTGGAGAAGTTCGGTACGGACGAACAGAAGGAGCGGTATCTCACCCGGATCTGCTCGGGAGAGATGATCGGCGCTCATGCCATCACCGAGGCCGAGGGTGGCTCGGACGCCATGGCGATGACCACCCGGGCGGTACGGGACGGCGACCAGTTCGTCCTGGACGGCTCGAAGATCTTCGTCAGCAACGGCCCCGTCGCCGATGTGTTCGTCGTCTACGCGCGTACGCATCCGGACGGCGGTCCGCTCGGGGTCACCGCGTTCCTCGTGGACCGGGACACCCCGGGGCTCACGATCGGCAAACCCACCAAGAAGATGGGACTGCGGACCTCGCCGCTCAGCGAGCTGTTCTTCGACGAGTGCCGTATCCCCAGGACCCAGGTGCTCGGCCGGGTCGGCGGAGGGTTCATCGTGCTCGACCATGTGATGAAGCGGGAGATCCTGTTCTCCTTCATCGTCAACGTCGGGGAGATGCAGCACCGGCTCGACCGCTGCCTCGACTACGCGAAGACCCGCCGTTCCTTCGGCAAGCCGATCGGCTCGTACCAGTCCGTCGCCAACAAGATCGTCGATACGAAGATCAGGCTGGAGACGGCAAGGAAGTGGCTGTACGACACGGGTGAACGGCTCGCGGCCGGCGAGAACGTCACCGTGGATCTGGCCATCGCCAAGCTGGTGACGAGCGAGGCCAATGTGGAGACCAGTCTGATCGCCGTGCAGATCTTCGGCGGGCACGGCTATATGACCGAGTACGGCCTGGAGAAGGACGTGCGCAACGCCGTGGCCGGCACGATCTACTCCGGCACCACGGAAATCCAGTACAACCGCATCGCCTCGATGCTGGGTCTGGGCAAATGAGTCCGGAGCCCGGCTCCAGGCTCCCGGCGGGACACTCGGCCGCACCCGAGACCCGCCGGGTTCTGAAGGTCTGCGGAGCCACCTCCCCCGAAGACATCGCCACGCTCGCCGCCGCCGGAGCGGACTGTGTGGGCGTATGGCACGGCGTACCGGGCGGCCACGCCGAGCTGTCCGAGGAACGCCTCACCGGACTCGTCGCGGCGGCCCGCGCCACCGGCCGGCTCGAACCGGTCCTCGTCACCTTCCTCGCCGACCCCGAAGCCCTCGCCGGCCTGGCCCGCCGTACCGGTCTGCGCTGGCTGCAACTGCACGCGTACCAGCCGCCCCCCGTCGTCGCGGCACTGCGCGCCGCCCTGCCGGACGCGGTCCTGGTCAAGGTCCTTCATCTGCGCGGCGGAAGCTGCCTGGAACGCCCGCTGATCGGCGCGTACGAACGGGCGGGCACCGATCTGTTCCTGCTCGACGCCGCCACCGAGGACGGCCGGATCGGCAGTACGGGACAGCGGCTGGCGGAGCCGGACGTACTGGCGCTGCTGCCCAGGCTCAGCCGGCCGTTCCTGCTCGCGGGCGGCATCACCCCGGACAGCCGTGCCGACTACGACGGCGTCGCCGCCCACCCGGGGTTCCGCGGCATCGATGTCGACACCGCCGCCCGTGACGGCGGCGGACGCTTCTCGGCGCCCGCCGTCACCGCCCTGGCCCGCGCCTGGCGGACCGCCCCGTCCCTTGAGGAGTCCTTATGACCGCCCGCTTCCTGGAAGCCCTGCTCGCCGCCGAACGCCCCCTGGTCATGGAGGTCAAACGGCGCGACGCACACGGCTACGACCTCCTCGGCGGGCGCACCCCGGCCGCGATCGTCGAGTCGTACGAGGCGGCGGGCGCCCCGTGCATCTCCGTGGTCACGGGACGGTGGTTCGGCGGCACCCCCGCGCTGCTGCGCGATGTCGCCGCGCTCACCGATCTGCCGCTGCTCCAGAAGGACTTCATCACCCGCAGGGACCAGCTCAGGACCGCTGTGGAACTGGGCGCCTCGGCCGTACTGCTCACGGCCGCGCTGCTGCCCAGGTCCAGTATGCGCACCCTGATCACCGCCGCCCTCGCGGCCGGACTCACCCCGTTCATCGAGGTGACCGAGGAGGCCGAACTCGACGGCCTGCCGCACACCGAGGCCTGTGTGATCGCCGTCAACAACAAGGACATCAAGACCAAGGAGACCGACCGGGGCAATCTCGACCGCAGCCTCGCCCTGCTGCCGGCACTCCAGGCGGCCGGTACGCCGTGCCCGGTCAGCGCCAGCGCCATCGACAGCCCGGCCGACGCGGCGCGGCTGCTCGACGCGGGCTTCGGCGGACTGCTGGTCGGCACCTCACTGCTGCGTACCGCGAACGCGAGTGCCTGGCTGGAGGAGCTGGACGGCGCCAGGACCCGCTCGGTCCCGGCCCGCAAGGCCTGACCGCTTTCCCCGTAGGCCTTTACCGCTTGTACGCCCCGGCCACCCCCGTTCCCGTACCGCTCCTGCACCCGCTCCCCGGGAGAACCGCCCGCCATGACCGCACCCGCCGCACCCGCCGTCCCCGATGGATCCGCCGCCCCCGCTGACGTCCTGTCGGCGGTGCCCGCCGTCCGTGCCGTCACCCTCGATGCCGACGGCATCGAGGTGTCGGGCCTGCTCGCCGAACCCGAGGGTGCCGCACCCCGTGCCGTGATCGTCGCCATCCACGGCCGGGGCATGTGCGCCGAGTACTTCAACGGGCTGACCGACCCGGCCGACTCACTGCTGGCGCTCGGCGCGCGCCTGGGCTTTTCCGTGCTCTCCCTCGACCGCCCCGGCTACGGCGCGTCGGCGCGGCAGATCCCGGAGGGCCAGCCGCTCGGCGAGCAGGCGACCACCCTGCACGCCGCGCTCGCCGACTTCGCCCTGCACCACCCGACCGGCGCCGGCTTCTTCGTGGTCGCCCACTCCGACGGCGGCAAGGTCACCCTGCACATGGCGGCCCAGGACGCGGGCAGCGCGCTGATCGGCCTCGACATCAACGGCTGCGGCTGGCGGTACGCCCCGGAGGCCCGGCACTTCCCCGACACCCTCGGCGGCGGCGCCTCCCGGCTCAACTGGGGCCCGCTGAACCTGTACGCGCCCGGTACGTTCCGGGCCAGCCGCGCCCTGCTGCGGCCGGTGCCGCGGCGGGAGGAGATCCAGACGGCGGTGTGGCCCATCCAGTACCCGAAGCTGGCCGACCGGATCACCAGCCCCGTCCGGCTTACCTTCGCCGAGCACGAGCTGTGGTGGGAACTGGACGACGCGGCGCTCGCCTCCATGACCGGCCGGCTGACCGCCGCGCCCCTCGTGACGGTGGAGCGGCTGCCCGCCGCCGGGCACAACATCAGCATCGGCCGCGCGGCCCGTACGTACCATCTCCGGGCGGTGGCCTTCCTGGAGGAGTGCCTGCTGCGCGGCCGGGGCACCACCACCGGCATCTGACCTCCGGGCACCCGCCCGCGCGGGTTCCCTCCTGGGCTGAGCCCGAACTGCCCTGCCCGATAAGGCCGTTCACGGGGCCCGGCCGTACCCCGTGATCAGTCCGTGGGCATGCCCGGATGGGCGCGGCCCATCGCGGCTACTGTGTGCGGACCGTACTCACCCCCACACCGAGCGACCAGGAAGGACCCCCGCCATGGCGGCACAGAACCCGGAACGTCCGCGGCACCCACGGACAGGCCCGCGCCCCCTGCCGGCCGACGGAGGGCGCTCGTACTCCTTCGAGTTCTTCCCGCCGAAGACCGCGGCCGGCGAGCGCACGCTCTGGAACGCGATCCGCCGTATCGAGGCGCTCGCGCCGTCCTTCGTCTCGGTCACCTACGGCGCCGGGGGCTCCTCGCGCGACCGTACGATCGAGGTCACCAAGCGCATCGCCGCCGAGACCACCCTGCGCCCGGTCGCCCATCTCACCGCGGTCGGCCACTCGGTGGCCGAACTGCGCCACATCATCGGCCAGTACGCGGACGCCGGCATCCGGGACGTACTGGCCCTGCGCGGTGACCCGCCGGGCGACCCGCGCGGCGAGTGGGTACGGCACCCGGAGGGCTTCGCCCAGGCCAGTGAACTGGTGTCGCTCATCCGGGAGTTGGGCGACTTCACGGTCGGTGTGGCGGCCTTCCCGGAGCGCCATCCGCGCTCGGCGGACTGGGAGAGCGACATCCGCCACTTCGTGGCCAAGTGCCGGGCGGGCGCCGACTACGCCATCACCCAGATGTTCTTCCACGTCGAGGACTATCTCCGGCTCCGCGACCGGATCGAGGCGGCCGGCTGCACCACCCCGATCATCCCGGAGATCATGCCGGCCACGGACTTCCGCCAGATCC
Source organism: Streptomyces sp. NPDC057617 (assembly GCF_042800555.1). Taxonomy (NCBI): domain Bacteria; kingdom Bacillati; phylum Actinomycetota; class Actinomycetes; order Kitasatosporales; family Streptomycetaceae; genus Streptomyces; species Streptomyces sp. NPDC057617. The sequence goes on along the minus strand of NZ_JBHVGV010000001.1, from coordinate 325,065 downwards.
GCCGCTTCGCCGAACTCAGCGACGCCCGCTTCCCCGAGGACCTGGCGCGGCGGCTCGAAGCGGTCCGCGACCTGCCGGGGGAGGGGCACCGTATCGGCGTCGAGTACGCCACGGTCATGGCCGAACGGCTGCTGGCGGAAGGCGCGCCCGGACTGCACTACATCACCCTGAACCGCTCCACGGCCACCATGGAGATCCACCAGAACCTGGGCGTCGGCGCGGGCGCGCGCCGGGTCCCTGGCGTCCGTCCGGCGCCCGTACCTGTCCCGGTTTCCGTTTCCTAGGAAGAGGTTTCCCTTTTCCAGGGATATCTGGAGCCCGGGTCGAGAACGGCTGGGCGGGTCTGGCAGGCCGCCGCCCGCCCTGCCATGATCTTTCCGCCGGGCCGACCCCGGCCTGGACGCACAGACATGGACCTGAGCTTCGTGGCTATGTACCGTCTCACCGCACTGGACTTGACTGGTCTCATGACGCAGATCATGAGGATTGGCCAGGGAACCGGACCAAAGGCCGCGTGGACACTCTGAGATCAGCGGACAGACCCATCGCCGTGTCACACGTCGGCGGCGGCGTCGACGACGACACCGTGGCGGCCGCCGGATCACCTCTCATCGGACGGCTCCGCCCACCAGACAAGGACATCCCATGAGCTACAACCCGACCGGAACCCCCAACCCCTACGCCGCCCACCCGCCGCAGGCCCCGGCCGCGGCGCCCGTACGCCGGAGCAAAGCGGTCGGGCCGCTGCTGATGATCGCCACCATCACCATGGGGCTCATGGCGGGTCTCTTCTTCGCGTACGACATCTCCGTCATGCCGGGCCTGGCCCAGACGGACGACCGCACGTACGTCGAGGCGATGCAGAACTTCAACGCCCTGATCGACGGCAACGGGCTCTTCGGCATGGTCTTCATCGGCGCGCTGCTGGCCGCCGCGGTCGCCGCGTTCCTGGAGCACCGCCAGGGTCGGCGGGGTGCGGCGCTGTGGATCGGCGCCGCGGCCGTGCTCTACTTCGTGGCCCTGATGATCACCTTCAGCGTCAACATCCCGCTCAACAACGACCTGGCCGCCGCCGGTGACCCGGCCAAGATCACGGACTTCTCGATCGTGGAGAAGTTCAAGGGCACCTGGGAGGCGAGCAATATCGTACGGACCCTGGTCTGCACGGCGGCGCTGGGCTTCCTGGCCCGCGCGCTGGTGCTGCACGGCCGCGGCAGCGCCGTCCCGGCGGTGCCGCGCCCGTACGGTGTCTGACCCGGCGGTCCGCCGATACGGCCGGTGAGCGGAAGGGGGGGAAGGGACCAAGACCCCCCCCCCCCCCCCCCCTCCCCCCCCCCCCCCCCCCACCCCCCCCCACCCCCCCCCCCCCACTACCCCGTTTTTCCCCCCC
>NZ_JBHVGV010000001.1:0-323665 GCF_042800555.1 Streptomyces sp. NPDC057617 | reverse complement strand
GCCGCGGAAGCGCCTTCCCGGCGGTCCCGCACCCGTACGGTCTCTCACCCGGCGTTCCGCCGATACGGCCGGTGGGCGGAGGGGGCGACGGGCCCGGAGCCCGTCGCCCCTTCCGCGTTGACTCCCGCGTCCACCCGGGCGCACTCGAATGCAGCATCGACGGTGACGCGGTTGTCCCACGGCTCGTTGGGGTGGCGACATCAGCCCGGCAGTGCCCGTGGACCGGACGGGCCGCGCCGGCTCCGAAGGACGACCGGAGAGAGCCATGACGACTGCACACGCTCCCCACCCCGACCACACCCACCAGCACGGTGGCGGCTGTGGCCATGTGGCCGTCCCGCACAACGACCATGTGGACTACGTACATGACGGCCATATCCACCATATGCACGGGGACCATGTGGATGAGTGCGAGCCCGGCAGCCACGCCCCGCACGGCGGCCACGCACACCAGCACGGCGAAGGGTGCGGGCATGTGGCGGTGCCCCACGACGACCATGTCGACTATGTGCACGACGGACACCGGCACGCCGAGCACGAGGGCCACTGGGACGACCACTGAGCGGAACGCACAGGGCCCCGGCCGCACCCGCGAGGGAGCGACCGGGGCCTGAGTCCGTGACCCGCCCGCCGGACCGGAGCCGGAGAGCCGCCGGGTCAGCCCACTGGGGCGGGCGGAACCGCCGGGGCGTCTGCGCCCGCATCGGCGCCGCTGCCGGACGGCCCCTGCTTGCTCTCCTCCGCGAGCCGCTCCATCCCGCTGGTCGTCTTGAGCGGCTTCTCCTTGACGAAGAGCACCGCGATCAGCGCCAGCGCCGCGAACGGGGCCGCGACCAGGAAGAGTTCGGCCGTGGCCACTCCGTACGCGTGCTGCACGATCTCCCGCATCGGCGCGGGCAGCGTGGAGATGTCCGGTACGGCGCCCTCGCCCGAGCCGCCGGACGCCGCCGCCCCCGAGCCGCCCAGGCTCTTGGCCATCTCGGCCGTCACCCGGTTGGCGAGGATCGCGCCCAGCACGCTCGTACCGATCGTTCCGCCCATGCTGCGGAAGAACGACAGGACCGAGGTGGCCGCGCCCAGTTCGGCCGCGGGCACATCGTTCTGCGCGGCGAGCACCAGGTTCTGCATCAGCATGCCGACACCGATACCGAGCACCGCCATATAGACGCTGAGCAGGCCGAAGCCGGTGTCGGCGTCGATGGTCGCCAGCAGCGCGAGACCGCCCGTCATGATCACGGCACCCGCGATCAGATGGATCTTCCACTTGCCGGTGGCGCTGATGATCTGGCCCGCGACCGTGGAGGACACCAGCAGACCGAGGATCATCGGCAGACTCATCAGCCCCGCGATGGTGGGGGACTTGCCCAGCGAGATCTGGAAGTACTGCGAGAGGAAGACGGTGCCGCCGAACATCGCCACACCGACCAGCAGGCTGGCCAGGGTGGTCAGGGAGACCGTGCGGTTGCGGAAGATGCCCAGCGGAATGACCGGCTCGGGCACCCGCCCCTCCACGAAGACCGCGGCCACCAGCAGCACCACGCCCGTACCGGTCAGCGCGGCTGTCTGCCAGGACGCCCAGTCGAACTCGTTGCCCGCCAGCGAGGTCCAGATCAGCAGCGCGCAGACTCCCGCGACGATCAGGAACGCGCCCAGATAGTCGATCTTCACCTCACGGCGCACCGTGGGCAGCCGCAGGGTGCGCTGCAGGATCAGGATCGCGGCCAGCGCGAACGGCACCCCGATGAAGAAGCACCAGCGCCACCCCAGCCACGAGGTGTCCACCAGCAGACCGCCGACCAGCGGCCCCGCCACCGTACCGACGGCGAAGACCGCGCCGAAGATCCCCGCGTACCTGCCCAGCCGCCGGGGCGGGATGACCGCCGCCATGACGACCTGCGCGAGAGCGGTCAGACCGCCCGCGCCGATGCCCTGGACGACCCGGCTGAAGATCAGCAGCCCGACGCCCTGCGAGAAGCCGGCGAGCAGCGACCCGGCCACGAACATGGCGAGCGAGATCTGCAGCAGCAGCTTCTTGTTGTAGAGGTCGGAGAGCTTGCCCCACAGCGGCACGGTCGCCGTCATGGCGAGCAGTTCGGAGGTGACGACCCAGGTGTACGAGGACTGGCTGCCCCGCAGATCGGTGATGATCCGGGGCAGCGCGTTGGCCACCACTGTTCCGGCCAGGATGGCCACGAACATTCCGGCCATCAGCCCTGACATGGCCTGAAGGATCTGCTTGTTGGACATGGAGGTCGGCGCCTGTTCCGGCGCGTCTATTGCACTCAAGGTGTCCTTCTTCGGGGTACGTACGAGGAGACGGAAGTCGGTGGGCAGGGGAGGGTCAGCCGGTCGGGGACGGCTCCGGGAGGCCGGTGGCGGGAGGGGGCTCCGGGAGGCCCGCCGCGAGATGGGCGAAGACGCTCCGGAGCACCTCGGGGAAGTCGGCGCCCGGCCCCTGCGCGCACCAGTGCTCGATGGCCACCCGGGCGGCGGTACCGGCGACGGCGGCGAGCAGCCGTGAGTAGAGATCGGGCCCGGGGGCGCCCGGACCGTTCTCACAGCTCCCGGCCGCGGCCGGTGGCTCCTTGCGCGGGGCGCGCGAGCCGATCCGTACGGCGATGGTCTCGGCCATCTCGATTTCCTCGGCCATATGCGCGCCCAGGCCCCGCACCAGCAGTTGCGGCGAGCGCTGGAGCACCTTGGCCCGCAGGGTCCAGATCTCCTGCCGCTCGGCCACATCGACAAGTTCGGTGGCGAGCGCCTCGCGTACCGCGTCGAGCGGCGACAGTCCGGCGGGTGCCTCCCGTACCGCCCGCCGCACCCGCTCCCCGGCGTCCCGGTCGATCATGACGAACGCGTCGTCGTGGCTGTCGAAGTAGTTGAAGAACGTACGCGGCGAGACCCCGGCGGCCTCGCTGATCGCCTCGACCGTCACGTTCTCGGCCCCATGTTCGGCGGCCAGCCGCACCGCCGCCTCCGCCAGGGCTGCCCGGGTGGCCCGCTTCTTCCGCTCGCGGAGCCCAGGCACCGCACCGTCGTCCGTCACATATTGCAGGGTATGCAAAAGTGCAGGATCTGCAAAACTGGCTTCGGCCGTAGGTCGTACGGGCCGGCTGACCGGGGTGCGGCGATCGCTGAGCGGGTTGGGCCGATCGCGGTCCGGTACACGCCACGGGCGCAAGAGTTGGTCGTTTCTGTGGCTGTATCGCTTCGGGCCCTGTAGCGTCTTGATCAGCTGTCGTGGTTCCGAAGTACCGCTCGCCCGTGACGTGCCGTCACGGGCGTTTGTGCTGTTCAGCGTCTCTGCGGACCAGGGCGATCACCTCCGGTTCCCGCACCGTGCGGGAATCACGCGTCCCTTGAAACGGAGACTGAGCAATGGCCAGTGGCACAGTGAAGTGGTTCAACTCGGAAAAGGGCTTCGGCTTTATCGCCCAGGACGGCGGTGGCCCCGACGTGTTCGCGCACTACTCGAACATCGCGACGTCCGGCTTCCGTGAGCTCCAGGAAGGCCAGAAGGTCACGTTCGACGTCACCCAGGGCCAGAAGGGCCCCCAGGCGGAGAACATCCTTCCCTCGTAACGCATAACGCGTACGCGTAGTACGGCGTCCCCGAAGGCCTGAGAGGGCCGGGACGACAAGGGCGCCGGGGGGGGGGGGGGGGGGTTTGCCGCCAGCGCGGTCGGTGCGGGGCCTGGTAGCTCCGTCGCCCGTAGCGCATCCGAGTGGACGAGCGAGGAGCAACCGGCGCGGGTGGGTCAGGGAAACCCCCCCCCCCCCCCCCCTCCGCCCTCCGTTTTTCCTCCGTACGGCGGCGCGTCGCCGCCACCCGGACGGAGCGGCTGCCCATGCTGAGGGGGCCGCCGCCCGTACCCGGGCGGACCGGCGCGTACCAAGGCGTGAGCCGTGCACAGCACAGACGGAGGAAATCCCGTGGCCCTGACCCGAGAAGAGCGCGAACAGTTCCTGGCCGAGCCGTACATCGGCGCGCTGGCGGTGAACGCGGCGGACGGCCGGGCTCCGCTCACCGTCCCCATCTGGTACCAGTACCGGCCCGGCGGCGACCTCTGGATCATGACGGGCAGTACCTCGCGCAAGGGGCGGCTCATCGAGGCGGCGGGCCGGTTCTCGCTGCTCGCCGACCGAACCGAGCCCACGATCCGGTACGTCTCGGTCGAGGGCCCGGTGACCGCCACCGAGCCCGCCACCCGCGACCAGGTCCGGGAGATGTCGGCCCGCTATCTCGCGGCCGACAAGGTCGACGCCTATGTCGACCTCGCGATGCGTGAGTACCGCGATCAGGTGGTGATGCGGATGCGGCCCGAGCACTGGTTCTCGGCCGACCTCGGGCGGCTGTGAGCGTTCTGAGCGTTCCGGGTGTTCTGGGCGGTGCGAGCCGGCTCCGAGCGGCGGTTCCCTCGCCTGTGCCGTCGTACCGCCGCTCGCGCCGCCCGCCGTCCCGCCGCCGTCAGGCGACGTTCTCCTTGTGCTCCTTCTCCCGGTGCTCCTTCTCCCGCGCCGTGGCGCGCAGCAGGCCTTCGGGGAGCGCCAGGTTCCAGGCCGTGATCACCGGCCGGCCGTGCTCCGTGCCCAGCCGGCAGACGGTCCCGGTGGCGAGCAGGAAGAGCGCCCCGGCCGCCGGGGCGAGCCCGAGATAGCGCGCCGTGAGCACCCGGAGGAAGTGGGCGTGCGAGACGAGGGCGACATCGTCGTCACTGGAGTCGAGCGCCTTGAGGGCCTCGGCGAGGACACTGTCCGCGCGGTGCCCGACATCCGCGGGACTCTCCCCGGGCTGGCTGGCGGAGCCGGGCACGACGCCGTCGGTCCAGAGGTCCCAGTCGGGCCGGGTGCGGTGGATCTCGGCGGTCGTGATGCCCTCGTACCCGCCGTAGTTCCACTCCCGCAGATCCGGGGTGACCCGGAAGGTGCCGAGGCCGGCCAGCTCGGCGGTGCGCCGGGCGCGGGTCATGGGGCTCACGAGCGTCAGACCGATACGGCGCTCGCTGAGCAGCGGCACGAGCGAGCGGGCCTGGTTCTCACCGCGCTCCGTCATCGGGAGATCGGTGTAACTGGTGTGCTGCCCGGAGAGGGACCAGGTGGTCTCTCCGTGCCGTACAAGGATCAACTCACCCATGAGTGCCGCCCACTTCCTGCTCTCCGCGCGCGTTCCGCCGGGGGCCGCCACGGGCCCGCCACACCCAGTGTCCCTTCTTTCGGTGTCCGGTACCCGGCGGGAATGCCACCGGCGGGCGTCGCGTTACACGGACGTACCACTTGATGGAAGCGAATTCCACCATCAGGAAGGATTCCCGTATGAAGCCTCGTATTCACCCTGAATCCCGTCAGGTCGTCTTCCGGGACCGTGCCGCGGGAGCCGCCTTCCTGACCCGTTCCACCGCGGACTCGGCGGAGCGGGTGGAGTGGGAGGACGGCAACACCTACCCCGTCATCGATGTCGAGATCTCCTCCGCCAGCCACCCCTTCTACACCGGCAAGGGCCGCGTCGTGGACACCGCGGGCCGGGTGGAGCGCTTCGAGCGCCGCTACGGCAAGGGCGGGCGGAGCTGACCGTACGGTCGTACGGGCGGCAGTCGTAAGCCGTACGAAGCGTGCGAAGGGCCGGACAGGGACCCGAAGAGGGTTCGCTGTCCGGCCCTTCCGCGTGTGCGGAGACGTTCCCCGGCGGGTCAGGCGGTGGTGTCGAGGGACTCGACCGTCCTGACCAGGGGCGCCAGTTCGGGGTTCTTGGCCGCCTCGTCGAGGGCCTCCCGCAGTGCCCGGTCGTTGGTGGGCCGCGCCTGTTCGAGCAGCCGCAGCCCCTCCTCGCTGACATTGGTGTAGATCCCGCGCCGGTCGGTCGGGCAGAGGTAGCGGGTCAGCAGACCGCGGTCCTCCAGCCGTGTGACCAGGCGCGTCGTGGCGCTCTGGCTGAGCACCACCGCGTCGGCGACCTGCTTCATCTGGAGATGGCCGCCCTCGCCGTCGTGCTGACGGCTGAGAACGTCGAGCAGTGAGTACTCCCGGACGCTGAGGCCGTGCCCGGCCTGGAGCACGCGCTCGATATGCCCCTCGATCCTCCCGTGCAGCAGGGAGAGGGCGCACCAGCCCTGGGCAAGACCCGTCAGCGCGGTGTCCGTGGCGGTCATGGCTTCCTCCTGCGGGCGAGGCGAGGGCGTACGGGGCCCCTGAGCCACCCAGGATAGGACATTGCCGCAATATACCGCGCTTGCAAATAGTCGGCGTGTGCAAGTATTGTCTTCGCGTGTAAGCCGCATGTGCAATCGTCTGGGAAGGCCAAGAAACCCATGCCACTCGCGCTTCTCGCCCTGGCCATCGGGGCGTTCGGGATCGGCACCACCGAATTCGTGATCATGGGACTGCTCCCCGAGGTGGCCGACGAGTACGGCGTCACGATCCCCACCGCCGGGCTGCTGGTCACCGGCTACGCCCTCGGAGTTGTCCTGGGCGCCCCGCTGATGACCGCCCTCGGCACCCGGATCCCGCGCAAGCGGATGCTGATGCTGCTGATGGGGCTGTTCGTCGCGGGCAATGTGCTCTCCGCGCTCGCACCCACCTTCGGGGTGATGCTCACCGGACGGGTCGTCGCCTCACTCGCCCATGGCGCGTTCTTCGGGATCGGCTCCGTCGTGGCGGCGGGCCTGGTCGCGCCGGAGAAGAAGGCCGGTGCCATCGCCATGATGTTCACCGGACTCACCGTCGCCAATGTCGTCGGCGTACCGCTCGGCACCTTCATCGGACAGAACGCCGGCTGGCGGGCGACCTTCCTCGTCGTCGCCGGACTCGGAGTGCTCGGGCTCGCGGGGATCGCCGGGCTGGTGCCCGAGCAGCCCCGGCCGGAGGGCGTACGGCTGCGCCACGAACTGGCGGCCTTCCGCAACGCGCAGGTGCTGCTCGCCATGGCGATGACCGTGCTCGGCTTCGGCGGTGTCTTCGCCGCGATCACCTACATCACCCCGATGATGACCGAGACCGCCGGATTCGCGGACTCCTCGGTGACCTGGCTGCTGGTGCTCTTCGGCATCGGCATGGTCGGCGGCAACCTTCTCGGCGGCCGGTTCGCCGACCGGCGGCTGATGCCGCTGCTGTATGTGACCCTGGGGGCGCTCGCCGTGGTTCTCGCGCTGTTCACGCTCACCGCTCACCACAAGATCGCGGCGGCCGTGACGATCGTACTGATCGGCGCCCTCGGTTTCGCGACCGTACCGCCGCTCCAGAAGCGGGTCCTCGACCAGGCGTCCGCCGCGCCCACCCTGGCCTCCGCCGTCAATATCGGGGCCTTCAACCTCGGCAACGCGCTCTCCGCCTGGCTCGGCGGCATCGTCATCGCCGCGGGCTTCGGGTACACCGCGCCCAACTGGGTAGGCGCGGCGCTGGCGGCTTCCGCACTCGTCCTCGCGGTCGTCTCGGGCGCGCTGGAGCGCCGTACGCCCGCTGTCACTGAGCGCTCCGCGGACGACCTCGTTACGTTGGAAAAGGTGTGACCCCCGCGCTCGTACCCGCCGAGAAGCAGCTCGTACACGCTACGAAGCAAGAGAACAGGAACACCATGACTTCCGTCCCGAACGTCGTCCTCAACAACGGCGTCAAGATCCCCCGGCTCGGCTTCGGTGTCTTCCAGGTCGACGACGCGCAGACCACCGACGCCGTCCTGACCGCTCTGGAGGCGGGCTACCGCAGCATCGACACGGCGGCCGTGTACGGCAACGAGGAAGGCGTCGGCCGCGCCATCGCCTCGTCCGGAGTGCCCCGCGACGAGCTGTTCGTCACCACCAAGCTGTGGAACAGGAACCAGGGGTACGACTCGGCCCTCGCCGCGTTCGACACCAGCCTCGCCAAGCTCGGTCTGGACCGGGTGGATCTGTATCTCATCCACTGGCCCACTCCGGCGCGTGACCGCTATGTCGACACCTGGCGCGCGATGGAGAAGCTGCTCGCGGACGGGCGGGCCCGCGCGATCGGCGTGTCCAACTTCCAGCCCGCCCATCTCCAGCGGCTGCTGGACGAGACGGGTGTGGCGCCGGTCCTCAACCAGGTCGAGCTGCACCCCGGCCTCCAGCAGGCGGTACTACGGGATTTCCACGCCCAGCACGACATCGCGACCGAGGCGTGGAGCCCGCTGGCGCAGGGCGCGCTCCTCCAGGAGGAGGCCATCGCGGAGATCGCGGCGCGGCACGAGAAGTCGCCCGCGCAGGCCGTGCTCCGCTGGCACCTCCAGCTCGGGAACATCGTGATCCCCAAGTCCGTCACGCCGGCACGGATCCGCGAGAACATCGATGTCTTCGACTTCGAGCTGTCGGCCGGGGACATGGATGTGCTGGCGTCGCTCGACCGAGGGCTGCGGACCGGCCCCGACCCGGACACCTTCAACTGAGGCGAGGGCCAGGGCCTGAGAGCGGGTGCGGCCGGGGTGCGGGGCGGGCGCGGGCCGGGGCGGTGCCGCTGATCAGGAGGCGTCGGGCCGGATCTGGGGCGGGACGGCCGGCTGGGCGCCGTCGTCCGGGTTCCAGTCCAGCAGGCGCACCTTCGCCACCGTCCGCACATGGCGCCGCATCGCGGCCGCGGCCGCCTTGCCGCGCCCGGCCTCGATCGCTTCGAGGATGGCCCGGTGCTGTGCCAGTGACCGCTTGGGGCGGCCGGGCTGGCGCAGGGATTCGGTGCGGCTCTCGGCGATCTGGCCCGCGATGGAGCGCATGAACTCCGCCAGCAGACCGCTGTGCGCGGCGGCGGTGACCGCGGCGTGGAAGAGCCGGTCGCCTTCCGTTCCGTACCCGCCCGCCTCGATCTCGTCGGTCATCCGGTGCAGCGCGTCGTACAGCGCGGCGAGATCCTCTTCCGTGCGCCGCTCGGCGGCGAGTTCGGCGAGTTTGGTCTCCAGCGCCTCACGCGCCTCCAGCACCTCGGGGAGCAGTCGCTTGCGTTCCACCAGCCGCTCGACCGGCTCGGGATCGAGGCCGTTCCTCGTCAGATAGGTGCCGCCGCCGTGCCGTACCTCGACCAGGCCCTGGACCTCCAGGACGACTATCGCCTGCTTGACGGAGGCACGGCTGACCCCGAGGCGCTGCGCCAGCTCCCGCTCGGCCGGCAGCCGGTCACCGGCGCCGAGGTTCCCCTCGATGACATAGCCGCGCAGCCGGTCGAGGACCTGTTCGTACAGCCGTGGCCGGGTCATCGGCCGCAGTGCGTCGGACATCCGGACCCACCATCCCTGCCCTCATGGGCCTTTGGGTTCTGAGTGCGTCAGCGTATCGCGTGGTCCAGTGGCTGAGCCAATTCGTGTCGGGTCCCTTGACGGTCGCGACGGCCGACGGCCAGTGTGGTTCAGCCACTTGGCCACTGAGCCACTGGGCCAGTCATCCAGTCATCCACTTGTCCGGTTGTTCTGCGGGCCGGTTGGTCACTCGGCCGGCCGGGACGGCCGGACGGTTGGACGGCCGGACGGCTCGTCAACTCCGCCACGTACCAGGGACCCAGGGACGGGAGCCCCCGCCATGTCCGCCGAACTCATATCGATCCTTGTCCTGGTGGCGGTCTTCGTGATCGCCACCACCCGCTCCATCAATATGGGCGCGCTCGCCTTCGCCGCGGCCTTCGGCGTCGGTGAGCTGGTCGCCGGTCTCGACGCGGACGGCATCTTCGCCGGCTTCCCCGGCGATCTCTTCGTGGTGCTCGTCGGTGTCACCTACCTCTTCGCCATCGCCCGGGCAAACGGCACCACGGACTGGCTGGTCCATGCGGCGATCCGGCTGGTCCGCGGCCGGATCGCGCTGATCCCCTGGGTGATGTTCGCGGTCACCGGCGCGCTGACCGCGATCGGGGCCGTCTCCCCGGCCGCGGTGGCGATCGTGGCGCCGATCGCGCTCAGCTTCGCCGCCCGGTACGGGATCAGCCCGCTGCTGATGGGCGCGATGGTGGTGCACGGCGCGCAGGGCGGCGGGTTCTCGCCGATCAGCATCTACGGTTCGATCGTCAACGGCATCGTGGAGCGCGAGAAGCTGCCGGGCAGCGAACTCACCCTGTTCCTGGTCTCGTTGGCGGCCAACCTGGTCATTGCCGGGATCGTCTTCGTACTGCTGGGCGGGCTCAAGCTCACCGGCGCGCCGTCCGGCGGGCAGTCCGGCGGGCAGTCCGGTGGTGCGGCCCGGCCCGGCAAGAAGCCCGGCAGGAAGCCCGGCGAGACGGACCAGGCCGCTGACCGGGCGGCCGACCCGGAGCGCGCCCGCCTCACCCCCGCCCGTACCGCCACCCTCGCCGCCCTGGTCGCGCTCGTTGTCGCCGTCCTCGGCTTCGACCTGGACGCCGGGTTCTCCGCCATCACCCTCGCCGTCCTGCTCAGCGCCTGCTGGCCGGAGACCAGCCGCCGGGCCGTGGGCGCCATCGCCTGGCCCACCGTGCTGCTCATCTGCGGAGTCCTCACCTATGTCGGTGTCCTGGAGGAGATGGGCACCATCGACTACGCGGGCAACGCCGTCGGCGACATCGGCATCCCGCTGCTCGCCGCCGTCCTGCTCTGCTACATCGGCGCGGTCATCTCGGCCTTCGCCTCCTCCGTCGGCATCATGGGCGCGCTGATCCCGCTCGCCGTACCGTTCCTCGCACAGGGCGAGATCGGCGCGGTCGGCATGGTCACGGCGCTCGCGGTCTCCGCGACCGTCGTCGATGTGAGCCCCTTCTCGACCAACGGCGCCCTGGTGCTGGCGGCGGCGCCCGACGTCGACCGCGAGCGTTTCTTCCGGCAGCTGATGGTGTACGGAGGGATCGTGGTGGCGGTGGTACCCGCCGCCGTCTGGCTCGTCCTGGTCGTGCCAGGCTCCGTCTGACCGGTCAGACTCGTCGACAGCAAGGAGAACGACGCGTGTCCCCTCTCTTCCCGGCCCTCGCCGCGCGCGCGGAGCGGCCGGCCCTGCGGTTCGGCGACCGTACGCTCACCCATGCCGAACTGGCCGACGCGGCAGGCGCGTTGGCCGTCCGGATCGCCGGTGCGCGGCGGATCGCCGTCTGGGCCACGCCCACCCTCGGTACGGCCGTGGGCGTGGTGGCCGCGCTGCTGGCCGGGATCCCCGCCGTACCGGTCAACCCGCGGAGCGGTGAGCGCGAACTGGCGCACATCGTCAACGACAGCGCCCCCTCGCTCGTCGTCGCCGAGCAGGGTGTCGTACTCCCTCCGGCGCTCGCCGCCCTCGACCGGGTGGACATCACCGGCACACCGGGCGGGGCGCCCGCCGGGCCGTTCCCCGAGCACGCGCCGGAGTCCCCCGCCCTGATCGTCTACACCTCCGGTACCACCGGCCCGCCGAAGGGTGCCGTCCTGCCGCGCCGGGCCCTCACCGCCACTCTGGACGCGCTGGAGGACGCCTGGCAGTGGACCGCCGACGATGTCCTCGTCCAGGCCCTGCCCCTCTTCCATGTGCACGGGCTGATCCTGGGCATCCTCGGCCCGCTGCGGCGCGGCGGATCGGTGCGCCACCTGGGCCGGTTCGATATCGAAGGCGTCACCCGTGAACTGTCCTCGGGGGCCACGATGCTGTTCGGCGTACCGACCATGTACCACCGCATCGCCGAAGCGCTGCCCACCGATCCCGCGCTCGCCAAGGCGCTGTCCGGGGCACGGCTGCTGGTGTCCGGATCCGCCGCGCTGCCCGTCCACGACCATCAGCGGATCACCGCGGCGACCGGCCGCCGTGTCATCGAGCGGTACGGCATGACGGAGACCCTGATGAACACCAGTGTGCGCGCCGACGGCGAGCCGCGCGCCGGGACGGTCGGCGTGCCGCTGCGCGGCGTGGAACTGCGGCTGGTCGACGAGTCCGGCGACCCGGTCGAGGCGTACGACGGGGAGACGGTCGGCGAGATCCAGGTCCGCGGCCCGAACCTGTTCACCGAGTATCTGAACCGGCCCGACGCGACCCGGGAGGCCTTCACCGACGGCTGGTTCCGCACCGGGGACATGGCGATCCGCGATCCCGACGGCTACGTCCGTATCGTCGGGCGCAAGGCCACCGACCTGATCAAGAGCGGCGGTTACAAGATCGGCGCCGGTGAGATCGAGAACGTCCTGCTGGAGCATCCGGGGGTACGGGAGGCCGCTGTGACCGGCGAGCCGGACGCGGACCTGGGCGAGCGGATCGTTGCCTGGATCGTGCCCGCGCGTGCCGAAGCCCCTCCGTCGGCCGAGGAGTTGGCGGACCATGTGGCGGCGCAGCTCGCCGTGCACAAGCGGCCGCGCACCGTGCGCTATCTGGACGCCCTGCCCCGCAACGACATGGGGAAGATCATGAAGCGGGCACTCCGTGGCTGAACGCCTGACCGCGCGCGAGGCGATCGCCGCTGTCGTCGGCGAGGGCGAGGGCGAGCCGGCCGGCGAGGGTGCATTGGCCGGTGGGGGCGCACTTGCGGGTGAGGGCGGCGCCTTCACCGAACTGCCCGTGCCGGAGGGCGAGTTCGCGCCGGACGGTCCGCTCGGCTGGGAGGGGTACGACGCCGCGCGCGCCCGTGCCGAGGAGCGCACCGGCGAGCAGGAGTCCGTCGTCTGCGGCACCGGCCGGATCGGCGCCACCGAAGTGGTGGTGATCTCCTTCGAGTTCCGCTTTCTGGGCGGCTCGCTGGGTGAGCGTACGGGCGACCGGCTGGAGGCCGCGTACTCCCTCGCGCGCGAACGCCGCCTGCCGGTGGTCTCGTTGATCGCCACCGGCGGCAGCAGAATGCAGGAGGGGATGCGCGCGCTGCGCCAACTCCAGCGGGTGGCACGGCAGTCCGCGCTCACCCGTGCGGCCGGGCTGCCCCAGCTCGCGGTGGTGCGCGACCCGACGACCGGCGGTGGCTGGGCCACACTCGGCGCGGGCGCCGATGTCGTACTGGCGCTGCCGGGAGCCCAGATCGGCTTCGCGGGCTCGCGCGTACGGCCCGCTGATGCCGATCCGTACGCCTATACGGCCGAGGCGCAGCTCGCCGGAGGCCATATCGACGCGGTGGTGCCGCAGGGCGAATTGCGCGCCACGGTCGGGCGCTGGCTGACGTTGCTGACGGGCGGCGGCGCGGGCGTACGGGACGCCGCACCGGCGCCCGCACCGCCGCCTCACGGTCTTGGCCGTGGGGAGCTGCCCGTCACCGGATGGGACGCGGTCGTCCGGGCCCGCTCGCCCGAACGGCCGCGTGCCGAGGCGTACTTGGACGCGTACTTCACCGAGCGCGAGGCGATCGTCGGTGACCGCTGCGGCGGTACCGACCCCGGGATGCTGTGCGGGTTCGGCCGGCACGGCGGGCGGACCGTCGCGTACGCCGCGCAGTGCGGCACCCCCACCCTGCCGTCCGGCTACCGCACCGCGGCCCGGCTGATCCGGCTCGCCGGCCGGCTGGGCATCCCCGTACTGACCCTGGTGGACACGCCCGGCGCGGCCAACGACGCCGAAGCGGAGCGCGGGGGAGCGGGCGCCGCCATCGCGGACCTCTTCGCGGCCGTGGCCACCGCCCGGGTGCCGCTCACCACCCTGCTGATCGGCGAGGGCGGCTCGGGCGGGGCCCTGGCGCTGTCGGCGCCGGACAACACCTGGGCCACGCACGACAGTTACTTCTCGGTCATCGCGCCCGAACTGGCCACGGCGATCCTCAAGCGTGCCCCCGACGAGACCCGCGCAACGGCCGACCAGCTCCGGCTGCGCCCCCAGGACCTGGTGTCGCTCGGTGTGGTACGCGGGATCGTGCCGCCGGGGCCGCCGGGGCCGCCGGGGCCGCCGGGGCCGCCGGGGCCGCCGGGGCCGCCGGGGTAGGCCGCGCTCCATTGACATGGGCGCGGCGGGTCGTGTCGGGGCGAGGCGGGTCGCGGCCGGGTCGCGACGGGGATTCTCATGGGGCTCTCACCAGTCGTTCAGACAATATGCTTACGCTGAGACGCGTGACATACACGACTCCGCCGGGCTGGTATCCGGATCCAGGGCACTCGGGCGACGGCCCCCAGCAGGAACGCTGGTGGGACGGTTCTGCCTGGACCGATGAACTCCGCGCCGCGTCCGCCGCGGAGTGGGCAGCGCCGACCGCCTCTCCCTTCCCCGGCGCGCCCCCGTACCCCGCCGCACCGCCGCCCGGCCGTACGAACCGTGGCCGGCGGATCGCCGTCGGTGTCATTGCCGTGGTCGTGGCCATGGCCATCGCCGGGGGCTTCTACCTCCTCGGGCGCGACGGCGGCTCCGACAGCACCGCGCAGCGGGCCGGGGACGCTCCGTCCGCGGCCCCCTCACGGCCCGGTCAGCCCGACGGGCCGCAGGAGGCGCCGCGCGGTCCCGGTGGCGGCGAGAGCGGCGCGCCGGGGATGCCCCGGACCGAGGACGGCTACGCCACCGACGCGGCCAGCGGGATCAGCATCCCCGTACCGGACGGCTGGACCGGTGAGTCGGGGGTCGTCGGCGCCGGAGTCACCACGGGGAAGTACGCCTGCCCCGGGGACTCGTCCCAGAGCTGTGTCCGGGGCGGGGTGTTCTCCGCTCCCGCGGCCGCGATGGAGATCGATGCCACCACGCCGAAGGCGGCGGCCGAGAAGGACATCGCGGCGAACGCCGAGGAGTCCTACGGCGGCGAGATCTACGGGAAGATCTCCTCCCACGAGGAGCTGAAGTCCGAAGAGGTCACCGTCGCCGGGCAGAAGGGCTATCTGGTGCGGTGGAAGGTGGTCACCAGCAGGGGCGACGACGGCTATGTGCAGTCGCTCGCCTTCACCTCGCCCACCACGTCGGACCTGATGGTCGTCGTACGCTCCGGCTTCGACATCAATGACAAGGCGCCCAAGCTGTCCGTGATGGACGAGATCACCCAGGGCATCAAGGCCGCGGCGGGTGGCGGCAGCGGCAGCGGCCAGGGAGTGTGACCCGCGGCTTCCGGGCGCCTCGCTCTTCGGGGGTGCTCGAACGAGTTGATGTTCCATAGTGTTTGAGAGCGGTTTCAGGGCGGGGCGCCATGTGCGGCCCGCCCTGTGGCATGCGGTGACGCGGTCCGGCGGCGCCGGGGGCGGCGTCCGTGCCGGTCCGGCGGCCGTACACTCCCTGCATGGGGTGTACACGTGCGGTGAGGGAGTGCCTGCGACAGGCCCCCTGCGCGCTGTGCTCCGCGGCCGCGGGCGCGGTGCCCGCCGGGGCGGGCCCGCTGTCCCCGCCGGAAGCCGGCTGCCGCGCGCTGCACGGTCACGGCTAGCGCCCCTCAGCCGCACGCACCGGAACGGCCGGAGCTGGGGCCGTCGGGCCGTTCGGCCCCGGCCGCCCGGCGGGTCTGTCTCCCCGGCCGGCGCATTGGCGTAACGCCGTAGCACGCCACCCTCCGGGCCGGTTCTCGGCGTCTTCACTCGTCACCCCCAACCCATGCACGCGATGCCTCGGCGTGCCGTCGAGCCGCACCGCCGACACCTTCGTGCCGTGATTTCGAGCCGCACCCGAGCCGCACCCGAGCCGCACCTTCGAGAGGATCCCTGTGAAGTTGAGCGAGTTGCTCGCCGGTCACGACCACGAGACTCTGCGGGGCGATCCGGCGACGGCGATCACCGCGGGCATCTGCTTCGACGCCCACCGGGTGGCGCCGGGTTCGCTGTTCATCGCCGTGCCGGGCCATCGCGGGGGCGGTCCCGAGTCCATCGGCCCGGCCCTCGCGCGCGGCGCGGTGGCGGTGCTGGTCGACGCCAGGGCACCTGATCTTCCGTCCTCGGCGTGGGCGGACACGGGTGTGTGCGTGGTACGGGTACGGGACACTCGTACGGCCGCGTCTGCCGTCGCGGCGCGCTACTACGGTGACCCCGGGCGGGAAATGGACGTGGTGGCCGTCACCGGCACCAACGGGAAGACCTCGGTGTCGTACATGGCCGAGTCCCTGCTGCGGCTCGCCGAGGGCGCGAAGGTCGGTGTCATCGGTACCGCGGGCAGCCGAATCGGCGACGAACTGATCCCCATGCCGCGATCGGTCCTGACCACGCCCGAATCACCGGACTTCCAGTATCTGCTCGGGTGCATGCGCGACCGCGGGGTCGGCACCGTGGTTCTGGAGGCCACCTCCATGGGCCTGCTGACGCACCGGGTGGACCACGCCTACGCGGACGTCGGTGTCTTCACCAATCTGACGCAGGATCATCTCGACGACCACGGAACGATGGAGAACTACAGGGACGCCAAACTCCGTCTGTTCCAGGGGCTTTGCCGGCATGCGGTGGTCAATGCCGACGATCCGGTGGGCGCCGGGATCGGTGCGCTGATGCCGGGGGCCGTGACCACATACGGCCTGGACGCCGAGGCGGACTTCCGGGCGACCGATCTCACCATGGACGCGTTCGGCACGCGGTTCACGCTTCACCACGAAGGGCGCAAGTACCCGGCGGCGATTCCCGTACCGGGCCGGTTCTCGGTGGCCAACGCCCTTGCCACCGTGGCCGCTTGCCATCGGCTCGGGCACGATCTGCCCGGACTGGTCGGGACACTCGACCAGATGCCGCCGATTCCCGGGCGGTTCGAACGCTTTGAGACCCCGGGAGGCACCGCCGTCATCGTGGACTACGCGCACTCCCCGGACTCCCTGGAGAAGGTGCTCACCACTGTCCGCGACTTCGCCCGCGGCCGGATCATCACGGTCTTCGGCTGCGGCGGCGACCGCGACAGCACCAAGCGCGCCCGGATGGGGGAGATCGCCGGTACATACTCCGATCTGGCCGTTGTCACCTCGGACAATCCACGGCACGAGGACCCCGGGGCGATCATGGACCAGATCACTCCGGGGCTGATGGCCACCGGCTGCCGCTTCGAGCGGTTCGCCGACCGCCGCCGGGCCATCGCCTTCGCACTCGCCGACGCGGACCGCGAGGACATCGTCCTGATCGCGGGGAAGGGCAGTGAGCCGTACCAGATCGTCGGTGAACGCCTGCTGCCGTTCAGCGACATGGCGACGGTCCGCGAACTCGCGGGGTGACTTGCCGACCGCGTCGGTGTAGGCGAGAAGGAGTTTCCGTACGGCTTCCGGGTCCGGGTCTCAGTTGCTTGCTTTGCCGTAGGAATCTGCCCGTCCCGGCGGCGTGTCGGGCTCAGCCGGCGTCGGATTCGTGCCCGAGGACATACAGTTCGGGCAGATTGACCACGATCGCCTCCTGGGTGCTGCGGGCGATCACCACCACGGCCTCGTCGTCGGGGCTGGGGTTCTCCTCGCGGTGCGGGACATAGGGCGGTACGAAGATGTAGTCGCCCGGCGAGGTACGGATCCGGATCTCCTCGCGGGTGCCGCCGGAGTCGTCGAGGAACACGAACTCCGGGTGCCCTTTCACCACATGGATGGCCGTCTCCGACGCGCCGTGGTGGTGGTTGGAGGAGGCGGTGGCGGGCGCCACATGGGTCTGGCCCATCCAGATACGTTCGGAGCCGACGCTGTTTCCGCTGATGGCCGCGAAGCGCCGCATCCCGCCGGTCTGTGCGGTGTCGGCGTCGAGCGCGTCGGCACGGATGTGGTGCAGCCGGGCGCGCAGGGGGAGCGAGCTGTCCGCCGTACCGTCCTTGTGGTCGTGGTGGTGGTCCGGCAGGTCGGGGTGGAACGCGTCGTGTCCGGGGCCGGTGGGCGGGGTGTGCGGGGCCATGGCGATCCTGCTCGTCGGGGGCCGCGGACGCGAGGTCCGGACCGGGGGCTGGCGACGGGGCGGCGGGACGCGGCGGGCACATGGCAGGGTGTCCGGCAGAGTACGCGGGTCCCGGCGCCGACCGTAGAGAGCGCGGCGAATGGATGTCAAGATGTGTCCATTACCGCCGAGCTGGCCGTTCCCGGCTCCCGGGCGGCTCTCGGACGGTACTCGTCAGGTACGGAAACCCACGGGGAGACAGTGCACATGCAGATATCGGCGAAGGCGGACTACGCGGTACGGGCGCTCGTCGAACTGGCCGCCGACAGCGGACGGCCCCTGACCTGTGAGGGCATCGCGTCGGCGCAGGACATCCCGTTCCGGTTCCTCAAATCGGTCTTCCGGGATCTGCGGCAGGCCGGTCTGGTCCGCAGCCAGCGCGGCTGTGAGGGGGGTTACTGGATCGGCCGCGATCCGGCCGCCATCAGTGTGGCCGAGGTGATGACCGCGGTGGACGGTGAGTTCCTCACGCTCCGCGGCGAACGGCCCGAGACGCTCAGCTACCCGGGCGCCGCCCAGGGGCTGCCGGATCTGTGGCGCGCGGTCGAGGACGCCGCGCAGTCGGTGCTGGGCCGTACGACCATCGCCGGACTCGCCGCCGAGGGCGCCGCGTCCCGGAACGCCGGCCAGGGGACCGAGGCCCGCGATGTCTCCCCGGTGGTGCCGGCGTGAGCGGGCGCGGGGAGCAAGGCCAGGAGCGGGTTCGCGAGGGGGATCGGGATCCGGGCCGAGATCCGGGTCAGGGCCCGGAGCAGGACCGGGGGCGGAGCGCGGGCCAGGGCCCGGAGCGGGACCAGGCGCAGGCAGAGGACCAGGGGCCGCGGCCGGACCGTACCGGACCAGTGGCTGATCCTGTTGCTGAACCAGTGGCTCAGCCACTGGTCCGCATCACCGAATACACCGATCCCGCTTGCCCCTGGGCCTGGGGCTCCGAGCCGGTCTTCCGGTCACTCCGGCAGACCCTCGGTGCCCGCGCGCAGTGGCGGCAGGTCTTCGGGATCCTCTTCGACGAGGACGACGATCCGGCCCCCGACCCGGATGCCGAGGCCCGCTGGTACGAGCGGTTCATCCACGAGGTCACCGCCCATACGGACGCCCCCTACCCGCACCGGCTGCGCTGGCTGACGCGTACGAGTTGGCCCGCGTCTCTCGCCGCCACCGCCGCCGCATCGCAGGGTCCCGGGATCGCCGAGCGGGTGCTGCGGCGCCTGCGCGAGAGCACCTTCGTCCACGGTGCCCCCGCGGACACCCCGGCCGGCATCCGGGACGCCGTACGGGACATCCCCGGCCTGGACATCGACCGGCTGCTCCATGAACTGGCCGATCCACTGACCCGCAAGGCGGTCCGCGCCGACTGGGCAGAGACCCGCGCCCCCGTCCCCGAGGTGCTCGGGCTCGACGGGCCGGGACCGCACCCCGGCCGTGCGAAGGAGACCGGCGACCACCGCCGCTACGCACTGCCCACGCTGCTCTTCGACGGCCCGGGCGGGCAGGTGTGCGTACCGGGCTGGCGGCCGCTGGAGACCTACCTCGAAGCCGCCCGTACGGCCGCCGCCGCGCCCCTGCCCCGCACCCCCGTACGCCGGTCGCCCCGGGAGGCGCTGGAGCGCTGGCGCAGCCTGACCGGTCCCGAACTCGCCCTGCTCACCGGCGAGTCGGAACCGCCGCCCGAGGCCGTACGGATCGATACCGGCCACGGTCCGCTGTGGCTGCACCCCGGCGAAGCGCGGCCCGGACCGGCCTGAACGGCCCGTCGCGCAGGGCCGGTCCGACCGGTCCCGAAGCGCCCCCCGGGCAACCGCCGTGCCCGCGTGCGGAGATGAAAGCGCAGGTCGTCAGGGTCTCGGACAATGAGACACCAAGAGGTGTCCATTGACAGCGCGGCGCCCGGCCGTGAGGATACGGGGCATGCATTCGATGCACCCCGGTGTGGTCTGCCGCTACGTGGACTATCGGCGCACGTCCAGCGCCCTCTGTCGCTGACCCGACCGCCGACGCGGCCTGCTGAGGCCCCCGGCGCTCCGGCCCCGTCGCCCCGGAAGCTCCCGCCGCGACAGTGGTGATGTGCAGGCCCCGGAAACGCGGCGCACCCCCGTACACCGGACCCCCGTTCGCCGGACGGACTCTCGTCACCGGACCTCCGCCCACCGGATCTCCATCGACCGGCTCCGCCGTGGCACCTTCCGCCGCAGGCCGTGGCCGTAGCCGTACCGCCCGCACATACCAGCCGTACCGAGCTGCCGTGTCCGAGCCCCCGCCGGGCCCGGGAGCGGTACCTCTCCTCGCCCGGAACCGCCGTCGTCGTCCGAGGGCCCGGTGCCGTCCCGCCCCAATGCCGCGGCGGTGGACGGTGCCGTGCTCCGCGCTGGGTCCAGCCGCTCAACCGCCCCACAGGCCGGCCGACTTCGTCCTTCCCAGCCCCTCTGTCTTCTTCCTCCTCTTCCGTCTTGTTCGTCCGGGCCGCCAGGCCGGGCGGCCCTCGGCCCCGCCCGCGTACCCGAGCGCACCGGCACGGCCCAGAAAGGTGGCGTACCCATGCCGATCCTCCGCACCTCATCGACCCCCGCCGGCGCGGACCGCCCGGTCCCCGCCCCGCTCTCCCGCCCCGGTCTGGGGCGCCGCTCCTTCCTCGGGCTCTCGCTCGGCGCGGGCGCCGCACTCGCCCTCACCGCCTGCGGAGGCGAGCCGGCCCCGGCGGCCGGAAGCCGGGGCGGCACCCTCAAATGGGGCTGGGCACTGCCCACTTCATGGGATCCGGTCACCTCGTCGGCAGGCTGGGACGTCCACGCCCTCTCCCTCGTGTACGCGGCGCTCACCACCCTCGACCAGGCCGGCAACGCCGTTCCCGCCCTCGCCGCCTCCTGGACGTACAACGACGAGGGCACGGTCGTCACCTTCGCCCTCCGCCCGGGCCAGAAGTTCAGCGACGGTACCCCGATCGACGCCACCGCCGTGAAGAAGAGCATCGAACGCGGCCGCGACGACGGGAAATCGCTGATCGCCTCCCAACTCGTCGGTGTCAAGCAGGTCACGGCCGTCGACGCCCGCACCGTCGAACTCCGGCTCGCCGAGCCCGACTTCCAGATTCCGCTGCTTCTCGCGGGCAAGACCGGCATGGTCGTCAACCCCAAGGTCTTCGAGAGCGACCCCGCGAGCCTCGCCACCGAGCCCGCTGGCTCCGGCCCGTACACCCTGGTCTCGTACGTCCAGAACTCCAAGGCCGTGCTGCGCCGCAACCCCGGCTACTGGGACGCGGGCCGCGTCAAGGTCGAGAACTTCGAGCTGTATCCGCTCCCCGAACCCTCGACGGTCGTCGCGTCCCTCACCTCCGGGCAGTACAACGTCGCCCAGATACCCGGCAGTCAGGTCGAGGCGGCCAAGGCCGCGGGTCTTGAGGTCCAGGTCATCCCCTCCATGGTGGTGGCCGTCCTCGATGTCCATACCGGCAAGGAGCCCTTCACCGACCCGGATGTGGCGCTCGCGCTCAAGTACGCGATCGACCGCGAGGAACTCCTGAAGACCGCGTCCTTCGGCCATGGCGCGGTCACCCGCCAGCCCTTCCCCAAGGGGTACGCGGGCCATGACGACGCCCTGGACGCGCTCTTCCCGTACGACCCGGAGAAGGCGAAGGAACTGCTGGCGAAGGCGGGACACGCCAACGGTCTGGAGATCACGCTCTCCACCTCGAAGGCCGAAGGCGTACCGGAACTGATCCAGGCTCAGCTCAAGAAGGTCGGTATCACGGCGACGATCGAGACCATCCCGGCGGCCCGCGCAAGCCAGTTGGTCTACATCCAGCGCAGCACGGCCCTGTTCGTCGACCAGTTCGCCGGACGCGAGTCCGCGACCCAGGGCTTCCAGGTGCTCTTCGGCAAGGAAGGCCTGATGAATCCGGGCCGTACCACCCCGCCGGAGCTGGAGAAGGCGCTCGACGCCGTCCGCCGGACACCGCTGGACGCGCCCGGCTATCCGGCCGTTCTCCAGAAGGCCACCGGGATCGCCGTACGGACCATGCCGAACGTGTTCCTCTACACCGTTCCGCGGATCCTCGCCCGTAACCCCAAGGTCTCCGAGATCCCGGCGTACACCGTGGTCCAGAGGTTCGAGGGGGTCACGGTCTCATGACCGCGCCGGCACTGACAGAGAAACCGACAGAGAAAGGGCCGCTGCGGCTCGTACGGTCCGTTTCCGTACGGCGGCGGCTGGCCGGGGCGCCCCGCCCGCTGGGCCGGCTGCTCGTCGTCACCGCCACGGTCTTCGTCCTCGCCTCGCTGCTCACCTTCGCGCTCGGCGCCCTGTCGGACGCCAACCCGGCGGCGGCCGTCCTCGGCGACCAGGCGACACCGGCCGACATCGCCCGTATGGAGGCGCAGTTCGGACTGGATCAGCCACTGTACGAGCAGTACGTGAAGTGGCTCGGCCACGCGCTCACCGGCGACCTCGGTGTCTCCTGGTTCACCGGTGTTCCGGTCGCCGACAGCATCGCCGAGGCGCTGCCCGTCGATCTGTCCATCGCCGGTCTCGCGCTGCTGCTCGCCGTACTCATCGGTGGCGGTGCCGGGATCGCGGCCGCCCTCAACAACGGCGGGCGCTTCGACCGGGCCGTCACCCTTGTCTCGTCCGCCCTGGCCACCCTGCCGCCGTTCCTCATCGGCATTGTGCTGATCGTCGTCTTCGCGGTGCAGCTCAGGGCGCTGCCCACCGGCGGATACGTACCACTGGGGGAAAGCGCGGGGCAGTGGCTGCGGTACGCGATCCTGCCCGCCTTCGCCCTCAGCCTGGACGCCGCCGCGTCCATCGCCCGGCAGCTCCGCACCTCGCTCGTCGGCGCCCTGCGTGAGAACTATGTGACCGGCGCGGAGATGCGCGGCTTCTCCACCCGGCGGGTGCTGTTCGGGCATGTGCTGCGCAATGCCGCGGGGCCCGCGCTCTCCGTCCTCGGTATCAGTGTGCCGGTGATCCTGGGCGGCGCGGTCGTCACCGAGAAGATCTTCAATCTGCCCGGCATCGCGCAACTCTCGCTCCAGTCGGCCGAACAGCACGACATTCCGGTGATCCAGGGGACGCTGCTGGTCACCGTCGCGGTCGTGCTCGTCGCGAACATCGGGGTCAACGCGGCCCTCACAGCGCTCAATCCGGCCGCGCGCAGACAGCCGGGCGCCGGTCGTGGGCCCGCCGGTCGTGGCCCGGCCGGTGAAGGGAGCACCCGATGAGGACGCTCCGCCGCACCTGGCGGCTGCCGTCGGCGCGGATCGCGCTGGCCGTACTCGCCCTGGTCGCGCTGGTGGCGGTCGCGGGCGGCGCCCTCGCACCGTACGACCCGCTCGCGCAGCGGCCGGCCGACATGCTGCACGGACCCAGCGCCCAACATCTGCTCGGCACCGACTACTTGGGGCGCGACGTCCTCAGCAGACTGCTGGCGGGCACGGGCCGTTCGGTCGTCGGCGCACTGGAGGCGGTCGGCGCGGCGATGCTGCTCGGCATCGTGCCCGGGATCGCCTCCGTGTGGCTCGGCCGGACGGTCGAGTGGACCGTCCAGCGGGCCGCGGACACCTTGATGATCATGCCGTTCACGGTCTTCGCCATCGCGGTGGTCGGAGCGCTGGGCAACGGTCTGCACCAGGCGATGCTCGCGCTCGGCGTGCTCTTCGCGCCGCTGTACTTCCGGGTGACCCGTGCCGCCGCGCTGGGGCTGAAACAGGCGCAGTACGTCGAGGCGGCGGAACTCATGGGCGCGTCCCGGTGGTGGATCCTGCGCGTCCACGTCTGGGGCAAGATCCTGCCGACCATCGCGGTCACCACGGCGCAGGCCGTCGGCCAGGCGCTCCTCGTGGTGTCGTCGCTGACCTTCCTGGGGCTGGGGGTGCAGCCGCCCGCGCCGACCTGGGGCGGAATGCTCGCCGCGGATCTGGGCTATCTGGCCCAGCAGCCTTGGGCGCCCCTGGTCCCGGGTCTCACGATCATGATCACGGTCGGTGCCCTGAACATCCTGGCGGACGCGGTCCGCGACAGCGGTGCGGCGGGCGGTGCGGTACGGGAGGTTCCCGGGCCGGTACGAACAGCCGCCCCGGCCCCGGTTCGCGTACCGGCGGCGGACGTGCTCACCGCGAGGACCACCCCCGGCCCCGGGACCGCGCGATCGGAGTCGAAGGAGGTCGAGCAGCGTGTCACGACCGGTTGAAGCCACCCGCACGCCGTCCGCCGTACTGACGGTCGACGGGCTCGATGTCACCGTCACCGGCGGGGTGCGCGCGGTCCGCGGAGTGTCGTTCACCGTGGGGCGCGGTGAAGCCGTCGGCCTGGTGGGGGAGTCCGGCAGCGGCAAGAGCCTGACCTGCCGGTCGGCGCTGGGCGTGCTGCCCGCCGGATGCGAGGTGTCGGGCGGGCGGATCGTCCTCGGCGGGGAGGACGGTGGTACGAACGCGGGCTCCGGCGTCGGCCTGAGTGAGGCCTCCGGTTCCGGTGGCGAACCGGTGGCCGTCGGCCCCGGCGCCGAGCTGACCGCGTTCACCCGCAAGCAGTGGGACGCGGTACGGGGCCGCCGCATCGGAGCCGTGTTCCAGGACCCCGCCTCGTACCTCAACCCCACCCTCACCGTGGGCCGCCAGCTCACCGAGCAGCTCCGGGTGGGCGGCGGGCTGCCCAGGGCGGAGGCGCACAGCCGCGCCGTCGAACTGTTCGCGGCCGTCGGACTGCACCGCCCTGAGGAGGTCTTCCACCAGTACCCGCACGAGCTGTCCGGAGGGATGCTCCAGCGGGTCCTCATCGCCATCGCCGTGTCCTGCGCACCCGAACTGCTCATCGCGGACGAGGCCACCACCGCGCTCGACGTGGTCATCCAGGCCGAGATCCTCGAACTCCTCCAGCGGCTCAGGGCCGAACGCGGCCTCGCCCTGATCCTCGTCACCCATGACCTCGCCGTCGTCGCCGAGAGCTGCGACCGCGTGCTGGTGATGTACGCGGGGGAGATCGTCGAGGACGGTCCCACCGCCGAGGTGCTGGCCGCGCCCGCGCACCCCTATACGGAGGCGCTGCTACGGGTGGCGTCGATCGGTGCGTGGGGGCGGCGCGAGCTGGACATCATCCCGGGCCGTCCGCCCGAGACCGGCGCCGAACTGCCCGGCTGCCGGTTCGCCGACCGCTGCGCCCACGCCGTACCGCGGTGCACCGAGGGGCCGGTCGCGCTGCACTCCCTGGACGGCGGGCGCCGGGCGCGCTGCCTGCGCCCGGCCGGACTGCTCGACGAAGCGCCCGCGCCCGGTCCCGTCACGGAAGGAGCCCCGGCATGACCGCCACCACCGGAGGACCGGTCCGCATGCCCGGTCAGGGGTACGGTGCCGGGCCGGACGAAGCCGAGCCGGCCGGCATCGTCGAGGCGTCCGGTGCGGGTTCCGGCGCGGGTTCCGGGGCGCGGGATCCGGCCGCGCTGCTGGAGATCAGCGGGCTCACCGTGTCGTACGGCCGACGCGCCACCTCGCTGCGCCGCGCGGGCCGCACCCGGGTCCTCTCCGGTGTCGATCTCACCGTACGGGCGGGCGAGATCCTCGGGATCATCGGCGAGACCGGCTCCGGCAAGACCACCCTGGCCCGTGCCACGGTCGGACTGGTGCGGCCCGACGCGGGCGGCATCGGCTTCGAGGGCCGGGACCTCACCCGGCTGAACCGCCGTGAGCTGCGGGACTTCCGGCGCTCGGGGCGCGTGCAGTACATGTTCCAGGACCCGTTGCGCTCCCAGGACCCCGAACTGACCGTCCGCCGGACAGTGGCCGAGCCACTCGCCGCGGTTGGCTCATCCACTCGGCGGGAGCGCGCGGAACGGGCCGACGAGGCACTCACCCTGGTGGGTCTGGACGCCGGCGCGCTCGGCTCCCGTACCCCCGGACAGCTCTCCGGCGGCCAGCGCCAGCGCGTGTCCCTGGCCCGCGCCATCGTCACCCGCCCCCGGCTGCTGCTCAGCGACGAACCGGTCAGCGCCCTGGACGCCTCCAACCGCAATCTCGTGCTGAGCCTGCTCGACCGGCTCCGCCGCGAACTCGGTCTCGCCGTCGTCGTCATCTCCCATGACCTCAGCTCCCTGGCCGGTATCGCCGACCGCGTCGCGGTCCTCTACCGGGGCCGGCTGGTCGAACAGGGGCCCATCGGCGAGGTGCTGGAACATCCACGGCACCCGTACACGGCCCTGCTCACCGCCTCGGCGCCGAGCGTACGCCGTGAACACCGGCTGGTGCCCGCCCAGTTGCGCCCGGCCCCCGAGCGGCCGCCCTGGCCGGACGACGAGGGCTGTGTCTTCGCGCCCCGCTGCCGGTTCGCCGGTCCCGAGTGCCGGGACGAGCCACCTCGTACCGCCCTCGGCTCCACAGCCGGACAGCCCCACACCGTCGCCTGCCACCACACCGCCACCTGGCGCGACCGGACCGGCTGACGACCTCCCCTGCCTCCGCGCACCCACAGGAGAACCACCGCCATGCCCATCGAATTCATCGGGATCGCCGCCACCCAGGAGATCAGCGAAAGTGGCTCAGCCACTCCCGTGCCCGCCGCCGCCCGCGACGGCGTCTCCACTCAGACCGAGACCGGACACGCCGCGGGACCCGTCGTCCAGCCCGGCTATCTGCGCGAACTGGCCCGCGCCCACGAGGAGTCGGGCTTCGACCGGGTCCTGGTCGCGCACTCCTCGGCGAGCCCCGACGGCTTCACCGTCGCCGACCAGATCCTCACCCACACCGACCGGCTGGGCGTCCTCCTCGCCCACCGCCCCGGCTTTGTCTCCCCGACCCTCGCCGCCCGCAAGTTCGCGACCCTCGACGCCTTCCACCCCGGCCGGATCGCGCTGCACGTCATCACCGGGGGCGACGACGCGGACCAGGCCAGGGACGGCGA
This sequence comes from Streptomyces sp. NPDC057617, assembly GCF_042800555.1. NCBI lineage: Bacteria > Bacillati > Actinomycetota > Actinomycetes > Kitasatosporales > Streptomycetaceae > Streptomyces > Streptomyces sp. NPDC057617. Next base: position 297,141 of record NZ_JBHVGV010000001.1, on the reverse strand, counting down.
CTTCAGCGACAAGCCGACCCGCTACCGGCGCACCGACGACTTCCTCGACGTGGTCCGCAAGGAGTGGAACTCCACCCGGCCCTTCGACCACGACGGTGAGTTCTACCGCGTCCGGGCCGGCTTCTCCGCCGTACGCCCCACCGCGCCCATCCCCGTCTACTTCGGCGGCGCCTCCGAGGACGCCGTACGGGTCGGCGGCAGGCACGCCGATGTCTACGCCTTCTGGGGCGAGCCGCTCGCCGGAATCGCCGAGCGCATCCGTGAGGTACGGGCCGCCGCGGCGCCGTACGGCCGCGACCCCCGGTTCAGCGTCAGCCTGCGCCCCATCCCCGCCGCCACCGAGGCCGAGGCGTGGCAGCGGGCCAGGGAGATCCTGCGGCTGACCAAGGAACGGGCGGGCGAGATCCGCAAGGCGTTCAACCTGGACCATGCCGAACAGCGCGGCTCCCAGCGGCTGTTGGAGTACGCGGCCCAGGGCGAGATCCATGACAAGCGGCTGTGGACCGAGATCGCCAAAACCACCGGGGCGGCGGGCAACTCCACGGCGCTGGTGGGGAGTTACGAGCAGGTGGCCGAGTCGCTGCTCGACTATGTCGCCCTCGGTGTGAGCACCCTGCTGATCCGCGGCTTCGCCCCGCTGGCCGACGCGCGCGACTACGGCACACTGATCGGCCTGGTCCGTGCCGAAGCTGCTGAAAGCGCTGAAGCCGAAGAAGCCCCGGTCCCGGCATGACCGCCCCTCCCGCATCCGCCACCGAACACCGCCCCGGCGCCCCCGCGTTGCGGGTTCCGGATCTCGGGCGGCTGCCCGCCGTCACCGAGGCCCTCGCCGCCCGCGCGGCCGAGCACGACCGCGACGCCTCCTTCCCGGCCGAGGGCTTCGTACTCGTACAGGACGCCGGGCTGCTCACGGCCACCGTCGCGGCGCGGCACGGCGGTTCCGGGGCCGGGCTCGCCGACACCGTGCGTATCCTGCGCGCCCTCGGCGCCGGAGATCCCGCCGTCGCGCTCGTCACCGCCATGACCCTGTTCACGCACGCCGCCGAGGCCCGTACCCCCGGCTGGCCGCCCGCCGCGTACGCAGCGCTCCTTGATGCCGCGGCCACCGGCCCGGCTCTGGTCAACGCGTTGCGCGTGGAACCCGAACTGGGCAGTCCGGTACGCGGCGGGCTGCCCGCCACCACTGCCCGCCGCGACGGCGACCGCTGGCTGCTCACCGGGCGCAAGATCTACTCCACCGGTGCCGTGGGCCTCAGCCATCTGCTTGTCTTCGCCCGTACCGAAGAGGACCCCGTACGGGTCGGCACGTTCGTCGTCCGCGCCGGCAGCCCGGGGCTGACCGTCGAACCCACCTGGGACCATGTCGGGCTGCGGGCCAGCCGCAGCGACGATGTCGTCCTCGACTCCGTACCCGTACCGCTCGGCGACACCATCGGTCTCGCCGAGCCCGGCGAGATCCCCGGCGCCCGGCCCGACCCCGAGACCGGCGCCTGGAACGCCCTCGGCCTGACCGCCCTCTACCTCGGTGTGGCGGGCGCGGCGCGCGACTGGCTCACCAACTTTCTGCACCAGCGCGTCCCGACCGCACTCGGCGCGCCCCTGGCCACCCTGCCCCGGTTCCAGACGGCCGTCGGCGAGATCGAGGCCGCGCTCTTCGGCGCGGACACACTCGTCGACACCCTGGCCGCGCGTGTCGACAGCGGCGACCCGGAGGGCGCGGAACAGGCCGGGGCCGTCAAGGTCCTCGGCACCCGCGCCGCCATCACCGCGGTCGAGCAGGCCGTCGCCCTCACCGGCAACCACGGCCTCACCCGCGCCAACCCCCTCCAGCGGCACTACCGCGATGTGCTGTGCGCCCGCGTGCACACCCCGCAGGACGACTCCGTACTCCTCACCACCGGCCGTACGGCGCTCGACCGCGCCATCGCCCGTTCGACCGACGGCCCGCACCGAAAGGCAACCGACTCATGAGCGTCGAATTCATCGGCATGATCGGCACCCAGGACGCCTCGGAGACCAGGCCGCCCAGCGGTCCGGTCATCGACGCCGACTACACGGCCCGCTTCGCCCGCGCCCATGAGGACGCGGGATTCGACCGGATCCTCATCGGCTACAGCTCCAGCAGGCCCGACGGGGTCCAAGTGGCCGCGTATGTGGCGGGGCACACCGAACGGCTCGGCCTGCTCGTCGCCCACCGGCCCGGTTTCATCGCGCCCACGCTGGCCGCCCGTACGTTCGCCACGCTCGACCGGTTCACCGGGGGCCGGGTCGCCGTCCACACCATCACCGGCGGCAACGACGCCGAACAGCGCAGGGACGGCGACTACCTGGACAAGGAGGAGCGCTACGACCGCACCGACGAGTATCTGACCATCCTGCGCCGGGCCTGGTCGTCCGCCGAACCGTTCAGTCACGAGGGCCGCCACTACCGGTTCGAGGGGTACGGTTCCGAGGTCCTGCCGGTGCGCGAGTCGGGCATTCCGCTCTACTTCGGCGGCTCCTCCGAGGCCGCGTACCGGGTGGGCGGCCGGCACGCCGACACGTTCGCGCTCTGGGGCGAGCCGCTCGCCGGGACCGCCGAGCAGATCGCCTCGGTACGGGCCGCCGCGACGGCCGCGGGGCGCACGGAACCGCCTGGTATCAGCGTTTCCTTCCGCCCGATTCTCGGCCCCACCGAGGAACTCGCCTGGGAACGTGCCCATCGCATTCTGGACACCATCAAGTCCGGTGCCGGACGGGCCTTCTTCGACCAGGCGCGCCATCCCCACGGCGCCGACGGACCGCAGAACACCGGGTCGCGGCGGCTGCTCGCGGCCGCGGCCAAGGGCGATCTCCACGACCGCGCGCTGTGGACGCCGACCGCCACGGCCACCGGCGCGGGCGGCAACACCACCGCGCTCGTCGGCACCCCGGAGACGGTTGCTCGGGCGCTGCTCGACTACGTCGACATCGGTGCGACCACCCTGCTCATCCGGGGGTACGACCCGCTGGACGACGCGATCGCGTACGGGCGCGACCTGATCCCGCTGGTACGCCAGGAACTCGCCCACCGCAAGGCGGCCGAGACCGTCGCCCCCGCCCTCGACGCGCTCGGCAGCCGAGGATGAACGACGACCCGTACAGCGCGCCGGTGCCCGCACCAGCGCTCGTGCCAGCGACCGTGGCCGTCGGCGCGGCGGATACGAGCAGTTGGCGGCCACCCGCCGGGATCGCCCCGCGCGGCACCCTGCTCCTGCTGCCCGGCCGGGGCGAACACCCCCTGGTCTACGAGCGGTTCGGGCGCCGACTGGCCGCCGACGGCTATGTGGTGCACGCGCTCGGTACGGTGCCGGACGACGGCCCCGAGGAGGTGCTCAAGCGGGCGGCCGACGCCGCGGGACCAGGACCGGCCGAACCAGTGGTCCTGGTCGGCAGCGATACGGGTGCGCTCCAGGCCCTGCACACCGCGGTGGCGGCCGGCGCCCGGCTCCCGGTCGGCGGTGTCATCGCCGCCGGAGCCGCGCCGGTCCCGCGCGTGGCTGAGCCACCGACTGGCTCAGCCACCGATCCACGCAGTGGCTCAGCCACCGATCCACGCAGTGGCTCAGCCACCGTTCCGGGCAGTGGCTCAGCCACTGATCCAGCCGCCGGCCCGGCCGCGGGCGAATCCCCGGACACAGGCCCGGACACTCCCACCCCCGCCTCCATCCCGACTCCCGCCCCCGCCGACCCCGACTGGGACGCCGAGCTGGCGGCCCGTACCGCATGCCCGGCCCACCGCAAACGGCTCACCGAGGACGAGGGTTTCGTACGGGGACGGCTCGCCGGTCCCGTACCGGCCCTGCTGCTCGCCGAGGCCCGCCCCGATCTCCCCGTCCTGGTTCTGCACGGCGGAGCCGACACCGTGACCCCGCCCGACCAGGCCAGGGAGCGGGCGGCGCGGCTTCCCCGCGCCACGCTGGGAGTGGTGCGCGAAGGACTGCACGACATCCTCAACGACGCGTCCCACCGGACCACCGCGGCCACGGTCGTGCTGTGGCTGGAGCGGCTGCGCGCCGATCCGGAACTGCGCCCGATCCTCACAGTCGAGCAGGGCGCCGCCCTGTGACCATCACCCAGTCGAAGGGAAACGGCATGACCGTGTCCACCGACCGCACCGCAGCTGGTGACCCGACCGGACCTTCCGCCCTCGAACCCACCGCCTTCTCAGGTGACGAGATACTGCGCCGCACCCTGCGCCGGCACGCGGCCGGGGTCACCGTCATCACCGTCCCCGGACCCGCCGGATTCACCGCGACCTCGTTCACCTCGGTCTCCCTCGAACCCGCCCTGGTCTCCTTCTGCCTCGGCGTCACGGCGTCCACGCTCCCGGCCGTCCAGGCGGCGGACCGATTCGCCGTCCATGTGCTGGGCACCGAAAACACCACGCTGGCAAGGCAGTTCGCGCGCAGCGGCATCGACCGCTTCGTCGGCGTTCCCTGGACGGAGAGCCCCGACGGCCTGCCCCTGCTCGACGGCGTACCGGCCTGGCTCACCGCCCGGGTGACACTGCGTCAGCGGATCGGCGACCACATCCTCGTCGTCGGCGAGGTCGAAGCAGGCGGCGGCCATGGCCAGGGACCCGCACTGGTCCACCACGACGGAGCCTTCGCCACCCCGGTACCCCTGCCTTCGCCCTGATTCATCAGTCGAACGCCCTGATTCGTTAGTCGAAGGTACGGTCCGGCGCGCCTACCGAAAACGTTCACCAACTGAACACGCGGGCACGACGCGTCGCCGGACCGCGGCACGACCGGGGCGCGGGAGCCGAGGCTTCCGGCGGGTCCCGGCGGCGCGGGGGGACCAGGTACGAGCGTCTCGGCATGATCCACGGGGCCCGTCGGTGCGAGCGTCAAGGCCCTTGCCGGCATCCGGAACTGACGATCCATCAGTTCCGGAACTTGACGCAGCACCTTGACGGCACCTGGGGCCGACTCTAGCGTCCGGCAGTCGAGGGGAGCCTCACTTCGGGACTCCCCGCCCCCCACCCTCGGAATGCCGCACTGCCCACGCACCGGTCGGTGACCGGTGCGGACGATGTGCGGAATCCTCGACTCCGTTTGGAGTGGTCATGAGATCATCGCGGTCCGAGAACGGCCGCCGCGTCGGCAGGGGACGCGTGCGGGCCCTTCTCGCCGGTTTAGTAGCGGTGTGTGCCGTCGCCGCTCAGCTCATCTTCGGTTCCACCGGGGCGGTCGCCCAGGTGGAGAGTGGAACCACCCGGCAAGCCGCTCCGGCCAAGGCCGCCGCGGCGCCGGACGTCGTGCGTGTGGCCGAGTTCGTGGCCGAGTGCAAGTTCAGCCACCGGCTGCCGGACGACCCGATCGTGGTGCCCGGTCTGCCCGGCGGTTCGCACATGCACAGCTTCTTCGGCAGCCACGCCACCAACGCGTACACCAACCTCGGCGATCTGAAGGGAGCCGACACCACCTGTGACCCGGTCGTCGACCTCTCCGCGTACTGGGTTCCGACCCTGTACGTGAACAACCAGCCCGTCGAGCCGACCGGCACCACCTTCTACTACCTCGGTGAGGGCGTGTCCGACGACATCATCGCCCGTACGCAGCCCATACCCGAGGGCCTGAAGATCGTGGCCGGCAACGCCAAGGCGACGGGTCCGAACGACGTGGACACCCGTTCGCGCTGGTCGTGCCTGCACGCCGGTCATGTCCCCCCGTCGAAGGACTTCGTCAACTGCCCGGCCGGCACGATGATGGAGTCGTACCTCGACTTCCCGCAGTGCTGGAACGGCAGGGACCTCGACTCGGCGGACCACAAGAGCCACATGGCCTACCCGGTCAACAACGCGTGCCCGGCGAGCCACCCGGTCCCGGTGCCCAAGCTGCGCCAGGTCCTGCGCTACCCGGTGAACGGGGACCCGTCGGGCTTCCGGCTGGCCTCGGGACCCGGCTACACCATGCACGGTGACTTCTTCAACGCCTGGCCGGCGGGGGAGATGGAGCGACGCGTGAAGAACTGCATCAACCCGATCATCAAATGCGGCGCCAACGGGAACCCGTGATGCCGTGGGGCGGCGGCCGGCCGCGCAAGGGTGGTGGGCCGCCGCCCCGTCCGGGCCGTACGAACCTGTCGGGTGTCCTACCGGCCGCGCTGCTGACGCTGGCCCTGCTCGGGACGCAGGGCTGCGCAGGTGGCAGTGGCAGCGGCGGCAGTGACGGGAACGGAAGCGGCGGCGCCCGGCCGCCGGCGAAGAGCGCCACACCGTCCTACTCCGCCGACACTGTCGCGCCCGGCGGCTACAACGCCACCGACCGCGGCTGGGCCCAGCTCATGGCGCCCATGAACGAACGCACCCTCCTCCTGCTCGACCTGGTCGCCGACCGCGCGGCCGACCCGGGCCTGTCGGATCTCGCGCGGCGTACGGAGGTGACGCACCGGGACGAACTGACCCGGCTGCGCGCGGTCCTCAAGGCGACAGGAGCGGCGGGCACCAATCCGCACGAGGGCCATGACATGAAGGGCATGGTCACCGACGCGGAGCTTCGGACCGTCGCCAAGAACCGGGGCACGGCCTTCGACACCCTCGCCAAGACCTATCTCCGCGAGCACCTCGAACAGAGCATCCTCCTCTCGCGGGGCGAGCAGGACTCGGGAGCCGCACCCGCCGCGACCGGCCTCGCCAAGAACGTGGGGGAGCGCCGCGCCGGGCAGTTGAAGGAACTGGACCGGCTGGGCGGGTGACCGTACCACCGGCCGTGCACACCGGTGCCGTGCACACGGACGCCGCGCACACGAATGCCGCGCACACGAATGCCGCGCACACCCGTGCCGGGCGCCCGCCGGCGCCCGGCACCCCTTCGGCCGGGCGGCTCCGGCGCCGGTGCCCGCATCGAACACGCGGGTACGGTCACACCGGCATGGCCACGGACGTACCCAGGGTCTCGGGCGTGCTGCAGTACGGCAGTTCGTCCAGCGGGCGGTCGGTGCAGAAGCGCGCCACGAGATCCGCGAAGTCCGCGATCCGCTCCACCGGCGCGAGATGGTCGGTCTCGTCGATGGTCATGAACCGCGCCCGCGGGAGCTGCGCGGCCACCTCCCGCCCCATCTCCGGGGTGCACAGCGTGTCGTACTCCCCGGTGACCACCAGGCTCGGTACGGCGGGCACCGGCTCGGGCCGGTACCACTCGTGCCGCATCAGCCGGGTGTTGTGCTCCGCCGACTTCCGGAGCTGCTCGGGGTCCTGGCCGACGATCTGCTGGTACACGAGCCGGGAGACGGCTGCGTGCTTGCGGACCCGGCCCGTGCCGGGCGGCGACATGAAACGGTCGGCCAGCTCACGGGCGATGGAATCCGTCTCGCCCCGGTCGATCATGACCGACCAGCGCTCCATCGCCGCCGCGTAGTCCGCCGGGATCCGGGTGGTCATCCCGACCAGCAGCAGCCGGGCCAGCATCCCCGGGTAGTGCTGGGCGAAGCGCAGCCCGACGGCTCCGCCGTAACATGCGGCGACCAGATTGACCCGCGGCACGTCGAGTTCGGTGAGCAACTGCCGTACGACCGCGGCCAGGAAGTCCACACCGTACGACGCGGGCAGGAAGTCCGCGGTGCCATACCCCGGCAGATCCACCGTGATCACCTGGCCCAGCGGGCTGAGCCATTTCTCGTGCCGGATCCACGAGTTGCGGTCCTGGGACGAGCCGCCCAGCACCAGCAGGGGCTCGGTCAGCCGCTCGCCGTGGCGTACGACCCGGCAGGTGTAGTGGAACCCGTCGAAGGCGAGGTCCCGCTCCTCGACGGTGACGCCCGCCGCGCCCGCACCCGCGCCCGCTTCCGTACCCGGGCCCGCCCCCTCGTCCGCCTCCTGCTCCGGGATCAGCGGGCGAGCACTGGGCGGTTCCTGGCCCTGGGCGAGGACGGTGTCGATGGACATGGATGACTCCAGAGCTGCGGAAGGGACAACGACGTCCCCGCCTGCCTAGCAGTTGATCCGCCCGGACCTCGCATCGCTGACCCGATCGTGGGCGGTTCGCGCCCCGCGGTCCGCTGGTGGATTCGACGATCGCTCGTGCGGCCGACGTACGGGTCGCTCGTGCGGCCGCTCCGTCACCTGGTCGGACCGTGCTCCGCGACCGGGTCCGGCCGTGGGCGGCGCTCGCGTGTTCGGCCTGGAGCGCCGCGTTTGACTTGGAGCGCGCTCCAATTCGTAGCCTTCAGGACATGACCACGTCTCAGCACAAGATCGGATCAGGGTTCGGAGCGCGGAGCACCGCGGCGGACGTACTGCGCGGGATCGACCTCACCGGAAAGCTCGCCGTCGTCACCGGCGGCTACTCCGGCCTCGGACTGGAGACGACCCGCGCGCTCGCCGGCGCCGGTGCCCATGTCGTCGTACCGGCCAGGCGGCCCGCGACCGCCGAGGAGGCGCTCGCCGGCGTCGACGGCGTCGAGATCGACGGACTCGACCTCGCCGATCTCGACAGCGTCCGCGCCTTCGCCGAGCGCTTCGTCGCCTCGGGCCGTTCCATCGACATCGTCATCGGCAACGCCGCCGTCATGGCCTGCCCGGAGACCCGGGTCGGCCCCGGCTGGGAGGCGCAGTTCGCCACCAACCACCTCGGCCACTTCGCGCTCGTCAACCGGCTCTGGCCGGCGATCGAGCCCGGTGGGGCGCGGGTGATCTCGGTGTCCTCCGGCGGGCACCACCGCTCGCCCATCCGCTGGGACGACCTGTGGTTCGAGACCGGCTACGACAAGTGGGCGGCCTACGGCCAGGCCAAGACCGCCAACGCGCTCTTCGCCGTGCAGCTCGACGCGCTCGGCTGCGACGCCGGTGTACGGGCGTTCTCCGTGCATCCCGGCGGCATTCTCACGCCGCTCCAGCGCCACCTCGCCAAGGAGGAGATGGTCGCGGCCGGCTGGATCGACGAGGACGGCAATCCGCTGAACCCCTCCTTCAAGTCGCCCGAACAGGGCGCGGCCACCCAGCTCTGGGCGGCGACCTCGCCCCAGTTGGCGGGCGCGGGCGGGGTGTACTGCGAGGACTGCGAGATCGCGGAGCCCGCGGCGGCCGACCCCTCGGTGCGGGGCGGCGTACGGGACTGGGCGACCGATCCGGAGCAGGCGGCGCGGCTGTGGCGGCTCTCGGCCGAGCTGACCGGGGTCGACGCGTTCGGGCCGACTGCCTGAGCCCCCCGCGCTGCCTGAGCCCCCGGGCTGAGCCCCCGCGCCTGAGCACCCCTCCGCATCGGCAACGCTCGCCTGTCCCGGCCGTGCCGTACTCCGGCCGTCGGTGGGTACGATCGGCCGGGGCCCGCCGGGCCGGGGGAAGGTGGCTCTGTGACAGGACGACCGCGGACGACACTCACCGGCGCGGTGCTCGACGCGCCGGACGCGCGCGAGCTGGCCGCGTTCTACCGGCGGTTTCTCGGCTGGACGGTGGCGGCCGACGAGCCCGACTGGGTCAAGCTCGTCCCGCCGGGCGGCGGCGCGGGCCTGGCGTTCCAGTCGGAGCCCGCGTACACCAGGCCCGAGTGGCCCTCCGAGTCCGGCCGGCAGCAGATGATGATCCATCTCGACATCGAGGTCGACGATCTGGACCGCGCCGTCGCGTACGCCGAGGAGCTGGGCGCGGTCCTGCACCGCTTCCAGCCCCAGGACGATGTACGGGTCTGTCTCGACCCGGCCGGACACCCCTTCTGCCTCTGGGTGCGCACCTGACCCAGCCGCTCAGGTGCTCCGGCGTTCGGTGAGCGTCGTCGGCAGGGTGAGCCGGCGGCGGGGCACGGCGGGATCGTTGATCTCGTCGAGGAGGAGCCGGGTGATGGTCCGCCCGATCTCCTCGGTCGGCTGGCTGACGCTGGTCAGCGGCGGCACCGTATGGCGGGCCACGATCGAGTCGTCGAAACCGATGACCGCCACATCCTCCGGCACCCGCCGCCCCCGCTCGCGCAGTTCGGTCAGCGCGCCCGCGGCCATCACATCGGACGCGGCGAAGACCGCGTCGATGTCCGGGCGGCGCCCGAGGAGTTCGCTCATGGCGGCCCGGCCGCCCTCCTCGGTGAAGTCCGCCTCCGCGACCAGCGACTCGTCCGGCAGGATGTCCCGCTCGGCATGGGCGTCGCGCCACCCCTGGAGTCGGCTGTCGCCGACATCCATGTCGAGCGGTCCGGCGATGGTGGCGACGACCGTACGCCCCCGGTCCAGCAGCAGCCGTACGGCCTGCGCCGCGCCGCCCGCGTTGTCGGAGTGGACGTGGCTCAGTGGCTCGTCCACCGACCGCCGTCCCACCAGGACCGTCGGTATCCGGGTCTTCTCCAGGAACGCGGGCAGCGGGTCGTCGCGGTGGACCGACACCAGCAGCACCCCGTCGACCCGGCGCGCCTCCACGAACCGGATCAGCCGGTCCAGCTCGCGCCGGTCGCGCACCAGGATCAGCAGCAACTGCATCTCGGTGTCCGCGAGTTCACTGCTCACCCCGCGGATCACGGCGGCGAAGTACGGTTCCGCGGCCAGCCGGCTCTCCGACTCGGGGATCACCAGCGCGATGCTGTCGGTCCTGCTGGTGACCAGGCTGCGGGCGGCGGGATTCGGTACGTAGTTGAGTTCCGCGATGGCCGCCTCGACGGCGGTCCTGGCCTTCGCGCTGACACCCGGGAGGCCGTTGACGACCCGGGAGACCGTACCCCTGCCCACGCCCGCGAGCCGGGCGACCGCTTCCAGGGTCGGCCTCCTGTCCGGCTGTGCGGCGCTGCTCATCCGTCGTCTCCTGCCTTTCGTTCCGGGTGCCGCGCCGTGGCGCTCACCAGGAAATCGTGCGGGGCCGCCGGAGAGCCGGCGGCCCGGGGCCCGCGCCCGTCCAGGTCCGTGCCCGTCCGCATCCGGACTCATCCGGGCACGGAACGGAAAGTGGCCTTGACAAGGCAGGGTCTCCACGGAGAGTCTTCCACAATCGAGTGGGAGCGCTCCCAGGGGCCCGGTCCGCCGGACTCCCGGTCCGCGGAGGAAGGCTCCTCCGCACCGCACTCCCACCGCTGCACCGCTTGTACGACCCGTTTGTACGACCGCCGTTCGCCCTCTGCCCGCCCTCTGCGGAAGGACCCCTGTGGCCACCTCGGAAACCGCCCCCGGGCACGTCCCCGACCCCGCGGCGCCCCTGAGCTTCCCGTCCGGCTTCCTCTGGGGCGCCGCGACCGCCGCGTACCAGATCGAAGGCGCCGCACAGGAGGACGGGCGCACCCCCTCCATCTGGGACGTCTACTCCCGTACGCCGGGCCGGGTACGCAATGGCGACACCGGCGACATCGCCACCGACCACTACCACCGCTGGCCCGAGGACATCGAGATCCTGTCCGGTCTGGGCGTCGGCGCGTACCGCTTCTCGGTCTCCTGGCCACGCGTCCAGCCCACCGGCAGCGGACCCGCCTCGGAGAAGGGCCTCGACTTCTACCGGCGGCTGGCCGACGGACTGCTGGAGAAGGGCATCCAGCCGGTCGTCACCCTCTACCACTGGGATCTGCCCCAGGAACTGGAGGACGCCGGGGGCTGGCCCGCGCGCGACACCGCGTACCGCTTCGCCGAGTACGCGGGCATCGTCGCCGACGCGCTGGGCGACCGGGCGGGCACCTGGATCACCCTCAACGAGCCCTGGTGCAGCGCCTTCCTCGGGTACGGCTCCGGTGTCCACGCCCCCGGCCGTACCGACCCCGCCGACACCCTGCGCGCGGCCCACCATCTCAATCTCGGCCATGGCCTGGCGGTCCAGGCGCTGCGCGAGCGGCTGCCGGCCGACGCCAAGGTGTCCGTCACCCTCAATCTGCACCATGTGCGCCCGCTGACCGGGAGCGCCGGGGACGCGGACGCGGTCCGCCGTATCGACGCCGTCGCGAACCGGATCTTCACCGGGCCCATGCTGGCCGGCGCCTATCCCGCCGATCTGCTGGCCGACACGGAAGGGGTCACCGACTGGTCGTTCGTCCGGGACGGCGACACCGCCCTCATCCACCAGCCGTTGGACTTCCTCGGCGTCAACTACTACTCACCCACCCTGGTCTCCCATGGGGCCGGCACACATGGGCCCGACACACATGGATCCGACGGACACGCGGTGAGCGACCACAGCCCCTGGACCGGCGCGGACGAGGTGGTCTTCCACCCCACCCCCGGCGACCGGACGGCCATGGGCTGGACCATCGACCCCAGCGGTCTGTACGAACTGCTGATGCGGGTACAGCGGGACCACCCCGGGCTGCCCGTCATGATCACCGAGAACGGAGCGGCCTTCGACGACTACGCCGCCCCCGACGGCGAGGTCCGGGACCCGGAGCGGATCGCCTATCTCCGGGACCATCTCGCGGCCGTCCACCGGGCCATCGCCTCGGGTGCCGATGTCCGCGGCTACTTCCTCTGGTCGCTGCTCGACAACTTCGAATGGTCGTACGGCTACGGGAAGCGCTTCGGCGCGGTGTACGTCGACTACGCGACCCAGCGCCGCACGCTCAAGTCCAGTGCCCACTGGTACGCCCGGGTGACCCGTACGGGCACCGTACCGCCGCCGGAGCAGCAGCACACGGCCTAGGCTGGGCGGGACCGGCAGGCGAGAGGAAAGCGGGAGCCCTGTGACCAGTACTCCGGTGCATACGCTCAATGACGGCACGGCCCTGCCCGCCGTCGGTCTGGGGACCTGGCCGCTCGACGACGCCGGGGCCGAGACGGCCGTCACCGGGGCGCTGGCGCTCGGCTACCGGCTGGTCGACACCGCTCTCAACTACCGCAACGAGACGGGCACCGGGCGCGGTGTGCTGCGCAGCGGCCTGCCGCGCGAGGACATCGTCGTCACCACCAAACTGCCGGGGCGCCACCACGGGTACGAGGAGACCCTCGCCTCCTTCGAGGAGTCCCGGCGCAATCTCGGGCTCGACCGGGTGGATCTGTACCTCATCCACTGGCCGCTGCCGCGCGTGGACAAGTACGTCGAGTCGTGGAAGGCGATGATCAAGCTTCGCGATGACGGACTCGTCCGGTCCATCGGGGTCTCGAACTTCACCGCCGCGCATATCGAGCGCCTCGAAGCGGAGACCGGGGTGCTGCCTGCGGTCAACCAGATCGAGCTTCATCCGCTGCTGCCCCAGGCGGAGTTGCGCGCCTTCCACGAGGCCAAGGGCATCGTGACCGAGAGCTGGAGTCCGCTCGGGCGGGGCAGGGGGCTGCTGGAGGACTCGGAGACCGTGGCCGTCGCGCGGGCGCACGGGGTGACGCCGGGGCAGGCCGTGCTCCGGTGGCACACCCAGCTCGGGGCGGTCCCGGTCCCCAAGTCCGCCGACCCAAGGCGGCAGCGGGAGAACCTGGACATCTTCGGCTTCGAGCTGACCGAGGACGAGATGGCCAGGATCTCGGCGGGTCCGCACCGCAGGCTCGGCGGGGACCCCGAGGTCCACGAGGAGTTCTGAGCGGAGGCCTGCCGCCTGCCGCCCTCGGCCGGCCCTCAGCAGATACGCGGCAGTTGCTCACCCAGCGGCAGATCCACCACCCGGGTCCCGCCGAGTCCGGTGTTCGCCACCACGATGCCGGGATGGTCCGCCGTACACGTGCCGATCACCACCGCTCCTCCGCCCAGCGGATGCGCGCGCATCGCCGCGAGCACCGCGTCGGCGTGCGCCCGCGGTACGAATGCCACGAGCTTGCCCTCGTTGGCCACATACAGCGGATCGAGGCCGAGGAAGGCGCAGGCGTTGGCCACCGGCTCCGGTACCGGAAGCGCGCGCTCCCTGAGAGTGATACCCACTCCGGCCGCCGAGGCGATCTCGTTGAGCGAGGTCGCCAGACCGCCGCGGGTCGGATCGCGCAGCGCGTGCAGATCGGGGCAGGCGGCCAGCATCGCCCGCACCAGCGAGGCCAGCGGCGCGGTGTCGCTCTCGACCTCCACCCCGAACTCCAGGCCCTCGCGGACACTCATGATGGCCACGCCGTGCTCGCCGATCGGACCGCTGACGATCACCACATCGCCCGGCGCGGCGCGCCGCGGCCGGATGTCGACACCGTCGGGGATCAGCCCGATGCCGGCCGTGTTGATGTACACGCCGTCACCGTGTCCCGCGTCCACCACCTTGGTGTCGCCCGTCGCGACGGTCACCTCCGCCGCCCGGGCCGCCGCGCCGAGTGCCTCGGCGATCCGGCCCACCGTGGCGAGTTCGACGCCCTCCTCCAGGATGAACGCGCAGGACAGAAAGGCGGGTCGGGCGCCGGTCATGGCCAGGTCGTTGACCGTTCCGTTGACCGCGAGATCGCCGATGCTGCCCCCGGGGAAGAACAGCGGGCGCACGACGTACGAGTCGGTGGAGAAGGCCAGCCGCGCTCCGCCGAGGGTGAGTGCCGCGGAGTCGCCCAGTTCCGCGAGGAGTTCGCCGCCGAACGCCGGGGCGAAGAGATGCTCGACGAGTTCGGCGGAGAGCCGCCCGCCCCCGCCGTGGCCCATCACGATCTTCCGGTGGTCGCGGAGCGGTACCGGACAGGCCCACCCGTCGAAGTCCGGTGCGGCAGGCCGTACATGGGGCCGTACGCGGGTCCGGACACCGTCCGCCTCGCGGATCCCGGCCGGCATCGGCTCAGCCAACGGAGGTCACCTCTTCCCGTGTTCCGGATCCGGCGGTGGCCGCCGGGCCCGGTGCAGACAGGCCCCGGTACAGGTAGTACGCGGCGCAGGCGCCCTCGCTGGACACCATGGTGGCGCCGAGCGGGGTGCGCGGGGTGCAGACCGTGCCGAACGCCTCGCACTCGTGCGGCTTGATCAGTCCCTGGAGCACCTCGCCGCTGCGGCAGGCCGTGGACTCCCGCGTTCGGATACCGGTCACCGAGAAGCGGTGCTCCGCGTCGTACGCCCGGTAGGCGGGGGACAGCCGCCAGCCGCTGGCAGGGATCATGCCGATACCGCGCCAGGCCCGGTCGGTGACCTCGAAGACCTCCTCCAGCATGGCCCGCGCGGCCGGGCTGCCCTCCGCCCGTACGGCCCTCGGGTAGGCGTTCTCGACGGTGTGCTCGCCGGCCTCCAACTGGCGTACGGCGCGCCTGATCCCCTCCAGGATGTCCAGCGGTTCGAAGCCGGTGACGACGATGGGAACACGGTGCCGGGCGGCGAGTGCGGGGTACTCGGCGGTGCCCATGACCGTGCAGACATGGCCGGCGGCGAGGAACGCCTGGACGCGGCAGGCGGGCGCGTTCATGATGGCGTCGATCGCCGGGGGGACCCGGACATGCGAGACCAGCAGGCTGAAGTTCTCGATGCCGAGCTTTCTGGCCTGGTGGACGGTCATCGCGTTCGGCGGGGCCGTCGTCTCGAACCCGATCCCGAAGAACACCACTTGGCGGCCGGGGTTCTCGCGGGCGATCCGGAGCGCGTCGAGCGGTGAGTAGACCACCCGTACGTCCGCGCCCTCGCTCTTGACCTTGAACAGATCCCGGCCGCTGCCCGGCACCCGGAGCATGTCGCCGAAGGAACAGAAGATCACATCGGGACGGGAGGCGATCTCCAGTGCCTTGTCGATGGTCTCCAGGGGGGTCACACAGACCGGACAGCCGGGGCCGTGGATCAGTTCGACCTCGTCGGGGAGGAGCTGGTCGATGCCATGGCGGATGATCGAGTGGGTCTGGCCGCCGCAGACCTCCATCAGCGCCCAGGGCCGGGTGACGGTGGCCCGGATGTCGTCGAACAGCCGGGCGGCGAGATCGGGATCGCTGAACTCGTCGAGATACTTCATGGTCTCTCCTCCTGCGGGGGACGGGGCTTGCGGCGCGGGGGCCGGGTGGCGGCGGGCTGGGCGGGACTCCGGACGGCCGCGGCTCCAGGGACTCCAGAGGCTTCCGGCCCGGTGCGGGCGGCGCGGGCGGCCTTGCCGGCCCGGGACTTCGCCGTACCTCCCGAGTCCTTCGTGCCCTTGGGACGGGCGGTGCCCGCCTCCTTCGCGGCCCGCCCCCAGGCGTCCCCGAACTCCTCCTCCAGGACGCCGAGATTCTCGAACAGCGCCAGCGTCCGTCTCGCCGACTCCTCGTCGAGCCGCTGGAGCGCGAAACCGACATGCACGATCGCGTAGTCACCGACCTCGATCTCCGGCACATACTCCAGACAGACGTCCTTGACCACGCCCCCGAAGTCGACGTGCGCCATCCGGGTTCCGTCCCGCTCCTCGATGTCCAGCACTCTGCCGGGCACGGCAAGGCACATGGCTTCTCCTCAGAAGTTGTTGGTCCGGCCTATGGCGGCTCCACCTGTGGTGGCTCCGCCCATATGTGCTCACCACATGTGGGCCCGCCACATGTGGATCCCGTACATGTGGGCCCAGTACATGTGGCCTCGGCCTGTGTCAGTTCGTCTGTCAGTTCGTCGCGACCCGGGCGGCGACCATCAACTGGCCCAGAGCCAGCCCGCCGTCGTTGGGCGGCACCACGTGATGCCGCAGTACGGTGAATCCGTCGCGCTCCAGCAGCTCCGTACAGCCGGCGGTCAGCAGGGCGTTGCAGAACACGCCGCCGGTCAGGGCGACGGTGGTCAGTCCCGTACGGTCACGGGCCGCGCGGCACAGTTCGCCCACCAGCCAGGTGACCGCGCCGTGGAAGCGCGCGGCGACCACCGGTGCACCCGCACCCGCCCGTATGTCCCGCACGGCTGCGGCCAGGAGCGGCGCCGGGTCGGCCACCAGCTCCACCCCGTCGCCCGGCCGTCCGGGGACCAGCCCGAACCGGTAGCCGACTGCCGGGCCGCCCTCCGCCGGACCACAGCCCGCCAGGCCACCGCCCGCCACGGCCGCGCTCTCCAGCTCCATCGCAGCCTGAGCCTCGTACTCCACCCGGTGGCACACCCCCGCCAGCGAGGCGACGGCGTCGAACAGCCGCCCCATGCTCGATGTCGGCACACACGCGACGCCGCGCGTGAGCTGACGCTCCAGCAGCCGCCGCTCACCGGCCGAACACGCGGCGGCACACGGCAGTTCGTCCGACCAGGGCAGACCCGCCGCCCGCAGATGCGAGAGCGCCATGCGGTACGGGTTCCGTACGGCCGCGTCGCCGCCCGGCAGCGGCACATAGGCCAGCCTGCCGAAGCGCCGGAAGCCGTCGTAGTCCGCGAGCAGCACCTCGCCGCCCCACACCGCGCCGTCGTCCCCGTACCCCGTACCGTCGAAGGCCACCCCGATCACCGGAGCCGAGCCGTCCAGACCGTGCTCGGCCATCGCCGACGCCACATGCGCGTGATGGTGCTGGACCCGGCGTACCGGACGGCCCCCGGCATGGCGTTCGGCCCACTGCCCCGAGCGGTAGCCGGGATGGCGGTCCGCGACCAGCACCCGGGGCGTGACCGAGGCCAGCTCCGACAGATGCCCGACGGCCGCCTCGAAGGCGGTGAGCGTGGCCAGTTCGTCCATGTCGCCGATATGGGCGGACAGCCACGCGTATCCGCCCTCCGCGACACAGAAGGCGTTCTTCAGGTCCCCGCCGACGGCGAGCGCCGGTTCCACCGGTACGGGCAGCGCCACCGGCAGCGGCGCGTAGCCGCGTGATCTGCGCACGGGCAGCACCCGGCCCGCACAGACCCGTACCACCGAGTCGTCGCACGCCACCCGCAACGGCCGGTCATGGGTCAGCCAGGCGTCCGCGAGCCCGTCCAGTCGGCTCAAGGCGTCCTTGTCATCCGTCACGATGGGCTCGCCCGACCGGTTTCCGCTGGTCATCACCAGCACCGGCGGTCCCGGCGGATCGCCGGGCAGACCCAGCAGCAGATGGTGCAGCGGGGTGTACGGCATGAGCACCCCGAGTTCGGAACTGCCGGGCGCCACACCGTCCGCCACCAGCGGCTCACCGCCCTCGCGACGGCGCAGCAGGACGATCGGCCTGCGCTGCCCCAGCAGCAGTTCGCGCTCCTCGGAGCCGACGAAGGCAAGCCGCTCAACCGTCTCCAGCGACCCGGCCATCACGGCGAACGGCTTGGCGCCGCGGCTCTTGCGGGCACGCAGGACCGCCACGGCGGTGGCGTCGGAGGCATCGCAGGCCAGGTGGTAGCCGCCGAGCCCCTTCACCGCGACAACCGCCCCGGCCGCCAGCAACCGCCGGGCCTCCGCGAGCGCGCCCTCGCCCGAAGCGGTCATGGCAGGCCCGCCCGACGCGTGCCTGAGCAGGGAGAGTCGGGGCCCGCAGGCATGACAGGCGACCGGCTGCGCGTGGAAGCGCCGGTCGGCCGGATCCTCGTACTCCCGCGCGCAGTCGGCGCAGAGCGGGAAGCCGGCCATGGTGGTCCGCGCCCGGTCGTACGGCAGCCCGGTGACGACGGTGAAGCGCGGGCCGCAGTGCGTACAACTGATGAAAGGGTGCCGGTAGCGGCGGTCGGCGGGGTCGGCCAGCTCGGCCAGACACGCGTCGCACGTCGCCATGTCGGGGGAGACCAGGGTGCGTCCGGCACCACCGGAGCCGGAGTCGGCCGAGGGGCGGATCGTGAACCCGCTGCCGCCGTCGGCGGGTACGGGCCGGTGCCGCACCGATTCCACGACGGCCAGCGGTGGCGCGTCGGATGCCAGCCGCTCGCAGAAGGCCGCCACATCCTCCGCCGGTCCCTCGACCTCCAGGCTGACCCCCTCGGCGGTGTTGGTGACCCACCCCGTCAGACCGAGACCGGTGGCGAGCGCGTACACGAACGGCCGGAAGCCCACACCCTGCACCACCCCGCGTACCAGAACATGCCAGCGCTCACACGTGGCCGGTGGTGCGGCCGGGTTGGCCGCGCGGGTGGAGACGGGCCCGCTCATGGCGTTTCAGCCGTTCCGTGAGCGGCGGAGGCGCCCTCGTACACCGGCCGGTGTACGGGCACACCGTCCGCGCAGTCGAGGACGCGGGCCAGCAGATCGTCGACGCCGGCCCCCGTGCGCGCCGAGGTCGCCAGCACCGGGACACCCGGATTCACCTGCCGCACATTCCGGTGGAACGTCTCCGCGTCGAACTCGACGGCCGCCGCGATATCCGTCTTGGTGATGACCACAAGCTGGGCGAGGCCGAACGCCGTGGGGTACTTGAGCGGCTTGTCCTCGCCCTCGGTCACCGAGACCAGCACGATCCGCAGGCTCTCCCCGAGGTCGTACGACGCGGGACACACCAGATTGCCGACGTTCTCCACGAACAGCACCCGGGTGTCCGCCGGGAGCCAGCCGTCGAGATGCCCGCGCAGCATCTCCGCCTCCAGATGGCACAGCCCGTCGGTCAGCACCTGTTTGACGGGCGCTCCGGCCCGCGCCAGCCGCCGGGCGTCGTTCTCGGTGGCCAGATCGGCGGTGATCGCGGCGACCGCGATACCCGCCTCGACGGCCCGTTCCAGCAGCCGTTCGAGCAGCGCCGTCTTGCCGCTGCCCGGGCTGGACAGCAGATTCACCTCGGCCGTGCCCCGGGCGGCGAGATGCTCGCGCAGCTCCAGGGCACTGGCGTCGTTCTTGGCCAGGACGGCCTGGCGCAGATCAACGACTCGGCACATGGGGGGCCTCCTCAGGAGTACCCCGATCCTCACCGCTGTCCGGGCGGCGCGCATCCGAGGAATCCGTCGGAGCGGCCTCGGCGGGATCCATGAGAACGACCTTGGCGATCTCCAGTTCCCGGCCCGAGAGCAGCTCGTCCAGGGGCCGGGCGCAGCCGTCGCACCAGAGCAGGGGCGGCACCCCGACCGCGTACTCCCGGCCGCAGCCGGCGCACCGGCCCCTGCCGGGTACGGTGTCCAGCTCCAGTCGGGCACCGGCCAGTACGGTCCCCTCGCTCGCCAGGCCGAACGAGAACCGGAGCGCCTCCGGCACCACCCCCGCCAGCTCGCCGATCCGCAGCCGCAGGGAGGCGACCCGCGCGCCGCCATTGGTGCGTACGGCCTCCTCCACCTGGGCGACCACGGCGGCCGCGATGGACAGTTCGTGCACGGCTCTCACCTCGTCACTGCGGCTGGCCGGTCCCGCCGGGGCTGGTTAGCGTGTCCTCAACCGCCGTACGAACCGCTGCCCAGCTCGCACGGCCACATCAGGAGACCGCGACCATGACGACGCACGACACCGAACGACGCGCGCTGATGAACCCCGTCATCCTGCTGCTGCTCGCCGAGCGGCCGGGGCACGGCTACGAGCTGACCCAGCGGCTGGGCGCCTTCGGCTGGGCCGAGGCCGAGTCCGCGCATGTGTACCGGCTGCTGCGGGGCATGGAGAAATGCGGTCAGATCTCCTCCCAATGGCGGGCCTCCGCGTCCGGACCCGCCCGCCGCGAGTACGAGATCACTCCGGCGGGGTCGATGAGCCTGTCGCTCTGGTTCGTCCGTCTGGGGGAGCTGCACGGCACCCTGCATCTGTTCCTGGAGCGGTACGCGCAGCTCAACGGGCCGGGTCCCGCCGACAGAGAGGTACGGCCGCTGTCCGGGCACCCGCCCGCGACGGGGCACGCCTGACCGCCGGTCGCCGTCCGCGTTCATCGTTGATCGTTCATGGGGCCCGGTCCTCTCCTTCCCCGGGGCCTACATCCGCCGCATCCGCAGATAGCGGCGCAGATCCGGTACGGACTTCGCCGTCTCGTACGCCACCCCGGCCACGACCGCTCCGGCGCAGACCCACAGCACCGGCCGGTCCGCCGGCCCGGAGCGGGTCCTGGGGTGGGCTCTGGGATGGGTCCTGGGGTGGTCCGCCGCTCGTCCCGCCCGTATCTCGCGTATCGCGTGCATCACGGTCATCGCCTCCTCGGTGTCTTCCGTGGCCTTTGTGACCCTCCTGGCCTTCGTGCCGGACCAGGCCTTCGTGCCGGACCAGATCGAGGACCAGCTCCGCCGCCGGCCCGACGGCGGCGGCGACCGGTTCGCTGAGTCCGATGCCCTCTTCGAGGGTGAGCGGCTGGCAGCCGACCAGCACGATCCGCTCGGGCAGGGTGCCACCGGCGCCCGCGCGCAGTTCATGGACCAGCCGCAGCACGGCCGCCGGATCCATGCCGTGCCCGTCCAGCGGGACGGCCGCCTGAGGCATTCCGGCAGCGGCGGGGTCGGCCGGGTCGATGTCGAGTACGTGCAGGGTGCCGGCGGGAGTGCCGCGGTCGACCGTGTCGAGCAGCACCAGCCCGCGGTAGCCGTCGAGCAGCCGGTAGGCGAGATGGACACCCCGGATGCCCGTGTCCATCAGCTCGACGCCCGGCGGGAGCCGGCGCCCGGCCAGCCGGCGCAGGGTCTCGACGCCGAAGCCGTCGTCGCTCAGGAAGACATTGCCGATCCCGGCGACCAGAGTCCCGCCCGCCATGTCAGCCACCGCCCTCCGGGCAGCCGCAAGGGTCGACCTCGTCCGGCCGGAAGTACAGGAACCGGCCCTGCTGACGGCGTACGTCCGTGCCCGGATCGCCGTCGACGGTCACCCCGATGTGCGTCTCGCCGTCGACGTCCGTCAGCACCGCCTCGACCGTCGCGCCGAGGCCGGCCAGAAAGATGTCCTGGGCATCGGACCCGCGCGCGCCCGGCCTCAGTACGACCCGGCTGCCCACTCCGATGAGCTGCCCGCCGACCGTCACGGTCTCCGGCCCCGGTGCGTCGTACGCGTCGGGCGCCTCGGCCGGGTTCGCGCCTGCCTGCTCACCGGTCACCTCGCGCAGACCCCGGATCGCCCCGTGCAGGCGCTCCATGATCTGCGCCGGCATGCCGTCCACCAGATCGATCACCTCGGCCGCCCGCGCGTCCGTCCCGCGTGCCTCCCGCTTCTCCTGCTCGGTGAGCGCCGCGGTCCGCAGCGAGAGGATCTCGTCGATCTCAGTGGCGTCGTAGAGCGGTCCAGGGCTCTCGGCGGCGAGTCCCGGGTGGTCGTCCAGGATGATCGGCGAGGACAGCAGGACGTCGTCCCGGCCCTCACCGCCGACCAGCACGGGCCAGGTGTGCTCATTGTGGCAGGTCCGAGCGGCGGGCGCGGCCCACTCGGGCGGATCCGTCATCGACAGGAACCGCCCGCCGGGCAGCCCCAGCAGCAGATGCGCCGCGATCAGGCTGTACGGCAGGGCGGCTTCGCGGTTGTCACGGCTGCCCCGCTCACGCCGGTCCGGTGTCCAGTCCGAGGCGTTGCGTACGGTCGCGGTCAGCCGCAGTGCGCCGTACGGGCCCGGCAGCGGCTCGGTGGCCAGACGGATCTCGCCCGCCAGTGCCCGGCTGTGCCGTACCAGGCGCCCGACGACCGGTCCCGTACCGCCCGCCTCCTGGACCGGCTCGTACGCCACCCCGCCGGGGCGGTCGAACCGTACGGTCCGTCCTCCGCCCGCGAGTTCGTCGAGCGGCACCCGCAGCGCCACACGCTGCTCCTCGCCCTCGTCCCAGGGGACCAGCACCCGGTCGGTCAGATCGAGTTGCGCGGTCCCGGTCCAGCCCGAGCCGTCGGGCGCGGGGCGCTCCACCGTGCGCCGGCGCACCTGGAGGAAGCGGAGTTCTACGAGGAGGTGACCGGCGCGGCGGGGTTCCAGCAGGCATTCCGTACGCTGCTCGGCGTGCTCGCCGTGCGCGTCGGCCCAGGATGGCGGCACCAGCACACCGAACTGCCAGCGCAATTGGTTCTTACGAGCCGACGCCCGGTAGGGGTAGAGCACGTAGCCCTCGAACAGCAGGGCGTCGGCGACCCGACGGGCCGGGTCGAAACCCGTGAAATCCACCGCCACCTGGTCCGTCATGATCGCCCTCCTCGCCCGGCAGACCCGGCAGACCCGGCGGGTCCGGGAGCCGCCGCCGTACGGAGCAGCTCCTCGAACACCCGCTCCCAGGACGGCAGTGCGCGCTCCGAGCGGAAGCGGCGCAGCGCGTCCAGACAGTCGTCGCGTACCCGCAGCCAGCCAGAGCCGGGAAAGTACTGCTCGATCAGGCTCCGCCAGACCTTCACCGGCATACGGAACGCCGCCTCCTTGTGCCAGGGCACCGGCTCCGCCATGAACCCGCGGTCACCGGAGAAGACCGTGCCCGAGAAGAGCAGGAGCAGCGGCACCTCGCCGTCCGCGAGCGCGCGGAAGTACGCGGCCGAGGCCACCTCCATGTCGTACGTACAGGGCACCGGCAGTTCGATCTCGGTGGTGCCGGTGAAGCCGGGCACGGTCACCGAGGCATGCGCGAACTGGAGCGGTTTGAGGGTGGTGCTCCAGCGGTCCGGCTCGCCGAAGAGATCACCGAGCATCTCCATCTCGGCGGGCGCGTACCGCCGTTGGACGGGCTCGATCCGCAACTGGCAGCGCAGCGCCACCGCGTGGATCCGCGCGCCCCCCGCCGCCTCGATCCGCAGCCGGAACAGCAGCGTCGGGCCCGTACCGTACGGTTCCGGCCGTACGCCGACACAGGTGAACGTCAGATCGGTCATCGGCCGTCCTCCCGCTCGGTCGTGGGCGGCCGGGCCCGTGCCGCGACCCGGGCGAAGAAGTCCGCCAGATCGGCGCGGGCCTCGGCGCCGCCGTCGAACCCCTGCCAGTGCAGCCGCATCCGGCCCACCAGCTCGTAACAGACGTCGACCGGCACCAGCCAGCACCCGCCCGCGCCGCCCACGCTCGCGGCGCCGGTGCCGCGCTCCCGCCGTATCAGCAGTGCTTCCGTGTCGGGCTGGAGCAGCGCGGCCAGCCGGCCGGAGCCGAGGACCTCCCGCCAGACGGCCGGGTCCAGCTCGCTCTCCGTGGCACCGGCGGGGCTGGGGTAGAACGCGGCCAGCCGGTCCAGTTCGGAGTTGCGGAAGAAGAACGCGAGCCCCACCGGGATCTGGAGCCTGCTCCAGCTCTCCTCGTCCAGGGTGAAGTCCGGATCGGACAGATACCGGTCGGGCACCGCCCGGAAGCGGCCCCCGCCCGCGCCCGGCCGGGTGAACAGGAGATGGCAGCCGACGCAGGCACACAGCAGAGAGCGCTTCCGGGTGTCCACAAGATGCCGGTGTTCCCCGGGCAGCGGCTCGGCGCACAGCTCGCACCGCTCCTCGGCGGCCGGCGGCCGGCGCGTGAAGCCGCGCAGCCCGTCCGGGACGGGCGCGGGCCGGGTGGTCATGGCCCCGCCGCCAGA
The DNA here is from genome assembly GCF_042800555.1 of Streptomyces sp. NPDC057617. Taxonomy (NCBI): domain Bacteria; kingdom Bacillati; phylum Actinomycetota; class Actinomycetes; order Kitasatosporales; family Streptomycetaceae; genus Streptomyces; species Streptomyces sp. NPDC057617. Next base: position 273,128 of record NZ_JBHVGV010000001.1, on the reverse strand, counting down.
TCGGCCGCGTCCGGCGGCCGGGACATGATCTGGAGGAGCTTCGGCTGCGGACTCTCCTCCGCGACGCCCTCGACCTCCACCCGCGCGATCTCCGGCGCCCGGCGCGCCACGGCCTCCTCGATGGTCCAGCGCACCGTCTGCGCGGAGGAGGGACAGCCGTCGCAGCTTCCGCGCAGCCTCAGCCGCAGGGTCAGCCCCTCGGCGGCGCCGTCCTCCTCCGGCTCCGGGCCGATCCCGGCGATCTCCACATCACCAGCGTGCGAACCGAGATACGGACGGATCTCGTCCAGCGCCCGTTCCACCCGGGTGAGCGTGTCGTCGGGGTGCAGATCGTGCAGGATCAGCAGCCCGCCGACGAGTTCGTCCCCGCCGAGCAGTGCCAGCGGGTCGGCGCCCTCCAGGGGATCGCGCAGCAGCTCGACGGCCCGGGCCAGGCCCGTACCGTAGAACTCGACGACGGCGCGCACCAGTTCGTCCGCGAGCGCGCGGCCCGACGGGCCCATCGCCCTGCTCAGTTCGTCGAGCAGCGCGTCGACGCGCTCACCGGCCCGCTGCTCCCCGGCCGTTGCCGCCACCGTGTCAGCCCCCCAGCCCGCTGAGCCCGGTGGGCATATGGGTCTCCCGTACGGTCCTGCCGCCGCCGACGTACATATGGACGCCGCAGGGCAGACAGGGGTCGAAGCTCCGCACCGTCCGCATGATGTCGATGCCCTTGAAGGTGTCCGGCGGGTTCTCCTCGAAGATCGGGGTGTTCTGCACCGCGTCCTCGTACGGGCCCGGTGTGCCGTACGAGTCGCGCACACTGGCGTTCCACGGAGTGGGCGGGTACGGATGGTAGTTGGCGATCTTGCCGTCCCTGACGACCATGTGGTGCGAGAGCACACCCCGTACCGCCTCGGTGAAGCCGACGCCGATGGACTCGTCGGGCACCTCGAAGCTCTCCCAGGTCTTGGTACGGCCCGCGCGCACCTCCTCCATCGCGCGCTCCGCGAAGTGCAGGGCGCAGGCGGCCGCGTAGGCCTGGAAGTAGGTCCGCGCGCGGTTGCGTTCCAGGGCGTTGCTCCACCGGGGGATGTGCCACTCGAAGCGGGTCTCCGGCTTCGTCATGGTGCGCGGCAGATTGATCTCGACGCTGTGCCCGGTGGCCCGGACATAGCCGAAGTCGACCAGTCCGGACAGGGCCGTGGACCAGAGCCGGGCGAGCGGGCCGCCGCCGGTGTCCAGCGCGAGATGGTCCGTGCCGTCGAACCAGCGCGGGGACATCACCCAACTGTATTTGTCCGCGAAGTTCCGCTTCTGCGGGGCCGGGAGGGTGTGCTGGTTCCAGGGGTGGCGCGGGTCCACGGGATTGCCGAGCGGGTCGTGGTCGACGAAGGTCCCCTGCCCCTCCCAGTCGTCGTAGTACGAGCTGCCCAGCAGGATCCGGATGCCGAGGTTGATGTCGACGAGGTCGTTGGTGATCAGCTTGCCGTCGACGATGATGCCCGGGGTCACGAACATGTGCCGGCCCCACCCGGACATCCGGGCATAGGTGAAGTCGCAGTGCTCGGGGTCGTTGAGGGCGCCCCAGCAGCCGAGCAGCACCCGGCGCCGGCCGACCTCCTCGTACCCGGGCAGCGCCTCGTAGAAGAAGTCGAACAGGTCGTCGTGGAGCGGGACGACGCGCTTCATGAACTCCACGTACCGCGTCAGGCGGGTGAGGTAGTCCGTGAAGAGCTGGATGGTGGCGACGGTGCCGACACCGCCCGGGTAGAGCGTGGAGGGGTGCACATGGCGGCCCTCCATCAGACAGAACATCTCCCGTGTGTAGCGGCTGACATGCAGCGCCTCACGGTAGAACTCGCCCTCCAGCGGATTGAGCGCGCGCATGATGTCGGCGATGGTGCGGTAGCCGTGGTCGCCCGCGTGGGGCGCCTCGGTACGTTCGGCCAGCTCCAGGACTCCGGGGTTGGTCTCGCGGACCATCTTCTCGCAGTAGTCCACCCCCACCAGGTTCTCCTGGAAGATGTTGTGGTCGAACATGTACTCCGCCGCCTCGCCGAGATTCATGATCCACTCGCCGAGGTGCGGGGGCTTCACGCCGTACGCCATGTTCTGCGTGTACACCGAGCAGGTCGCGTGGTTGTCCCCGCAGATACCGCAGATACGGCTGGTGATGAAGTGGGCGTCGCGCGGGTCCTTGCCGCGCATGAAGACGCTGTAGCCGCGGAAGACGGACGAGGTGCTGTAGCACTCGGCGACCCGCTTCTCCCGGAAGTCGATCTTCGTGTGGATTCCGAGGCTGCCCACGATCCGGGTGATCGGATCCCAGGACATCTCCATCAGGCCGCTGCCGTCCTCGGTCTGCTTCGCCGTCGGCGCCATGGACCGCACACCACCTTCCTCAACTGGGGGCTCGCGGGCTCGCTCAGCCGTTTTCCGGCGGGCGGTTCACCACGGGGGGTGGTAGCCGGTCAGGACCTTGTCGCCCTTGCGGCGCCACTTCGGTTCCTTGTCGACGGTCCTGGCCGTGACACCGCGCAGCCGCCGGATGACCTTGCCGTACGCACCGCTGGCCGCGGCGGACACATGACCGCCGGGCGGTTCGTCCATGAACGGCATGAACTTGTCGGGGAATCCGGGCATGGTGCAGGCGATACAGATGCCGCCGACATTGGGGCAGCCGCCGACGCCGTTGATCCAGCCCCGTTTGGGCACGTTGCACTTGACCACGGGACCCCAGCAGCCCAGTTTGACCAGACACTGCGGTGAGCCGTACTCGGTCGCGAACTGGCCCTGCTCGTAGTAGCCGGCGCGGTCGCATCCCTCGTGGACGGTCGCGCCGAACAGCCAGGCCGGACGGAGCTGTTCGTCGAGCGGGATCATCGGCGCGGACCCGGCGGCCTGGTAGAGCAGATAGAGCAGGGACTCCGAGGCGTTGTCCGGGTGCACCGGGCAGCCGGGGACACAGACGATCGGAATGCCCGCGCCCGACGTCCAGTCCCAGCCCAGATAGTCGGGCACGCCCATCGCCCCGGTGGGATTGCCCGCCATGGCGTGGATCCCGCCGTAGGCCGCACAGGTTCCGAGGGCCACGACGGCCAGTGCTTTCGGTGCGAGCCGGTCGATCCACTCACTGGTGGTGATGGGCTGGCCGGTCTCGGGATCGTCCCCGAATCCGCACCAGTAGCCCTCGTCCTTGACGGACTCATTCGGAATAGAGCCCTCGATGACCAGGACAAAGGGCTCGATCTCTCCGCGGTCCGCCTTGAAGAACCACTCGATGAAATTGTCCGCGCCCTGGACGGGCCCGCATTCGAAATCGATCAGGGGCCAGTGAACAGCCACTTTCGGCAGCCCGGGCAGGGCGCCGAGGGCTATTTCCTCAATGCTCGGCTGGCTGGCCGCGGTGAGGGAGACCGAGTCTCCGTCGCAGCTCAGGCCCGCGTTGATCCAGAGAATATGGACCGTGGGGGCGTCCTCGGTGACCGGCGCGGCGGTATCCATCGTCCCCTCCTCTGCCGGGGGAAGAGTTTCTCTCCGCTTTCCTCTCATGGATAACCGGCGTGGACGGGACTCGGTAAGTGCGGGACGGCCTTATGAACCCTCGGACGGCGCCCCTGTGAACCTTGTTGAACCTTCGGCGAACAACGGCACACGGCCCGGCGAAGTGGGCGGCTCCCCGTACTCCACGACCGTACGGTGACCGGACAATTCTTCGTCGGTCGCGTGTTCGAAACGTCGGGGGGCGTACAACCGTGGAATCGTTCAGCGGATGGCTCAGCGCGGAAAATGTCATCGCCGTGGTGACCGCGGTCCTGGGCATCGCGGCCTCACTGGGGGTGCTCTGGTACGAGCGCCGGGTGCCGCGCCGTACCAGGATCGGATACCGGGTCCAGCTCGACACCCCGGTGAGCAGCGCGGAGCGGAGCGGCAGGGCCGGCGTACGGCTCGGTCTCTTCCAGGAGAACCGGCAGCTCTCCGAACTCTCCGACGCCACCCTCGTGCTGCTGCGGATCGAGAACGACGGCTCTCAGAGCATCGCCGGCGACGATTACACCGGACGTGAACTCCACGGCCTGACTGCCGAGTTCACCTCCCGTACCATCCGCGGCATCGCGGTCACCACGCCACTGAACGCCGATCATCTGCTGGACCACTTCACCCCGGCCGCCGGACTGCGCTACACCGACGACACCGTCTTCCTGCCGCGCGTGCCGCTCAACCGTGGTGTGCACTTCAAGCTGCTTGTCCTGCTGACCGGCGGGACGGTCGGGGACCCGGTCCGGGTCAGCGGAGGCATCAGGGACGGCGGGGTCTTCCCCAACCGCAGTACGACCCCCGACGACACCCCGCCCCTGTTCAGCAGGGCCTCCCGGCTGATCACCGTCCTGCTCACGGTCTCCGTGGTCGCGCTCGCCTCCATCGTCGTCGTACGGGACGACACCCGGCCGCCGATGGGGTGCGCGCAGGGAGAGCTGACCATCACCGGCTCCACCGCGTTCAAACCGGTCGCCGATGAGCTGGCGGAGAAGTACGAACACGACTGCGCCGGCTCCACCGTCACGGTCGAAGCCCGCAGCAGCGGCGAGGGCCTCCAGGAACTGGACGAGCGCGGCGCGGCTGCGAAGGGCGGCTCGCCCGCGCTGATCGCGCTCTCCGACGTACGCAGGACCGAGAAGCAGACCGAACTGCAGCCGAGCCGGGTCGCCGTAGCTGTCTACACCCTTGTCGTCCACGACGATGTGCCCGTGAGCGATCTGACGACCGACGAGGTCAAGGCCATCTACCGCGGAGACATCCGGAGATGGAACCAACTACGCGATGTCCCCGACGACTACGACCTGCCCATCGTCCTCGCCAGCCGGAAATCGGGCTCCGGCACCCGCGACATCTTCGAGAGCACCGTCCTCGGCGGCGACATCGAGGAGGCCTACTCCTCGCCCGACTGCGAGACGAAGATCGACCCGTCCGCCAAGGTCTTCCGCTGCGAACTCGACAGCACCGCCCGGGTCCTCGCCAAGGTCGCCGCCACCCCGGGCGCCATCGGGTACACGGAACTGCGCTCCGGCAGCACGGCGAAGGGGGTGCACACGCTGAGCCTGGACGGGCAGGTCCCCCTCCCGGACACCATCGCCCACAGCGACTATCCCTACCGGGGCGTCGAGTACGCGTACACCTACGGATCCCCGCCCACCGGCTCCCTCGTGTCCAGCTTCCTCAACTTCCTGCTGCGCGGCGGCGGCCAGGAGGTGGTCCGTAAGCACGGCCATGTGCCGTGCTCCTCGGCGGAGGCGCAGCCCATCTGCGCCGCCGACCCGGCAGGCCCGGCCGACCGGGCCCGGTGAGGCGGAGGGCCGCGGCCGGTCAGTGGAACTGCGGAACGATCAGGTACAGCCCGTACGCGACGGCCGCCGCGCAGGCGAGGAAGCACAGCCCGGCGACGGCCCGCGCCGGCGCCGAGGGACGCCGGCGGCCCCGGCCGAGCCTCGGGCGGCCATCGGGCTCCTCGTCCTCGTCCCGGTGCGCGAGGATGCGCACACCCAGGGCGAAGACGAAGACGACCCCGACGGTGGCGCCGACGCTGACCAGGGCCACCTCGCCCAGACCGCTCCAGTCCAGAGCCATACCGCTTCCGCCCCTCATACGTTCGCCTTCGCCGCGCGGGAGGAGCGGACCTTGACGGTGTGCTCGTCGTTGACATTGCCCGCGTTCACCGGATGGCGCCGGGAGACGATCACGATGAAGGTCGCCACGGCCGCGGCGGCCAGGGCGACCACGATGGTGCCGGCCGTCCCGCCGTATACGACCATGACGGCGGCGAGCGCGCCCACGGCCGCCGCCGCGGGCAGAGTGACACACCAGCCGATGACCATCCGCCCGGCGATTCCCCAGCGCACCTCCGCCAGCCGCCGGCCGAGACCCGCGCCGAGGATGGCACCGGAGCAGACCTGGGTGGTGGAGAGCGCGAAGCCGAGATGGGCCGAGGTCAGGATCACGGTCGTGGCGGACGATTCGGCCGTGAAGCCCTGCGGGGGGCGGATGTCGGTGAGCCCCTTGCCCATGGTCCTGATGATGCGCCAGCCGCCGAGGTACGTCCCGAGGGCGATGGCCAGACCGGCGGACGTGATCACCCACAGCGGGGGGCCCGCGTCGGGCGCGAGCGCGCCCGCGGAGATCAGGGTGAGGGTGATGACGCCCATGGTCTTCTGCGCGTCATTGGTGCCGTGCGCGATGGAGACCAGCGAGGCGGAGACGACCTGCCCCAGCCGGAAGCCCCGGTTGACGGAGTCCTCCCGGCCCCGGGTGGTGATCCGGTAGGCGAGATACGTCGCCAGCAGCGCGGCCAGACCGGCGACCAGCGGTGACGCGACGGCCGGAAGAATGATCTTTTCGAGGACCACGTCGAAGTGCACACCGTGCCGTCCCGCACCCACCCACACGGCACCGATCAGCCCCCCGAACAGGGCGTGCGAGGAACTGGACGGAAGCCCCATCAGCCAGGTCGCCAGATTCCACAGGGTCGCGCCGATCAGCCCGGCGAAGACCATGCCCGGTGTGACCAGACTGTCGTTCACGATGCCGCCGGAGATCGTTCTGGCCACCGCGGTGGAGAGGAACGCGCCCGCGAGATTGAGTACACCGCTGATCAGGACCGCGACCTTGGGGCGCAGGGCCCCGGTGGCGATCGAGGTCGCCATGGCGTTGGCGGTGTCGTGGAACCCGTTGGTGAAGTCGAACGCCAGAGCGGTCAGGATCACCACTGTCACAAGAAAGGTGATGTGGTCCATTCGCCTCATACAAGCCTGTCACGGGGTGCCCCTCCGACAGGCGCCGTGGGGACACCGGGTGCTTCCTTCCAAAGGATGAGTGGATCAGCCACTTCACGGCGTCTTCACGGAGTGCGCACGGTGTGCGGTGCGGGGCGCGCCGGTGGCCGGTTCCGGGATTTTGACATTGCCTTGACAAATTAAGATCCCGTTGCCAGGCTGCAAAAACTCCACCGAGATCTCGCAATTACGTTGACGCCGCATCGAATCCGTTCCGCCAGACCGGTATGGCTGTTGCTCAGGTGACGGGACATCACCCGAGCGCAGGTTCTTCCACGAGTGACACGGCAGCCGCTGTCGTGCGCTCACGCCTGACTCAAAACCCCCGCAAGGTCAGGAAGGATGCTCCATGTCAGGACCGTCAGAACTTTCACGACTGTCTGGGCAGAGGCCGAGACGACGCCTCTGGTCACGATGGCTCACCGCGTTGGCACTGATCGTCGGCGGTGGCGCCGTCGCGCTGCCGGCGGTCGGTGGCCCGGCAGCCGTCGCGGCCCCCGCGGCGCCCGCGGTCATTCCGCCGGGTGACTACCAGCAGGTACAACTCGCCCTGGGCGGCGCCGAACTGGGCGAAGCGATGTCGCTCGCGGTGCTGCCCGACCGTGCCGTCGTCCACACCGCCCGGGACGGCACGGTCCGGTTCACGGACGCCGCAGGCAACACCAAGACGGCCGGCAAGCTGGACGTCTACACGCATGACGAGGAAGGGCTCCAGGGCATAGCCGCCGACCCCGGCTTCGCCACGAACCGCTATCTCTACCTGTACTACTCGCCCAAGCTGAACACCCCCGGCGGCGACGCCCCCGTCACCGGCAGCGCGGCCTCCTTCGAACCGTGGAAGGGCCACCTCAACCTCTCCCGGTTCACCCTGAAGACCGACGGCACCCTCGACATGGCGAGCGAGAAGGTCGTCCTCGAAGTGCCCAACGACCGCGGCCAGTGCTGCCACGTCGGTGGTGACATCGACTTCGACGCCGCCGGGAACCTGTATCTGACCACCGGCGACGACACCAACCCGTTCGAGTCGGCCGGCTACGCGCCGATCGACGAACGGACCGACCGGAACCCGCAGTTCGACGCCCAGCGCTCCTCGGGCAACACCAACGACCTGCGCGGCAAGGTTCTCAGGATCAAGCCCACGGCCGCCGGCGGCTACACCGTCCCGGCCGGGAACCTGTTCGCCCCCGGTACGGCCAACACCCGGCCCGAGATCTACGCGATGGGCTTCCGCAACCCCTTCCGGATGTCCGTCGACAAGGCCACCGGCATCGTCTACCTCGGCGACTACGGCCCCGACGCCGGAGGCACCGACGGCGGCGGGCGCGGCCCCAGCGGCCAGGTCGAGTTCAACCGCATCACCGCGCCGGGCAACTACGGCTGGCCGTACTGCACCGGTACGAACACCGCCGCCGAGACCTACGGTGAGTACACCTTCCCGAGCGGTCCCTCAGGGGCGAAGTACAACTGCGCCGGCGGCCCGGCCAACAACTCCTTCCGCAACACCGGCCAGGCCACGCTGCCCGCGGCCAAGCCGGCCTGGATCAAGTACGGCGGCGACGCCGGATCCCCGCCCGAGTTCGGCGGTGGCTCCGAGTCGCCCATGGGCGGACCGGTCTACCGCTACGACCCGAACCTGAACTCCAATGTGAAGTTCCCGCAGTCGCTCAACGGTTACTTCTTCGCCGCTGAGTACGGCCGGAAGTGGATCAAGCCCATCGAGGTGAAGGCCGACGGCACCCCCGGTGTCATCGAGAGCTTCCCGTGGACGGGTACCCAGGTCATGGACCAGGCCTTCGGTCCGGACGGCGCGCTGTACGTCCTCGACTACGGCACCGGCGCCAACAACCAGGCCCTGTACCGGATCGAGTACATCGGCGGCAGCAACCGCAACCCGGTCGCCGCAGCGGCCGCCGACAAGACCTCGGGAGCCGTCCCGCTCACCGTCCAGTTCTCCTCGGCGGGCAGCTCCGACCCCGAGGGCAAGGCCCTGACGTACTCGTGGAACTTCGGCGACGGCACCACCTCCACCGCCGCCAACCCGAGCAAGACCTACACCACCGCCGGCACCTTCCGGCCGACCCTCACCGTCAGGGACCCCGAAGGGCTGACCGGCACCGCGAGCCTGGTGGTGACGGCGGGCAACACCGCGCCCACCGTCAATCTCACCGGACCCAAGGACGGTGAACTGTTCTCCTTCGGCGACACCGTGCCCTTCACGGTCAGCGTCAGTGACCCGGAGGACGGCGCCATCGACTGCACCAAGGTCAAGGTGACCTACCTCCTCGGCCATGACGAGCACCGGCACGCGATCACCTCGAAGAACGGCTGCACCGGTACGCTCGCGATCCCGACCGACGGCGAGCACGACACCGCCGCCAACATCTACGGGGTCTTCGACGCCGAGTACACCGACGCGGCCGGACTGACCTCGCACAGCATCCGTGTCCTCCAGCCCCGCCACCGGCAGGGCGAGCACTTCAGCGCCCAGTCCGGCATCGAGGTCGCCGCGCACGGCAACGCCGAGGGCGGTGCCACGGTCGGCTTCACCGACAACGGCGACTGGATCTCCTTCAAGCCCTACGCGCTCGGCAACGCCAACAGGTTCACCGCCCGGGTCTCCTCCGGCGGCCCCGGCGGCACCATCGAGGTACGGGCGGGCTCGGCCACCGGCACCCTGCTCGGCACGGCCACCGTGGCGCCGACCGGCGGCTGGGAGACCTTCACCGATGTCTCGGCCACGCTGACCAACGCTCCGGCCGCGTCAACGGAACTGTTCCTGGTCTTCAAGGGCCCCACGGGCCAGGGCAACCTCTTCGACATCGACGCCTTCACCTTCGCCACCGGCACCACCCCCGCCGGGCAGACCGTGGAGGGCGAGTCGTACACCTCGTCGCTGGGCGTCCAGGCCGCCGACCACGCCGCGGCCAGCGGCGGCAAGACGCTCGGCTACATCGAGAACGGTGACTGGGCGGGCTACGCCTCCGTCCCCACCGCCGGGACCAAGACCTTCAGCGCGAAGGTCTCCTCGGCCGGGGCCGGCGGCACCATCCAGGTCCGTTCCGGCTCGGCCACCGGACCACTGCTCGGCTCGGTCGCCGTACCGGTGACCGGCGGCTGGGAGACCTTCACCAATGTCTCCACCGCCCTGACCGGTACCGCCAGTTCGGGAGCGCTGTTCCTCTCCTTCACCGGTGGCGCCGGATCCCTGTTCGACATCGACACCCTCACCCTCACCAAGTGACGAGCGGGAAAGGGACAGTGATGCTTCATCAGCTACGCCGGCTCCCGTCGGCCGCTGCCTCGGCCTTCGTGGTCGCGCTCGCGCTCGTCGGGGCGTTCCTGACACCGGCCGTGACCGCGCAGGCCGCCGACCCGGCCTACAAGGTCCTCGTCTTCTCCAAGACGGCGGGCTTCCGCCACGACTCCATCCCGGCCGGTACCCAGGCCATTCGTGACCTCGGCGCGGCCAACAACTTCACGGTCACGGCCACCGAGGACAGCGCGGCCTTCACCACGGCCAATCTGGCCCAGTTCAAGACGGTGGTGTTCCTCAGCACCACCGGCGACGTGCTCAACGACACCCAGCAGTCGGCCCTCCAGTCGTACCTCGACGGTGGCGGCGGCTATGTCGGGGTGCACGCGGCGGCCGACACCGAGTACGGCTGGCCGCAGTACGAGGGGATCGTCGGCGCCTGGTTCAAGAGCCACCCCGCGATCCAGCAGGCCACGCTCAAGACCGAGGACCGGACCCACGCGGCCACCTCGCATCTCGGCACGACCTGGTCGCGCTCCGACGAGTGGTACAACTACCGCACCAACCCCCGCGCCAATGTCCATGTGCTCCAGAGCCTGGACGAAGGCAGCTACAGCGGCGGGGAGATGAGCGGTGACCACCCCATCACCTGGTGCCACCCGCAGGGCAACGGCCGGTCCTTCTACACCGGGCTCGGGCACACCACCGAGTCGTACGCCGACCCGGCCTTCCGCTCCCTGCTGCTCGGCGGCATCCGCTACGCGGCCGGCTTCGCCAAGGCCGACTGCCGCGCGGAGACCGGATACACCCCGCTCTACAACGGCTCCACCACCGGCTGGTCGCAGGCGGGCCCCGGCAGCTTCACCAACACCGACGCCACCCTCACCTCCACGGGCGGCATGGGGCTGTACTGGTACCAGGCCAAGGAGTTCAAGTCGTACTCCCTGAAGCTGGACTGGCGGATGCCCGGGGACGACAACTCCGGTGTGTTCGTGGGCTTCCCCTCGTCCACCGACCCCAACTCGGCGGTGAACCAGGGGTACGAGATCCAGATCGACGCCACCGACACCCCGGACAAGACCACCGGCTCCATCTACGGGTTCAAGTCGGCGGACCTCGCGGCCCGGGACGGCGCACTCAACCCGCCGGGGGCGTGGAACACGTACGAGATCCGGGTGGAGGGGGAGCGGCTCCAGGTCTTCCTCAACGGTGTGAAGATCAATGACTTCACCAACACCGACCCCGTGCGCTCCCTCCAGCAGGGATACATCGGCATCCAGAACCACGGCACCGGTGACGATGTGTCCTTCCGCAATATCCGGATCAAGGAGCTGGGCGGCGGCAACCCCAACCCCACCCCGTCCACGTACGAGGGCGAGTCGTACACCTCGTCCGCCGGTGTCCAGCCCGCCGACCACGCCTCGGCCAGCGGCGGCAGGACCCTCGGCTACATCGAGAACGGCGACTGGGCCGGCTACTCCCAGGCGTCCCTCAACGGCGCCACCAACTTCACCGCGAAGGTCTCCTCCGGCGGCGCGGGCGGCACCCTCCAGGTCCGCTCCGGCTCGGCCACCGGACCACTGCTCGGCTCGGTGACCGTACCGAACACCGGCGGCTGGGAGAACTTCAGAACCCTCTCCACCCCGCTGGCCGGCACACCCACCGGACCGGTCTTCCTCACCTTCACCGGCGGGGCGGGCTCCCTGTTCGACATCGACACCTTCACGCTGGACAGGCCGGCGGCGTTAGATGCCCCGGCGAAAGCCGCTCTGTCGAACAATGTCCATCTCTTCTACTACCCGTGGTACGGCAGCCCCGCCAAATACGGCAGCTACCGCCACTGGCAGCAGGGCGGCCGCACCCCGCCGCAGGACATCGGCGCCGACCTCTACCCGAAGCTCGGCGCGTACGACTCCGGCGACTACACCGGAGCCGTCGCCCAGCACATGAAGTGGGTCAAGCAGTCCGGCGCCGGCGTGATCGTCTACAGCTGGTGGGGCAGGGGCGGTTACGAGGACACCCTCGCCAGGGGCGTTCTCGACGCGGCCCAGCGCGAAGGCATCAAGGTGGCCTGGCACATCGAGCCCTACTCGGGCCGCACCGCGGCCTCGGTGGTGTCCGACATCCAGTATCTGAACGCCACGTACGGCAGCCACCCCGCCTACTACCGCGACGCCGAACACAACAACCGCCCCGCGTTCTACATCTTCGAGAGCCTGAGGATCACGGACTGGGCGGCGCTCGACCAGGTCACCCAGACCAACTCGGTCCTGGCACAGACCACCGACACCAGCAAGATCGCGCACTTCTCGGGGCTCTACACCTATGACGGCATCGCGGGCGCCACGGCCCCCGGCTGGAAGCAGGCCGGAGACTACGCGCGCGCGAACGGACTGATCTGGGCCCCCTCGGTCGCCCCCGGCTATATCGACGACCGCGCGGTACCGGGCAACACCACCCCCACCCTCGGCAGGGCCAACGGCGCCACATACGACAAGGAGTGGAACAACGCGCTCGACCCCGCCATCGGCGGATCGCCCACCTGGGTCTCCGTCACCTCCTTCAACGAGTGGCACGAGGGCAGCTCCATCGAGCCGGCCTCGTCCGCACCGCCCGGCGGCTTCGGCTACCAGACCTTCTCGGGCGCGTACGGCAGGACCGGCGCCGATGCCGAGAACGCCTATCTCGACCGTACGAAGTACTGGGTGAACCAGTTCAGCGCACGGCGAGTGCGCTGACGCGCGAAGGATGCCTGACCCCAAGTGACAGACCCACGCAGTGAGATGGGCCCCGGCGACCCCGGGGCCCATCCCCGTTCCCAGCCCAGTCCCCGTTCCCGTTCCCGTTCCCGTTCCCGTTCCCGTTCCCGTTCCCGTTCCCGTTCCCGTTCCCGAACGTCCCTCCCGCCCCGCCCGCCCCTCCCGGTCCAAACCTCCCGGGCGCCCCTCCCGTACGGACTTAAGGCGGTGGCTATGCGTAGGCCACCGGCCGGTGGCGGGGGCGTCGCCTTCCGGCCACCACCTCCTGCAAGCCTCCACAGATGCTCGCCCTGAACGCGGATGTGGACCCGAACCGATGCCGGACGTTGGGGCTCGCGGGTTCCGCAGCGCTCACCGTGGGCGGCCTGACCGCGGGCGCCCTGCCGGTACGCGATGCCCTCCTGCCCACCTCCGGCCGCGCCGCGCTGGGCGTGCTCTGCGCGTACTTCGGGCTCGTCCTGCTGATCGCGGCCTGGTGGTGGCTCGGCCGCGCGGTACGCGGCCCCCGGCCCCCCACACCGCGCTCCCTGCTGCTGACCCTCGGCACCTGGGCGGCACCCCTGGTGCTCGGACCGCCCCTGTTCAGCCGGGACGTCTACAGCTATCTCGCCCAGGGAGCCATGGTCGACGCGCAGATCGACGTCTACACCCACGGACCCGCGCAGCTCGGCGGTCCGCTCGCCACCGAAGTGGCCCCCGTCTGGCAGAACACCCCGGCGCCCTATGGCCCGGTGTTCCTCGCCGCAGCCGCCAAGGCCGCCGACCTCGCCCATGTCGACATGTCCGCCGGGATCCTCGGTATGCGGCTGGTCGCACTGCTCGGCGTGGGACTGATGATCGCCTTCCTGCCGCTGCTCGCCGACCGCTGCGGGGTGGAGCGCTCCGCCGCCCTCTGGCTCGGCGCGCTCAACCCGCTCGTCCTGCTCCATCTGATCGCGGGCGCCCACAACGACGCCCTCATGCTGGGGCTGCTCGGCGCCGGACTTGTGGCGGCGCTGGGCGGCTGGCCCGCCAGAGCCGCGTTCCTCGTCTCCCTCGGCGCCCTGGTCAAGGCGCCCGCGGCGCTCGGACTGCTCGCGGTCGTGGTCCTGTGGTCCGGCCACTTCACCGGACGCGCCCGTACGCTCAGAGCCGCCGCCCTGACCTGCGCCATCGCCCTCGCCACCACAGCGGCCGTGACCGCCGTGACCGGCACCGGCTACGGCTGGCTCACCGCGCTGAGCACCCCCGTATCACCCGACAACTGGTCACTGACCAGCGGACTCGGCCGGCTCAGCGGCGCCCTGCTGGACTCCGTGGGCAGCGGCTTCGCCGATCTGGCCGTACCGGCGTGGCGGTGGCTCGGCCTCTTGGCCACCGCCGTCGCCATCGGGTTCCTGTGGCTGCGCCGGGTCCGTCTCGGCCCGGTGTACGCCCTGGCCCTCTCCCTGCTCGCGCTCTTCGCGCTGGGCCCGGCCTTCCGGCCGTGGTACGCGATCTGGGGCCTGTTCCTGATCGCCGCCGCCGCGCCGGACGGGCGGGTACGGCGCTGGGCCGCGGGTGGCAGCGGCGTCCTCGCCCTGGGCCTGCTGCCCAGCGGATATCCGCCGGACGGCATGCAGTTGACCCTCGCCGTGGGCGGCGGCGCGCTCGCGCTGCTCGCGCTCTGGTGGATGTTCGAGATGTCCGCCCCCGGCGGTGTGCCCTCGCGGACGCAGGCCGCCTCATGAGGGGCCCGCGCCGCGCCCTGGCGAGTCCCGCCGGGCGGATCACCATAGCCGTGTGCCTCGTCGTGGCCACCGCCGTCTTCCTCGCGACCGTCCCGCTGCACCGGGACTTCTTCGACGTCGGTGTCTACTACGGCACGGTCGGCGAGTGGGTCCATCACGAGGGCCGGATCTACGACTACCTCGTGCCCGGCACCCACTACGGCTTCACCTACCCGCCGTTCGCCGCCGTGTCCATGCTGCCCATGGCCCTGGTCTCCTGGCCGGTCGCCGTCGGCATCAGCATCACGCTCAGCGTGGCCGCGTCGGTGCTGCTGCTGCACTGGCTCGTGGGCCCGCTCATCCAACGCGTCTGCTCCGTACGGTGGTTCGCGTTCGTCGTGGCCGCCTGCATGTTCGCGCTGCTCGAACCGGTCCGCGACACCTTCAGCTTCGGCCAGGTCAACCTGCTGCTCGTCGCCCTGGTCTTCACCGACGCCCGGCTGCTGGCCACCGGACGCGGCCGGTACGCGGGCATCGGCATCGGCCTCGCCTCCGCGATCAAGCTCACCCCCGCTCTCTTCATCCTCTATCTGCTGATCACCGGCCGAAGACGGCAGGCCGGCATCGCGGCGGGCACGGCGTGCGGCGCGACGCTGCTCGCCGCCCTGATCGACCCCGGTGCCACCCGTATCTTCTGGACCGACGCCCTCTGGAACACCGACCGCGTCGGCTCGCTCAGCTATGTCTCCAACCAGTCCCTGCAAGGCGTCCTCGCCCGCCTCCAGCCCGACCACCCCAGCCGTGCGCTCTGGCTGGCCTGCGTCCTCGCCGTCCTCGCGCTCTGGGCGTACCGCGCCCGCGCCGCCGTCCGTGACGGTGACGACCGCGCCGGATTCGCCCTGACCGCGCTCGCCGCCTGCCTGGTCAGCCCGGTCACCTGGGTCCACCATCTGGTCTGGGTGATCCCGGCCCTCGTCGTCCTGACGGACAGCGCCCTGCGCCGCGAACAGCGGGAGCGCCGGGCCCTGTTGGCGGTGTGCGCGGTGCTGTACGTGATCCTGTGCAGCAGCGTGGTGTGGCTCTGGCGCTGGGACTCGACCGGTCTCGGCGCCTTCCTCGGCGCCAACGCCTATGTCTGGATCACCCTCGGCCTGCTGCTCGTACGGCCCTGGCCGCACAGCCGGCCGGTGCCCGAGACGACACCCCTGGCCGCCGAGGCGCCCCTGAACCCCGGAGATGTGAGCGAGGGGCTTGCCGGCGGGGCGGGCGCCGCCAGATAAGCGGGGGCATGGCGTCGGTGGTGCCGCCATTCCGGGTATACGTACGGCGGGAACCCGTGCGTCGTCGATGGGCAGGTGGACCGTATGTCCGATCTCTTCCATGGCTCCAGGACACCGGCCGGCGAGGCCGCGGGGAGACGGCCGGTACGGATCCGCAGAGCGGCCCGTGGGGCGGCGGTGGCGGCCACGGTGATCGCGCTCGGCTTCGGTACGGCGGCGTGCGGCGGGGGAGCGGACCCGGTCTCCGGCTCCGGGGCGTCCAGCTCGGGAACCGTGCCGCGGACCGGCGGTACGGAGGGGACACCGGCTCCACCGAGCACGCCTCCGGCGTCTTCGTCCTCGGCGTCCACGGGCCCGGACCAACCGGTGCCCTCGGTCTCCGCCTCTTCTCCGATCCCTTCGCCTTTGTCCGCCCCTTCGGCGCTGTCCGCGTCGCGGTGTACGGCCGACCGGCTCGAGCTGAGTCTGAGCGCGCCGGACGCGGGCGCGGGCAATATCCGCTACGACCTGCGGCTCATCAACAAGGGGCCGGCCGCCTGCGTCCTGCTGGGCTTCCCGGGCGTCTCTCTCCTGGCCGGCGACGGTGCCATGATCGGCCGTCCCGCCACTCGCGAGGGTGAGCGGCTTCCCGCGGTACGGCTGGCGCCGGGCGGCACCGCGGATGTCACCCTGCACACCCTGAACAAGGGCATCAACGGGACGTCCTGCTGGCCCGTTCCCGCCCTGCTGAGGATCTATCCGCCGGGGTCCAAGGACGCCATGACGCTCCGTACGGACTTGCCGGTCGTCTGCGGGGGCACCTTCACGACCACGGCGGTGCGGTCGGGCTGAGGGCCCGGGGCGGGGAGCTTGCGCGGGTGGCGGTGCGGTGGGCGGTGCGGCAGCGGTGGCGGTCAGGCCTGGCCGAAGAGCTGCGTCCAGTACGTGCCGGCCGGGCCGCCGCCCGCGAAGCCGATACCGATATGGGTGAAGTCCGGTTTGAGGATATTGGCCCGGTGGCCCGGACTGTTCATCCAGCCCCGGACCACCTCGCGCGGGCTCCGCTGGCCGCACGCGATGTTCTCGCCGATGCCCCGGTGGGTGGCGCCCGCGGCCGCCGCGCGGTCCCAGGGCTCCAGCCCTTCGGGCGAGGTGTGCGCATAGAAGGCGCGCGCGGCCATGTCGGCGCTGTAGGCCTGCGCGGCCGACGCCAGCCGCCGGTCATCGGCCAGCGGCCGGAGCCCGGCGGCGGTCCGCTCCGCGTTGGTGAGGGCGACGACCTCGGCGGCCGTCCGTACCAGCCCGTCCGAGGTGAAGGGGCACGCCCACAACGCCGTCCAGTAGACATCGCCCGAGCGGCTGTCGACGGCCTGGCCGACACCGGCCTCGGTGAGCGCCGGATCGTACAGCGCTTCCCGGGTCCGCTCGCCGCTGAGGCAGTACTCCACGAACTCGCCGGGCGTACGGGGCCCCGAGACAAGGTGCTGATCGATCCGGATATAGCGGTAACCGGCCGCGGTGACCCGCTGGAACACGGACACCCCGTCCGCGCCTTCGGCCCCGAGCCGCCGCTGCCCGGCCATCACCGCGGCATGGGCCCGGGCGGCGCCGGAGAGCCGTCGGTCCAGCACGACGGCGGGCAGCCCGGCCCGCAGCCGCACATCCCGGACAAGCTCGCCGAACTCCCCGGCACCGCCGGGCAGGTTGGAGACCCCGGCGAGGCCGGGCGTACCGGACGCGCCGGATGCTCCGGCGCGCCCACCGGACCAGCTCGGTGGTCCCGATGGGCCGCGCCCGCCGACCCGGCCGGCCCCGCCGAGCCCGCCCAGGAGGCCGCGTATGCCGGCTCTGCCGAGCGCCCTGGGTTCGTTGGACGGACCGGTCGCGCCGGACCGGCCCGGTGGCCCGGACGCGCCGCGTCCACCGGAGATGTCGGCCCGGCCGACGGCTCCCGGGGCCGAAGTCGCCGGCTCCTCGGTCACCTCCACACCGAAGTCGCGGGCGATTCCGGCCAGTCCGTCCGCGTACCCCTGCCCCAGTGCGCGCAGCTTCCAGCCCGGGCCACGGCGGTAGATCTCCGCCAGGAGCAGCACCCTCTCGTGCGCCGGGCGCGCGGGGGTGAAGCGGGCCAGTACGGTCCGCCCGCCGCCCCCTCGTACCGTCAGTACGGTCAGTACCGGCAGCGGCAGGCGGCCCAGCGCGGTGCCCGGATCGGCGGGGCTGACGACCACGGTGACACGGGTCGCTCCCGGCCGCAGCCGCCGCGGGTCCAGCTCGGCGCGGCCTTCGTACAGCCGGACGCCGGGGGCCGACGGCTGGTTGTAGAAGACGAAGTCGCCGTCCCCGCCGACCTTTCCGCTGTCGTCCGTGATGAGGAGCGACAGATCGAACGGGCCCGGCACCTCGACCGTCAGCGCCGTGTCCGGCAGGGGCAGATTCCCTCCGGGGACCAACTCGGCCATCGCCACCGCCCGCCCGTTCCATTCCGTTCCGTACGCCGTCCCCTGGGGAAACGTCCGGAACGGCCGCGCCGGTTCCGGCCGTTCCGCCCCGGTGCCGGCCCGGAGCGTCCCGCTCAGTCGTGGTTGTGCGTGGAGGAGGTGTCGGCCGGTGGAACCGTACGCCCGCCGTCACGCCCGCTGACGATCACAGCGAGGAGCGCGACGACCACCCCGGCCACCACCAGGCGCCCGCCCAGCCGCAGCCCCCAGACCGCGCGCGGGCCGGTGCCCGCGCCGGGGCCCGACAGCCGCTCGGAACGGCGCGCGGGCCGCAGCAGCCGTGCCAGCAGCAGTGCGGCGATGGGCAGTTGCAGCAGCCAGACCGAGGTCCGGAACCAGCCGTCGTACCAGACGTTCGTGCCGTACAGCAGGGTGTGCCACACGCTCAGCACGTACACGACGATCACGAACCGGTGCAGCACGCGCCAGGTCTTGGGGCCGATGCGGTGCCTGACGTAGAAGAGCAGCCCGAGCGGGACGGCCAGATAGAGGGCCGCCTGGCCGACCGGGATGGCGATCTGGCCCGTACCCGAGGAGTAGCCGCCCGGTACGAACGACTCGACGAAGGCGGACCAGAGCCGGGAGAGCCAGCCCGAGGTGTCGTGCCGTACCAACTCCGCGGCGAAGAACAGGGCATGGGCGACGATCAGGGCGATCGTATTGAGGCTGGTCGTCCGGTGGAGCCGTTCCAGACGCTGCGCCGACAGCGGCAGCCGGGCCGGCCGGGGCCCGGAGAGCAGCAGTCCCAGGACGACCGTGCCCCACGCCCACAGGAGCGCCGCCCAGCCGAAGGCCTGGCTGAGGAAGTACATCCAGAAGCCGCCCGCGTCGGCCATGAAGGGCATCACGGTCACGGTCGAGGAGGTCTTCGCCTTGATACGGGCGTAGAGCAGGGCGAAGACGGCCGCGGTCACGGCCAGGGCGATCAGACCGTCCGGTATCGACGCTCTGAGATCGGATCTGAGGGTGACTCTGGACGTTGACGACGGCGACGGCGATGACGATGACGATGACGACGGGTCCGCGCCGGTCGCGGCAGCGGCAGCGTCAGGGGTAGTGGCAGCGGCAGCGTTATCGGCCTGGGCGGTCGTGGCGGCGGGCGGGTCCGCCGGCTCGGGTGCGGCGGGTGCGGGGGACGGCTTCATCAGGGCGGCCTTCTCGGTGGCTTCGGCGGGTTACCCCAGGAGTCGGGTGCCGGACCCGGAAAGTTCCCGGCGATTTCCTGTGACATGGATCACAATATTGGGGGTCACCTGCCCTTTTCCGACGCTGCGTCACGAGTGACACGATGGCAGTCATGAGAGCCGGGCCCCCACTCCGTCTCACACGCGCCGTGGTGTTCGCGGCCGTGTGCGTAGCGGTGTCCGGGCTCGGTCACGCCCTCCAGTCCGACACCCCGCTGCCGTGGCCCGCCCCGGCTCTCGCGCTGGTCGTCACGGGCGCCGTGGGCTGGTGGCTGGCGGGACGTGAGCGCGGTGCCCCCGCGATTGTCGGCGCCAGCACGGTGGGACAGGTCGTACTGCACGCCCTGTTCAGTTGGACCCATGTCTTCCTGCCGGACGCCACGGAGTCCCGGGCCATGGCCATGCCGGGCATGGGGCGTCCGGGTACGGCGGCGGCGCACGCCCACGCCGGAACGGCCGAGGGGGCGGCGGATCTTCCGGCGCTCCTGCTGGCCTTCGACGGCCACTCCCTGACCTCCGGCATGGCCCTCGCCCACCTGGTGGCGGGGCTGCTGTGCGGCTGGTGGCTGTGGCGCGGAGAGGCGGCGGTCCTCCAACTCGGGCGCTCGCTCGCCCTGTTCGTCAGTGCCCCGCTGCGGCTCGCCTGGCGGGTGCTGTCCGCCGCCGCACCGCGCCCGCCGCGGACCCGGAGCCCCGTACCGTACCGGCCCTGTCGCCCGCGCCGGTTCGTCGTGCTGTACGGCATCTCCCGCCGGGGGCCGCCACCGCTCCTGTCCTTCCTCTGACTCTCCGGCCGCACCCCGCAAGGCGCCCCCACGCCCGGACACTCCGGTGTCCCGGGTGTGCTTCGGCGCGCGCGGGTCCGGTTCCGCCGCGGCCGAGGGTCCCTCAGGCACGTACGCGTGCCTGTTCACAGGCATGCCGGTGATCCGCCGCTCCCCCCGGCGGTGAGCCGGCCACCGATGGCGCCCCGCCCGATCCGGCGCGGCGCCGCGAGGACGCTAAGGACCGAATGCGATGCCCACTGCCACACCGGCACACCCGCGCACCGTCGGATCCGCCCACCGCGACGGCGAGATCACCGCATGGGCGCTGGCCGCAGGCACCGGTGACCGCGAGGCCGCCGAGCGCTTCGTGCGCGCGACCTACGACGACGTACGCCGGTTCGTCGCACATCTCAGCGCCGATGTGCCCGGCGCCGACGACCTGGCCCAGGAGACCTATCTGCGGGCCCTGACCAGCCTGGCGAAGTTCGCGGGCCGCTCCTGCGCGCGCACCTGGCTGCTGTCCATCGCGCGGTGTGTGGTCGTCGACCGCTACCGCAGCGCGGCCGCCCGGCCCCGGGTCGCCGACACCGCCGACTGGCAGACGGCGGCCGAGCGCGCGCAGCCGCGCCATCTGCCCGGCTTCGACGAGAGCGTCGCGGTGTTCGACGCGCTGGACGCGATGGACCCGTCACGGCGGGAGGCGTTCGTACTGACCCAGTTACTGGGTCTGTCGTACGCGGAGGCCGCCAGCGCCGCCGGCTGCCCGGTCGGTACGGTACGGTCCCGGGTCGCCCGCGCCCGCCGGGACCTCACCTCGGTCTGGCAGCCGGACACGGCGACTCTGAGTCTCCTTCCCGGCCGCGCCCCGGCCGTACTCTCGCCATAACTCCCGTGTCAGAGGCGCTCGTCCGGGGTCTCTCGCGAGAGGCCCCGGCGGCGTGCCACCCTCATCAGCAGCACCGGCAGGACCAGGCTCTGGAGCGACACCGCGAGCCAGAAGCCCGGGACCAGGTCCATGTCCTCCGCGACCCCGTAGAGCTGACCGCCCGCCACCCCGCTGGCGAACGCCCCGATTCCGGCCGCCAGCCGCTGTCTGCCGAAGACCGTGGCCGGCGGTGCGGAGGATCTGGCCAGCGCCTCCAGATCGTTCTTCAGGAAGAGGACGATCTCGCCCAGGCAGAGCAGCACCGCGCCCGCGCCGATGCCGGGATGGCCCCCGGCCGCGATCAGCGCCATTCCGGCGGCCATCGCGCCGAAGCCCACCCGTATCGCCGTACGGTAGGCGAGCCCGGCGATCCACTCCGACAGCGGCGGCTGCGCGACAACGAGCAGACAGGCGTAGCCCATCAGCACCGCGCCGTAGAACGACGCCGATGTCCGGGGGACGGCATAGAGCGCCAGATAGTGCTGGAAGAACATGAAGACATACACACTCAGCACGGTGACCACGAAGGGCAGCGCCTCCCGGCCGGTATGCCCCCGGCCAGTGTGCTCCCGGCCGGTACGCGAAGTGCCTTCCGCGGCCGGATCCACAGCGGGCCCGGTGACCGGTGGCAGCAGCGCGTGTCCCAGGCCCACCGCCGCGAACAGCGCCGCGACGCCCGCGAACAGCACGCCCGGTGACGTCAGTACGAAGGGCGCCGCGGCCGGCGGCCCGAGCGCGATGCCCGCGTTGAACGCCGAACCGCTCGCCGACAGCAGCTTCGGCCGCTCCGACTCCTTCGCGCCCTCCACCAAGTACGCCTTGTTCGCGGGCAGATAGAGCGCCGCCCCGCACGACACCAGGAACAGCGCGCCGACCGCGACCGCCGGACTGCCCAGTCCCGGCACGAACGCCGCGAACCCCGCGGTACGTACGGCCAGCGCCACCAGCATGGTGGCCCGAAGCCCGATCCGCCGTGCCAGCGCCGCGCCCACCACCCCGCCGGAGAACTGCACCAGCGAGGCCACGGCGAGCACCGCCCCGACCGTGCCCAGACCGAGCCCCAGCCGCTGGTGCAGCAGCACCGACATATAGGGGAGTACGGCGAAGCTGCCCAGGGTGATCAGGAACGAACAGGCCAGCAGGAACGACTGCGGCCCGGTGGGCCGCCATCCGCCCGCCCGGCGCCCGGGGGCACTTGGCCCCGGGACGCTCGTACGGTCCCGTCCGCCGGCCTCGCGCTCACCGCCCACCGTCGGCCACGAGTACGGGACGCACCCCCGCCGCCGCGCTCGCCGCCCGGTGCAGCGCCAGCTCCGCGGTGGCCGCCTCCGCCAGGACCATCCCGGTGCAGCCCCGTTGGTCGGCCACGGTGGCGATGGTGTCGCCCGGCGCCTTCACCGGATACCAGCGCACCGCCCCCGGGTACGCCCCGAGCCCGTCGAGCCCCTGCCAGCCCGTCAGTTCACCGGTCCGCTCCGGGTAGACGAGGACGAATCCGCTGGCGGGGCCGGTGTGTTCGAGCGCCGCGTCCAGCAGCCCGGGGCGGCGGCCCAGCGCGGTGTCGATCATGGCCTCGTACACATTGACGCCCATCGACCGGCACAGCGCCTCGCCGACCAGGGCCCCGCCGATCCGCCGGTTGATCTCCACCAGTTGGGGGCCCTCGGCGGTGAGGATGAACTCCACATGGGCGAAGCCGCTGTCGTGACCGGCCGTGCTCAGCACCCGGCCGACCCACTCCTCGATCTCGGCCGGCTCCCCGTCCGGCAGCGCGACCGGAAAAGCGGCGGCCTCCTCCCGTACGGCGGGCTCGCGCGAGGTCTGCCGGCTGAGTACCCCCAGCAGCCGGGTCTCCCCGGCCCAGCTCAGGGTCTCCGCGCTGTAGAGCGGCCCGGCGAGGAACGGCTCCGCGAACAGCTCGCCGGTGAAGGCGCGTTGGCGGGCCTCGACGAGCGCGGCGTGCAGCGACTCCAGGTTTCTCGCTATCCAGACGTTGCGGGACGAGGTGCCCGCGGAGTCCTTGAGGACGGCGGGGAGCCCGATCGTACGGAGCACCTCGGCGGCGGGGTCGGCTGCGGTGTTCCCAGGGCCGTCGCCCCACCGCACCGGTACGGCAGGTCCCTTGCTCAGTCCGGCGCCGTGCAGCAGCCCGCGCACCCGGGCCTTGTCGCGCAGCACCCGTACCGCGGCCGGATCGGGACCCGGCAGCCCCAGCTCGGCCGCGAGATCCGCGGCCGGAACGCTCCAGGTGTCCGTGGTGTTGATGAGACCGGCCAGACCCGGGACGGCCGCGAGCGCACGCCGGGTCGCCTCCGGATCGGAGGTGTCGACATCGACGACGGTGAGCGCCCCGTCCGGCAGGGTGTCCAGCTCGTGCCGGTACACGGTGCGGTCACCGGTGAGCAGTGTCAGCCCGTGCCCGGCGGCGGTCGCGGCGGCGGCCATTCTGCCGAGCCCGAAGGACAGCGACTCCAGTGCGGCGATGGTCATGACGGCTCCCCATGTGCCATGGATTCCGGCGCGGCACCGGATCCGCTCTCCAGTCCGATGGATCCGGCCGGCCCGAGCGGCCCGGCCGGCCCACCGGCTCCGGCTGATCCGGTGGCGCCGACGTCCGCCGCCACCAGCTCCTTGTGCGGGCGGCGCTCCCACTCCATCACCGACCACGGCGGCCGCAGCTCGTCGAGCGCCCGGATCCGGCGCGGCCGCAGGGCGCGTCTGTCCAGCGCCTCCGCGTGCCGGGCGAACACCCGCTCCGCGTACCGGTGTCCGGTGTCCGCGCCGATGACAAGATGCTGCCGGCCGGGATCCCGGTCCGCCTCCCACCCCGCGACGAGATGCGCTGCCCCGGTGGACAGCCCCGCGAACACGGCGTGTTCGCGCAGCAGACCCACCGCGCCCGCCATGGCATGCCGGAAGTCCACCCAGTGGAGCGTGTCGTACAGCTCGTGCCGTACGTTCTCGAAGGGGATGGAACTCCCGATGCCCGCGATGATCGCCTCCGGGTCGGTGAACCGCTCACTGCCGAAGGTGACACTCCCGAACGGCTGGATCCCCACCAGCCGTACCGCCCGGCCCGAGCCGCGCAGTGCCCGTACCAGTCCGCCCGTCGACGCTCCCGTACCGACCGCGCCGACCACCGTCAGCGGCCCTTCGGGCAGCGCCTCGGCGACCAGCTCCGCGAACTCCCGGTATCCCGCGTAGTGCACGGCGTCGTGGTACTGCCGCATCCAGTGGAAGTCCGGTCTGCGGGCCAGGAGTTCGCGTACATGCCGCACCCGCCGCTCCTGGTCGAGCCGGAGACTCTCCGACGGCGGCATCTGGTCGACCGTCGCGCCGAGGATCTCCAACTGGGCGCGCATCACCGAGTCGACAGTCGTCGACGCCACGATGTGGCAGCGCAGCCCGTACCGGTGACAGGCCATCGCGAGCGCCAGCGCGTAGATCCCGCTCGAACTGTCGATGAGGGTCTGTCCGGGGACGATACGGCCGCGCCGCAGCAGCGTACGGACGGCGCCCAGCGCCGCGTACACCTTCATCGTCTCGAAGCGGGCGAGTACGGTGTTGCCGCCGAGCCTGATCAGGTCGGGGGCCTTCATGGCGTCGGTGATGTGCTCGTGTATGCGTGCCCGGGTCATTTCCGGATCCCCCGTACGATCAGCCTGCGCGAGCCCGGACCGTAACCGGATCCGTCGAAGCCGCCGAAGCACTCGACATCCGTGAACCCGGCCGTCACGAAGAGGTCGTGGAGTTCGGCGGCGCTGTAGAGGAACGAACTGATCGACGCGGTACGGGCAGTCGAGCCGCGCACCAGCGTCCAGTCGGTCCGCAGCCGGCGCCAGCTGTCGAGCACGGTGTCGCGCTGCACGACATACGAACCGTCCGGCAGGTCCACCGCCTGCGGGCGGCCGATCCAGCCCGCCAGGACCTCCTTGCCCATCACATCGACGAGTAGCCGGCCGCCGGAGGCGAGGGACTCGCGGGCGTTGCGCAGGACGCGCAGATTGTCGTCCGGATCGTCGAAGTAGCCGAAGGAGGTGAAGACATTGAGCACGGCGTCAAAGGATCCCGGCTCGACGTAGTCCAGCATGTCCGCCTTGACCAGCCGCACATCGGCTCCGGCCTCCGCGCAGGCCGTCTCCGCGCGTTCCAGCATGGACGGATTGAGATCGACACCGGTGACGGTGTATCCGCGCCGGGCCAGCGGCACCAGGAAGAGCCCGGGGCCGCAGCAGAGATCCAGCACCCGGGCGCCGGGCCCGAAGTCGAGCAGTGGCGAATCCGCCACGATGCCCGCGACCTGCTCGGCGCGGTCCTGGGAGAACATCGTGGGCGCGAAGTCGGACCAGAGGGAGTCGTCCTCGTACCACTTCAACCGTCCTGCCCGCTTTCTGGGCCCCGACGGCCCGTGATCCGTGCCCTGTTGTCCACTCCTTGTCAGTAGTCGGGCGCGGGCGACGGCTGGTTCCCGGGAGATTCGGGAGGCATCCGGGACGGGACGCGGCAGGGGAGGGGATACGGGACGGGAACGCGGTACGGCGGACGGGCGGGAACAGGGAAGCGCCGCCGGGACCGGCCCCGGCGGCGCTCGGTTTCTCTGCCGGCCGCGCGGTCAGCCGCGCTTGGCCTCGCCCAGGGCCGTACGGACCGTGTCGGTGTCCGCGCTCCTGCCCGGGTCGTTGAAGATCCCGAGACCCTCAAGGTCCTGTGCGTACGGAAGGACATAGGCCGGGGCGTCGCGCTGGAACCGCCAGCTCTCCGCCAGCGGGCCCGCGTCCACGACGTCATAGCCGAGCAGGCCGATCAGCCGGGCGGCGGAGGCCTTCGCCTCCTCGTCGTCACCGGCGATCGGCAGGGCCGTGCGGTCGGGCGCGTCGGTGGGCCGTGCCAGCGCGGCGAGATGCTTGAAGAAGATGTTGTTGAACGCCTTGACGACCTTCGACTCCGGAAGGTGGTCCTGGAGCAGAGCGCTGGTGGTGGTCTCCTCCGCGTCCAGCTCCGGGATCCGCCCGTCGCGGTCGGGATAGTAATTGTTGGTGTCGAGGACGACCTTCCCGGCCAGGGGCGCCACCGGTACCTGGCGGTAGTTCTTCAGCGGGACGCTGACCACGACCCAGTCACCGGCCTCGGCCGCCTCGGCGGGTGTCGCGGCCCGCGCCCGGGGGCCCAGCTCCGCCACCAGACCGGAGAGGGTCTCCGGCCCGCGCGAATTGCTGAGAACCACATCGATTCCGGCGGCTACCGCCAGTCTCGCCAGGGTGCCGCCGATGTTTCCACTGCCGATCAGTGCGAGAGTGCTCATGCGGATGCCAGCGGAGGACACCGCCGCGATATTCCCCGCGACGGTGTCCCGCCCGCCGTCCGGAGCAGTCTCCGGACGGTCCGGTCGTCAGCAGTTCTTGTCGTCAGCAGTTCTTGTAGTCGTACCGCGTGGAGTTGTACGAGCAGGTGTCGTGCACCGCTCCCGTGGACCTGGTCAGGGTGGCCTTGTCCTTGTCGTTGTTCCAGACATACGCGGCGCGCTGCTGGAACACCGTCGCGGCCGAGTCGGTGCCCTTGCCCGTCTTCACGGTCACGGTCTTCCCGGCCTTCAGCGTGAACGTCTTGAACGTGTACACGTGCCGGGAGGCGTCGGTGAGCTTCCAGCCCTTGAGGCTCACGGACTTGGTGGTGCTGTTCTTGATCTGGACCCACTCGCCGTTGAGGCTCGCGTTGGATCTCTTGTCCGAGCCGGGGGAGTCGTACCAGATCTTGGTGATGTACACGGATCCGGCGGCCTGCGCCTGTCCGGGGAACATCATCAGGGTGGCTGCCGCCGCAGCGAGTGCGGCGGCGCCGGCTATGCGGGCACGGGGCATGAAGGAATACGTCCTGTTCAGGGAGGGCGCCGCACAAGACAGCGGCGCGAGGAGCCCGACATTACGCAGCTCGTGCCGGTGAAACACTGTTTTCCGGAAAAACACATCAGAAGTACGTCACCACGTATGTCACACCTGTATGTCATGGACCGGGCGGCAGCTCCCGAGCTCCCGGGCGGTCCAGTCCGGGCTCAGCCGGAGGTGTTTGATCGTGCGGCGGTGGTGGGTGAAGGCAATGTGCAGGGTGCCGTCGCCGGTCCGGGCCACGGACGGATAGGACAGCTCGCGGTTGAGGCCGTCGCGGGAGTTGTTGGTGAGGCAGTAGCCGTCGCCGGTCTCCAGATCGTGGCGGACCGGCCAGGTCAGACCGCCGTCGGACGATACGGAGAGGGTGAGCGGGGCGCGCGGCGCACCCCAGAAGGCGCCGCCGTCCAGGTCCGGTCCGCTGTCCGGGGCGGGACGGCTCGTCCCGTTGCCGCTGCCGAGGCCCTCGTCGTCGATCTCGTCGTACAGCGACACACGCCGCTCGGTGGCGTCCGCCGCACTGCTGTGGTTGTGCACCAGGGCGAGCCGGCCGTCGTCCAGCGGGACGAACTGGAGCGAGGAGTTGTTGTTCGGTACGGCCAGCGCCTTCGGCTCCGTCCAGATGCGCCCTCCGTCGTCCGACGTACTCCGGTATACGGAGTCCGCGCGGCGGCTGCGGAAGAGCGCGACCAGCGAACCGTCCCCCAGGGGGTGGATGTTCATATGGACCAGCCCGGTGGAACCGGGCACCGGCCGCTCCTCCCAGGTACGCCCGCCGTCCTCGCTGACCATGACCGCGCTGGTGTCGTCGCCGCCAGACCACCGCCGCCCCGGCACCGTCGCACAGCGGAACACGGGCAGCAGCCAGCGCCCCGACGGCAGGACGGTCACCGGCTGGCGGACATAGACACCGCCGTCGGCGGTCGCCGGGAACAGCGTCCGGGAGGGACCCCAGCTCGCGCCGCCGTCCCCGCTGATACGCAGCCGCACCTCCGCGGTGTCCTGGTGGCCCGCCCGTTGCGCGGTGTGCAGCAGCCACAGCTCGCCGGACGGGGCGGGGAAGAGCACCGGATTCTGCTCGGAGCGCGCCGGATCGCCGGACAGCCGTACCGGCGCGGACCAGGTGTCGCCGTTCTGGGCCAGCCGCGAGAACCATACGGAGATGTCCGCGACGCCCTCCTGCGTACCGGCGAACCAGACACAGCCCAGATCGCCGCCGGGCAGGACCGTCAGATTCGCGGCATGGCTCTGTACGGCGGGCGCGGGCAGATGTGCTTCGGCGCGGCCCGGCTGCGAGGGGTGCGGGCGCAGCACACCGTCGGCGGAGGGGGCCGGGGACGCGGACGGCGTTGTGGTCACTGGGCCTGTCCCGTGGCGCGGGCGGCGGCGAGATGGTGGCCCGCGGCCTGCTCCAGATGGACCAGATCGCTGGACACGGTGGCGAAGGTGAAGCCCTCGGCCAGCCGCCTGGCGGCGCTCGCGCCGTCCGCGTTGTGGATGCCCGCCGCGATTCCGGCGGCGGCCGCCGCCTCGCGGATCGTCACCAGCGCCGCCTCGAACCGCTCACTCACCGCCGGATCGCTCGGAGAGGCGCCACCGATGCCGATCCGCAGATCCGACGGACCGACATAGACGCCGTCCAGGCCCTCGGTGGCACAGATCTCCGCCACATTCGCGAGACCGTCCGCGGTCTCGATCATCGCGAGAACGACCGTCTGCGCGTGCGCCTCCGCCGGGACGGGCCCGATCCGCAGGGCCGAGCGCATCGGGCCGTACGAGCGGCGGCCGAGCGGCGGGTACCGTACGGCCGCCACCGCGGCGGCCGCGTCCTCGGCCGTGTCGACCAGCGGCACGATCACCCCGGCCGCCCCCGCGTCGAGGGCACGGCCGATCGGCGCCGGGTCATTGGCTTCGACACGCACCAGACCGACGGCCGTGCTCCCCTTCGTGTCGATGGCGGTGAGGGACGCGAGGATGCCCTGGTACGCGAGGAGACCGTGCTGGGCGTCCAGCGCTACGTAGTCGTAGCCGAGGCGGGCGATGCGCTCGGTGGAGACCGGCGAGTCGAGGACGGACCAGTAGCCGATCAGCCGTTCGCGGGCGCGCAGCGCGGTGGCGAAGGCGGCGGGCGTACCGGACGGGGCGCGGGTCATGAAAGGGCTCCTTCTGGGCGGTGAAGTGGTCGTCTTCGGCCGGGAGTCGGTGCTCGGGTCGGGGCGCTCGCGGGGCGAGGGACCGGGGGCGGGTCGGGTGCGGGCACGGGCAGAGGCAGGGACCGAGGTCAGGCCGGGTGCGGGGTCGGAGGCGGCCGGTGTCAGCGGTTGTACGCCGGCATAGGGCCGCGCAGCCGCGCGCCGACGTCGTCGCACGCCGCTGCCACCCCGGGCTCCAGCGGGCCCGCCTCTGCGGCGGCGATATTGGCTCTGAGGTGCTCGGTCCGTGAGCCGCCGAGGAGCAGCGCGTCGGTCGAGGGCCGGCCGAGCAGCCAGCGCAGCGCCAGGTCCGTGAGGGGGATGCCCGCCTCGCGCGCGATCCCGGTGAGGTCGCTGACGGCGGCGAACAGCCGCTCGTCCCAGTAGCGCTCCCGGTACATCACGGCCAGCCGCGAATCGCCGAACCGGCCCGACTCCGGCGTCTGCCCGAACGTATGGCGGCCTGTCAGGAGACCACCGCCGAGCGGGTTGTAGACCATCGTGCGCAGCCCGGTCACGGCCGCGTACTCGACGTACTCCTCCTCCAGCCGGCGCGCCAGCAGATTGTGGAGCTGCTGGGCGATGACGGGCCGTGGCGCGCCCACCTCCCCCGCCGTGCGCACGAGTTCGGCGATCTGCCAGGCGGCGTGGTTGGAGACACCGAGGGCGAGGATCTTCCCCTCGGCCGCGAACTCGGCGATGGCGGAAAGGGTTTCGGCGAGCGGGGTGGCACGGTCCGGCTGGTGCAGATAGAACAGGTCGACGCGGTCGGTGCCGAGGCGCTTGAGACTGCCCTCCAGTGCCGCCCGCATCCCGGCCGCCGACAGCGGGGCGTGGTCGCCCTGGTCGGGGTGCGGGATCCCGGCCTTGGTCGCGAGGACGATCCGGTCGCGCCGGCCCGGCAGCAGGCCGGCGAGGATACGCTCGCTCTCGCCGCCCGCGTAGCCGTTCGCCGTGTCGATACCGGTGATGCCCGCGTCCAGCGCCGTGTCCACCATGGCGGCGGCGCCCGCCCGGTCGACGGTGTCGCCGAAGGTCATGGTGCCGAGGACCAGACGCGAGAGCGGGACGGGGACATGCGGCAGGTCGATGCCGGTGGTCACGAACGAGTGCCTTCCCGTGCGGTGGTGGTGAGCAGATGCCGGGGCTTGACGCCCCGGATCGTGGTCGGGTCGAGAGCCGCGCGGCGCAGCGCCCGGGTGTACGGCTCGGCCGGTGAGGCCAGTACGGCGGCGGTCGGCCCGGTCTCGACGATACGGCCGGAGCGCATCACCACCACCTCGGTGCTGATCTCACGGACCACTCCGAGGTTGTGGGCGATGACCAGATAGGCGATCCCGGTCTCGGCCTGGAGTTCGCGCAGCAGATCCAGCACCTGGGCCTGTACGGAGACATCGAGGGCGGAGGTCGCCTCGTCGCACACCAGCAGATCGGGGCGGGACGCGAGGGCGCGGGCGATCCCGATCCGCTGGCGCTGGCCCCCCGAGAACTCCGGCGGTCTGCGGTGCAGGGCCGAGGACGGCAGCCCGACCCGGTCGATCAGCTCCGCAGCACGCCGGGCACGGGCGGCCCGGTCCCCGACACCCGAGAGGCGCAGTGGCTCGGCCACGATCTGCTGGGCGGTCAGATGCGGGTCCAGTGAGCCGTACGGGTCCTGGAACACCATCTGCACCCGCCGCCGCAGCGGGCGCAGCCGGCGCTCGGACAGCGTCGCGATGTCCGTACCGTCGAGGACGATCCGCCCGGAGACGGGCTTGAGCAGCCGAACGAGGGCCCGCGCGAGGGTCGACTTGCCGCACCCCGACTCCCCGACCACGGCGAGCGAACCCCCGCGCGGAAGCTGGAAACTCACCCGGTCCACGGCACGGAAGGGACCCTGGGCGGTGGGGTACTCGACGACGAGATCCTTGACGTCGAGGAGCAGTGGCTCAGCCACTGGACCATGTGGTGGCCGATCCACCGACCCACCGCGTGGCTCGGCCACCGGACCGCTGAATGGCTCGGTCATCGGGCCACCGCCCCGGTCAGACCGTCCTCGTCCCAGGCGCCCAGGCGCGGGACCGCCGCCAGCAGGGCGCGGGTGTACGGTTCGGCCGGCCGGTCCACGATCGTGCCGGCGGGGCCCGATTCCACGAATCTGCCCTCCTTCATCACATGAATACGGTCGGAGACGACCCGGGCCACCCCCAGATCATGGGTGATCATCAGCATCCCGATCCCCTCCACTTCCTGTAGCTCCATCAGCAGATCGAGGACGCCCGCCTGCACCGTCGCGTCCAGCGCGGACGTCGGTTCGTCGGCGATCAGCAGCCGGGGTTCGGCCGCCAGTGCCACGGCGATCAGGATGCGTTGCAGCATGCCGCCGGAGAACTGGTGCGGATACGCCTTCCAGCGGGTCTCCGGCCGGGGGATACGGACCTGGGCCAGCAGCTCCGTACCCTTCTCCCTCGTCTCGGCGCGGGACAGCCCCGGATGCCGCAGCCGCAGCGCGTCCCCGAGCTGACGGCCGATCGTGTGCACCGGGCTGAGGGCCGTCATCGGGTCCTGCGGGATCAGCGACACCGTCCGCCCCCGCAGCGCGCGGGCGGCACGCGGATCGGCGACGACATCCCGCCCCGCGATCCGTACCGAGCCCGCCAGCACCGCGAGCCCCTCCGGCAGCAGCCGCAGCACCCCCATCGCGGTGGTCGACTTGCCGGAGCCCGACTCGCCGATGAGGGTCACGGTCTCGCCCTCGCCCACCGTGAAGCTCACCCCGTCGACGGCGCGGATCACTCCGTGCGCGGTGATGAGTTCGATCTGGAGGTTCTCGACATCCAGCAGCGGAACGCCGTCCAGCGGCGACACGTCCGTGGCCATGGCTCAGACTCCCTTCCCCGCGCGGGCACCGCGCGGTGTGCGCGCTCCGCGCGGCAGCCGTGTCGTACGGGTACGGTCGCGCAGCCCGTCGCCGATCAGATTGACGCCGACCACCAGCAGGGCGATCACCAGCCCCGGCAGGGTGACCAGCCACCACGAGGTGGTGATGTAGTCCTGGCCGTCGGAGATGATCCGCCCCCAGGTGGCGAACGGCCGCTGCGGGCCCGCCCCGAGGAAGCTCAGCGCGCTCTCCAGCAGCACCGCCTGGGCGAGCAGCAGCAGAACGACCAGGCTCGCCGGGCGCACCACATTGGGGATCACATGGCGGCCGAGCACCGACCAGCCGCGCAGTCCCAGCACCCGGGCGGCGGCCACATACGGTTTCTCGCGCTCCACCAGGACGAGGGAGCGGGTCAGCCGCGCCACCTCCGGCCACTGGGCCACCGCGATCACACAGGTGATGACGGTCACGGAAGGCCCGAACAGAGCGACCACGAGCAGCAGCATCATCAGCAGGGGCAGCGCGAGCTGTGCCTCCAGCAGCCGGGAGACGACCGTGTCGGCCCAGCCGCCGAAGAACCCGGCCGCCGCGCCCGCCGCGATCCCGATCACCCCGGAGACCAGCACCGCCAGGATCCCGACGGTCAGGGACACCTGGCCGCCGTGCAGGACCCGGGAGAGCAGATCGCGGCCGAGCTGGTCCGTACCGAACAGATGCCCGTCGCTGAGCGGCGGCAGCCGGCGCTCGGACAGGTCCTGCGCGTCGGCGCCGGGCAGCGGCAGTACGCGCGCCAGGGCGACCGGGAGTACGACGAGGGCGGTGCACACGGTGCCGGCCCAGAGTTTGAAGCGGGCGCCGCGCCGCTGCCGGGTCGCGGTGGCCCGGGCGAGATCGCGCGCGGTGACCGTGCTCGGCCTGCCGCCGGAGCCGGAGGACGGCGCGCCGGACGAGGCGGCGCTGCGCAGGGCGGTGGTCATGATCAGGCCGCCTTTCCGAGGCGTACCCGCGGATCGAGCAGCGGGTAGGCGAGGTCGACGAGAAGCTGGACAAGGATCGCGAGGGTCGCGGTGACCAGGACGGTGGCCTGGATGAGCGGATAGTCCCGGGTCTCCAGGGCGCGGACGACGAGCGAGCCGACACCGGGCCAGCCGAAGACGACCTCGACCACCACCACACCGTTGAGCAGCGCGGCGAAGCGGGTGCCGATGGCGGTGATCAGCGGCACCCCCGAGTTGCCGAGCGCGTACCGCCAGGTCAGCGCGCGCTCGGAGAAGCCCCGCGAACGGGCGACGGTGATATAGGGGGAGTTGAGGGCGGTGGTCATCTCACGCCGTACCAGCCTTGATATCAGGGCCAGTTGGAGGATGGCGACGGTCACCGTCGGCAGGACCAGACCGCTCCAGGAGGTGAAGCCGGAGGCGGGCAGCACCGGCAGCAGCACGGCGAACACGGTCAGCAGCATCACACCGGTCCAGAAGTCCGGCATGGACTGTCCGGTGATGGTGAGGACATTGGCGCCCAGTTCGCGCTTCGAGTCTGCGCGGCGCGCCATCCACACTCCGAGGGGTACGGCGACGACGGCGGTGACGGCGATCGCGGCGACGGCCAGGGTGATCGTGTACGGCATCCGGTCCAGGACCACATCGAGGGCCGGGGCGCGGAAGGAGTAGCTGGTGCCCAGGTTTCCCGTGAGCAGATCGCGCAGGAAGATCCCGTACTGCTGGATCAGTGGCTGATCCAGTCCGAACTCGCCACGGATCCTGGCCAGATCGGCGGTGGTGGCGGTCGGGCCCGCGTACGCGGCGGCCGGGTCGCCGGGGGCGAGCCGTACCAGCAGGAAGACCGTGGTCAGGGTGAGAAAGACGGTGAGCAGGCTCTGGCCGAGCCGGCGGGCGAGATACTTCGGCACGGCTCAGCCCTCCAGCCGTACGGCGGACAGGTCATAGGAGTTGATCGTCAGCAGCGAGAGACCGCGCACCCGGTCTCTGCGGGCAAGCAGGGTTTTCGGGGCGAAGGCCCAGAGGCTGGGCCAGGTCTCCCAGATCGCCTGCTGCACGGTGGCCAGCTTTCTGGTGCGCTCGGCGTCGTCCACCTCGGTGGCCGCGGCGGAGAGCTGCCGTTCGACGCTCGGTACGACATAGCCCATGAAGGCGTCGCGGGTACGTTCCTTGGCGGCGGTCCCGCCGTACATGCCCTGGAGCGTGGTGAGGGCCTGGCCGGTCGGGCTGCCGTAGCCGTTGCCGATGACATCCCAGTCACCGGCCCGGCCCTGACGCCAGGTGAGGATGTCGCCGCCGGGCTCGAACTGCTGGAGCGACGCCCGTACCCCGACCGCCTTCAGCATGTCGAGGACGGCCTCCATCACCGAGGTGTCGGCGGCGAACTCCCCGCTCTCCCAGATGACTTTGACCTTCAGGTCCGTGGCACCCAGGGAGGTCAGCAGGGCGCGCGCCCTGCCGGGGTCGTAGGTGTACGAGCCGGTCCGCGCGGCACCTTCGAGGGCGAGCGGCACCACACCGCCGGCCTCCTCCGCCGAGCCGTTCAGGACGTCATTGATCAGGGCGTCGCCGTCGATCGCGTAGGCCAGCGCCTGCCGCACCCGGGGATCGGCGAGCGGATGCCCCTTCGGCTTGCGGAAGTTGTAGAAGAGCTGGCACATACGGACACCCGAGGTCTCCTCGACCTCGACCCCGGGCAGACCCGTCAACTGGTCGGCGGAGTCGGGGGTCAGGGTGTCGACGACATCGAGTTCGCCGCTGCGCAGCGCGACCACCCGGCTGGACTCCTCCGGTACGAACCGCACCCGTACGGTGTCGATCCGCGGACGCGGCCCCCAGTACCGGGGATTGCGCCCGAGGGTGTACTCACCGGCGCCGCCGTTCGCCTTCAGCACCCGGTACGGGCCCGTGCCGAGGCCGCTCTGCAGTTCCTCCGGCTTGTTGGCGGCGGCCGGGGTGATGTGGATATTGGCCATCAGCCGGTCCAGCACCGGCACGGGCTTCTTGGTGTGCAGCAGAAAGGTCCTGTCCCCGGTCTTCTCCACGGTGGGCAGTTCGGGGAAGAGGCCGAGGAGGAACGAACCGTTGACCTGTCCGTACATCCTCAGGGCGGTGGCGACATCCTCGACGGTGACGGGGCTGCCGTCCGAGTAGCGGATGTCCTCGCGCAGTCGTACCGCCCACGCGGTGGGCTCGGCCATCTCGAACCGTTCGGCCAGGACGAGCCGCGGCTTCATACCGGGGCCGATACGGGTGAGGGCCTGCCGCACCGCGCGCTGCACGGTGACCGCGGCGTCGAACTGGTTGAGCTTGTTGTCGAGGCTCACCAGGGAGCGGTTCAGTCCGAGGGTGAGCGTGCCGGGGCCGGGGGCCCCGGTGGGTCCTGCACAGGCGGCCAGCGGGGCGAGCGCCACACCCGCGCCGCCGGCGGCGCCCCAGCGCAGCAGGGTGCGGCGGCCGATCGGCTCACGCGGCGGAGCGCCGGCCGGCGTGCCGGGAGAAGCGCCGGAGGAAGCGCTCTGAGGGGTAGGGGTCATCGTCGACCTTCTCGGGTTCTGGGAGGCGACCGGCTCAACTGGGGATGCCCGGTCCGCCGGAGTGTGTCCGGTCTGTCCGGGACCAACAGGTGTCGCGCCGCACAAGGTGGCACGGTTGCGTGTTTCGCGCAAGGGGTCTCGCGCACTTCGCGCAGCATGTGTCATCATCAGGCACCGAGGCAGCCCGCCCCGGGCCGCCCGGAGGAGGTATCCGTGTCCCTCACGCCCAGCGGAGGCCGAACGCCCCGCCAGGTGCTGGCCCTCGCGGACGATCTGTCCGGCGCGGCCGAGACAGCGGCGGCGCTGCGCCTGCCCGCCAGGATCATCCTGGGCCCCGCCGCCTCGGGGCCCAGCACGATCCCGGCCGCCACGGCGTCTCCCGGCGCCGGCCGGGCCCTGATCGTCGACCTCGACACCCGGCAGCGGGACGCGGACGAGGCCGCGCGGATCGTCCGCGAGGCGGTACGGGGGGCCGGGCCCGGCACCGTACTGCTCAAGAAGACGGACTCCCTGCTGCGCGGCAATCTCGCCGCCGAGACCACCGCCTACGCGGAGGGAGCGGCCGGCCTGGTGATCGCCCCCGCGCTGCCCGCGGCCGGGCGCACCGTCCGCGACGGCATCGTCCACCTGCGCGGACAGCCACTCCACGACACGGACGCCTGGCGTGCGGAGACCCGGCCCGCACCGCGCTCGGTGGCCGCCGCGCTCGACGGCACACCGACGGCCGTCGTCCCGCTCACCGCCGTGAGGGCACCCCTTCCGGAGCTGACCGCACGGCTGGGCGCGCTCGTGGAGGCCGGGCTCGTGCCCGTGTGCGACACCGAATCGGACGCCGACCTCGACGCGATCGCCGCCGCCGCACTCGGGCTGGGCCCCGGCGTACGGCTCATGGGCACCGGCGGACTCGCCGCCGCCCTCGGCCGTCTCGGCCCCGGAACCGACGGATCGTCACCCGCCCCCGTGCCCGGCGGCGCACTCCCGCTGCTTGTCGTCGTGGGCACCGCCGAACCCGGAGCCGTTGCGCAGATCGCGCAACTCACCGCCGCGGGAGCCCGGCATATCGCCCTGCCTCCCGAACTCCTCGCGCGGACCGCCGAACCCGTCCCGCTCACCGCGGGACCGGACGACGCCATCACCGTGGTGAGCGTCGAAGGCTCCCAGGGCATACGGCCCGGCTCGGCCCGCCAGGTGGTCGCCGGACTCGCCCGCACCGTCGCCGCCGTGCCGTACCCCGCCGATCTCGTCCTCACCGGTGGCGAGACCGCGCGCCGTGTCCTGGACGCGCTCGGCGTCACCGAACTCCTGCCCGTGGGAGAGATCCACCACGGAGCCGTGCACAGCCGCACCCCCGACGGCCGCTCGGTGGTCACCCGCCCCGGCAGCTACGGCGATGCCGGCTCCCTGCTGCGGATCGCCCGGGCCCTCAGGCCGTACCAGCCCTTCGTGCCGCCGGCCGCACCCGCCGGTCCTCCGGCCCAAGTCCCCGTACCGCGCGCGGAGTTCACCGCGCCGCACCCCCCACCGCCCGTATCACCCGTACCGCAAGGAGAAGCCCTGTGAACGCAGCCCCGACGACCGCCCCCGCGGAGCAGACCGACACCGCGGGCCGGCCGCTCCCGATCATCGCGGTCACCATGGGCGACGGCGCCGGCATCGGCCCCGAGGTGATCGTCCCGGCGCTGCTCCACGCCGACACCCTGCGCCGCTGCCGCCCCGTCGTCATCGGCGACGCGGAGCGGCTGCGCCAGGCCGCCGCCATCCTCGGCGCCGACTGCGAGATCGTGTCCGTCGGGAGCCCGGCGGAGGCCGTGCCGGGACCCGGCCGTATCCATGTCGTCGACCTCGGGCTGCTCCCCGCCGATCTGCCCTGGGGCAAGCTGTCCGCCGTCGCGGGCGACGCCGCGTACCAGTACATACGGGTCGCCGCCGAACTCGCCATGAACGGCGAGGTGCAGGGCATCTGCACCGCCCCCCTCAACAAGGAGGCCCTGCACGCGGGCGGCCATCTCTACCCCGGGCACACCGAACTCCTCGCCCATCTCACCGGAGTCGAGGAGGTGTCGATGATGCTGTCGACACCCCGGGTGAAGGTCATCCATGTCACCACCCACATCGGACTGATCGACGCGGTCAACCGGATAGAACCCGGCCTGGTGGAACGGACCGTGCGCCGCGGCCATGACGCGATGGTCCGCGCCGGTGTCGAGCACCCGGTCATCGGGGTCTGCGGGATCAACCCGCACGCGGGCGAGAACGGCCTGTTCGGCTACGGCGAGGAGGAGGAGAAGATCGTTCCCGCGCTGGAGATCCTGCGCGCCGACGGCATCGACGCCGTGGGACCGCTCCCCGCCGACACCGCCTTCTTCCTCGCCTCGCGCGGCGACTACGACCTGATCGTCGCCATGTACCACGACCAGGGCCACGGCCCGGTCAAGGTCATGGGCATCGAGGCCGGGGTCAATCTCACCGTCGGCCTGCCGGTCATCCGTACCTCCGTCGACCACGGCACCGCCTTCGACATCGCGGGTACGGGCAGGGCCGAGGCCGGTAGCATGGTCGAAGCCCTGCGCCAGGCCGCCGAGATGTCGGCCGCTCCGGCCCGTTGACCGCCGGTCCGCCGACCCCTTGCCCACCGGCACCGGCCCGTCGGCCCCGGTTCGCCCGTACCAGAGGACAGAAAGCTGATGTCTGCGATCGGATCGAACGCCCGGCGCGACCGTATCGTCCATCTCGCCACGACCACCGGGCTCGCCAGCGTCGAGGAACTCTCCCAGCTCTTCGGGGTCACGGCGTCCACCATCCGCCGCGATCTCGCCAAGCTCACCACCGACGGCCGGCTCGCCCGTACGTACGGCGGCGCGATGGCGCTGGCCGCCCACCCCGAGGCGTCGCTCCGGCAGCGTACGGGTGAGGCCTTCGAGGCCAAGCGGGCCATCGCGCGCTGGGCGGCCGCCGAAGTACGGCCGGGGGAGTCGCTGTTGCTCGACGCGGGCTCGACGGTCGGGGCGCTCGCGCACGAACTGCGTACGGCGAAGGATGTCACCGTCGCCACCACGGGCCTGACGGCCCTTCAGGAACTGGCGGATGTCGAGACGGTCCATGTGGAGTGCCTCGGCGGTACGCTGCGGCCGCTCAGCCAGGGCTTTGTGGGGCCGCTGACCGAAGCCGCCCTGGAGCGGCTGACGTTCGACCGGCTCTTCCTCGGCACCGACGGTGTCTCGCCGCAGCACGGCATCTGTGAGGCCGATCTGCGCCAGACCCGGCTCAAGGAGCTCATGGCGCGCCGCGCCGACCGGGTGTACGTCCTGGCGCACGCGGCGAAGCTGGGCCGCCGCCCCTTCCACGCCTGGACCCCGCTCCGGCCGGAGTGGACCCTCGTCACCGACGACGGCGCCGATCCCGAGACCGTCGAGGCGCTGCGCTCGCGCGGCGTCACGGTCGTACTGGCGAAAAGGGAAACGTAAGGGAACGCAACCGGCGCGCCGAGCAAGCCGGCCGAGCGGTACGGCAGGTCCCGGAGGCCCCGTGGAGCACACGCTCCACGGGGCCTTCCGGTCAAGTACGGGCAGAGCGGTGCGAGCGGTACAGCCCGCCACGGGCCGGTCCATTCACGCGCAATCGAGCATCCAATTCCGCCTTGTTGACTTTTTGTCGCAGAATGCCAATCCACGAAAGGGTCGACTTTCCCGGACGCACTTACTAGGATGCCCAACAAGTTCGGGGCGCCCGCATTGATAAGGACCGGTCGGGTGTCCTATGGACCGTCTATTCATCTGTTGGCAAAGCAAGGTTAAAGGCCCCTGGCAGGTCCCTGTGGGACGGTAAAGGCCACGGTGTCCTGAATAGCTGGTAGTGGGGCGTATCGCGCCATGACGGGGGAGTAGGAAATAGTGGGGCCTGGCAGAGGTCTGTACCACGGAAGAATGCGAAGGATTTCTTTCCGTGGATGTCCTGACGTCGCGGTGTGCCCAATCTCCGGCACTTTCACGCGCCGTGTACCCGAGTGCTGATTCGAGGGGCAGGAGTCGCGTGCGTTTCCAGCTTTTGGGCCCTTTGAGCATTGCCGAGGGCGAGGACGTCGTTGTCCTCAAACCGTCCAAACCGTCCAGCCTGCTGGCGGCTCTGCTCATCCATCCCGGATCCGTCGTCTCGACCGGCTACCTGCTCCGGGCCCTGTGGGACGAGGACCAGCCGGCCACCGCGAGAGCCGCGCTCCAGAGCTGTGTACTGCGGCTGCGCCGCCTCTTCACCAAGTACGGCGTCACGGGCAGCCTCATCGAGGCGGTGCCCGGCGGCTACCGGATGAACGCCGATGCCGACACCCTCGACCTGGTGCGCTTCCGCACCCTGGTACGGGCGGCGGACGGCGCGGGTGACGCCGAGAGCGAGCTGTACCGGCTCAAGGAGGCCCTCACCCTCTGGCAGGGGCCGCTGCTGGCGAACGTACCGTCCCCGATGCTCCACCGCGACGAGGTGCCGGGCCTGACCGAGGAGCGGCTGCGCGCCCTCGAAAGGGCCTGTGACATCGAGCTCGCGCTGGGCCGATGTCGCCAGGTACTGGTCGACGTCTGGGAGGCCGCCCGCCGGCATCCGGGGCGCGAGAGATTCTCGGAACAGCTCATCGAAGCGCTCTACCGCACCGGTCGGCAGTCGGAGGCCCTCAGCGAGTACCGCTCGGTGAAGGGCCGGCTGGAGGAGGAGCTGGGCATCGACCCGGGTCCCGGACTCCAGCGGCTCGAACTCGCGATACTCCGGGGCGACGATCTCGGTCCGGCGGCCGTCGACCAGGCGGTGCCGCTTCCGGGCCGGGCGCCACTGGCTCTCGCCGAGGGGCCCGCACGGCCGGCCCTCGCCCCCGCCCCGGCTCCCGCGGACACTCCCGCCGCCCTTCCGCCGGCGCCCGCGGCCGTAACTCCCGTACCGCTCCCGGTACTTCCCGCACCGCTTCCCGTACCGCCCGTGCCGTCGTTCACCGGCCGGGCCGCCGAGCGGGCCGCGATCAACGCCAGCCTCACCGCGCGGGATCCGGGCGCCGCCACCGTCGTCGTGCTCTCCGGGGCCCCGGGCATCGGCAAGACCGCGCTGGCCCTCCAGGCCGCGCACGACTGCCAGGAGGGCTTCCCCGGCGGGGTGTTCATCCTCGCCATGACCCGCCCGGACGGATCGTCCGTCACCCCCGCCGAGGCGATGGCGGACCTCCCCGCGCCCGGCACCGCCGCCGGACGGATTCTGCTCGTCCTGGACGATGTCACCAGCGCCGACCAGGTACGGCCCCTGCTTCCGGCAGCGGCCGGCGGCGCCGCCGTCGTCACGAGCAGACGCGGTCTGGCCGGTCTGGTGGCCACCCACGGCGGCACCGTCCACCGGCTCTCCACGCTGGACCCCGAGGAGTCCCTGGAGCTGCTGGCCGCCGCCCTCGGCCCGGCCAGGGTGCACGCGGAACCCGCCGCCGCCCGTGAACTCGCCCGTATCTGCGGGCACTTCCCGCTCAGCCTGCGGATCGCGGCGGCCAGGCTGCTCACCCGCCCCGGGCTGCGCATCGACGACTGTGTGGCCTGGCTGGCCGAGGACCTGCCCGCCCGGCTCTCCCTCGCCGACGACCCGCGGATGTCCGTACCGCATGTGTTCGGCAGGGCACTGCACCGGCTGGAGCCGCGCTGGCAGGAGGCCTTCCGCCGGCTCGGCGACCAACTCGACGGCCACGACGGGCTGTTGCTCTCATCCGGCGCACTCGGCGGCTCCGCCGAGGCGGAAGAGGCGCTGGAGCGGCTCGCCGACGCCGGGCTGCTCGAAGAAGGGCCTCCCGGCCCGTACCGCATCCATCTGCTGCTGAAAATCTACGCGCGTCGGCAGGCGCGCGAATGGAACCGGAGCCGGACGGCCACCGCGCCCCACTGACGGGCGATGCCCGACCTCGAACGATCCCGCCACCTTGTCCACGTATCCAGGGGTGTCATTCACATGGGCTCAACCTACGAAGCCGTCTCCGCGACCCGTCCGCGTATCCGCCGGGACGTCCTGTTCACCGAGACGGCGGACGGAGTGCTGTTCCACAACGCCGACGGCGGGTTCCAGCTCACGGCCAAGGCCGCCTACCGCTTCGCCACGCTGATCGTCCCGCACCTGACCGGGGACCACACGGTCGCGGACATCTGCCAGGGCCTCGGCGACCGGCAGCGCGCCATGGTCGGGGAGCTGGTGAAGAGCCTGTACGAAAGGGACTTCGCCCGCGCAGTGCCGGGGACCGCGGCCGGGGCCGAGGCGGTGGACACACCGCCCGACGTGGCCCGGCGCTATGCCCCGCAGATCGCCTATGTCGACCACTACTCCGACGACGCGGAAGCCCGGTTCCGGCGCTTCACCACCGCGCGGGTGGCGGTCCTCGGCGACGACGACACCGCCCGCTGGTGTGTGCTCAGCCTGATCCGCAACGGCTGCGCCACCATCGGCGTACAGCCCGGACTCGCGGGCGAGGACCGGGAGATCATCGAGGCCGAGGCGCGGGAGGCCGCGGCCGACGGCTGCCCGGTGGACCTCCTCGACCTCCCGGACGGCGCCCCGGGCCGGCCGCTGGGCTGGGCGGACCTCGAAATGTACGACATCGTCGTGGTGACCGGCGGACCCGCCGCGCCGCCGCGGCTGTTCCCGCTGCTGAGCGCGGGTGTGCCCGAGGGCCGGACCCTGCTGCCCGCCTGGTCGTACGGTCACCACAGCGTCGTCGGACCGCTGATGACGGCCACCACCCCGGGCTGCTGGGCGTGCGCGGCGCTCCGTATCGGCCACCACGAGGAGGCGGGCGCCACCGCCGACATCTGGAGCGCGCTGGCACTGCCCGGCACCGTCCCGGCCGGTGAACTCCCGAGCCGCCCCCTGGCCGCCATGATCGGCAATCTGCTGGGGTACGAGATCTTCCGCCTCACCACCGGCGCCCTGACCGCCGAGACCGCGGGGCGGCTGGTCATCCAGGACATGCGGTCCCTCGATGTGTCCACCGAACCTCTGCTGCCGCACCCGCGCTGCCCGTTCTGCGCGGGGGCGGGGGCCGGAGCGAGCGACGGAGCGGCGGCCGTCGACCTCACCACCGCGGGCAGCGACACCCTGCCCATGCCGACGGTGGCCACCGCCCGGGACGCCGACGCGCTCGTGGAGGAGCTGAACCGCCGGTCCGTGCTGGTCGGGCCGAAGGCCGGGGTCTTCACCCGGTTCGCCGACGAGCCGCTCACCCAGATCCCGCTCAAGGCCACCGTTCTCGAACTGGGCACCGGGCACGGCACTTCGCGCCGTGTCGCCGCCTTTGACGTCCATCATGTCGCGGGCGCCCGGCTGCGGGCGCTGAACGCGGCGGCCGAGGTGTACGCGGAGCATGTCGCGCCCACCGCAGGAGTCCTGACGGGGCATCAGCTCGAAGCGGTACGGGCGGAGGTCCGCTCCCTGGAGCCCGCCGCGCTGACCACCGCCGGGCCCGCGCCGGCCGCCGCCGAGCGGGTGGCCGAGTGGACCCTGGCCACCTCGCTGCTGACCAAGGAACAGGCACTGGTGCCCGCCGCGGCGGTACGGACCTTCGGCCGCCACAACGCCGACCGGCTGTTCGAGCCGACCCGGGCCGGGACCGGCGCGGGCGCCTCGGCCGCGGACGCCGCCGCCGACGGCCTGCTCTCCGCGCTCGCCCATGACGCCCTCACCAGGGCGCTGCGCGGCGGACCGGTCGGCCGGACACCGCTGAAGACACTCGGCGAGGGCCCGGACGCCGACGCCGAACTGACCTTCCTGATCCGCTCCGCGGCCGTCCTCGACATCGGCCTGGAACTCCTCGACCTGGGCGAGAGCGACCGCTCCGGCGTCCATGTCCTGCTCGCCCGGGGCGCCGGCGGCTGGGCCGTCGGCAGCGAGACGAGCTGGCGGAGCGCCGCCTCCGCGGCCGTACGCGATCTGCTCGGCGCGGTGCAGCTCGGCCGCGAGGAGACGGCCGCGCCCTTCGACACCGGGGACCCGCTGCTGCGCGACCTCGACGCGACGACCCTCGACGCCACCGACGCCGACGGCCTGCCCGCCGCCGCGGACCGGGAGACCACGCCCTGGTCCGAGGTGCTCGACCGGCTCCGGACGGCCGGGCGCGATGCCCTGGTGGTGCCGACCGGATCCGCCGATCTGGCCGCCGTCGGCATCAGGACCGCCCGGGTGCTCCTCACCACGGAGGCACTTCGTGGCGCCTAGGGTCTTTCGTTCGGATCAGGCTGGATCAGGGAGCGGGGGACGGCGCCGTGGATCGCAAGGCGGAGGAGAGAGCCATGGCGGAGCCCTGGTGACCGACGACAACGCGGCGAGGCGCGGTGCCGGCGCTCGCGAGCCCAGCAAGATCCAAACGAGAGGCCCTGGCACCCTCTCCGTACGCCCGGTCGGACTCGCGGACCCGGCCGGCGGCGCGCGGCTCCGGCTGGACGAACTGCTGGGGCGCGCCCTGGAGCGGCTCGGCGGGCCCGAGGCGGAGATCGGCGTACTCGGCGTCGGCGACGCGTTCGCGCCCGGGGCGCCGGCCGCCGGGGAGCGTCCGGACCGTACGGAACCGGCCGTTCCCGTGCAGGTGTACGCCGGGCACGCCGTCGTCGGGCCGATGCCGGGCGGCGACGGCTCGTCCGGGGCCCCCTGCCCCAGCTGTCTCGCCCGCCGCTGGCAGGCCGTACGGTCGGTGGCCCTCCGCGACGCCCTGGAGCTGGGCGGGGAGACCCGGGCCGCCGGCGAATGGCCCTACGCCACCCCCTTCGCGGCCGAC
The DNA here is from genome assembly GCF_042800555.1 of Streptomyces sp. NPDC057617. Taxonomy (NCBI): domain Bacteria; kingdom Bacillati; phylum Actinomycetota; class Actinomycetes; order Kitasatosporales; family Streptomycetaceae; genus Streptomyces; species Streptomyces sp. NPDC057617. The sequence goes on along the minus strand of NZ_JBHVGV010000001.1, from coordinate 228,744 downwards.
GCCCTCGCGGCGCTCGTCACCGCCCTGCGGGACCAGCCCCCCGCCGACGGCGGCCCGTTCCCCGCGATCCGGCTCCTGGACCTCCGTACCCTCACCGTCCGCCACTACCCCCTCGTCCCCGACCCCGAGTGCCCGCGCTGCGCCGCGCCCCGTACCGACACCGCCGAGGACGCCCGTATCACCCTGCGCCCCGCCCCCAAGCACCGGGCGGGCACCTTCCGGCTGCGCCCCATCGAGTCGTACGACATCGATGTGGCCGCGTTCGCCAATCCGGTGTGCGGAGCGCTCGGCCCCTCCGTCGTCCATGACGTCTCCTCCACCTCCACCTCGGCGACCATCGGCTGCTTCTCGATGCGCTCGGGGGAGTATCTGCGCGAGACGTTCTGGGGCGGCCACGCCGACTCGTTCGGCCGCAGCAACCGGATCGGCGTCCTCGAAGGCATGGAACGGTACGCCGGGATGCGGGCGCGCTCCCGGGTCACCAGTGTGACCGGAAGCTACGAGGAGTTCGGCGCCGACGCCGTCGACCCCCGTGAAGTCGGCCTGTACGCACCGGAGTTCTACCGCGACAACCCCCGGGTCCGGCCCTTCGCGCCCGACCGCCGGATCCCGTGGGTGTGGGGCCACTCGCTGCGCGACGACAAGCCGCGCCTGGTGCCCGAAGTCCTGACGTACTATCACGCGCCCGGTCTGGAGAACAGATTCGTCCAGGAGAGCTCCAACGGCTGCGCCTCCGGCGGCTGTCTGGAAGAGGCCATCTACTTCGGGCTGATGGAGGTCATCGAGCGGGACGCCTTCCTGCTCGCCTGGTACGGGCAGCAGCCCCTGCCCGAGATCGACCCGGCCACCAGCGACCGCCCCGCCACCCGGCACATGGTCGACCGGCTGGCCATGTACGGCTACCGCGCCCGGTTCTTCGACACCCGGATCACCTTCCCCGTCCCGGTGGTCACGGCTGTCGCGGAACGCTTCGACGGCGGTCCGGGACGGATGTGCTTCGGCGCGGGCGCCGGGCTCGACCCCGAGTCCGCGCTCGACTCGGCGCTCTGCGAGATCGCGACCGACGCGGTGAACCTCCAGGGCCGCACCGAACGCGACGAAGTCCGGCTGCGTGCCATGGCCGAGGACTTCGCGCTGGTGACAGCCCTGCACGACCATCCGCTGGTGTACGGGATCCCGGAGATGGGCGAGCACGCCGGGTTCCTCCTCGGCGACCGGGGACCGCTGGGGCGGGGGGCTCAGGAGCCACCGCGCGCGGTCGCCGACCTCCGCTGGCCCGACCCGTCCGGCGCGCCCGCCTCCCCGGATCTGCGCGAGGATCTGCGGCGCTGTGTCGACGCGGTCACCTCGGCCGGCTTCGACGTGGTCGTCGTGGACCAGACCATGCCCGAGCAGCGCAGGCTCGGACTGCACACCGTCAGCGTGCTCGTCCCGGGTCTGCTGCCGATCGACTTCGGCTGGTCCCGGCAGCGCGCCCGCACCATGCCCCGGATGCGTACCGCGCTGCGTGCGGCGGGACTGCGCGACCGCGATCTGACGCCGGAGGACCTCAATCCGGCGCCCCACCCCTTCCCGTGAACCGACGTCCCGTGCACCCACCGTCCAGCAGAGAGGAGCGTCCCGTGGGCTACGCCCATGACTATGCGGCAGCGATCATGCAGCGCGGCCGGATCCCGATGGAGCCCGCCGATTTCGTCCCCGACTGGGCGGACCGGCCCAGGAAGGCGAAGTACTACCCGGGTATCGGGGCGTTCCCCCTGCCGGAGACGGACTTCCCGGACGAGGCGACCGTCGCGGCCGGCTGCCTGCCTCCGGGAGCGAGCACAACGGGAGGGCCAGGACAGCCGGGAGATTCCCAAGTGCCGTCCGGGGAACGGCCGTTCACCCTGGACGCGCTGTCCGGGATGCTGCGCGACTCGTACGGACTGACCGGCCGCAGGCTCGGTGTCCAGACCAATACCGACCTGGCGGCCCTGCCGCACTACACCCAGGCCAACTGGTCGCGCGGCACCGCCTCCGGCGGCGGCCTCTACCCGGTGAGCGTCTACTGGATCTCAGGACCCAGCGGCCCGGCCACCCCCGGTGTCCACTACTACTCGGCCCCGCACCACACCGTGCAGCGCCTGGTCGCGGGCGATGTCACCGGCGAGGTGCGCGCGGCCCTCGGCGACGGAGCGGCCGGAGCGGACCGGGACCAGTTCCTGGTGCTGGGCATCAAGTACTGGCAGAACGCCTTCAAGTACAACAGCTTCTCCTTCCACGCCGTCAGCATGGATCTGGGCGCGATCCTCCAGACCTGGCGCATCTGGGCCCGCGCCCGTGGTCTGGTGGTCGAACCACTGCTGTGGTTCGACGAGCAGAGGCTCAGCCACGTGCTCGGAGTCGACAACGCGGAGGAGGGTGTCTTCGCCGTCGTCCCGCTGAGCTGGGAGGGCGCCAGGCCCACCGCCCCCGCGCTGCCCGCCCCGCCGGCCGCCCGCTACACCGACTCCGAGCGCTCCCGCAGGATCCTCCACTTCGAGACCCTGGAGCGGATCCACGCCGCGACCGCCGAGGGTGCCACCGACCGCCCGGCCCCGGGCGCCCTGGCCCCCGCCACCACCGCCCCGCCCGCCGGGACCGGGGCCACCGTGGCCCTGCCGGAACCCGCGCTGCCGCCGGTGAGTGTCCGTACCGCACTGCGGGCGCGGCGGAGCAGCTTCGGCCGCTTCGACGCCAGTACGCCCCTGACCACCGCGCAGCTCGCCGCCACCCTCAGCGCCTGCGCCGCCTCCTCGCTCGGCAGCGACGCCGAACGGCCCACCACTCCGGGGGACGGTCCCGGCGGGGATCTGCCCGCCGTCCCGGGCCTGGTCACGCTGTACGCCTTCATCAGCCATGTCGAGGGCATCGAGCCCGGCGCATACGCCTACGACCCCGCCGCCCACGAGCTGCGCCTGGTGGTGCCGGGAGCGCCGGGACCGTTCCTCCAGCGCAACTACTTCCTCTCCAACTACAACCTGGAGCAGGCCGGAGCCGTCCTCGTACCCACCGTCCGCACCCACGCCGTCCTGGACGCCGTCGGCGACCGGGGCTACCGCCTTGTCAACGGCACCATCGGAGCCGTGGCCCAGACCTTCTACACCGCGGCCTCGGCCCTCGGCCTCGGCGCGGGCGTCGCGCTCGGCTTCGACAACATCTCCTACATCGAGGAACTCGGCCTCGACCGCACCGGCGAGAAACCGCTGCTCATCATGTTGCTCGGCAATGAGCGGGCACGGCCCGCCGACTTCCGCTACGAGATCGCCTGACCCGGGACGGGGGAAAACTGCCATGACACCGGGCACAAGCACCGGCGCGCCCGAGGGCGCGCCCACCGGGGAGACCGACTGGCGGCCCGGCCGCCGCTTCATGCTGCGCGTCGCCGGACTTCCGGTCGAGTCCGTGCACGCGCTGCGCTGCGCGGACAGCAGCCGCTGGTCCGACGACGTCCTCGCGGCCGAGGACCGGCTGCGTACGCGCGGAGCCGAACTCAGCGATCTGCTGCACGAGGTGGTACGGGCCACCGATGTCTCGCCGGACGGCGACGGCGCGGCCCAGCGCCGCGAACTGCTCGCCCTGCGCCGCCAGATCTTCAACAACAAACTGCCCGCCGCCCCCGACGCGGCCGTACGGCTGGTCGCCGCGCTCGATCCGGACGCCGCGGAACCGACCGCCGAGTGGCTCAGGGACCGCAGGCACCTGGAGAAGCTGCGGGCCGAGGGCGCGCCGCTGCTCGCCGCCGACCTCGGCCGGACCCGCGCCGCCCTGCGCGGTCTGCTCACCGAGGACCGGCTGCGCTGCGGACTCCTGCTCGCCTCGCCGACCCTGGAGGGACAGCTCGACTCCTATGTCAACGCCGGCAAGGCCGGTCCGGGCGCGCCCAAGCGGATGCGCAAGATCGAGCGCTCGGTGCTCGCGTATCTCTACCGGACGGCCTGCAAGACCAGCCCGTTCAGCACCTTCACCGGTGTGGCCACCGGCCTCTTCGACGAGGAGGGCACGGATGCGGACCTCCGCGTGGAGGACCGGTGGACCAGCCACGTACGGCTCAATGTCGTCGTCCTGGGCCGGCTCGCCGAACTGATCCTCGCCGACCCCGCCCGCCGCGGTGATCTGCCCGTACGGCTGGCCTCCGGCTGGGAGCGCGACGACGACCGGATCCGGTATGTACGCCAGTGGATCACCGCGGGCGACGACTCGGCCGCCGTGACCTTCGACGCGGTCAAGGACCGGCTGTTCTTCCTGCGCCGCAGCGGCACCCTGGACCGGCTCCTCGCCCTCTTCGACGCCGGCCGCGAGCTGCGTTACCACGATCTCGTCGACTGGCTGCGCGCCGAGCACGGCGCGGAGCCCGAGCAGTGCGAGACCTATGTGGCGGCGCTGCTCCAGCTCGGCATGGTGCGCGTCCCCTGCCTGGACACCGACGTGCACAGCCCCGATCCGCTGCGCTCCTTCCGTACCGCGCTCGGCGGGCTCGGGCGGCCCTGGGCCGACGCACTCGCCGCCGCCCTCGACGGACCGGTCTCCGCCATCGACCGCTTCCCCGCCGCCGGCCGCGCCGAACGGGCGGAACTGCTGCGGGAGTTGCGCGCCGGACTGCGCGACGCCCAGGCCCTGCTGAGCGACGGCGGGGCCACCCCGCCGACCCTGCCCCAGACGCTGCTGTACGAGGACGTCAGCGCGGGCCGCGAGGTGAGCTGCGGTCTGGGCGCCTGGACCGGACCGGCCGGCGGGGCGCTGCGCTCGGTCGAACGGATCCTGCCCGCCTTCGATCTGACGCTGCCTCAGCGTGTCACCTTCAAGGGCTTCTTCATGGCCCGTTACGGCCGGGGCGGCCGCTGCGACGATCTCCTCGGGCTCGTCCACGACTTCCACGAGGACTTCTTCGACCAGTACCTCTCCTTCGCGGGCAAGCGGCGGCCGTTCGACGACCGGGGAGAATACGTACCGGAGGAGAACTGGCTGGGCCTGTCCGGGATCCGCGCCATCGACGCGGCCCGGAAGACCTTCATCTCCCGGATGCGGCACGCCTGGGAGACCCGGGGCGACGCGGCCGAGATCCGGCTCGACGAGGCCGACCTCGCCCCCGTCGCCGGGGAACTCGCCCCGGTCGCGGGCGAGTTCGTACCCCAGTCGCACCATCTCCAGCTCGCCCGTGAGAACGGCGAACCGCTGATCGTACTCAACCGCTCCTACGGCGGACTGTCCTTCCCCTTCAGCCGGTTCACCCATGTCTACGACCCGGAGAACCCGGCGGCGGAGGCGGGGGCGTTCTCCCGTGAGCTGCGCGACAGCGCACGCGCCCGCACCCCCGACGGAGCGGTGCTGGCCGAGATCACCGGGGGAGCGGTCACCAGCAATCTCAATCTGCACAGCCCGCTCACCGACTACGAGATCGTCTGCCCCGGCGAGTCCAGCACCGTCCCCGAGGACCGGCGCATCCACCTCGACGACCTGTCCGTCGAGCACGACGAGGCCACCGACCGGCTGGTCCTGCGCTCGGCCCGGCTCGGCCGCGAGGTCATCCCCGTCTACCTCGGCTATCTCGTACCGCTCGCCCTGCCCGAGATCCCCCGCACCCTGCTGCTGATGTCGCCGACCTCGATGGCTCCCCTCGATGTGTGGGGCGGAGTCCCGGAGGGCGAGGCGGAGGACGGGGTCACCTCACGGCCCCGGGTGCGGTACGGCGAGGTCGTCCTGAGCCGCCGTAGCTGGGCCACCACGGCCGGAGCGCTGCCCGTACGCACGCCCGGCACCGGCGATCAGGACTGGTATCTCGGCTGGCGGCGCTGGCAGCGCCGGCACCGGCTGCCCGACCGGGTGTTCGCGACCGTCTCCAGCGGACCCCGGGGCGGCGCGGGCGCCAAGCCCCAGTACGTCGACTTCCAGAGCTGTCTCTCCCTCACCGCCCTCGAAGCCCTCCCGACGCACCCCGACGACCGGGTCGTGCTGCGGGAGATGCTCCCCTCCGAGGACGGACTGCACGTCCGGTCCGCACGCGGCAGCCATGTCGCCGAACTGGCCGTGGAGACCTTCACGTTCACCCCGACCCGACGCACAGAGGGCGCCCCGACATGTCAGAGCTGACCCCCGCCCCCGGCGACTGGCAGGCCATCCACATCTTCTACGCCGCCAACCCGCAGCCCCTGCTGGTGAACTGCGTCCGGCCGCTCGTCGCGGAGCTGACCGCCGACGGACTGCTGGCCGGCCACTTCTTCATCAACTACTGGCTGGAGGGGCCGCACGTCCGCCTCCGGCTCAAGCCGTCCACCCCCGAGGCCACCGCCGAGGTGCGCCGCCGTGCGGAGGAGGCCATCAGCGCCTTCCTCCGTGCCAGGCCCGCCCTCTACGAGGTCGACTCCGGCTTCCTCAACGAGTTCTACAACACCCTCTTCGAAATCGAGTTCCCCGAGGGCGACCGCGGCGCCTTCATGGACACCGACGGCCGGATGAACCTGCGGCCCAACAACTCCTTCTCGTACGAGCCGTACGAGCCCGAATACGGCAAGTACGGCGGCCCGGCCGGAATCGCGCTGGCCGAATGGCATTTCGCGCACTCCAGCGATCTGGTCATGGACGCCTTCCGCACCATGAACCTCCATCTGCGGACCGTGCTGCTCGGCACCTCGGCGCAGCTCATGATGGTCATGGCGGGCTGTTTCCTGCCCGAGCGCGAGGAACTCGGCGGCTATCTCGACCGCTATTACGAGTTCTGGCACAAGGCCTTCCCCGGCACCGGATTCATCGGCTCCAAGGAATACGACAAGAATTACGCGGAGATGGCCCCCGGCCTCGGCCGCCGTTTCGAGGGAATCAGGCAGGCCGTCCGTACGGGGGAACTCGGCCGGCTGCCCGCCTTCCTGCGCGGCTGGGCCGAGCACTGCCTCGAACTCCGCACCCGCGCCGAGGAGTTGACCGTCCGGGGCGAGCTGGTGTTCCGCTCCTGGGACGGTACGCGCGACGAGAAGGTCAGCGACCCCGCCGTGGCGCTGCCGCTGCTGCTCTCGCCGTATATGCACATGACCAACAACCGGCTGCATGTGACGATCCGCGACGAGGCCTATCTGTCGCACGTACTCGGCCGGGTCCTGCGCGAGGACACCACCGGCACCCCGGCCCCGGCGGCGATCCCATGAGCGGTACCCCCGCCCGGCCGGCGGACCCCGCCGGACTTCTCTCCCACCGCCCGGCGCTGCGCCCCGGCATCCTGCTGAGCCCCGCCCTGCTGCACGGCCCCGCCACCGTGCATCTGATCAAGGACCCGGACGGAGGCGCCGCCTTCGAGGTCGGGGTGAAGGAGTACTTCCTGATCGCGCGGCTCGACGGTGTCCGCAGCCTGGCCGAGATCGGCGAGGAGTACGCCGACGCCTTCGGCAAACGGCTCGCCGAGCCGCACTGGCGCCGGCTTCTCCAACTCCTGGGCGCCCGGGGCCTGCTGGCCGGAGCACCCCCTCGGCCGGCCCCGGACACCCCGGCGGCCGGACCGTTCAACGGCACCCTGCTGCGCGGCACCATGCGGCTGGTCGCCGACGCCGACGCCACCACCGGCCGGCTCCACCGCCTGCTCCGCCCCGCCCTGCGCGCCCCGGTCCTGCTGCCGCTGGCCGCGCTCATGGCGGCGACGGAAGTCCTGCTGGCGACAGAGCTGCCCCGACTGGCCGACGACACCTGGTGGCTGTTCCACCAGCCCGTCGCCCTGGTGGCGGTCTTCACCCTGCTCTGGCTCAGCACGGCCCTGCACGAACTCGCCCATGGAATCGCCGCCCGGCACTACGGCGGCACCGTCAGCGAGATCGGGCTGCGCTGGCGGCTGCCCATGGCCGTGATGTACTGCACGGTCGACAACTACCGCTATCTTCGGACGCGTTGGCACCAGTGCGCGGTGGCGGGCGCGGGGGCCTTCGCCAACCTGCTGTTCCTGCTGCCGTTCCTCGCCTGGTGGGCGGCGCTGCCCGACGGGGACCCGACCCGCCGCGTCCTGTCCGGCCTGCTGCTGCTCGGCAGCGCCCAGGCCCTGGTCAATCTGCTGCCCCTGCCCCCACTTGACGGGTACACGATGCTCGGCCACGCTCTGCGCGTCTCCCACCTCGCACCCGAGAGCGGGCGCTACCTGCGGCTGCGCCTGAGCGACCGGCAGGCCGCCGCCGCGTACCCCCGCCGGGCCCGCGCCCTTTACCTCGGGTACGCGGTGGGGTCGGCCCTGCTCGTCGTACTCCTGCTGGCGGCCCTGGCAACAGGCCTCTACTTCCACCTAGTTCACTGACCCACAACCCCCGAGGGGCGCAGAAGCACATGAGCGAGGCCAGGACCATGGCGTCCGTGCCGGACGACACAGACACCGGCGCGGCGATCGTCGCCGACGCGATCCGCAAGCGGTACGGCGACCGCCAGGCCGTCGACGGCGTGTCACTCCAGGTGAACCGCGGGGAGTTCTTCGGACTCCTCGGACCCAACGGCGCGGGCAAGACCACCCTCGTCGAGATCATGGAGGGGCTGCGCCAGGCCGACTCCGGGACCGTCACCGTGCTCGGCCAGTCGCCCTGGCCGCGCAATGTGGCGCTGCTGCCGAGGCTCGGCGTACAGACCCAGTCGTCCGCCTTCTTCGTACGGCAGACCGCGCGCGAGCACCTCCGTACCGTAGCCGCGCTGTACGGAGCCGGACGCGAGGCGGCCGACCGTACCCTCGAATCGGTTGGGCTGACCGGGCAGCGCGATGTGATGGTCGAGAATCTCTCCGGCGGCCAGCGCCAGCGTCTGGCCATCGCCTCCGCGCTGGTCCACGGACCCGAACTGATCTTCCTGGACGAGCCCACCGCGGCCCTGGACCCGCAGGCCCGCCGCGATCTGTGGAAGGTGCTGCGGGACCTCAAGAGCGAGGGCCGCACCATCGTCTACACCACCCATCACCTGGACGAGGCCGAGGCGCTCTGCGACCGGGTCGCGATCCTGGTCGACGGCTCCGTCGTCGCCCTGGACTCCCCGCACCACCTGGTGAGCGCCGCCGCCGCGCCGACCCGGCTGATGATTCCCGCGGAGCGGATGAGCGAGGCGGACGCGGCGGCCATCCCCGGCGTCGACCGGGTCACCGTCCAGGGCGGCTCGCTCGTCCTGGAGACCGCCGTCTCCGGCAAGGTGCTCCAGGCGGTCGACGCGCTCACCGGGCTGGACGGCGTCCAGACGCGTACGGCCACGCTGGAGGACGTCTACCTCGAACTCACCGGCACGAACGGCCCGGACGGCACGCAGAGCACGGGCATCGATGACACGAACAGCACGAACAGCACCGAGGACACGGAGCGGCAGGGATGAGCGCGTACGCGGCACTGACGGGGGCCGGCTTCCGGGCCCAGGTCCGGGACAAGGCCACCCTTTTCTTCACCTTCGCCTTCCCGCTGCTCTTCCTGGTCGTCTTCGGACTGATCTTCCGCGGCCAGGAGGTCGAGGAGACCGGCCGTCCGTACATCTCCTACATCGCGCCCGGCGTGATGTCCTGGGGTGTGGCCAACGCCGCCGTCTTCGGTGTGGCCTTCACCCTGATGCAGTGGCGCCGCGACGATCTGCTGCGGCTGATCCGGATGACCCCCACCCGGCTGCCCGCGGTCCTGGCCTCCCGCTATGTGATCTCCCTGGCCGTGGGTGCCGTCCAGGCGGTGGTGTTCGTCGCGGTGGCGATGCTGCCGCTCTTCGGCCTTGAGCTGGACGCCCGGTGGCCGCTGGCGCTGCCCGTGCTGGTGCTCGGCATCACCGCGTTCCTGGCGATCGGCGTGGTCATCGGCTCGTACGCGGAGACGCCCGAGGCGGTCGCCGCCATCGCCAACTGCCTGATGGTGCCGATGGCCTTCCTCTCCGGTTCGTTCCTGCCGCTCGACATGATGCCGTCCTGGCTCCAGGCCGTCTCCCGGGTGCTGCCGCTGCGCTATCTCAACGACGCGGTGTCCGCCGCCCTTTCGGGCCGCGGCGGGCTCGACGACATCGCGCTGGGCTGTGCGGGACTGGTCGTCTTCACCGTCATCTTCGGCGCGCTCGCGCTGCGGACGTTCCGCTGGAGCAACAAGACATGACGCCTCCGACCACGACTTCTGTGAGCGGGAGCGGGACGGCCGCGGACCGTGTGCCGCTGGAAGCGGCGCGCGAGCTGCTCCAGCGGGCGCTCGCCGAGCGGCTCGCCCCGGCCGCCGGTCCCACGGTGGTGCCCCTGGGCGCCGCCGATGTCCTCGGCCACCGGGGCGAGGACCGGTACGCCGACGCGCGCCCCGGCGCCACCGTCCATCTCACCGCGCAGGCCGTGCTGGTGGGCCCCTGGGGCGGTGACCCGGATGCCGCCGCCTGCGGGCAGTGCCTCGCCATGCGCTGGCAGCGGCTGCGTACCCGTACCGAGCGGGACGCCCTGGAGACCGGCGCCCGTACCCGCGCGAGCGGACCATGGCCCGCGCTCACCCCGTACGCCGTCGACGCCACGCACGCCCTCTACCGTGCCGTCGTCCTCGCGGATTCCGTACAGCCGCCGGGCACGGAGGCGGCCGACCGGCGCCTCCCGCAGGTCTCGCGTCTCGACCTCGCCACACTGGAGATACGGACCTATCCGCTGCTGGCTGATCCACTGTGCCAATTCTGCGGACCGCGCGGTACCGACAGCCCGGACGAGGCGCGGCTCGGCCTGGCCGGCCGGCCGAAGCCCTCGCCCGATACGTACCGGCTGCGGGCGGCCTCCTCGTACCCGATGCCGGCCACGGCGCTCGCCAACCCCGTCTCCGGGGTGCTCGGCGCGGGCACCTGGATCAATGTCACCTCGCCCACCACCGCCCCCGTCGCGGGCAGTGTCTTCATGCGCGGATACGCCGGCCTCACCGATGTCACCTGGAGCGGCCAGGCCAACGGCTTCGACGCCAGCCGCGATCTCGCCTATCTGGAAGGTTTGGAGCGGTACGCCGGAACCCACCGGCGCACCGGCACCACCCTGCTCACCGCGTCCTACGACGACCTCGTCGCGGACGGCCGGCCCGCGCTCGACCCGGCCGAGTGCGGCTTCTACTCGCCCGAGACCTACCGCGACGACCCCATGGTGAGCCCCTTCGACCCCGCCCGCCCCATCCCGTGGGTCTGGGGCTACTCACTGCGCGACGAGCGCGCCGTTCTCGTACCGGCCCGGCTCGTCCACTACAGCGCCGGACTCGCCTCCGACAACTTCGTCTTCGAATGCTCCAACGGCTGCGCGATCGGCGGCTGTCTGGAGGAGGCGGTCCTCGGCGGTCTGCTCGAACTCATCGAGCGGGACGCGTTCCTGGTCGCCTGGTACGGCAACACCCCGCTCACCGAGATCGACCTGGACTCCATCGGCGACCCCACGGTCCGCACCATGATCGACCGGGCCGCCCTCCAGGGCTACGACGTCCACGCCTTCGACAACCGGATCGACCTCGCGGTCCCGGTGGTCACCGGTCTGGCCGTACGGCGCGACGGCGGCCCCGGCACGTTCTCCTTCGGCGCCGGCGCGAGCCTCGATCCCGCGGCGGCGTTGGAGGGAGCCCTCTCGGAGGTCCTCACCTATATCCCGCACCTGCCGCGCCAGGTCGAGGAGCGCCGCCCCGAACTCGACGCCATGGCCGAGGACTTCGGCAAGGTCCTGCATCTCAAGGACCATGCCCAGCTCTACGGTCTGCCCCGGATGGCCGATCATGTCCGCAGCTATCTGGAGCCGTCCGCCGTCCGGCCGATGGCCGAGGTCTACCGAACATGGGAGGAGCGGGACCGGCCGCGCACCGGCGATCTGCGCGACGATGTGACGCACTGCCGGGACGAACTCGTACGGGCCGGGCACGATGTCATCGTCGTCGACCAGACCACACCGGAGCAGCACCGCATCGGACTGCGCACCGTGGCCACGATCGTCCCCGGCCTGCTCCCGATCGACTTCGGCTGGACGCGCCAGCGGGCGCCGAGGATGCCGAGACTGCGAACCGCCGCACAGCGGGCGGGACTTCGGGCCGGCGAGCTGACGGAGGCGGAGATCCGGATGGTGCCGCACCCGTTCCCGTAAGCCCGTAGGGCGTAAGTCCCGTGCCGCACAGGCCATACGGGCCATGCAAGCCGCCACGAGTCATGCAAGCCGTACGGGCCACGCGAGCCGTACCAAAAAAACGGGCGGCACCCGCGCGGGAGTTCGCGGGTGCCGCCTGCTCCTGTGCGGAGCGCCGGAATCAGGCGCTGCAGGAGGTGGTGCTGGTGGTGGAGGAGCAGGTCGACGTCGAGCTGCAGCTCGTGGAGCCCGCGAGCACGACCTCGCTGGCGTCCGAGTAGTCGGAGATCTCGAAGGTCTCCGACTCAAGCTCCATGATCTCGTCGGCGAGGGAGGCGAGGGTGCTCTTGTCAGCCATGATGACTCCTTATGGGAGGGCCCGGCCCCCGGGGGTTCCACGGAGGCCCGATCTCTTGACACCCGTATTCCAGCGGACCCCGCTTGCAGAACGGCACGTCTTCCACTGACCACTTGTGTCAGCGGTCTGTACGTGGCGGACCCGGCCCGTACCGCACCATGGTCCGGTGAGCCCTGTCGCGTACCCCGGAGAGAACGCCCCCGTCCTGGACGGTCTTGCCGAGGTCCTCCGCCCGGCGATCGCCCTCTATCTGGATCTGCACCGCCACCCCGAACTCTCCGGCGAGGAACGGCGCACCGCCGCCGCGCTGGGCGAGTGGCTGCGCACCGCGGGGTACGAGGTGACGGCGGGCGTCGGCGGCCATGGCGTGGTCGGGGTCCTGCGCAACGGCGACGGGCCGCGTGTGCTGATCCGCGCGGAACTCGACGCGCTGCCCATGGCGGAGCGCACCGGCCTGCCGTACGCCAGTGACGGCCCGGCCGCCCATGCCTGCGGCCACGATCTGCATCTCGCCGCGGCGGCGGGGGCCGCGTCCCTGCTGGCGCGCGCCCGGGAGCACTGGCGCGGTACGGCCGTGATCGTCGGCCAGCCCGCCGAGGAGACACTCACCGGAGCGCGGGCCATGCTGGAGGACGGGCTGTACGAGCGGTTCGGGCGGCCCGACGCCGTACTCGCCCAGCACACCGCGCCCCTGCCCGGCGGCATGGTCGCCCACGGATACGGTCCGATGCTGGCCGGAAGTGTCGGATTCGAGGCCGTCATCCATGGCCGCGCCGGACACGCGGGCACCCCGCACCTCGCCGTCGACCCGGTGCTCACCGCCGCCGCGGCCGTGCTGCGGCTCCAGGGCGCCGTCTCCCGCGAGTCGGCGCCGGCCGAGCAAGTGGCCCTGAACGTCGGCTCGTTCCACTCGGGCACCGGCAGCAATCTCGTGCCCGATCTGGCGACCCTCGGGATCACCGCGCGCGCACTCTCCGAGCGGGCGCTCGACCGGATGACCGCCTCGGTGGAGCGGATCGTACGGGCGGAGTGCGCCGCGTCCGGCTGCCCCCGCGACCCCGAGATCACCGTCGCCTCCCGCTCCCCGGTCACCCACCCCGACCCGGCGGCCACGGCGGCCGTACGCCGCGCCCATACGGAGCTGTACGGTCCCGAGCGCGTGGCGGTCTGGCCACCGGCCATGGCGACCGAGGACTTCCCGCTCTACGGCGACGCGGGCGCCGACCTGCACGGGATGACCGGAATCCCGCTGTCCTACTGGATGTTCGGGGTGGTCGGCCCGAAGACCTGGGCCAGGACGCCCGGCTCGGCAGAGGAGAAGCTGGCGGCTCAGCCACCGAACCACTCACCCGAATTCGCCCCGGATGTCCGCACCGCGCTGCCCACCGGCATCACGGCGCTGACCTCAGCGGCACTGTGCTGGCTGGGGAGTAAGGGCGGCAGGTCCGGCGCCGGCTCCTCAGCCGCCACAGAAACAGCGCTTCGGTGACCGACATGCGCTCCAGCTCGCGCGGGTCCACGCTCTCGTTGTCGGCGTGGACCCGGGCCTCCGGTTCGGCCAGACCGATCAGCAGGATCTCGGCGCGCGGGCAGAGTTCCGCCACGGTGTCGCAGAGCGGGACCGGGCCGCCGAGACCGGCCACCCGCATCTCCTGCCCGTACGCCTGCCGCATGGCCTCCGCCATCGCGGTGTAGACGGGGCTCGTGGTGTCCGCGCCGAACGGCTGCGTCTCGCCGACGATGTCACACCGTATGCGGGCACCCCAGGGCGCATGCGACTCCAGATGTGCCGCCAGCAGTCCGGCGGCCGTGCCGGTGTCGGTCCCCGGCGGGACATGGAGGCAGAGCAGTGCTCTCGCGCTGCTCCCGGAGCCCGGCGACGGGGAGTCGAGTCCCACGACGGTCACGGAGGGCCGGGCCCAGAGCCGGTCCTCGATCGCGTCCGACCCCAACAGGCGTACGCCGTACAGGACTTCGGCATCCTGGCGGAACCGTCTGCGCGGATACGGCGCACCGCACCAGCGCCCCCGGGAGCCGAGGCCGTCGACGACCGTGTTGCCCTCGCGGTCGTGCAGGGAGGCGAGGATACGGAGCAGCGAGGCGAGCGCGTCGGGCGTGTCCGGTGTGTCCGGTGTGTGGGGCATGTGGGGTGTGTGGAGCGTGTCGGGTGTCTGCCGGTCGGCGCTGTGCGGCCCTGGGGACACGGCCGCGGCCCGGTCCGGTGCGTTCCCGGGAGGCTCCACCGTGACCCGGGCCAGCACCGCCCCGCGCACGGACGAGGTCACGGTCGGCAGTCCGGCGCGCACATTGCCGGTGTCGCCGATGACCACGGCGTCGGCGGCCAGCAGCTCCGGGTGCGCCCGCGCATACCGCTCCAGCCCGCCCGTACCCCGCTTCTGCGAACCCCCGACGAGCAGCTTGACGTTCACCGGAAGGCCCCCGCCCGCCCTCAGGGCGCGCAGCGCGAGCAGATGCATGACGATGCCGCCCTTGCAGTCGGCGGCACCCCGCCCGTACCACCGGCCGTCCGCGCGCCGGGTCAGGGCGAACGGCGGTGTGTTCCAAGCGGATTCGTCCAGTGGCGGCAGGACGTCGTAGTGCGCGTAGAGGAGTACGGTCGGGCTCGCCGGCGGGCCGGGAAGCGAGCCGTACACCGACCGGGAGCCGTCCGGGGTGTCCAGCAGCGCGACATCCTCGAAGCCCTCCGCGCGCAGGGTGGCGGCCAGCCAGTCGGCGGCGGCGTCGCAATCGTTCCGGGGGAACCGCACTGGATCGGCCACCGAGCGGAAGGCGACCAGTTCGGCGAGTTCGGCGCGCGCCCGTGGCATCAGACAGGCGACGGAGGCGGCGATGGCACGATGGGCGGCTTCTGTTTCCAATGAGCACACTCCTCGCGAACGGCCCGCGCCCGCAGGGGAGTTGGGCACGCGGCTCACAACAAGTGAACCGCGCCGGGCGCGTTTGGCACCGGCGGGAACACGGCAGTTTTACGGTGTGCGCCGCCTCGGTGCGTACGCACGGCCGTTCGGGGTGAGGATGAACGGCATGTCCGCCGCCATGCCCTCGCCGACCCCACGGTCGCGGCCTTTGCCGCGCCGGATCGCGGACGAGTACGTCGACGCACTGATCGCCCTGGATCCGGTCACCGGCACGATCCTCGGCGACCGGGCCAGTCACGGCCGGCTGCCCGACTTCTCCCCGGAGGGCCGCGAGCGGATCGCGGACCTGGCCAGGGACACCCTGCGCCGTCTGGCGGCGAATGGCCGGCAGACCGGCCGACAGGCCGGATCCGGCGCCGACTTGGCGGCCGGTGGTGAAGCCCTGATCGAGCGCAACTGCGCCCGGCTTCTGCACGAGCGGCTCACCGCGGAGCTGGCGATGCATGAGACGGGTGAGACCCTCCGCCCGGTCTCCACCGTCCACTCGCCGGTCCACCAGATCAGGACCGCCCTCATCCTCACCCCGACCGAGGACGCGGAGGACTGGCGGGCGGTGGCGGGACGGCTGCGGGCCCTTCCCGCCTCCCTGGACAGCTACCGTGCCGCCCTCGCGGAGGGACTGCGGCACGGGCTGCCCGCCGGGCCGTCGCCGATCGGCACCATGGTCCGGCAACTGGACGAGTGGATCAGCCGGAACGGCGCGTGGTTCAGCCACTTCATCGCCCCGGCCCCGGAGCCGCTGCGGAAGGAACTGGAGGGCGCGGCGCGCGAGGCCATCGCGGGTGTCGGATGTATGCGCGACTGGCTGAGCGCGGTGTACGCGCCCGCCGTCGACGGCGCCCCCGACGTGGTCGGCCGGGAGCGGTACGCGGTCTCCGCACGGTACTTCAACGGAACCGACCTCGACCCGGACGAGGCGTACGACTACGGCTGGTCCGAATTCCACCGACTGCTCGGCGAGATGCGGACCGAGGCGGCGAGGATCCTCCCCGACGCCGCCACCCCCTGGACGGTGCTGAAGCATCTCGACACCCATGGCCATGCCGTCGTCGGACAGGAGGAGGTGCGCGCCTGGCTCCAGGACCTGATGGCCGGCACGGTCGACCAACTGGCTGGCGCGCACTTCGACATCGCGGACCGGGTGCGGCGCGTCGAGTCGTGCCTCGCCCCCGCGGGCAGCAGCCCCGCCCCGTACTACACCGCGCCGTCGCACGACTTCACCCGCCCGGGCCGCACGTGGCTGCCCACCATGGGCAGGACGCGCTTCCCGACGTACGAACTGGTCTCCACCTGGTACCACGAGGGCGTCCCCGGCCACCATCTCCAACTCGCCCAGTGGGCCCATCTGTCGGACCGCCTCTCCCGCTACCAGACGGGTGTCGGGACGGTGAGCGCCAACACCGAGGGATGGGCGCTCTACGCGGAACGGCTCATGGACGAGCTGGGTTTTCTCTCCGATCCCGAACACCGGCTCGGCTACCTCGACATGCAGATGCTGCGCGCCGCACGGGTCGTCGTCGACCTCGGTATGCATCTGGAGCTGACGATCCCCGCGCACTCGCCGTTCCGCCCGGGCGAGCGCTGGACCCCCGCGCTGGCCCGCGGCTTCCTGCGGGCGTACAGCGGCCGTCCCGGCCACTTCATACAGAACGAGGTGATCCGCTACCAGGGCGCGCCCGGCCAGGCCATCGGCTACAAGCTCGGCGAGCGGGCCTGGCTGCGCGGCCGCGAGGCGGCCCGCGGAGCGCACGGCTCCGGTTTCGACCTCAAGCGCTGGCACATGGCCGCGCTCTCCCAGGGCTCCCTGGGCCTGGACGATCTGGAGGCCGCACTCGCGGTGCTGTGAGAACGCCTGTGACCTGGGCACTTCCCAGGACGGTACCGGTTAGGTACCGTACGTTCATGCCATCACTCAACATCAGCTTCACCGAGGACGAACTGGAGGCGGTCAGGGCCGCCGCGGCAGCCGAGGGCAAGTCGCTCAAGCAGTACGTCCATGATCTGCCGCTGCGCGAGCAGCAGCGGATCCAGTTCGTGCGGTACGCCGCCACCTGGGGCGAACGGCACAGGACCGAGTTCGACGAGGCGTTCGCCGACGAGATCCCACCCGCCGATCATGGGAACCGGCAGGTGGACGCCGCCTGATGCCCGTACTCCATATCGATGTGGCCTGGCTCCTGGACGTACAGGAACAAGCCGTTCCGGAGGATGTGTCCGTCGCCGACTACTCGGCTCTGGTCGCCGCCGTCGCCCGGCACAAGACCCGGATCCCACGGCCGGCCACCAGCGACCCCGACGGGGCCTGGCGCGCGGCGGCCCTCTTCCACACGCTGGTACGGCTGGAGCCGCTGCCGTACCGCAACAGCCTGTACGCGTGCCAGGTCGTCGCCGCGTACATGCACGCGTCCGGCGAGGGGATCGATCCGCCGTACGGCGCCCTTGTGGAGCTGGTGCGCGCCGTCCAGTCGGAAAAGG
Source organism: Streptomyces sp. NPDC057617 (assembly GCF_042800555.1). Taxonomy (NCBI): domain Bacteria; kingdom Bacillati; phylum Actinomycetota; class Actinomycetes; order Kitasatosporales; family Streptomycetaceae; genus Streptomyces; species Streptomyces sp. NPDC057617. The sequence continues at coordinate 210,935 of NZ_JBHVGV010000001.1, read as the reverse complement.
TCAATGTCTACCAGGCGGCCGAGCACATCCGGGCCTGGCGCATCTGACGCACCCGGCCGAGCCGGATCCGGTGGCGGTCAGGTCTCCCGAGGCCCTGGCCCGGCGTCGGACCCGGCCCCTGCCCCGGCCTCAGCCTCGTGCCGAGGCCCCGGTACCGCCGCAGAAGTCACCCGTTCGGCCCCTTCCGTCCGCTCCAGCAGTGTGCCCAGCGCGCCCAGGACCAGCGCGCTCACATCGGCGGAGGCCGCCGACGCCAGCGGCTCCTTGGGGGCCACCACCCGCATCAGCCCGATGCCCAGCAGCCAGGCCAGCGCCAGATCCGCCCGCAGCGCCGCGTCCGGGGCATCGGTCAGCGTACGGAGCGCGTCCGCGTAGTCCTCGCCGAGCCGGCGGCGTACCGCCGACACCGCACCGCCGCCGCCACCCGACCGGAGGAACGCCTCCAGGAAACCGTCGCGCTCCTCGGCCGGAGCCAGCAGGTCGCCGAGCACCGCGGCCAGTAGCCGCTCCGGCAGGACCTCGGCGAGCCGGTCACGGCCCACCCCCACCATGACCTCCTCGAACAGCCCCTCCTTGGAACCGAAATAGCGGAAGACCAGCGCCTGGTTGACCCCCGCCCGCTGCGCGATGTCCCGCGCCGTGGTGCGGTCGAAGCCGCGCTCGGCGAACAGCTCCGCCGCCGCGCGCAGCAGTCCCCGCCTGGTCTCGGCCGCGTTCCGCCGGCGCTCCGCCTCCTGCTGGGCCATGCCGTACCCCCGTACTCCCGCGCCCGGCGCGCCGACCGCATCCCACGCACCGGCCCTGCGCCCGCCGTGCACCGGACACCGTAGTGCCGCACGGACCCGGAATGTGTCCGAAGGGGCGCCGTTGACGAGCCCGGAACCCACTCCTACCGTTTGTAATCGAGCGCTTACAACGCCGACGATCGGGGCTCTTCAATGACCCAGTTACATGAGACATGGGCCGCTCCCGCCGACTACCCCTTCAATCCGCCGGACGGCATCGAGCTGTCCGAGGAGTACGCCCGCGCCCGCGAGCTGCCCGGGCTGGTCAAGGTCCAGCTCCCGTACGGCGAACCGGCCTGGCTGGTCACCCGCTACGCCGACGCCCGGCTCGTCCTGGGCGACCGCCGCTTCAGCCGCGCGGAGGAGGCGCGGCGCGACGGACCGCGCCAGTGGGCCGAACCGCGCGTGGGCGGGATTCTCAGCATGGACCCGCCGGAGCACACCCGGCTGCGCACCCTGGTGGCCAAGGCGTTCACCGGCCACCGGGTGGAGGCGATGCGGCCCGACATCGCCCGGCTCGCCGACGGTCTCGTGGACGGTCTGATCGCGGCGGGACCGCCCGCCGACCTGGTCGAGGACTACGCGCTGCCGATCCCGGTCGCCGTGATCTGCCAGCTTCTGGGTGTGCCGGTGGAGGACCGCCCGCTGTTCCGGGTGTGGAGCGACGCCGCGCTGTCCACCAGCGGGCTGACCCCCGAGGAGTTCACCCGCAACCGCGAGGAGCTGCGCGCGTACATGGCCGGGCTGGTCGCCCGGCACCGGGAGGAGCCCGCCGACGATCTGATGTCCGCGCTCATCGAGGCGCGCGATGTCGGCGACCGGCTCTCCGAGTCGGAACTCATCGACCTGTGCGACGGCATCCTGATCGCCGGGCACGAGACCACGGCGACCCAGATCCCGAACTTCGTGTACGTCCTGCTCGACCACCCCGAGCAGCTCCGGCGGCTGAGCAAGGACCCGGAGCTGATCCCGGGCGCTGTCGAGGAGCTGCTGCGGTTCGTGCCGCTCGGCGCGGGCGCCGCCTTCCCGCGTTATGCCACCGAGGACATGGAGGTGGGCGGCACCCTGGTCAGGGCCGGCGAACCCGTGCTGGTCGCGGTGGGCGCGGCCAACCGGGACGCGATCCGCTTCAGCTCACCCGGGACCCTCGACATCGAACGCCAGGGCAACCAGCATCTGGGCTTCGGCCATGGCGTCCACCACTGCCTCGGCGCCCAGTTGGCGCGGGTGGAGCTGCAGGAGGCGCTGCGCGCCCTGCTCACCCGGCTGCCCGGGCTGCGGCTCGCCGGGGACATCGGCTGGAAGCGTCAGATGATCGTACGCGGGCCGCGCACCATGCCGGTCGGGTGGTGACCGGTGAGCTGGCACGTGGCGGTGGACGGGCAGCGCTGTATCGCCTCGGGGATGTGCGCGGGGATGGCTCCCGAGTTCTTCGCCCTGGACGACGACAGGGCCAGGGCGCTGGCCGACCGTATCGACCCTGACGAGACCGTGCTCGACGCGGCGGACTCCTGCCCGGCGTCGGCGATCACGGTCACCGAGGGCGACCGTGAGATCGGCCCGCGTCCCTGACACCGGCCCGCTGAGTGGTGGCTCAGCCACCGGCCCAGTGGTCCAGTGGCTGGCTCAGCCACTGGACCACCGAGTGGCTCAGCCCTGCGTGGAGCGCGGACTCGCCGGGGTGCGTGCCTACAGATGCGGGAGGACGAAGTTGAATCCCTGGGCGCTGTGGGCACCGCCGGCCTTGCAGACACCGTTGGTCGGATAACCCCAGAAGAACATCGAGAAGCACTTCTGGCAGAAGCGCCAGTTGTTCTGGGAATACAAATTCGCAGGCACATCGTGCGGGAGGGTGAAGTTGAATCCCTGGGCGCTGTGCGGGCCGCCGGCCGGGCAGACGCCATCGGTCGGGTAACCCCAGAAGAACATGGAGAAGCACTTCTGGCAGAAGCGCCAATTGGCCTGCGCGGTCGAGGTTTCCGGCAGGCTGTGGGGAAGGTTGAAGTTGTACCCCTGCGCGGTGTGCCCGCCGCCGGTCGGGCAGATGCCGTAGTTCGGCTTGTAGCCCCAGAAGTGCATCACGAAACACTTCGAGCAGAAAGCCCAGCTCGTCTGGGTCGCCTGGGCCCCGGCGGGCTTGGCGGAAGCGGGGGTGGCAAGGGCGCCGGTCGCCGCCGTGGCTCCGACCAGACCGGCGGTCACCCCGAGCGTTCTGACGAGAAAGGTCCTTCTGCCCGACAACTCGGTTCCATTCTGCTTGGGCGAGTTCTCGGATTCCCTCAGGATGTCCATGGCTGAACCTCTCCTTCAATCTGTCGGCAGACTGCCGCGCAGCGCTTTTCGCCTGAATCCGGGGAATCGCTTCCGTGCGCCACCCGCGGCACTGAGAAAATACTGTTCGAGGCCGTGCCGCGTCGTGAGTAACGGGCTACTCAACCTCGGGCATGAGCCCGCGGGACCGCCGGGCGCGCGGGACGGAGGGTGATCGCGCAGGCCAGCGCCAGCATGAACAGGGCGCCGGACAGTGTCCCCGGGAACGAGAAGGCGCGGCCCCGGGGCCGTTTCACGGTCACGTCTCCGGAGGCGTCGAGGTAGGCCACCGCGCCGTCGAAGCGGTCCACCGCCCAGAACAGGCGGCGCCGGTCCTGCGGGGTACGGACCGGTGACGGCAGCGGACCCAGCTCGCGCGTACCGGCGCGGCCGGCGCGTGCCGCGTCGGGGAAGTAGGTGATCAGCAGCTTGCGGGCCGCGGTGTCCTGGCTGACCAGGTAGCCGTCGGCCAGTTGCGCGTACCCGGACGGCACGTCAATAAGCCGCTTCGTGGTCCGGTCGTACACGCCCGCGTCACCGCCGGGTCCGCAGGACCAGTAGATCCAGCGGCCCACCACCTGCAGCTCCTCCGGGACGCAGGCGGCGCCCACGGACTCCGTACCCACCTCCTTCAGGGACGGCAAGGAGACCGCGGAGACCGTGCCGGGTTTGCTGCCCGGTGTCCACAGGGTGCTGCCCCACAGGGCCGCGGCCTGCCAGGGACCGCTGCTCAGTACCTTGTCCCCGTCACGTACCTCCTGGTCGCCGTTTCCCTCCGGGCAGATCTTCTGGTCCGACGGGCGGACCACCCGGTAGGGACCGGCGGCCGCCACGACGTGCCCGACTCCGCACACGTTGTGGGCGACGGCGGACTCGCCTGTGGCGGTGAGACGCAGGCAGTCCTCGTAGCACGACGCGTCCGAGGGCGCTGTCATGGCATCGACCGGAGGGTCCAGTGAGCCCGGCACCTCGTACCCCAGGTCGCCCAGCTTCTTGAGCGGTCCGGCGGTCAGCGTTCCGTCCGCCGCGAGGGAGAGCTTGGACGCGGTGAGGAACGTGCTGCCCTCGCCCGGTCTGGCCGGCCTCTCCGTGGCGAGCAGCAGCCGCCCGTGGTCGAGGGCCATGCCGCCGACCTCCCACGCCGTGACCGGAGGCAGCGACACGACCGGCTCGGCGACCGGAGTGCCGTCTTCGGCGAGCGTGATGCGCTGCACCGCCCAGTGCTCCTTGTCGCTGCCGCCCTCGATGTACAGGCTGCCGTCCTGGCCGCTGACGAAAGGGGAGGTGGAACGGGGCAGCAGCGTCCGGACTTTGCCGCCCGCGAGGGGTGCGGCGTGGACCGTGTCGTCGATCCAGTCGGCGTAGACCAGCCAGTCGCCGAGCGTCCGCGTCCTGTTCGGGTTCCATTCGTCCTTGTACGAGTCCCCGTCGTCGGGCAGTCGGTCAATGAGGGTTCCGGGTCTGTCCGGTCGGTCGCGGTCGATGACGTACAAATGCGATGTTGGACAATTGTTTTTGTAAGCCTCGTGGTCCACTTCGTAAGTCTCGAAGACGACCTTGTGGCTGCCGAGATGTCGGACGAACAGCCCGTCGAAGTCACCGTTCGGTACATACGTCAGCCGGGCGGTCTCGAAATCCAGCAGCGCGGTCTGCCAGCCATCCTTGTTGACTGTCTTGTACCGGAGCAGGCCACCGCGGTCGTCCGATGCCGCTTCATAGACGCGACCCTCTTCGACCACGGCAGCGAGATCGTCCAGCGGACCGGGCACCACGAAACCGAGATCGTCCAGGACACCGGACACCTGGCGGTCGGTCGGCTGCCCGCCGCCCTCGGGGATTTCGAGAAGGTGCAGGGTCCTCTCGCCATCGACCACGCGCAGGGTCATCAGACGGTTCTCGGCGAACACGTCGGTGGACGTGTCGGTCGCGGGCAGGTCCACCTGCGTGACTTCGCCGGTCGCATAGTGCCGGATCCGGTACGTGCCCGTCTTCGCGACCCGTTCCAGCCCGTACCCGCCGTTGACGGCGACGGGAGTGGGCAGGCCCTCCACGGTCGAGCCGTCGAAACCGACCCACGTCGACAGGCTCGACGGGCTGCCGGGCGATGGCGACGACAGATAGCCGGAGCTGTCCACTGTATTCAGGTTCGCCGGTCGTGCCGCCACGCGTGGCGCCCGAAGCGTGACGGACGGCATATCCTCGTCGTCCGCCACCGTCCAGGTCAGCAGCCCGGCCCCTGCCGCCAGCACCACCGCGCCGACGGCCAGTCCCACCCTGCCTCTTCTACCTCTTCCTCGCCCTGCCCGCACCACACGCCCCCCTGAGCACCTGAGTGCCGTCAACCGGCTGTCCGACCGGTCCGACCCACAGCGCGGGGCACAGGTTGCGTGCTCCTGGCGGAAAGATCCGAACTGACTCAGGTCCATGCGAAGCGGACATTCGGCTGCCATGCGCCATGACTGCGCGAGCCGTCCGGCGTTCATCGCGCGTTCACGTTGTGCCGGATCAGGCGCACCGTCAAAGATTTTTGGCCGCCACGCCTCAGACCCGTACCAGATGCACCGCCGTGCTCGCCCAGTCCCCGGCCGGCAGTTCCGGTGCGTACCCGTAGCCGGTCAGTACCGCCGCTGAGTGCACGGCGCCGGTACGGGTGTCGCGGTAGCGGGCGGCCGGGTCGAGTCCCGCCAGCCGGAGCGCGGGCCACGCGGCGCCGTGGCGTGGCGCCCGCCGCCAGACCAGCAGCAGCGCCTCGCTCCGGTCCTTCGCGGTGTACTGCACCGTCGACGGCCCGTCGTCCACCGGACCGCGCGGCCTGTGCAGTGTGCCGTGCTGGACGAGATGCCGTACGCGCTTGTACTGCGCCACCAGTTCGGCGCCCTCCGCCAGTTCGTCGTCCGACCACCGGGTGAGATCGCCGCCGACGCCCAGCACCCCGGCCATCGCCACATGGAAGCGGAAGCGCAGCGGCACCGACCGCCCGGTGAGCTGGTTCGGCACATCCGTCACCCACGCGGCCATGGTCCGCGCCGGATAGAGCTGGCCGTATCCGTGCTGGATCAGGACCCGGTCGGCGGCGTCCGTGTTGTCCGAGGTCCACGCCTGGTCGGTACGGGACAGAATGCCCAGGTCGACCCGCCCGCCCCCGCCGCTGCACGACTCGATCCGCAGCGCGGGATGGTCCGCGCGCAGCCGGTCGAGGACCCCGTAGAGATTGCGGACGTACGCCGTCCCGACGCGGTCGGCGCCGTCCGCCTCCCCCGGCCATCCCGCCTCGCTCAGCGCGCGGTTCATGTCCCACTTGAGGAAGTCGATGCCATGGTCGCCGACCAGCCCGGTCAGCCGGCCGTACGCCCAGTCCGCGACGTCGCGGCGGGCGAAGTTCAGCACGAGCTGGCTGCGCAGCTCGGTGCGGGTGCGGTGCGGGAAGTGCAGGACCCAGTCCGGGTGTTCGCGGTAGAGATCGCTGTCCGGATTGACCATCTCGGGCTCCACCCACAGCCCGAACCTCATCCCGAGCCGGTGCACCTCCTCCACCAGCGGCTTGAGCCCGCCCGGGAAGCGGTCGGGGGACGGGGTCCAGTCGCCCAGCCCGGCCCGCTCGCTGCGGCGCGCGCCGAACCAGCCGTCGTCCATGACATACAGCTCCACACCGAGTGCCGCGGCCCGCGCGGCGAGCGCCTTCTGCCCCGCCTCGTCGACATCGAAGCCGGTCGCCTCCCACGAGTTGTAGAGCACCGGCCGGATCTCCTCGGCATGCGGCAGTACATGCGCGAGGGTGTACGCGTGCCACGCGCGGCTCGCCGCACCGAAGCCGCCGTCGGTGTAGAGCCCGGCGTACGCCGGGGTGGTGAACTCCTCGCCGGGGCCGAGCGGCAGCACCGTACCGTCCAGACCGGCGCCCCCGGTGAAGCCCGCCCGGCCGTCCGGGGTGCGCTGTACGGTGACGCGCCAACTGCCGCTCCAGGCCAGGGCCGCGCTCCACACCTCCCCGTGCTCCTCGGTCGCGTCGCCCGCGTCCACCATCACCCAGGGGTTGGCGTGATGGCTGGTGATCCCGCGCCTGCTGGTGAGGACGGTCTCGCCGAACGGCAGCCGCTCCCGGCGCAGTTGGGTCTCGGCCGACCACTGTCCCGTGACATGGCTCAGCTGGTAGTCCTCCCTGGCCGGCAGCGTCCAGGCGGCGGAGTCGGCACGCGGCAGCGCGACGGAACGGTCGCCGGTGTTGCGCAGCACGGTCCAGCGTTCGATCACATCGCTGTCGTCGTGGATCCGGTAGTGGAGGCTGATCTCCAGGGGGTAGTGGCGGTCCCTGAACTCCAGTACCAGTTCGGCCGATCCCTGCGCGGAAGGCTCCTCGACACGGTGCCCGGCCGGCAGCCATTCGACGGCCCGGGTGCCGTCGGCGAACCGTACCTGGAGCGACGGCGGACCGAACCGGGCCCCGCCGTCGACCGGCAGCTCCTCGCCGACGGCCGGACGCCCCTCGAAGCTGCTGGCCGCCGGACCCGGGGGAGTGGCCTGTTCCCGTGCCTCGTCGAGCGTCAGCCGTGGCCCCCACGCGAGATGACAGGGCGCCCCCGTCCCGTCGATCCGCAGCGCGTACGAGGTGCGCGGAGTGGACAGCAGCCAGACCCCGGAGTCCGGGGCGAAGGAGATCACAGGCATGGATCCTCACGTTCGAGTAGCGCCACGAGAGCCGTCCGCAGCCAACCGCCCCTTCGATCTCCTGTCAATACCCCGAGATGTTCTCGTAATTACATGATCATGCTGCTTCGACTTGGCACTTCGAAAGGAGCTTGCTTCTTTCATTGACAGCGGAAAAGAACACACCTACGTTTCGGCCATGCGCTCGACCCCTCGCACCGAGGCGGTTCCGGTACCGACGCCGGCCGCTTCCCTCGTCTTCACCACCGTGCTGTCCCACGGCCCGCTCACCCGGACCGGGATAGCGCGGCGGACCGCGCTCTCCTCGGCCGCCGTCACCAAGGCGGTACGCCCGCTGCTGGAGGCCGGCTATCTGGTCGAGGGTGCCGGCGAGGAGGCGCGGTCCGCCCTCGGACGGCCCGCCAACCCCCTGCGGGTGGACGGCGGCAGGGCCTTGTTCATCGGGGTCAAGGTGACCGGCGACGAGATCATCGCGGTCCTCGCCGACCTCTGCTGCCGTATCCGGGTCGCCCGGCATCTCCCGCTCACCGCCCGCGATCCCGGCTCCGTACTCGCCTCGATCGCCGGACTCGTACAGGAACTCCTCACCGAGGCCGACGGGTTCGGCGTGGAGGTACGGGGAGTGGGCCTCGCCGTCTCCGGCGATGTGGACCGCGCCGCGGGGGTGGTGCGCTACTCGCCGTTCCTGGACTGGCGGGACGTACCGCTCGCCGAACTGGCCGGTACGGTCACGGGCCTGCCGGTCACGGTCGACAACGACGTACGCGCGCTGACCGTCGCCGAGCAGTGGTTCGGCGCCGGGGCGGGCATCTCCGACTTCGCACTGGTGACCGTGGGCGCGGGCATCGGCTGCGGACTCGTCGTGCACGGACGGGTGGTCTCCGGCGCGCACGGTGTGGCCGGCGAGATCGGCCATCTCTCCATCGACCCGCTGGGCCCGCCGTGCCACTGCGGCAACACCGGCTGTGTGGAGGCGATCGCCGGTGACGCGGCCATCATCCGCCGGGTCGGGGAGGTCACCGGCCTGCCGGTCACCGGCTCGGACCAGGCCCTGGACCTCGCCCACCGCGGCGACCCCGGAGCCCGGGAGGTGTACGCCCGGGCCGGCGAGGCCATCGGACGGGCCATCGGGGCCGTCGTCAATGTGCTGGGACCGCAACGGGTGATCATCTCCGGCGAGGGACTCGCCGCGTACGACCTCTTCGCCGAGCACATCCGCGACGCGTTCACCGCGTCCGCCTTCGGAACCGCCGCGCAGTGCGACGTGATGACACGTCCGCTGCCCTTCGAGGAGTGGGCGCGCGGGGCCGCGGCCACCGCCATCCAGTCCTTCATCGGAACAGACACGCAATAGGAGTAGCGATGACGCTGAGCCGCACCCCTTCGCCCGCCAGTGGGCCCGGCCGCCGCGGTGTGGTCCGCGGCGCGCTGGGCATCGGCGCCGCGGCGCTTGCCGCGCCCGTACTGACCGCCTGCGGCGGCGGACCCTCGGCCGACCCGAAGACGGTGACCTTCGGATCCAACGGGGCCGACGCCACCCCCAAGTCCGCCTACGCGGCCGTCACCGGCGCCTTCACCAAGGAGAGCGGGCTGACGGTCAAGACGAACACCGTCGACCACGACACCTTCCAGAAGAGCATCTCCACCTATCTCCAGGGCACCCCGGACGATGTCTTCACCTGGTTCGCGGGCTACCGCATGCAGTACTTCGCCAAGAAGGGTCTCGCCCATCCCGTCGACGAGGTGTGGGAGAAGATAGGCGCCGGCTTCAGCGACGCCGCCAAGCAGCTCTCCCGTGGACTGGACGGGAAGTACTACTTCGTACCGCTCTACAACTATCCGTGGGCCGTCTTCTACCGCAAGAGCCTGTTCCAGGAGCGCGGTTACGAGGAGCCCCGCACCTGGAGCGAGTTCACCGCGCTCGCCAAGCGGATGAAGAAGGACGGCCTCTCGCCCATCGCGTCCGGCTACGGCGGCGGCGACAGCTGGTCCATCCTCGGCGCCTTCGACTATCTGAACCTCCGTGCCAACGGCTACGACTTCCATATGTCGCTGATGCGCGGCGAGGTCGCCTGGACCGACCCCCGAACGGTCAGGACCCTCGACCTCTGGCGCGAACTGAGCCCCTACTACCAGCAGGGTGCGGGCGGCCGCTCCTGGCAGGACGCCGCCCAGTCACTCCTCGACAAGAAGTCCGGCATGGCGGTCATCGGACTCTTCCTCGGCCAGCAGATCACCGACGAGAAGCTGCGCGACGACATCGACTTCTTCGCCTTCCCGGAGATCGACCCGTCCTTCGGCCAGGACACCGTCGAGGCGCCGACCGACGGCTTCATGCTCAGCCGCCGGCCCAAGAACCTCGAAGGCGCCAACCGGCTGCTGGAGTTCCTCGGCGGCGCGAAGGCAGAGAATCTGTACATGGGCGTCGACCCGAGCAATGTCGCCGTCAACTCCCAGGCCGACACCGGCTCGTACAACGCCCTCCAGAAGAAGTCCGCCCAGCTCATCGCCGGGGCCAAGCACATCACCCAGTTCGGCGACCGCGACAGCGACCCGGGCTTCATCTCCACCGTCGTCCTGCCGGGACTCACCCAGTGGCTGGGCCACCCCGACGACGGCTCGGGCCTGCTGAAGACGATCGAGTCGCAGCGCTCGCGCTTCTTCACGGCCTGACCAGGACCCGGGAAGGTTCCACATGTCCTCCGTGCGCCCGGCGCCGCCCTCCCCGGCGTCCTCCGCCCCACCGCGTGCCCGGCCCAGGCCGCGCCGGCTCGGCCCCGGTGACCGTGTCTTCCTCACGGTCCTCATCGGGATCCCGCTCGTCGCCCTGCTGGTCTTCGTCTGGCTGCCCGCCCTGGCCTCCGTCGGACTGTCCTTCACCCGCTGGGACGGCATCGCCCTCTCCGACATCCACTGGACCGGACTGGGCAACTACCAGGAGATCTTCACCAATTACCCGCCGTTCTGGCCGGCGGTGCGGCACAACGTCGTCTGGCTGCTGTTCACGGCCCTGCTGCCCACCCCCTTCGGGATCTTCCTGGCGTACCAGCTCGACCGCAGGATCCGCTTCACCCGGGTCTACCAGACCGCGATCTTCCTGCCCATGGTGCTCTCCCTGGCAGTGGTCGGCTTCATCTGGGAGATCATCTACAACCCCGACAACGGACTGCTCAACGGCGTTCTGAACGGAGTGGCACCCGGCCATCACATCGACTGGCTGGGCGATCCCGACCTCAATCTGTGGGCCGTACTCGTCGCCTCCGCCTGGCGGCACACCGGCTACATCATGATCCTCTATCTGGCCGGGCTGAAGGGCTTCGACCCCGCGCTCAAGGAAGCCGCCGCCCTCGACGGCGCCAACGGCCGCCAGACCTTCCTGCGCGTGGTCTTCCCGGCCCTCAAACCCGTCAACATCATCATCCTCGTCGTCACCGTCATGGAGTCGCTGCGGGCCTTCGACATCGTGTACGTGCTCGGCGGCGGCGTCGGCAGCAAGCCCGGTATGGAGCTGCTCTCCCTCCTGATCACCGACAACATCATCGGCGAGTCCAGCCACATCGGTTACGGCTCCGCCCTCGCGGTCGTCCTGTTGCTCGTCTCACTGGCCGCCATCGGGACCTTCCTCTTCCAGAACTTCCGCAAGGAGGACCAGTGACCGCGACCGCCACACCGCCGGCCGCCGGCTCACGGACCCGCCGTACCCCGCCCGGGGACACCGGACCCTCCCGCCCCAGGAGCCAGGCCGGCCGGCATCTGCTCCTCGGCGGGATCGCCCTGCTCTGGCTCGTCCCGCTGCTCTGGGCGGTCTACACCTCGCTGCGGCCGTACGAGGACACCGCCAGGCACGGCTATCTCTCCTGGCCGCGCGGGCTGAGCCTGGAGAACTTCTCGGACGCCTGGAACCAGTCCGGGATGCCGCACTTCTTCTGGAACTCCGTCCTGATCACCGTCCCCGCGGTCCTCGGCACCCTGCTGTTCTCCGCCGCGGTGGCCTTCTTCGTCACCCGCTTCGACTTCCGCTGGAACATCGTCCTGCTGATGCTCTTCACCGCGGGCAATCTGCTGCCGGCCCAGGTGCTCATCACCCCGCTGTACCGGCTCTATCTGCTGATACCGCTGCCCTGGTGGATGAGCGACTCGTTGCTGCTCTACAACTCGGTGTGGGGCATCATCGTGATCCACATCGCCTACCAGTGCGGTTTCTGCACCTTCGTCCTCAGCAACTACATGCGGACGATCCCCAAGGAGATCACCGAAGCGGCGCTGGTCGACGGCGCCCCCGTCTGGCGCCAGTTCTTCCAGATCGTGCTGCCGCTGTGCCGCCCCGCGTTCGCGGCGCTGGCCACCCTGGAATCCATCTGGATCTACAACGACTTCTTCTGGTCGCTCGCCCTGATCGAGACCGGGGACAAGCGTCCGGTCACCTCCGCGCTGGCCAACCTCCAGGGCCAGTACTTCACCAATCCCAATCTCATCGCGGCCGGAGCACTGATGACCGCGATCCCCACGCTGCTCGTGTACTTCGCGCTCCAGCGGCAGTTCATCAGCGGGCTGACCATCGGCTCCGGCAAGGGCTGAGCCGCCGCCGGCACCGAGCCGCCGCCGGCGCCCGCAATTCCCGTACAGGTACGCCGTGTTCCGGCGCGCCCCGCTCCGCCATGCCCCGAATTCCCCGACAACAGGAGGTCCCGGCCCGTGAGGTCACCCTCGTACTCCCTCAGAGCGCTGCTCGTCCTGGCGCTCACCGCAGGTCTGACCACAGCCGTCCCCGCCGCGGTGGCGGCCACGCCCACAACCGCGACCGCCCCCGCGGCCAAGGCTGCCGCCGTCGCCCAGAAGCCGTACATGGGCTGGACGAGCTGGAGCATGCAGTCCTCGAAGTACCCCGGGCTCAACCCCGACGGCGACTACAGCTACCTCACCGAGAAGAACGTCCTCAAACAGGCCAGCGCCCTCGCCTCCAAGCTCAAGAAGTACGGATACGAGTACGTCAACATCGACGCCGGCTGGTGGCGCGACATGGCGTGGAAGCCCGAGTTCGACGCGTACGCCCGGCAGGCCCCGGACCCCGGCCGCTTCCCGCGCGGCATGAAGCCCGTCGCCGACGACATCCACGCCAAGGGCCTCAAGGCGGGCATCTACCTCCCCGTCGGCCTGGAGAAGGAGGCGTACGGCGGGGGTACGGTCCCCATCTGGAACGCCGAGGGCTGCACCACCGCCGACATCGTCTACGGCGACCTCCGCACCACCAACGGCTGGGACAGCGCCTACAAGCTCGACTTCTCCCGCCCCTGCGCGCAGAAGTACATCGACTCGCAGGCCCAGATGTTCGCGGACTGGGGGTACGACTTCCTCAAGCTCGACGGCGTAGGACCGGGCTCCTTCAAGAGCGGCGACAACTACAACAACATCGCCGACGTCGCCGCGTGGCAGCAGGCGATCGCCGCCACCGGCCGCCCCATCCACCTCGAACTGTCCTGGTCGCTGGACATCGGCCATGTCGCCGACTGGAAGAAGTACTCCAACGGCTGGCGGATCGACACTGACGTCGAGTGCTACTGCAACACCCTGGTGTCGTGGGAGAACTCGGTCGACGACCGGTTCGACGACGCCCCCAAGTGGACCCGGTTCGCGGCCCCCGGCGGCTGGAACGACCTCGACGCCATCGACGTCGGCAACGGCGAGATGGACGGTCTGACCAAGGCCGAGCGGCAGAGCTACATGACCCTGTGGGCCATCGCCAAGTCGCCCCTCTACACCGGTGACGACCTCACCCGCCTCGACGACTACGGCGTCTCCCTGCTGACCAACAAGGACGTCATCGCGATCAACCAGGGCAGCACCCCGCCCGCGCGGCCCGTCACCGCCACCGGCGACCAGCAGGTCTGGAGTGCGAAGAACGCCGACGGCAGCTACACCGTCGCCCTCTTCAACCTCGCCGACGCCTCCGCCGCCGTGACCGCCGACTGGCAGTCCCTGGGCTTCACGGGGCGGGCCACGGTCCGCGACGTCTGGAACAAGGAAGACCTCGGTACGTTCCAGGAGAAGGTGACCCAGGCCCTGCCGGCGCACGGCTCGCGTCTGTTCACCGTCACCCCGCGGGGAACCGCGTTCAAGAAGACGGCCTACGAGGCCGAGTCCCCGGCCAACACGCTGAGCGGCAACGCCTCGGCCGCCGACTGCGGCGCGTGCTCGGGCGCGCGCAAGGTCGGCAATCTGTATCAGGGCGGAAAGCTCCAGTTCAACGATGTGGTGGCGACGAAGGCCGGCCATTACATGATCGAGGTGTCCTACATCAGCGGTGACGCGCGCCCGGCGAGGATCTCCAGCAATGGGAACGGCGCCATCGGCCTGAAATTCCCCGCCACCGCCGACTGGGGGACCGTCGAGACCGTCACGGTCCCGGTGACCCTCAAGGCCGGTAAGAACACGATCACCATCGACAGCGGTGACGACTACGCGCCGGACATCGACCGGATCGCCGTACCGCAGCTCTGAGCCGCGTCCCGCTCCGAACACCGGTGCGGGGCCCTGATGCCACCACGGGCCCCGCACCGGCACCCTCCCCGCACCGGCCCCTGCCCCGCACCGGCGGACCGGCACCCGCATGCCCGCACCGACCGCACCGCACCGCCCTTCCGGAATGGAGTGCACCGTGGACGACCAGCACACCGACACACCCCCCGCGCCGGCCTCGAATTCCCCCCGCCGCCCGAGCCGGCGACAGGTCCTCTCCCTCGCCGCCGCGGCCGGTGCCTTCACCGCCCTCGGCGGACTGCCCGCCTTCGCGGCCTCCCCGCCCGTGGCCCGGCAGACCACGTCCCCGCTGCTTCCCGAGGCGTCGGCCACCAGATTCTGGTACCAGTCCCCGGCCTCGGACACGAACATGATCGAGCAGGGCCTGCCCGTGGGCAACGGCCGCCTCGGCGCCCTCGCCGGCAACGACCCCTCCCGCGAGGTGCTCCTCGTCACCGACGCCACCCTGTGGACCGGCGGTCTCAACGGCACGCTCGACGCGGACGGCCAATTCCCCTACGGGCGGCAGGACTTCGGTTCGTTCACCCTCCTCGGCCGGCTGACCGTCGAGCTGCCGGACCACGACCTGTCGTCCATCTCGTCCTACCGGCGCGACCTCGACATCAGCCAGGGCGTGGTCTCGTCCTCGTACCGGCTCTCCGGCGTGACCTACGAGCGGCGGATCTTCGCCAGCCACCCCGACGACGCCGTCGTCGTGCACTTCTCGCAGAAGGGCGGCGGGCGGTACACCGGCTCCGTGAGCCTCGCCGGCACCCACGGCGAGGAGACCACGGCGGACCGCGCCCGTACGTACGCCTCGTTCAACGGCTCCTTCCCGGACGGCGGGCTGTGCTACGGCGCCGCCGTGACCGCGTACAGCAGCACCGGCAGGGTGACGGTCGACGGTACGCGGATCACCTTCGCCGGCTGCCAGGAACTGACGGTCGTGGTCAGCGGAGGCACCGACTACGCCCCCGACGCGGCCACCGGCTACCGCAACCGCGACCTCGACCCCGAGCGGCTGGCCAGGACCAAGGTCCTCGCGGCGGCCCGCCACTCGGCCACCACCCTGCTGCGCAGCCATGTCGCCGACCACCGCGAGCTGTTCGAGCGGATGGACGTCTCGCTCGGCGAGTCGTCAGCTTTCCAGCGCGGCCTGGACACCTGGGAGCGGGTCACGGCGCGCCACACGGACGGTGAGGCGGATCCCGAACTCGAAGCCGCCTACCTCCAGTTCGGCCGCTATCTGATGATCGCCGGATCCCGGGACAGCCTCCCGGTCGCCCTCCAGGGACTGTGGCTGGACGGCAACGACCCGGACTGGATGGGCGACTACCACACCGACATCAACATCCAGATGAACTACTGGATGGCCGACCGGGCGGGCCTGTCCAGCCTTTTCAACGCCTTCGCCGACTACTGCCTGGCGCAGCTTCCGTCCTGGACCGAGCTCACCCGCGATCTTTTCAACGACCCGCGCAACCGGTTCCGCAACTCCACCGGCAAGGTCGGGGGCTGGGCCGTCTCCTTCTCCACCAACATCCATGGCGGCAACGGCTGGTGGTGGCACCCCGGCGGCAACGCCTGGCTGGCCAACTCTCTATACGAGCACTACGAGTTCACCCAGGACACGGCGTATCTCGCCAAGATCTATCCGCTCCTCAAAGGCGCCGTCGAGTTCTGGGAGGCGCGGCTGATCACCACGACCGTCACCGACGCGGCCACCGGCGAGAGCCGCGAGGTGCTCATCGACGACAAGGACTGGTCGCCCGAGCACGGCCCGCAGGACGCCAAGGGCATGACCTACGCGCAGGAACTGGTCTGGGCGCTCTTCGGGAACTTCCGCACCGCCGCCGCCGTCCTCGGCAAGGACGCCGCGCACAGCGCGGCCGTCGGCGCCCTCCGGGAGCGGCTGTATCTCCCCGAAGTCAGCCCCACGACGGGCTGGCTCCAGGAGTGGATGTCGCCCGACAACCTCGGCGAGACGACCCACCGCCATCTCTCCCCGCTCATCGGCCTCTTCCCCGGGGACCGTATCCGCCCCGACGCCTCCACCCCCGAGGAGATCGTCGACGGCGCGGCCGCCCTGCTGACCGCGCGCGGGATGAACAGCTTCGGCTGGGCCAACGCCTGGCGCAGCCTGTGCTGGGCGCGGCTCAAGGACGCGGACAAGGCGTACCAGCTCGTCGTCACCAACCTCAGGCCCTCCGTCGGCGGCACCAACGGCACCGCGCCGAACCTCTTCGACATCTACGAGGTCGAGAAGGGCCGCGGCATCTTCCAGATCGAGTCCAACTTCGGCACCGCCGCCGCCATGATCGAGATGCTCGTCTACTCACGGCCCGGCCATGTCGAACTGCTTCCCGCGCTGCCCGCCGCCTGGGCGGCCTCCGGCCACATCACGGGGGTCGGGGTACGCGGCGGCTTCGTCGTCGATCTGAGCTGGCGGGACGGCAAGGCCACCGAGGCCCGGCTGCGCAGCGTCGGCGGACGCACCACCACGGTGTCTTACGGCGGGACGACCCGGCAGATCAGCCTCCGGCCGGGCGGCTCCGTCACGCTGCGGAACCTCGACCGGTGAGGCCGCGCCGGTACTCTCCCCGGAGCCTGGGCGCGGCGGGCACCGTTGTCGCGTTGCTGGCCGTGCTGTGCGCACCCGCGACGGCCGTCGCCACGCCCGCGCCGGCCCAGGCGCCGCGGCACCAGGTCGTCACCTGGGGCGCGAGCGCCGACCGGATGGGCGACGCGGCCGCCGACCGCAGCTACCGGCTGATCGTACGGACCAGCGTCGGCGGCGCCGACGCGCGCGTACGGCTGTCCAACGCGTTCGGCGACCACCCGGTGACCTTCGACAACGTCCACGCGGGCCTGCGCGCGCAGGGCGCGGAACTCGTACGGGGCAGCAACCGCCCCCTCACCTTCGGCGGCGCCCGTTCCGTCACGGTCGCCCCCGGCACGACCGTGACCAGCGACCCGCTGCCGGGACGGCTGCCGGACCGGAGCGATCTCGTCGTCAGCCTGCATGTCGCGGACGCGGCGGGCCCGGCGACCGGCCACGGCATGGCCATGCAGACCTCGTACACGGCGGCCGGTGACCACGCCGCCGAGGAGGGGGCCGCCAACTGGACCGAGCGGACGGGCTCCTGGTACTACCTCGACGCGGTGAGCGTGGAGACCGGCACGGACACCGGAGCCGTGGTCACCCTCGGCGACTCCATCACCGACGGCTGGCAGTCGACAACCGACACCAACCGCCGGTGGCCCGACTATCTCTCCCGCCGCCTCCAGAACCCGGCGGGTACGGCAACTGGCTCCGGTATCAAGGGAGTCGCCAATGAAGGGATCTCCGGCAACAAGGTCCTGGCCGACGGCGCGGGACAGAGCGCGCTCGGGCGCCTCCAGCGCGATGTGCTCTCCCAGCCCGGCGTCCGGGCGCTCTTCCTGTTCGAGGGCATCAACGACATCAAGGCCCACACCGGGGTGACGGCCGCCGATCTGATCGCCGGGTACCGCGAGATCATCGGCCGCGCGCACGCGGCGGGTGTCTGTGTCGTCGGCGCGACCGTCCTGCCGTTCAAGGGCTGGCCCGAGTTCGACCCTGCCGGAGAGGCCGTACGCCAGGAGGTCAACGCCTTCATCAGGACCGGTGGTGAACTCGACGCCGTCGCCGACTTCGACAAGGCGCTGCGCAGCCCGTACGACCAGGAGCGGCTGCTCCCGGTCTTCGACGGCGGCGACCATGTCCACCCCAACGACAAGGGCATGCAGGCGATGGCCGACACCGTCGACCTGAAGAGCCTGGACTGCGACCGCTGAGCAAAGGCCCGCTGAGCAAAGACCCGGAGCGCAAAGACCCGCAGTGTGAAGACCCGGAGCGTGAAGACCCCCTGAGCGAGGACGCTCCGAGCAAAGGCCCTCTGCTGCCACCGGGCGCTTCTCCCGTATGATCCACCGGCTCCGCTTCCCCGGACCCACCACGGCCCGGGGAAGCGGCCATGTCCCGAATCCACCCGTACGAGGGAGCGCTCCCATGACCGGCGCCACCACCACGGCACCGTACGCATCCGAGATCGAGGACCTCCTCGGCCGCATGACGGCCGAGGAGAAGCTCGGCCAGCTTCAGCAGCTCTCCTGGACCGGCGACACCGGGCCCGGCGAGGGGCAGACCCACGAGGTGGAGACCGCGGCGCGGCGCGGGCTGCTCGGCTCCGTCCTCAATGTTGCAGGCCCTCAGCACACCAACTACCTCCAGCGCATCGCCGTCGAGGAGTCCCGGCTCGGCATTCCGCTGCTGTTCGGCCTCGACATCATCCACGGCTACTGGACGACCTTCCCGATCCCTCTCGCCCAGGCCGCGAGCTTCGACCCCGGGGTGGCGGCGCGGGACGCGGAGGTGTCGGCCCGGGAGGCGCGCTCCAACGGACTGCACTGGACCTTCGCGCCCATGATGGACGTCACCCATGAGCCGCGCTGGGGGCGGATCGCGGAGAGCGGGGGCGAAGACCCGTATCTCAACGCCCTGTTCGCAGCGGCCAAGGTGCGTGCCTACCAGGGCGACGACCTCGCCGCCCCCGACCGGCTCGCCGCCTGCGCCAAGCACTTCGCCGCATACGGGGGAGCCGAGGGCGGGCGCGACTACAACACCGTCGATGTCTCCGAGGCACGGCTGCGCAATCTCTATCTGCCGCCGTTCAAGGCCGCCGTCGACGCGGGCGTGGCCACGGTGATGGCGGCGTTCAACACCATCAGCGGCGTCCCGGCGCACGCCAACCCGCACACCCTGACCGCCGTCCTCAAGGAGGAGTGGGGCTTCGACGGGTTCGTCGTCAGCGACTGGACCGGTGTCCACGAGCTGATCGCGCACGGCTTCGCCGCCGACGGCGCGGACGCCGGCCGGCTGTCCCTCAACGCCGGGGTCGACATGGAGATGGTCTCCACCCATCTCGCCGACCACGGACCGCGGTTGCTCGCGGAGGGACTCATCAGCGAGAAGCGGCTGGACGACGCGGTCGCCCGGATCCTGCGGCTCAAGTTCCGGCTCGGGCTCTTCGACCGGCCGTACGTGGACGAGGACGCCGCGGTCACCGGGCCGACCGGCGCGGCGCGTGCGGCGGCCCGGGAGACCGCGGCCCGCTGCATGGTCCTGCTGAAGAACGACGGGGGAGTGCTGCCGCTCGACCCGGGGACCGGATCGCTCGCGGTCGTCGGCCCGTTCGCGGACTCCACCGATCTGCTGGGTACGTGGATCGCGCCCGGAGCCGCCGACTTCCCCGCGGTCACCGTGCTCGACGCCGTGCGCGCGGCGGCGCCCACCGCCCGGGTGACCCACGCCCGGGGAGTGGCGGCGGAGGGGGACGACACCGGCGGGATCCCGGAGGCCGTCGCCCTTGCCCAGGACGCCGACCTGACGGTTGTGGTGGTGGGCGAACCGGCCGCCATCACCGGCGAGGCCGCCACCCGCGCCGACCTCGCGCTGCCCGGCGCGCAGCGGGACCTCGTCGCGGCCGTCGCCGCCACCGGGCGACCCTTCGTGGTCGTCCTCGTCAACGGCCGCCCCCTGACCACCGATGAGTGGCTCGACTCGGCGCCCGCCGTACTGGAGGCCTGGCACCCGGGCATCGAAGCCGGACACGCGATCGCGGATGTGCTCTTCGGCGCGGTCAACCCGGGCGGCAAGCTGCCGGTGACCTTCCCGCGTACGGCAGGACAGGTCCCCGTCTACTACAACCACGAGAACACCGGACGCCCCTACCGGCCCGAACACCCCGACGAGAAGTATGTCTCCCGGTATCTGGACGTCGACGAAGGCCCGCGGTTCGTCTTCGGCCACGGCCTGAGCTACACCACCTTCAGTGTGGGCGCGCCGAGCCTGAGCACCGACCGGATCGAGGCCGGCGCGCTGCGCGAGGGCGCCACCGTCGAGGCGGCGGTGACCGTACGCAACACCGGTGACCGCGCGGGCGACGAGGTGGTCCAGCTCTACGTGCACGATGTGGTGGCCACCCAGGTGCAGCCGGTCCGCAGGCTGCGCGGCTTCCGGCGCGTGACCCTCGCCCCGGGCGAGTCCACCACCGTCCGCTTCCCACTCGGCGCCGAGGACCTCGGATTCTGGGAGGGCACGACCGAGCCGCGCTTCACGGTCGAACCGGGCGACTTCCACATCTACGCGGGCAACAGCGCCCGAGCCGAGCAGAAGCGGACGCTGACCGTCGTCTGAGCTGAAAGGTTTCAATCGCACTCGACGCAGACCCTTGACGCGATGCACAGGGCTCTCTAGCTTCCGTTCCAGTTTCGCGGAAGTGAAACGATTCATCGAGCCGAGTCGTAACGGAGCCGAGTGTGATCAGCAGAAGACGACTGCTCAGCACCACCGCCACCGCCCTCGGGACAGCCCTCGCCGCCGGAACCGTACCGGCGGCGAGGGCCGCGGACGGGAGCCCGGCCACACCCGCCGCACCGGGCGCACTGAAAGCCGCGCCCGCGGGCCGGCCGACCGTCGAATACGTCAGTAACCCGCTGGGCCTCGACACCCCATGCCCCAGGCTCAGTTGGCCTCTGGCGTCCGACCGCCCCGGCCATACGCAGAGCGCGTACCAGCTCCGGGTCGCCACCGACCCGCGCCGCCTCGCCAGGCCCGATGTCTGGGACAGCGGCAGAGTTGCCTCGGGCGAGTCGGTCCTCGTCCCGTACGCGGGCCCGCCGCTGAAGTCCCGTACGCGCTACCACTGGTCGGTACGTGTCTGGGACACCGAGGGACGGGCCTCCGAGTGGAGCGAACCGTCCTGGTGGGAGTCCGGACTCACCGATCCCTCGGACTGGTCGGCGCACTGGATCGGCGCCCCCGCCGCACTCATCGGCGCACCGGCGCTGGACGGCGCGTCCTGGATCTGGTTCCCCGAGGGCGATCCGGCGAGCAGCGCCCCGGCCGCGACCCGCTGGTTCCGCGGCCATGCCGATATTCCGCCGGGTGTCACCCGCGCCCGTCTGGTCATGACGGCGGACGACGGCTACACCGCGTATGTGAACGGCGCCCAGGTCGCGCACGCCGACGAGGACGGCCCCGCCGAGAACTGGCGGCGCCCCGCCGTCGTCGACCTGACGGGCCGACTGGCGCCCGGCGCCCAGGTGATCGCCGTCTCCGCCACCAACGCCTCGGCCGGGCCCGCCGGTCTCCTCGGTGTGCTGGAACTGACCACCGCCGACGGCGTCCGTACGGTCGCCACCGGCCCGGGCTGGCGCGTCACCGACCGGGAGCCGTCCGGCGACTGGCGGTCCACCGGTTACGACGACAGCGCCTGGCCCGCCGCGCGGACCCTCGCCCCCTGGGGCTCCGGGCCCTGGGGCCGCGTACAGGCCTCGTACTTCCCCGCCGCCCAGCTCCGCCATGAATTCCGGCTCCGGAACCGGCCCGTGGCCCGGGCACGCCTGTACTCCACCGCACTCGGCCTGTACGAGGCACACCTCAACGGCGAGCGCGTCTCCGAGGACCGGCTCGCACCCGGCTGGACCGACTACCGCCGGCGCGTCCAGTACCAGACGTACGACGTGACAGCGCTGCTCAAGCCCGGCGCCAACGCGCTCGCGGCCACGGTCGCGGCCGGCTGGTACGCCGGGAACATCGCCTGGTTCGGACCGCACCAGTACGGCGAACGGCCCGCCCTGCTCGCCCAGTTGGAGGTCACCTACACCGACGGCTCGACCGAGCGGGTGCTCTCCGGCACCGGCTGGCGCGCCGCGACAGGACCGGTCACCCACGCCGATCTGATGGCCGGCGAGGAGTACGACGCCCGGCTGGAGACCGACGGCTGGACGCACGCCGGTTTCGACGACTCGGAGTGGGCCGCGGCCGAAGCCGTCGACGGTGTCACCGCGGAAGTCGTGGCCGAGGCCGGCGGCCCCTCGCGCATGGAGCGGGAGTTGCCTGCCCGTACGGTGACCGAGCCGGCGCCCGGTGTCTTTGTCTTCGACCTCGGCCAGAACATGGTCGGCGCGGCCCGGCTGACCGTCTCCGGACCCGCCGGTACGACCGTACGGCTGCGCCACGCCGAGGTCCTCAACCCCGACGGCACCCTGTACACCGCCAATCTGCGCACCGCACGCGCCACCGACACGTACACCCTCAAGGGCAGCGGTACGGAGACGTACGAGCCGCGCTTCACCTTCCACGGATTCCGCTATGTCGAGGTGACGGGCTATCCGGGCAGGCCGCCGCTCGACGCCGTCGTGGGGCGGGTCATCCATACGTCCGCGCCCTTCACCATGGACTTCACCACCGATGTCCCGATGCTCAACCAGCTTCACCGCAACATCACTTGGGGCCAGCGCGGCAACTTCGTCTCCATACCCACCGACACCCCCGCACGCGACGAACGGCTCGGCTGGACCGGCGACATCAATGTGTTCGCCCCGACCGCCGCCTATGTCATGGAGTCCGCGCGCTTCCTCACCAAATGGCTCCAGGACCTGCGCGACGACCAGGCGCCCGACGGCGCCTTCCCCGATGTCGCACCGCACCTCGGCGGCATCGGCACGGGCGTGGCCGGGTGGGGGGACGCCGGAGTCACCGTGCCTTGGGCGCTGTACCGGGCGTACGGAGACCTGCGGGTGCTGGAGGAGTCCTGGGACTCGATGCTGAAGTGGCTCGCCCATCTGGAGACGCACAGCACCGGATATCTGCGGCCCGCCGCAGGCTACGGCGACTGGCTCAATGTCGCGGACGAGACACCCAAGGACGTCATCGGCACCGCCTACTTCGCGCACAGCGCCGATCTGGTGGCGCGGGCGGCGGAGGCCCTGGGCAAGGACCCGGCGCCGTACCGGACCCTGTTCGGCGCGGTCCGCGACGCCTTCCGTACGGCGTACGTCTCCGGGGGCGGCCGGGTGAAGGGCGACACCCAGACCGCGTATGTGCTGGCCCTCTCGATGGACCTGCTGGCCGAGGGCGACCGCGGGCCCGCCGCGGACCGGCTGGTCGAACTGATCAGGGCCAAGGACTGGCATCTGTCGACGGGCTTCCTCGGCACCCCGCGGCTGCTCCCCGTACTCACCGCCACCGGCCACACCGACGTCGCCCACCGGCTGCTGCTCCAGCGGACCTTCCCTAGCTGGGGCTACCAGATCGACCGGGGCGCCACCACGATGTGGGAGCGCTGGGACTCCATCACACCGGACGGCGGCTTCCAGGACGCCGGTATGAACTCCTTCAACCACTACGCGTACGGCTCGGTGGGCGAGTGGATGTACGCCAACATCGCGGGCATCGCACCGGGCGCCCCCGGCTTCCGCCGTATCGTCGTCCGGCCGCGCCCCGGGGGCGGGGTGACGGAGTGTCAGGCCCGCTTCGACTCCCCGTACGGCCCGGTCAGCACGGAGTGGACGACGGGCTCCGGCGGCTTCCGGCTCACCGTGTCCCTGCCCGCCAACACCACCGCTGAGGTGTGGATCCCGGCCCGCTCGGCGAGAGATGTGAGCCATGGCCGCGCCCGGTTCCAGCGTATGGACGACGGCTGCGCCGTCTTCACCGTCGGCTCCGGCACCCACCGATTCGCCACCGCATAGGCGGTCCGGCCACCGCCCCGGGTCCTGTCCGGGTCCCGGGGCGGTGGCCGGCAGGCGTCAGCACAGCCGGTCGAGGGCCCGGGTGTGCCACTGGGGGTGGTCACGGAAGCCGCGCCAGCCGTCGGGGGCGGCCAGCACCGCCGTCAGCGCCTCCTCCGGGCCGAGAGTCCCGGGACCCGCCAGCTCCCGCAGGATCACAACGGCCGCCGCCAGACCGTCCAGACCGCCCGCCGAGAAATGCCGCAGAGCGGCGGCCCGGTCGGCCACGGACCCGGACGGTGACGCCGTACCGGCGGCCTCCACCAGCGGCCTCAGCCACCGGGCCCACCTGCTGTACATGCCCTCGCCGGCCGGTTCCGCCACCGTGAGGAACGGCTCCAGCGCCCGGCCCAGCCGGTCCGTATACGTTTGCGCACTGCCCTCGATCCACGGATGGTCCGCGGTGAAGTGCTCCCAGCCGACCTCCGCGTACAGCGGCTCCAGCCACCACCGCCCGGGGGGCCGCAGCCCCTCGTAGCCGCCGAGCACAAACGCGTCGCGCACCAACCCGTACTCCGGCGCCGTGTGTTCGGCCAGCAGGACCGCGTCGTACAGGTCCTTGCCCTGCGGATACGCGTCGCTGACCAGCCACAGCAGCTTCCAGGCCAGCGAAAGACCGGGCGAGGCGGCGAGCAGACGGCAACCGGGACCGTCCCCGAGCGGCCGCAGTTCGGTCGGCTCGGCCGGCGCGGGCAGCAACTCGTTGAAGACCAGGTCGAGTTGGACCGTACCCCCGGGGATCCCGGGGGCCGACCACGGCAGCAGCATCCGGCGGCCGGGGACGCGCTCGTAGGTCCAGATGTCCTCGGTCACCATTCCGGCCGCGTCGATCACGACCCGGTCGCCCCGGGTACGGGCCAGAGCCGCCGTGTCCCGGGCGATCGCCTCGAACAGCCCGGCCGTACGCGGCTCGTCCATCGCCCAGTCCCGCGGTACGACGACAAAGTCCAGATCGCCCGGGTCACGGGCCCGCTCCCCGAACCAGGTGGCCATCAGCACACTGCCGCGCAGCACGAGATGGTCCGCCCAGGGGCCTTCGGCGATCGCCGCGAGCACGAGGTCCAGTACGGTGCGGCGCGCCCGGTGCCAGGCCCGGCCCGTCTCCTCGTCGGGGAAGCGGGGCTCTCCCGCCCGGTAGGCGTTGGCGAACTGCTTCAGCGCGGGGTCGAAGACCGCGGGCCGGTCCATCCCGGCCGGTGTCGGCAGCAGAGTGCGCGGCAGATCCCACCGCTGCCGTGCCGCCTCGTCGAGAGGGGCGTGCGGCACGGTCGGCGAATCGCGCCAGAGCCGCGCCCAGGAAGCGGACTCGTCGGAGGAGGACGTCATGCGATAGGCCCCGGGGTGGTCGATGGCGGCGGTGCGCGGTGCCGGCGTGCGGTGCCGGTGTGTACGGATCACACTGGCAGCCCGCTCGACCGGTGGCCAGAGAATATCGGGCCCGCCGCATCGGGCCGAGCCCGTCACCCGGCGGAGCGAGCGCTTGACAGACGGTGGTTTTCCGGCCAGGACAGGCGGTTCCGGCAGGCAGGGCCGATGATGGAAGGCCAGGAAGGCGATAGGTAGAGGCTGGCCCATGGCCGTGTGGCACGTACGGGACTTCGCCCCGGACGATCTGGAAGCAGTGGTGCGCCTCGACGGGGACAGCGCCACCACCGACCGGCCCCCGGTCTTCGGTCTCTCCGAGGTCGTCGCGGCGCTCCAGGCGCAGCACCCCAGCGTGGTCGCCCTGGCCGACGACCAGCTCGTGGGCGCGGCGGTCGGCCGGGTGGACGGTGAACGGGCCTGGGTGCTGCGGATCGGCCTGCACCCGGCCTGGCGGAACCTCGGCCTGGGCACCGCCCTGCTCGCGGCCCTGGAGCACCGCCTCCAGGGCGCCGGGGCCAAGACCATGGCGGCGGTCCTCCCCGAGGAGGAGACCGGCGCCACCGCGCTCGACAACTCCGGTTTCCGCGCCCACCGGGGCCTGACCTACTTCGAGAAGGCGCAGCCGGTGACCGCCCAGGACTCCGCCGTCCTCTCCTCGCTCGGCGCGACCGTCCCCGAGGCCGGGCTCTGGGAGAAGCTCAGCGGGATGGCCGAGGAGAAACAGCTCATCGAACGGCGCCTCGTGCTGCCGCTGGCCAACCCCGAACTCGCCGACCAGCACGGCGTCGAACCGCCCAGGGCCGTCGTACTGTTCGGCCCGCCGGGCACCGGCAAGAGCACCTTCGCCGCCGCGGTGGCCAGCCGGCTCGGCTGGCCCTTCGTCGAACTCTTCCCGTCCCGGCTCGCACTGGAGGACGGACTGGCCAACGGACTCGGCCGCCGCTTCGACGAGATCGCCCAGCTCGACCACGTACTGGTCTTCATCGACGAGGTGGAGGAGGTCGCCGGCGCCCGCAATCTCGCCGACCCGGTCTCCGTCGGAGTGGTCAACGAACTCCTCAAGTCGATCGTCCGCTTCCGCGACCACGACGGCAGGCTGCTCATCTGCGCCACCAACACGGTCGCCGCGCTCGACCCCGCCTTTCTGCGCCACGGCCGCTTCGACTACGTCCTGCCGGTCGGCCCGCCCGACCACGAAGCCCGCAAGGCCCTGTGGTCCAGCTACATAGCCAAGGCAGGGGCCCGGGTCGACACCGAGATGCTCGCCGACGCCAGCGAAGGATTCACGCCCGCCGACATCAAGCAGGCCGCCCGTACCGTCGCCCAGAGCGTCTTCGAGCGCACCCTCGACAGTGGGGAGCGGGCCATGCCCACCACCGAGGACTATCTCCGCACCATCCGCCGCACCCGCCCCACCGTCACCAATGACATGGCCCTGGAGTTCGCGGACCACACCATCCGCTACGGCCGGACCTGAGCCCTCCCCGAGCCTCCCGCCCTCGCACCTTTATCGCGCCGGTCCCCCTTTCGAGGGATATGCCTGAGGCATGAGCCATTGTCAGAATCGTCGCGTCCCAGTGGTACGAGAACGAGTGGTACGCGAAGGAGAGCGCTCATGAAGATCACCGGACCCCTGTCCGTCCTCGGTACGGCCGCGCTGATCGGCTCGGTCCTGCTCACGGCGGGCGTGTCCGACGCCGCGCCGGCGAAGTGGGCCAGACACAGCGACGCGGCGGCCGAGTTCAAGAGAGCGGGCATCACCTCGGTGTCCAGCGGTGGCTGTACGAACTGGAACCAGAGCACCTGCACCTCGTTCACCAACATCAACAAGGCGACCGTCGCCGGAGCGATCGCCTTCAAGAGGGCGAGCCGCTGCAAGGTGGTCATCACCGGCGGCACCGAGAGGGGCCACGCGGCCGGTACGTACAGCCATCGCAACGGCTACAAGGTCGACATGTCCCGGAGCAAGCCCGTCGCCAGGTGCCTCGACTCCTACATCACCGGCACATTCAAGTACGCCGGCAAGCGAGGCGACGGCGCCAGGATGTACAAGTCCCCGGCGGGGAACGTCTACGCCAACGAGCACAACCACTGGGATGTCACATACTTCAAGGCCAGGGCCTGACAGCCGGGGCCTGACCCGCCCGGCCTGCCGTCCTACCATGGTGCCCGTGACCGCGATCGATACCGATATTGATGCCGACGACGTCCGCCGGATAGCGCTGGCGCTCCCCGAGACCGTGGAGAAGGAAGCGTGGAGCATGCCCACCTTCCGTGTCGCCGGGAAGATGTTCATCACGGTTCCGGACGATCAGACATCGTTCGCCGTACGGTGCCCCAGGCATGAGCGTACGGAGCTGATCGCGGCGGAGCCGGAGAAGTTCTGGGTGCCGCCGCACGAGGCGAGTTCCGCGTGGGTACGGGTACGGCTCGGCGCGCTGGAGGATCTGGAGGAGCTGCGCGACATCCTCGTGGACTCCTGGCAGCAGGCCGCGCCGGACCGTCTGCTGGAGGCGTACCCCGACCTGCGGGTTCGCACGGACCCCCGCGTCTGACGGGCAGTGCGCGGCGGGCGTGACAAAGGCACACAGCAAGAACGCCCCCTCCACCGGAGGGGGCGTAACACTGCTCGACTTCGTCAGCTTCACTCGACAACGCCAGCTCAACCACGTCAGACGGTGCTGACGGCGGGATTTGTACCCGCGATCTGAGATCACTATAGCCCCTCGCGGACGCGCATGGGCACGGGAACCGCCGACACGCCGGGAAATCCGTCGTCGTATGCTCGCCCGCGTCACTGAGGGGCGGCGGAAGCGGAGCGGCGGATCATGACTGAGGGTCAGGCAGTCGGGACGGGGGCGGGCGTGGAGCGGCTGGCGCGCCTGCTGGACGAGGCCTTCGGGGCGGACCAGGTGGTACGGGTGGATCCGGAGCGCCTGCATCCGGCGATCACGCACGAGCCGACGCGGGCCTTCCTCACCGGCACCGGACTGATGCGCCGGGCGGGGCTCCTCCGGCTCACCCCGGAGCCCGAGGGCGGCGCGCGCCAGGTGTCCGACCTGTTCCCGGACGACGAGGAGACCGAGGACACCGGGGAGTTCGTGGTGCTCGGCAGGTTCGCGGCGGAGGGGCGGCACGAAGAACTAGCCGAGTACGCCGAGGATGACGAGGACGATGAGCACGACTCGTACGAGGAGTACATCGTGCTGGACGGCCGCACCGGCCGAATCCACGCCCTCGACGACCCGTCGGACAGCCGGCTGCTCGCCTCCGGCCTGTACTCCTTCACGTTCTTCGCGCTCGCCCTCGCGTGGCTGCGCACCGGCCGCGAGATCTTCGAGGAGTCCGCGGGGCGGTACGGTCCCGAGGCCGTGGCCGAGTCGACCGAGACGCTGCTCGGTCTGATACGGGACCACGACCCGGCGTTGCTCGGCACCGAGCACGGGGACATGGAAGTGTCCCCCTTCTGGCGGCTGTCCTTCCTTCTGAGCCCGCTGTCCCGGATCGCCGCGCCGGGCGGCGGGGACGGGCTCGCGCTCGCCCTGCCCGAGGGGCTGCTGGAGAAGGAGTACGGCGCCGACGCGGTGGTGAGATTCACCGACGAGGACCTGCCCGAGGCCCTCACCCATGAGCCCACGCGCGCCTTCCTCCGCGACACGGGACTGGTCCGCGAGTCCGGCTGGGTGTCCCTGGACGAGGGTCCGCTGGTGACACTGGCCGACGAGCATCGGGCGGACGGCGAGGACGGCGGCGACGACGGAACGGCCGGCGAACCGGCGCCGGGGGCCGAGGGGCTGATCCGTATCGGCTATCTCGTGGAGGACACCGACCTGGTCATCGACGGCGCGACCGGCCGGGTGCGGGGCTGGTTCATCCCGGACGCCCTGCTCCAGTCCGTCAACGCCGATGTCTCCACGCTCGCGTTCACCCAGTGGCTGATCGCCCGCGTGAGGGCCTTCGACCGCGAGCACCGGATCACCGACGACTACCCCAACCTGGCCGCCACGGCCACCGCCGTCCTCGCCGCCGTCGACCCCGTCGCCCGCTCCGGCGACGAGGGCGACATCTGGCAGTACTGGCCGGAGGTCTTCCCCGACGAGGCTGGCGGCGGCCTCTACGCCTGAGCGGCTCTCCCCGTCCCTGGGAGGCCACCGGACAGGGCCTAGCTGTCGAAGTCGACCGTCAGGGTCTCGGAGACGGGGTAGGTCTGGCAGGTCAGGACATAGCCCTCGGCCACCTCGGACTCCTCCAGCGCGAAGTTGCGGCGCATGTCGCCCTCGCCCTGCGTGATGCGGGCACGGCAGGTGCCGCAGACTCCGCCCTTGCAGGCGAACGGGAGATCCGGGCGGGTGCGCTGGGCGGCGTCGAGGATGGACGTGCCGCGCGGGAGCGGGGCGGTGGTGGAACGGCCGTCGAGGGTGATGGTGACCTGGCTGACCGGACCCGTTGCCACCGCGTCCTCGTGGCGGACCGACCGTACCGGCTGGTCGTCGGCGTAGAACAGCTCCCGGTGCACCCGCCCGGCCGGGACATCCAGCGCGGCGAGCAGCCGCTGCGCCTCCTGGACCATCAGATGCGGGCCGCACAGCCACCAGTGGTCCGTCCCCGCCACATCCACCAGCCCGTCGATGAGCGCGGTGAGCCGCTCGGCGTCGAGGCGGCCGGAGAGCAGATCCGCCTCGCGTGGCTCGCGGGACAGCACATGCCCGAGCTGGAGGCGGGTCGGGTAGAGGTCCTTCAGGTCGGCCAGTTCGTCGGCGAACATCACGGTGGCCGTGCGCCGGTTCCCGTAGAAGAGCGTCACCTGCGAGCCGTCGTCGGCGGCGAGCACCGACTCGGCGATCGACAGCATCGGTGTGATGCCGGAGCCCGCCGCGATCAGGACATGGTGGCCCGGCGTGGTGAGGTCGGGGGTGAAGGAGCCGGTGGGCGCCATCACCTCGACCGTGTCCCCGGGGCGTACGTCATGCACCAGCCAGGAGGAGAAGAGCCCTCCGGGCACCACACGGACACCGATGCGCGGGGGCGTGCCCTCGGGGGAGCAGATGGAGTACGAGCGGCGCTCGTCCCGGCCCTCGGTCTCCCGGCGCAGTGTCAGCGTCTGGCCGGCCCGGTGCGTGAACTCCCCGGCCAGTCCGGCGGGGATGTCGAAGGCGATCGCGGCGGCGTCCTCGCACAGCGGCTCGACCGAGGCCACCCGCAGCCGGTGGAACACCGGCCTGCGGCGCGTGCCTCCGGCGGTCCCGGACACACCGGGGTCGGGGTCCGGGGCGGCCGTGGCCGCCCGGCCGGTCTTCCCGGCGGTGGTCGGGCCCATCAGATCTCCTTGACGTATTCGAACGGTTCCAGACAGCCGCGGCAGCGCCACAGCGCCTTGCAGGAGGTGGAGGCGAAGCGCGAGGTCTCCTCGGTGTCGGCCGAGCCGCAGCGTGGGCAGGTCACCGCCCGCCGGGTGACCGACAGCTCCAGCGGGACCGGCCCGGCGGGATGCCTGCGGACCGCGCCGGGCGGTGCGATGCCGTGCTCGGCCAGCTTCCGGCGGCCCGCCGGGGTGATCCAGTCGGTGGTCCAGGGAGGATCCAGCTCGGTGCGGATCTCCACCCGCTCGAATCCGGCCTCCCGCAGCCCCGCCGCCACATCGGCGCGCATCTCGGCCATCGCCGGGCAGCCCGAGTAGGTGGGCGTCAGCCGCGCGACGACCGTACCGTCCGCCCCGACCTCGACACCGCGCAGCACACCCAGATCGGCCAGCGTGAGCATGGGCAGCTCGGGATCGGCGACCCGCTCCGCGACCCGCCGGGCCCGTCGCGCCACAAGATCAGAGGTCTCGGTGGTCACCACGTCGCCTCCGGATGGGCACGCGCCACGCTCTGCAACTCGGCCAGCAGGGGCGCCAGATGAGCGGTGTGATCCCCCTCCCGGCCACTGCCGCCGAGGGGATGGGGACCCTCCGCCGGGAGCGTGAGCCCCGCGGCGTCGAGGACCTGGCCCAGCACCTCCGTCACCTCGTCCCGTACGGCCCCCGCGTCGATCCCGAACCCGGGCTCCGCGGCGAGGAGTTCACCGACGTACGGGGCGATCTCGTGCAGCGCCGCGGTCGCTCTGCGGTGCGACTCGTCCGTACCGTCCCCCAGCCGCAGGGTCCAGTCGGCGGCGAACTGGCGGTGGTACGCAAGCTCGTTGACCCCCTTGGCCGCGACGGCCGCCAGCACCGGATCCGGCGCGGCGGACGCGAGCCGCCCGAACAGCGCCAGCCGCCAGCAGGACAGCATGAGCAGCCGCACGATCGAGAACGCGAAGTTGCCATTGGGCAGTTCGGCGAGGCGTACATTGCGGAAGTCGCCGGCGTCCCGGAAGTAGGCGTACGCGTCCTCGCCGCGCCCGGTGCCGTCCACCTGTCCCACCCGTGCGTAGAGCAGCCGGGCCTGGCCCAGGAGGTCGAGCCCGATATTGGCCAGCGCCACCTCCTCCTCCAGCTCCGGGGCAAGGGTGCACCACTCGGCGAGGCGCTGCGCGCTCACCAGCGCGTCGTCGGCGAGCGCCAGACAGCGCGCGGCCAGCTCGCGCGCGTCGACACCGTCCGGCACGGCTGTGTCCACACCGTGCAGCGGATCCTCGAAGCCGGTGCCGAACGCCCATCGGGCATCGCTGTCGTCGTGTCCCTCGGCCAGGGACAGATAGACGTGGTCGTCGCTCATGCCCGGCTCCTAGATGTGCGGGACATCGTCGGGGATGTCGTAGAAGGTGGGGTGGCGGTAGACCTTGTCCGCGCTCGGTGCGAAGAAGGGATCCTTCTCGTCGCGGGTGGAGGCCGCGATGTGCTGGGACCGTACGACCCAGATGCTGACCCCCTCGTTGCGGCGGGTGTAGAGGTCACGGGCATGGGTGAGCGCCATGGCGTCGTCGGCCGCGTGGAGCGAGCCGACATGGACATGGTTGAGGCCGCGCTTGCCCCGTACGAACACCTCGTACAGCGGCCATTCGCGCGGGGTCTCCTCGGTGCCGGTCACGCCGCCGTCCCTTCCTCGGTGCCTACGTTCCGGGCGGCACGCCTGGCCGCGTGTGCGGTGGCGGCCTCGCGGACCCAGGCGCCGTCTTCGTGTGCGGTGCGCCGCCGCTCCATGCGCTGCGCGTTGCACGGTCCGTCGCCGCGGATCACCCGCTGGAGCTCCGACCAGTCGGGGGTGCCGAAGTCATGCCGTCCGCGCTCCTCGTTCCAGCGCAGCTCCGGGTCGGGCAGGGTGACACCGAGCTTCTCGGCCTGCGGCACGGTCATGTCGACGAACCGCTGGCGCAGCTCGTCATTGCTGTGCCGTTTGATCTTCCAGGCCATCGAGGCCGCCGAGTTGGGGGAGTCGCCGTCGGGCGGCCCGAACATCATCAGCGACGGCCACCACCACCGGTCGACCGCGTCCTGCACCATCGCGCGCTGGGCGTCCGTGCCGCGCATCATGGTCATCAGCAGTTCGTACCCCTGGCGCTGGTGGAAGGACTCCTCCTTGCAGATCCGCACCATGGCGCGCGCGTAGGGACCGTACGAACTGCGGCACAGCGGAACCTGGTTGCAGATCGCCGCGCCGTCCACGAACCAGCCGATCACCCCGACATCGGCGAAGCTGGGCGTCGGGTAGTTGAAGATCGAGGAGTACTTCTGGCGCCCCTCGATCAGCCGCTCGGTCAGATCCGCGCGGTCGGCTCCCAGGGTCTCGGCCGCGGAGTACAGATAGAGGCCGTGGCCCGCCTCGTCCTGGACCTTGGCGAAGAGGATGGCCTTACGGCGCAGCGACGGCGCCCGGGTGATCCACTCACCCTCCGGCTGCATACCGATGATCTCCGAGTGGGCGTGCTGCGCGATCTGCCTGATCAGGGTCTTGCGATAGCCGTCGGGCATCCAGTCCCGCGGTTCGATCCGCTGATCCCTCGCGATCGTCGAGTCGAAGTGCGCCTGGAGGTCCGGTCCGGCCGGACCGGCCTCTCCCGCGGCGGATGGAGCGGCGTCCGTGGGCGGGACGGAGTCTGTCGTGGTCATCGCTACCAGCTTCCCAACCGACCGTTCGTTCGGTACGTGATACGACGAGTTTACTGCGGGTGTACGAGCCCCGCCAAGAGGGGTGTCAGCGGCCCCGGGCATGCGCGGGCCGTCGCTCACACCCGCTCCACCAGCATCGCCACGCCCTGGCCGACACCCACGCACAGGGTGGCCAGGCCCCGGCGGGCGTCCTCGCGCTCCAGGCGGCCCAGCAGCGTGAGCAGGATACGGGCCCCGGAGCAGCCGAGCGGATGGCCGAGGGCGATGGCGCCGCCGTCCGCGTTGACGGTCTCCTCGTCGAGCTTCAGCCGCCGTACGACGGCCAGGGCCTGTGCGGCGAAGGCCTCGTTCAGCTCGACCGCGCCCAGCTCGCCGGTCTGCCAGCCCGCGCGGGCGAGGGCCTTCCCGGTGGCGGACACCGGTCCGAGGCCCATCAGGCCGGGCTGGACACCGGCCGACGCGGTGGCGACGATCCGGGCCCGGGGAGTGAGCCCGTACCGTGCGACGGCCGCCGTGCTCGCGACGACCAGGGCCGCGGCCCCGTCCGACAGGGGTGAGGAGGAGCCCGCGGTGACGATGCCGTCCTCGCGGAAGACCGTACGCAGACCGGCGAGCTTCTCCAGGGTGGTGGCGGGGCGCGGGCCCTCGTCGAGCGTCACCTCGCCGTCCTTGACAGGGACCGGCACGATCTCCCGGTCGAAGTGGCCCGCCCGCTGGGCGGCGACGGCCCGCTGATGGCTGCGCAGCGCGAAGGCGTCGGACTCGGCGCGGGTGATGCCGTCGAGGGCGGCGACCTCCTCGGCGGTCTCGCCCATGGACAGGGTCACTCTCGCCGCTCCGGAATCGGCGCCGGCGTCGGCGGCGGTGAAGCGCGGATTGGTGAAGCGCCAGCCCAGCGAGGTGTCGTACATCTCGCCCGGCTTGGCCCATGGTGTGCCGGGCTTCGCCATCACCCAGGGGGCGCGGGTCATCGACTCCGCGCCGCCCGCGACGATCAGCTCCGCCTCGCCCGACCTGATGGCCTGCGCGGCGGAGGCGACAGCGGTCAGGCCCGAGGCGCAGAGCCGGTTGACGGTGTACCCGGGCACGGTGTGCGGAAGCCCGGCGAGCAGTACGGCCATCCGGGCCACATCGCGGTTGTCCTCGCCGGCCTGGTTGGCCGCGCCGAGGATCACCTCGTCCACGGCCTCGCCCGGAATCCCGGAGCGCCGGACGGCCTCGCCGACCACGAGGGCCGCCAGATCGTCCGGCCGTACGGTGGCCAGGGCGCCGCCGTAGCGGCCCTGCGGGGTGCGGGCCCCGTCGATCAGATAGACCTCGTCGGACATCGGTGCGCTCCTCGGCGGGTTTCCGGGGCATGCGTCGCCCCTCTTGACAGCCGAGGGCGATGCTTGATTCCTTGACAATGCCGACGCTAACCGAATGTTCGGTCGGTTCACAAGACGGCGGAAACGGTGACGCGGGTCACTGGCGGCGCCCATGGCGCACGCCTGGTCCGGGTCACGGCGGCGACCGATGCGCGAAGGAGACACGATGAGCAGTCCGACGAGCCGGGCGGGTGCGGGGATCCGCCGGGGCGAGCCGCTCCCGTACGAACTGCTCGACGACGGCGAGCGGTTGACCCGCGACGAGCTGAGGGCGCTTCAGCTCACCCGGCTCCGGGCGACCCTCCGGCACGCCTACGATCACGTGGAGCTGTACCGCAAGAAGTTCGACGAGGCCGGAGTCGGCCCCGACGACTGCCGCACCCTGGCGGATCTCGCCCGCTTCCCCTTCACCACCAAGGCCGATCTGCGCGACACCTACCCCTTCGGCATGTTCGCCGTGCCCATGGCGGATGTGCGCCGCATACACGCCTCCAGCGGCACCACCGGCCGCCCCACGGTGGTCGGCTACACGGAGAGCGATCTCTCCATCTGGGCCGATCTCATCGCCCGTTCGATCCGCGCCGCAGGCGGCCGGCCCGGGCACAAGGTGCATATCTCGTACGGATACGGCCTGTTCACCGGAGGCCTCGGCGCGCACTACGGCGCGGAGCGGGCCGGCTGTACGGTCATTCCCGCGTCCGGCGGGATGACCGCCCGTCAGGTCCAGATCATCCAGGACTTCCGGCCCGAGATCATCATGGTCACACCCTCGTACATGCTCACCCTGCTCGACGAGTTCGAACGGCAGGGCGTCGATCCCCGTACCAGCTCCCTCAAGGTCGGCATCTTCGGCGCCGAGCCATGGACGGAGGAGATGCGCCGGGAGATCGAGGAGCGCGCCGACCTCCACGCCGTCGACATCTACGGACTGTCCGAGGTGATCGGGCCCGGTGTGGCACAGGAGTGCGTCGACACCAAGGACGGGCTGCATGTGTGGGAGGACCACTTCCTGCCCGAGATCGTGGATCCCCTCGGCGACGAACCGGTGGCCGAAGGCGGGAGCGGCGAACTCGTGTTCACCTCCCTCACCAAGGAGGCGCTCCCCGTCATCCGCTACCGCACCCGCGATCTGACCCGGCTGCTGCCCGGTACCGCACGCCCGGCGTTCCGGCGCATCGAGAAGATCACCGGCCGCAGCGACGACATGCTCATCCTGCGCGGGGTGAATCTCTTTCCGACCCAGATCGAGGAGATCGTGCTGCGTACGCCCGGTGTCGCCCCGCACTTCCAGCTCGAACTCTCGCGCAGGGGCAGGCTGGACCATATGACCGTACGCGTCGAAGCGCGCCCGGACACCGGGAGCGGACGGCGCGAGACCGCCGCGCGGGAGATCGCCCAGGGGATCAAGGACGGTGTGGGGGTGAGTGCCGAGGTCCTGGTCGTCGACCCCGACACCCTGGAACGCTCGGTGGGCAAGATCCGCCGCGTCAAGGATCTGCGCGTCCGCTGACCGGTACGGACGGCTCGCGCCGGCCGGTACGGACGGCCGCACCGCCCCTGTGGTCTTCGCCGGTCTTCGCCAGTCTTCGCCGCGTCACGGCAGCAGCGCGGCCGTGAGCATATGGGCCAGCCACTTCTCGTACTCGGCCCTGGCCCAGCCGCGTTCGCGGGTCAGGCGCTCATGGACCTG
The DNA here is from genome assembly GCF_042800555.1 of Streptomyces sp. NPDC057617. Taxonomy (NCBI): domain Bacteria; kingdom Bacillati; phylum Actinomycetota; class Actinomycetes; order Kitasatosporales; family Streptomycetaceae; genus Streptomyces; species Streptomyces sp. NPDC057617. The sequence goes on along the minus strand of NZ_JBHVGV010000001.1, from coordinate 174,611 downwards.
GGGGGATGTCAGCAGCCAGCACGCGTCGGCCGCCCTGACCGGATCCAGGCCGGGGCGCAGCAGCCCGGCCGCCAGCAGATGGTCGACGAACGCCCTTGTCCCGGCCAGCCGTTCCCGGTCGGTGACGGCGGCCAGCTCGGCCAGCTCCGGATCGGCCGCCGACAGCACGGGCAGCAGCCCGGCCAGCCGCTCATGGACGCCCGCCACAAAACGCGCGTACCCGGCGAGCTTCCTGCCCGGGTCGGGCTCCGCGAGTACGGCGCGCAGCTCCGGCCTGGCATGCATCGGGACCGGGGCGTCGTCCTCGGCCAGAGTGGTGTCGTAGACGGCCTTCACCAGCTCCTGCTTGCCGCCGAACGCCTTGTACACCGTCGGTACGGAGACGCCCGCGCGCCGGGCGACGGCCTGGACCGAGGTGGCCCGGTAGCCGTCGCGCAGCAGCAGCTCCCGGCAGGCGTCCAGGACCGCGGCACGGGTACGGGCCGCCGCCTCCCGTCTGCCGCTGCTGTCGTAGCCGCGCCGCGGCCGGTCCGGTTCGGGCATGCCTCCGCCTCTCCCTTGATTTCGGTATAGTCGATTCTATCGAAATCGACCCGTACATCAGTCCGGTCGTCGCAGCCGGACCGAACATCTGGGAGCAGCCGTGGAACAGACCCCGCAGGGCCCGCCGGGCGTCCACCGTCTGGGCGACAGTCTGGTCAATTTCTATGTGGTCGAGGAGCCGGAGGGACTGGTCCTCGTGGACGCCGGGCTTCCCCGGCACTGGACTATGCTCGTCGACGCCCTGACCGGCCTCGGCGCGTCCGTCACCGACATCAGGGCGGTGCTGCTCACCCACGCCCATCCCGATCATCTCGGTCTCGCGGCCAGGCTCCAGCGCGAGGCGGGCGCCGCGGTATGGATCCACCGCGCCGACGCCCCGACCCTGGCGGCCCGCAATCCGGCGCTGGCCGCCCCGAAGTCGGAGCGTGCCATGGTGCCGTATCTGCTCCGCCGGCCCGCGGCGCTCGCGCTGCCCCTGCATCTGGCCCGACAGGGCGGTTTCCGGCCCACACCCGTGCCGCGGCCGGGCACCTTCCAGAGCCGGCTCGTCCTCACCGGGGTGCCCGGCGCGCCGGAGGCGGTGCCGCTGCCCGGCCACACCCCCGGCAGTGTCGCGTACGTCTTCCCCGGGCACGGCGCCGTCTTCACCGGCGACGCGCTCGTGACGTACGACGGGCTCACCGGCGGCCGCGGACCCCGGCTGATGTGCCGGGGCTTCAGCCACGACAGCGCCGGGGCGCTCGCCTCGCTCGACCGGCTCTCCGAACTCTCCGAACTCGCAGGCGGGGCCGGACAGAGCGGCGATCCGACCCTCTTCTCCGGCCACGGAGAGCCCATGGTCCACGGTCTGTCCGAGGCGGTGACGCAGGCCCGGGGTCTGGGCGTGATCTGAGTCGCGCGGATCAACTCCCGTCGTATTGGCGGCGGGTGTCAGACGCGGGCACCCGGCCACTCTTCGGCGCAGCAGGGTTCGCGGCGCAGCTCCCGGCCGACGGCGAGCCAGTCCGTACGGTCACGGTCCGTCGCCCGCCGCTGCGCCGGGCCCCCGCTGAACTCCCGTACCAGCGCTTCCCGGTGGTACACCACGCCGTCCCGCATCACCCAGGAGGTGCGGACCAGATCGTCGAAGTCCTCGAACGGATCGCCGTCGACCACCGTCAGATCGGCGAGCCTGCCCGGCTCCACCGTGCCCAGATCGGCGTCAACTCCGAAGAGCCGGGCGGGAGTCGCCGTCACGGTACGCAGCGCCTCGGCCGCCGACAGGCCGCCCGAGTCGCGCAGGGCCCGCAGAGCGAGATGGAGATGGAGACCGACCGGGGTCAACGGGGCGTCCGTGCCCAGCGCCAGTGTGCCGCCATCGGTGAGAACCCTTCGGTAGACGGCCATTTCGGCCTTGATCTCACGGAGTGCCTCATCCGTCGGAGGCTTGGCCGCGAGGCTCTCGACCAGCGCCGCGTCCCAGGGCGGCATCATCCTGGTCACCCGGGGATCCTCGGCCAGCGCGGGATCGGCGCCGATCAGATCGACCGCGCTGAACGGTGTGGCGACAAGTGAGAAGTCGCCCTGCCGGTAGGTCTCATGGACGTCCTGGTACGTACGGCCGGTCGGCGAGAGCGCACGTCCGTACTCCGAGCGCTGAGTGGCATGGAGATGGGTCGTCAGATCCTGTCCGGTACTGATCCCCGGCGACAGAAGGTGACTTCCGGCCGGAACTCCGAGCTTCTCATGGGCGGTACGGGCCGCCTCCTCCATGATCCAGCCCGGGGCGCGGACATAGGTCTTGAGGAAGTCGTAGTCGAGCGCCTCCGCCCGCGCCAGTGTGCGCCGTACCCCGTCCTCGGTCCGGTGGGCGCGGCCCATGCTGTACGCGACCCGGCTGCCGTCGATCAGCTCGCCGGTCGCGAACAGCCGGGGCCCTGCCGTACGGCCCGCCGCCACCGACTCCTTGAGCCGCAGTGCCTCGTACGCGAAGCCGCCGAGGGAGACATTGGTGGTGATGCCGTAGGCGAGCATCAGACCGGTCTGCCGGCCGCCGTAGGTGTTCGGCCAGGGATGGGTGTGGGAGTCCCACAGCCCCGGCAGGACCGTCGCCGAGGACGCGTCGACCAGCCGCTCCCCGGGCCGGGCACCCGCCGGGCGGCGGGGCTCCACGGCCACGATGCGATTGCCGCGGATGACGATGTCCATGTTCTCCCGGACGGTCTCGCCGGTACCGTCCCACAGCCGCCCCGCGCGCACCCGGGTGACCTCGGGCCGGGCGGGCCTGCGGCGGCCGTACTCCAGCGGTACGCGGACGGTCCGCCGGCCGGTGCCGTCGGGCCGGATCACCCGGAGCCGGCCGCCCGACAGATACAGCAGGGTGCGCGAGTCGCCCGACCAGGAGGGATGGTCGGCCGCCTCGTCGGTGATACGGCGCGGCTCCCCGGCCGGTGTGCCGTCGGGCCCGACCGGCATGACCCAGAGCGCGGACTCCATGACGAACGCCATCGCGGAGCCGTCGGGCGACCACACCGGACCGCCGTCGCCCCGGTCGGACAACGACGCGTGCGGCAGCGGGAGATGGACGGTTCCGGCTCCGGTACGGGTGTCGACGACCCGGATGACGTTGTAGCCCTCACGGAATCGCTGGTTGAGCCGGTTGCGGTCGCAGAAAGCGAGGTACCGTCCGTCCGGCGACCAACTCGGCTTTCCCGGAAGGCCGTTCGCGCCCAGCGGTGCGGTGAGGGTCTTCTCGGCGCCCGTCGCCAGATCGCGGACGAGGAGGTTTCCGGTGGAGTCCTGGCAGGCGAGCTTCGTACCGTCGGGGGAGAGCACCGGGCCGAGCCGGCCGCCGGTCGCGAGGATCTCGTCCCTGCCGCTGTCGAGCCAGTGGCGGTGCACGCTGATCAGGCCGGTGCCGGTGCCGGTGCCGGTGTCCGTGCCCGTACCGGTGCTGGTGCCGGTGCCGGTGCTGCGGCCGCCGCCGTCGTACGAGTAGAGGACGCTGCGTCCGTCCGGGGCCCAGGACGGCATCTGGACGTACGCCGAGGGCGCCGCCTGGACCAGCCTGCGGGGACGGCCGCCGACCGGCAGCACCCAGAGGGCGTTGAGCGCGGCGAACGCGACCGACCGTCCGTCGGGGGAGAGGACGGGAAGGTGGATCCCCCGTACGGGGCGTGGCGCGGTGGAGTCGAAGTCGTACCGCTTGCGGGGGTAGGCGGGCCGGGGCACGCTCAGCGACGCGGAGAAGGGGATCTCCCGTGCCGGACTCTCCGCGGGCCGGCCGTCCGCCGCGCCCGGGCGGCGGGCCCGTACCCGCCCGTCGGCGACATAGAGGAGTTCGCCGTCGGACGTCCAGCAGGGCGGCATCGGAGAGACGTCCTCGCCCTCGGTGACCGGTTCGCCGTCCACCATCAGCGCCGAGGCGGCGGCCCTGCCCGGCCGGGCGCTGTCGGTGAGCCGTACGTATGCCACCCGGCCGTCCGGGGCGACCGCCGGGCACACCAACGATCCGGTGTCCACGGTGCGTTCGACGGTCACCTCGCCGCCCTTGGCGGGGACCGAGGCGAGCGTACGGCCGCCCTGGCCGGCGGACCGTACGAACAGCACCCGGTCGCCGTCCGGATGCCAGGCCGGGTCGTAGTCCTCGACGGCCGTTCCCGCCGCGGTGCGGGTGAGTCGGGTCAGCCGGCCGTCACGCACGTCCACGGTCCAGATGGTGTACGAACTGCCCAGCACCGGGTCGCCGCCGCGCTCCGAGGCGAACGCGATCCGCGTGCCGTCCGGCGACCAGGACGCTCCGCGGTCGTCCCAGGGGCCCGAGGTCAACTGGCGCAGACGTGAGCCGTCCGGTGCCATGGTCCACAGATGGAAGCCGCCGTCCTTGTACGCGCACACGGCGATCAGCGAGCCGTCCGGCGACCACGCGGGCCGGGTCGGCTCCAGGTCGGGAGTGGTCAGCGCGGTCGCCGTACCGCCGCCGCGCGGCAGCGACCACAGCACGCCCTGCACCTCGGCCACCAGCCGGTCGCCGCCGGGCGACGCGGTGACGGAAGCGTTGGTTCCGGCGGTGAAGGTGAGCGTTCCGGAGCCAACGGAACGGCCGGACGGAAGTGAAGAGGTGAGATCGAGGGGAGACGCGGAAGCCCGGCTCCCCGGTCCGGAGAGCGAGAGCGCGGCTGCTCCCGCACCGCCCAGCGCTGTCGCCCTGATGAAACCCCGACGGGATAACTCATTCAACGGATCCACAAGAAGAACATAAGCGGACGAGCCGGTGGGGCGCGGCCCGTTGGGCCGGATCGACCGGATGGGGGCGCCATGGCGCGGGACCGGGCCGGGATCCATCATGGGTGCGCGCGGACGTGTACGCGTACGTGGACGCCGCGGCGGACGTGTTCGCGGTGGCGTTTGCGGTGCGGTGCGGTGTTGCGCGGCGAAGTGCGATGCGGTGCGGTGCGAGGAATCAGCGAGAGGAAAACGGCGATGACCTTTGATGTGGCCTCGGTACGCGCGCTCTACCCCGCGCTCCACGACGGAACGGCCTATCTCGACGGCGCGGCCGGCACCCAGGTGCCCACCGCGGTCATCGACGCCATCACCGAGGCCTACCGGACGGGCATCGGCAACGCGGGCGGTGCCTTCGCGGCGAGCCGGTACGCGGGCGAGATCGTCGACGAGTGCCGCCGGGCGGTCGCCGATCTGGTCGGCGGGGTCCCGGAGGGCATCGTTCTCGGCCAGAACACCACTTCGCTCGTCTACCGCTTCTCCCAGGCGCTCTCCGCGGCCTGGCGGCCCGGCGACGAGATCGTGGTCTCCCGGCTCGACCACGACGCGAACATCCGGCCCTGGGTGCAGGCCGCGGACCGTGCGGGCGCGACCGTACGGTGGGCGGAGGCCGACCCGGCGACGGGCGAACTGCCGGTGGAGCAGTACGACACCCTGCTCGGCGAGCGCACCCGGCTGGTGGCGGTCACGGCGGCCAGCAACATCCTGGGCACCCGCCCCGACGTCGCCGCCATCACCGCCAAGGCGCACGCGGCCGGCGCCCTGACCTATGTGGACGGGGTGCACGCCACCCCGCACGGCCCGGCCGACGCCACCGCGCTCGGCGCCGACTTCTACGCCACCAGCGCGTACAAATGGTCCGGTCCGCACATCGGCGCGGTCGCCGCGGACCCGGCGCTGCTGGAGACGCTGCACCCCGACCAACTGGCGTGCTCGCCCCGGACCGTACCGCTCCGCTTCGAGACCGGAACACCGCCCTTCGCCGACTTCGCCGGGGTCACCGCGGCCGTCGACCATCTGGCCGGACTGGCCGGACCCGGGACGGGAAGCCGGCGCGAGCGGCTGCTCGCCTCCATGAGCGCGGTCGAGTCGTACGAGAGCGAGCTGTTCGCGGTCATGCTGCGCGGGCTGGAGGAACTGCCCGGCGTCACCCTGTACGGGAAGCCCGCGCGGCGCACCGCGACCGCCTACTTCCGGGTGGCGGGCCACACCCCGGCCGAGGTCGCCGAACACCTCGCGGTCCGCCGGGTGAACGTCTGGAGCGGCCACTGCTACGCCTGGGAGCTGGCCGGAGCACTGGGACTGCGCGACACCGGCGGCGCGGTCCGCGCCGGTCTCGTCCACTACAACGACCGCTCCGACGTCGACCGCCTGCTGTCCGCGGTCGCGGAACTGGGCGGCTGACGGCGGCCGTCCGGGGCATTGTCAGTGGCGGGTGCGATGCTGCTGGTCATGGACGAACTACTACGGCGACGGCGTGTGTACGGAGCCGATCACGACGACCCCGACCCGGGGCCGCGGCCCGGCCATGTCTACCGCGAACTGGTGGCCGGACCGCTGGACGGCCTGCTCCTGGACGTCACCGGCTGGAGCGATCAGCAGCTTCGCGAGGGGGCCGTGCTGCCCACCGAAATAGGCGCGCACGGCCCCGGCGGCCACACGCTGTACGCCCCGAGACCCGCGGCCCCGGCCTACTGGGACTGGGCGGGCGACATACCGTGACGTGCTCACCTGTCCGGGAGCCCTGTCGGCTTGTGTCCGGCGGCCTCAGGGTGGTTGCACTGCGTGCGTAAGATGTGCGCGGAATGTACGGCGGCCGGTACGCCGGAAGTCTGTTTGAGCGATGTTCGTGGTTGGGAGGTGCTCCATGTCCGAGCTGTTCGACGCGGTCGATGCCCTGATCGCCGGGCAGTCGCCGCTTCCTCCGCCGGCGGAGCGGGAACGGCTGCGGAAGGCGCACGGGCTGAGCCAGGACCAGGTCGCCACGGCGCTCAAGGTGCGCCGGGCCACGCTGGCGAACTGGGAGAACGGCAAGACCGATCCCCGGCCGCCGCAGCGCGAGGCGTACGCGCACTTCCTTGCCGCGCTCGCGGAGCTGTACCCGGCGCCTGCGGCCCCCGTACCCGTACCCGTAACGGCCCCTGCTCCGACGCCTCCCCGGCCGGTAAGCGCTGAGCCCGCTCCGGCACCCGCCCGGCCCGCACCGGACTCGTACCGGCCCGCTCCGAAGAAGGCCGCGCCCGGACGGCCCGCCTCCGCTCCCGTTTCCGGCCGTGCTCGCGCTCGTGCCGAAACCGCCGCTCCCGCCGTCGATCCGCGTTTCGAACACGGCCCGCTCGCGGTGCTGGACGGCGACGGCAGCGCGTACTGCGTCGGCGGGCTGGTGCTTGAGTGCCCGGCGAAGACGCTTCCCGCGCTGGTCGAATGGGCCCTCGGAGAGGCGAAGCTGGGGGCGCCGAAGCTGCACCGGTCGGGCAAGGACTCCGATCCGCTGATCGTCCTGACGGAGGCCGCGGCCGTACGGCTCGGGCTGCCCGCGCAGCTCGACGACCGGCGAGGTCTGAGGCTGCCCGAGGACCACAAGGTGGTGAAGCAGCTCGCCAGGGCGAAGTGGCAGCTCACCCGGCGCGGATTCGGGCCATGGGCCTGGGTCTACCGCCCGGCGCAGGGCAGCCGGCGCCAGTGCGTCCAGTTCGCCGTCCTGCCGTGGGGCGCGCTCGACACCCGTGCCTGGGGCGACGCCGACCGGCTCTCCCCGCCCGAACTCGCCCATGTCCTCGGGGACTACGCGACCCGGGTCCTCACTCCGTGCGGCTCCACGGCCGTCTGCGGGCTGGAGCTGATGACCGCCCTGCGGCCGCCGACCCGCGCGGTGAAGGACGAGTCGTCCGGCATCTGGATGTCCGGTCCGGTGCCCGGCTCCCTCACCGAGCCCGTCGAGTGCGCGCCGCCGGAAGCCCCGGACGGCCACCCCGTCGTCGCGAGCCTCTATCCGCGCTTCCACCAGCGCACCCCCGACCAGGTCCTCGACGAGGAGGCGTACGGCTGGTCCCGGGCGCTCACCGACGAGGAGTGCATGAAGCGGTTCGTGGTCGGTATCGACGTCAACATGGCGTTCGCCGCGGCGGCCAACCGGCTGAATGTCGGCACGGGCCCGGCCGAGCATGTCACGGCGCCCGTGTTCGACAAGAAGCTGCCCGGCAGTTGGCTGGTGGATCTCTCCCACATCGGCTTCGACCCGCGTCTGCCGAACCCGTTCACTCCCGACGGGCGCCGCCCGGCCGGTCCCGCCTGGTACGCGACACCGACCGTCGCGTACGCCGTGGAACTCGGCCACGAGGTCCGGCCCGCCGAGGCGTACGTACGGCGCGAGCACGGCCCGTATCTGGACGCCTGGTACACCAGGCTCCGCGACGCCTATATGACCACCATGGCCGAGCTGGGTGTCGTCGCGGGCATGGACGAGCGGGACTTCCTGGCGGCCATGGCGCGGCACAGGACCGTGGACCAGGGGCAGGCGATCGTACTGTCCGCGGTCAAGTCGACGGTCAAGGGCGGCATCGGCAAGCTGCGGGAGCGGCCCCGCGGCACCGGATGGCGGCACGGCGAGCCCTGGCCCGCCCTCCGGCGCCCGACCTGGCGCCCCGACATCCGCGCCGCCGTCATCGCCACGGCCCGGATCAATATGCACCGGAAGATGGCCAGACTCGCGAGCGCCGCGGACCTCTACCCGGTGGCGGTCCTCTCCGACTGCGCCGTGTACGCGTCCGACGGCCCAGGACCGCTCGACTTCCTCCCGTACGGCGACGACGGCAAGCCGCTGTCCGGCGGCTTCCGCCTCGGGGTCAGCCCCGGCATGGTCAAGCACGAGGGCACCCAGGACATCCTCTGGGCCGAAGGGCTCATCGAGGAGTACGGCCCGGGCGCGGTCAATATCGCCCGGCACATCAAGGACGGCACCGTCACGGCCACTGACAGCGGGGAATAGCGATGGGAATCCTCGGGGACAGCCTCGACAAGGCCGAGGCCAACACCGTCACCCGGCCCGCCCCGAAGTCCGCGCCGGCACAGATGCGCTTCCTGGTGAAGCAGGAGAAGGGCTCCACCCGGACCGTCGCCGCGCTGCTCGGTGTCTCGCAGCGCACGGTGGAGCGCTACCTCAAGGGCCAGCTCAAGCATCCGCGCAAGGACCTCGCCGCCCGTCTCGCCGCGGAGGTACGCAGACGATGGCAGCCCCGGGTGCGCGAGCGGGCCAAGAAGAGGGCGGCCGACACCGGGGGCATCATCATCGAGACCCGCGCGAGGTTCGGCTTCACCGCGGCCCCCGGCACCACCGACGACAGCCGGATCCGCCTCATCACCCAGGCACTTCCCCCCGCCTACGCGGCCCGCCTCTTCGACGCCCGGGCCACCGGTGCGTCCGAGCAGCGACTCCGCGAGATCGCGGCCGAAGGCCTCCAGGAGATCTACTTCAAGGACCGCGGCCGCCGCGCGGACGGCCTGCTCGTAGAGTTCACGGACATCGACTACGTGGAGCTGGACTTCTGAGAGCCGGACGTCCGGCACAGACCCCGGCCTCCGGCACAAGGCTGCCCCGCCCCGCGGAAGGAGCGTCATGACCACACCGCCCCGTCTGATCCCCCTGCTCGCGCAGTTCGACTTCGCACGCAAGCGTCTCGCCGACCGGCTGGCGGGTCCTGTCATGGACAGCGGCAACGGGACGGATGTCCCGGTGGGGCCGATGACGGACGAGGAGTACCTCTGGGAGCCGGTGCCCGGCTGCTGGTCGGTGCGGCGGCGTTCGGACGGGCCGGGGCCCGGTGCGACCGTGCTGGCCGGGGCCGGCGACTGGGGGCGGGACGCCGCGCTTCCCCCGCACCCCACACCGCCGCCGTTCACCACGATCGCCTGGCGGCTGACCCACCTCAGCGAAATGCTGGCCCTGCGCGCCGACCACACCGCCGGCAGCCACTCCCTGACCCGGGACGACTACCGGATCAGCGAGGACGCCGCCGGAGCGATCGCGGCCTTCGACGAGGGCGCCGCGATATGGCGACAGGCCCTGCTCACTGTCGACGACACCGCACTCGACACCGTGGGATACAGCACCTACCCCCATGGCAGCGACCCGGACGATCCGTTCATCGAGATTGTCTGGTGGATGAACCAGGAACTCCTCCACCACGGCGCCGAGATCGCCCTGATACGGGACCTCTACCGCGCGCAACGGCCCTGACCCGGACGTCAGTTGTCGTCGGACCCGCGTGCGGCTGAGGCGGGTGCGGCTGACGCGGGTGCCGCTCCGGAGGCGCGGCGCGCGAGGTTTTCGCGGAGGGCCGTCAGACGGGCGATTTCCGCGTCGAGGACGGCGAGGCGGTGGCCGACGATTCCCGAGCCGGGGGTGCCGGGCTCGACCCCGCCGCAGCGCGTCGGCGGGTTCTCGATGAGGAGATCCAGGCGGTCGGCGCAGCTCCGCAGGTCCTCGACGGTGAGCCCGAGGGTCAGCAGTTCGCGGATGACCCGTACGCGCGCGATCTCGACGGGACCGTATTCGCGCTGGCCGGAGGGGGTACGGGCGGGCGGCGGGAGCACGCCGCGCTGCTCGTAGAACCGTAGCGCCCTGGGCGTCGCACCCGTCACCGCCGCCGCCTCGCCGATCCGCATCCTGCCCCCACTCCCGCTCCCCGTCCGCCTCCACCATCGGACGCGTACGACACGTATGGCTACAACTCCACGACGACGGCCCCGAAGTGGCGGCCTGCCATCAGTTCCTCCAACGCCTGAGGCGCGCGATCGATGCCCGCGATCCGAGTGTGGGGGAAGCTGATCTCGCCGGAGCGCAGCCAGGCGCCGAAGCGGCCGGTCCACTCCTTCTCCATCTCGGGATGGTCCGCGCCGGTATATCCCCGCAGCGAGATGCCCTTCACGACCAGACGGAACGCGTCGATCTCCACCGGCGCGCTGCCGCCGGCCCGCTCCGCCGCCAACTGCCCGGAGAGCGCGCCGACCAGGGCGAACCGTGCCCCCTGCCGGGCCGCGCCGAGCGCCGCGACCAGTTGCTCGCCCGCGACATTGTCCAGCAGGACGTCGATGCCCTCCGGCGCCGCCTCGGCGAGCTGCTCGGCGATGGACCCGGCGCCCCGCCGTACCACCGCGTCGTAACGCAGCTCGGAGACCAGCCGCTCGGCCTTCTCCGCCGTGCTGGTGCTGCCGATCACCCGACCGGCGCCCAGCAGCCGTGCGATCTGCCCGGCCAGCGAGCCCACCGCTCCCGCCGCGCCGGTGACGAAGACGGTGTCGCCGGTGCGGACTTCGGCGAGCCGGGTCAGCGCACCGTACGCGGCCGATCCCACCGACAGATACGCGACCGGGTCGGGCAGTGTGTCGTCCAGGAGTGTGCAGTCGGCGGCGGCGACCAGCGCGTACTCCCGCCATCCGAGGAGGTGGCTGACGGTGTCGCCGGTACGGAGCGGGCTGTCGGCCGGCGCCGCGACGACCTCGCCGACGGCGGGACCGAACAGCGCGTCCCCGCTGCGCAGGGGCGGCAGCGGCACGCCGTCGACCTCACCGCCGATCAGGGTGCGCAGGCCGGGGAAGACGAGGAAGTACCGGTTCCTGACGAGGACTTGGCCGGTCCCGGGCTCGGGCAGCGGGGTCCCGACGACGGTGAAGTGTTCGCGTGTGGGCAGTCCCCCGGGGACGGCGGTGAGCCGGACCTCGCGGGCGGTGCCGGGCAGGGCTGTGGTCATGTTCGGGCTCCTGGACGGGTTACGGGGGCGGTGTCACGGCGCGTGTGTCCGCTGCCGGTGTGCGTGACGCTAACCCCTGACTCGTACGTCAGGGTCAAGCCGACCCGACCCGACCCGACCCGACCCGACCCGGGCCGGGCCGGAGCGCGAAGCCGGAGTCGGGGCCGGAGCTGGCGTACGGAGCCGCGGCCGGACCGGGCCGCCTCCGGAACCGGGGAGCACGCTGAGTTGCCCGGGTGCGCCGGTGCCAGCAGAGTGGGCGTGGGGGAGAGATCACGAACCCCGCCGCACCCCGCTGCGGGCGATGTGTGTTCCGTACGCGGCCGGCAGAACGCGGCCGGCAGAGAGACACAGGGAGACAGCGATGGCGCAGCGAGACGACCTTCCGGCACCGTCGCAAGGGCTGGTTCTGACCCACTTCCTCACCGTGCGTGACGTCCACGTGTCGTGCCGCTTCTACGCGGACATCCTCGGCGGCGAAGTGGTACTCCCCGAGAACCCCGGGATCGTGAAGGTCGCCAATGGCTGGATCATCATGAACCCGGGCGGCGGCCCCACCCCGGACAAGCCCGATGTGGTCCTCACCCCGCCCGCCCCGGGCGACCCCGTGTCGTCGTTCCTGAACGTACGGGTCGCCGATCTGGCGGCCTTCTACGAGCAGGCCACCGCGAAGGGCGCGCACTTCCTGACCGAACCGCTCGACCGCAAGGCGGAACTCCGCTGCTATCTCCGCGACCCCGACGGATATCTGGTCGAGGTGGGCCAGGCCACCGGCATGCTGCGAGGCGTCTTCGCCGACAGGCCGCCCGCCGACGGCAGTTGAGGCACCGACGGCCCTTGAGGCACTGACCGCGACCGGCTCTCCCCACCTCTTGCTCCTGACCTCTTGCTCTTGACGGTGATCTTGCGTGACTTCTCGGTCCGTCCATCGGATAAGCAGGGTGAGAAGTTCATCTGCTCGCAGAACGCGGCAGAACGCGGCGGAACACAAAGGGCAGGAGCCAGAAATGAAGCGCACGACGCGGGCGGTTTCCCGGTGGGCGGTCGGGATCACGGCGACGGCGATGGCGACCGGACTGCCGGCCGGGACGGCGACCGCCGACGAGACCCACACCAACTCGCACAACGGGCCCAATGTGTCGCTGATCTCCACGGGCCAGATCGACGACCCGATGGAGGACGTACTGGAGCACACCCTGCTGTTCGGGGACGGCTACACCTGGGACTGACCCGAGGTTGAACCGGGCCTGCTGTGCGGCTGCCGGTCCCCCAGGACGGACAGGAGCTGGAGCTTCTCGCAGCCCTCCGTCCTGTCCGGGGATCGGCAGTCCCTGTTTACGGGCCTGCGGGCGCAGGGGCGTACGAGCGGGCTTACGGACGGCTCACCCGGTGGGCCGTCTTCTGCCGCGAGCCGGTCGTACGGTGCGGGAAATCCGGCAATGAACCAGGGCTTCCGGCGCAAAAATCTGACGTCTGCGCGCAGTTCGGCGTCAAGGAGGTGAAATCACTTCGCAGGAGTCTTGTGGATCGAACCGCGCGGGTCCTAATGTCGCCTCACCTCATGGCGTCCGCTCCGCCGAGCGTCGCAGGCGTTCACCCCTTCCGACCTCCCGACAGAAACGAGAGCTTTCGATGTCATGGAGCATCACAGGAGCCGTCATCGGACGATCCGGCAGCTCCGGTAGACCACGCAGACCCGGCAGACCCGCACGAAGAGCCGCCGCGGCGGTCGCGGCGCTGACCGCGGCCGCCGCCGGTCTCGGTCTCCTGGCCGGCGGAACGGCCCTCGCCCGCAACGCCACTGATGGTACGTCAGGCGCCGTCGTGACCCGTGCCGCCCTCGACCCGTCACTCGTCGCGGGCCGGGGCGCGAACCTCGGTTTCGTCGAGCAGGAGGCGGAGAACGCCACGACGAACGGCTCGGTCATCGGGCCGGACCGTACCGCGTACACCCTGCCCGCCGAGGCCTCGGGACGGAAAGCCGTCCGACTCACCCCGGGCCGGTACGTCGAGTTCACCCTGCCGAGCGCGGCCAACGCCATCACCGTGCGCTACAGCATTCCCGACGCGCCGGACGGCGGCGGCATCACCGCCCCGCTCGATGTCACGGTGAACGGCAGGGACCGCTCCACCATGACCCTCACCTCGCAGTACGCGTGGCTGTACAACCAGTACCCGTTCTCGAACGACCCCAACGCCGGTCTGCTGCACCCGGACTGGTGGATCACCGAGTGCTCCTGCGTCCCGGACGCGACCACACCGGCCCCGGTCATCGACAAGCCTTTCCGGCCGAACCACTTCTACGACGAGCAGCGCCTGCTCCTCGGCAGGACCTACCGTGCGGGTGACACCGTACGGCTGACGGTCCCGGCCGGGAGCCGCGCCGCGTGGACGGTCATCGACCTGCTCGACTCGGAGCGCGTCGGCCTGCCGCACGTCGAGCCCGTCGCCGCCAACGTGCTGGCCTTCGGTGCCGACCCGTCCGGGCGGCGCGACTCCGCCGACGCGCTCGACCGGGCGATCGCCTTCGCGAAGCGCAAGCACCTCAAGGTCTACATACCGCCGGGCACCTACCAGGTGAACCGTCACATCATCGTCGACGACGTGACGATCGTGGGCGCCGGCAACTGGTACACCATCATCAAGGGACGCCAGACCGACCTCGCCACCCCGGCCCCCGACGGTTCGGTCCACACCGGAGTCGGCTTCTACGGCAAGGACGCGGCGGACGGCGGCAGTACGAATGTGCATCTCTCCGGGTTCGCCATCGAGGGCGATGTCCGTGAGCGCATCGACACCGACCAGGTGAACGGTATCGGCGGCGCGATGAGCGACTCGACCATCGACGGTCTGCACATCCGGCACACCAAGGTGGGGCTGTGGTTCGACGGTCCGATGTCCAATGTGCGGATCACGAACAATGTCATCGTCGACCAGATCGCCGACGGTCTCAACTTCCATACGGGCGTGACCGATTCGGTCGTGTCGAACAACTTCGTCCGAAACTCGGGCGACGACGGCCTCGCCATGTGGTCCGAGAAGACCTCCGACACCCGTAACACCTTCGACCACAACACCGTGCAGACACCGGTCCTCGCCAACGGCATCGCCATCTACGGCGGCAAGGACAACACCGTCTCCAGCAACCTGATCGCCGACCCCATCCGGGAGGGCAGCGCCATCCAGGTCGGATCGCGCTTCGGTGCCGAGGCGTTCACCGGATATCTGCGGATCGCCGACAACACCACGGTCCGCGCCGGAACGTACGAGCTGAACTGGAACATCGGCCTGGGCGCCATCTGGTTCTACGCCCTGGAGAAGAACATCGACGCCGACATCCAGGTGACCGGCGACCACTTCCTCGACAACACCTACAACGCCATCATGCTGGTCAGCGACTGGCCGGTGAAGGATCTGTACTCGATCAGCAATGTCCGCTTCAAGGACATCAGGGTCGACGGTACGGGCACCTCGGTGGTCAGCGCACGGGTCGCGGGCTCGGCGTCCTTCGAGAACGTGGACGCCCGCAATGTCGGGGCGGTCGGTGTGAACAACTGCGGTTCGTTCAACTTCCCGGCCACGGGCTCGGAGTTCTCGCTGACCGACCTCGGCGGCAATGACGGAGGCGGCACCACAGGACCCTGGCTCGCCCCCTGGGAACTCCCCAACACCATCACCTGCGACGACCGCCCACCCGTGGTCGCCCCGCCCGCGCCGTCCGCTTGGTGACACCAGCGGGACCGCCAAGTCGCTGACCCTGCCCGTCCGGTCGGCCGCCCCCAGGAGTCATGGGCGGTCGGCCGGACCAGCCGTCAGTCACAGGTAGTTGCTGAGTTCGATCAGATTGCCGTCGGGGTCGCGTACGTACACACTGACGATCGCTCCCGTGGCGCCCGTACGCTCCACCGGTCCCTCCTCCACCGGCACACCGTGCGCGGCCAGCTCCTCCCGAATGCGGTCGAGGGGTTCGTCCACGACAAGGCACAGGTCCGCGCTGCCCGGTGCAGGGCGGTGCGCCTTGGGCTCGTACTCCCGGCCCGCCGGATGCAGATTGATCTTGCTACGTCCGAAGGAAAGCGCACGCCGTCCGCCGCCGAAGGCGACCGGTGTCATTCCAAGGACGCGTGTGTAGAAGTCGACCGTGGCGTCGATGTCGGCCACGGTGAGGACGAGATGGTCGAGCCGGTTGATCCGCATGGCTCCGGTCTCCTTTCTCTTCACCGTCGCACCGTCTACCGTGGCGAGTGCCTGTGCCTCGCCGTCGCAGAGGGCACCCGAGCCTGGGGCCGCGTACGGTCAGGAATGCCCGCCGTACGCGAGTTCGCTGGCCAGGAGCGCCGCTCCGACAACGCCAGCGCGGGGGCCGAGTTCGGACATGACGATCGGCAGATTGCCCGTGGCCAGTGGCAGCGAGCGCTTGTAGACCACACTGCGGATCTCGGCGAGCAGGAGATAGCCCAGCCCCGACAGGCCGCCGCCGATGACTATCATCGACGGGTTCATGAAGCTGACCAGCGTGGCGAGGACCTGCCCCACCCGGTGTCCGCCGGCCCGGATGAGATTGACGGAGGCGTTGTCACCGCCTGTGGCGCACTCGGCCACATCGACGGCCGTGAGCGTCCCCTGCTCGGCGAGCCGCTCGGCGAGGGCGGGGGACTGTCCGGAGCGTGCGGCCTCCAGGGCGTCCCGGGCCAGGGCCACACCGCCGAAGTACGCTTCCAGACAGCCCGTGTTGCCGCAGGAGCAGACCGGTCCGTCGGCCTCGACCTGGATATGGCCGATGTCCCCGGCGCAGCCCTCCGCGCCCCGGTATATCCGGCCGTGGTGCTGCATGCCGGAGCCGATCCCACTTCCGATCTTGACGAAGAGCAGATGGTCGACGGACCTGGCGACCCCGCAGTGTGCCTCGCCGAGCGCCATCACATTGACGTCGTTGTCAACGACCACCGGGCAGCCGTGTTCCTGGGCGAGGGTGTCCCGTACGGGATAGCGGTTCCAGCCCACCATGATCGGCGGTGAGACGGGCACACCGCTGCGGAAGCTGACCGGTCCCGGCAGACCGATGCCGATCGCGTCGAGACGGGTGTAGTGGCCCTGGGCGCGCAGCTTGTGCAGGATCTCGCTGACCCGGTCCAGTACGGCGACCGGGCCCGAGCGGATGTCGGCGGCCTCCGCGTAGGCGGCGACCGGTTCGAGGCCGCCGTCG
Source organism: Streptomyces sp. NPDC057617 (assembly GCF_042800555.1). Taxonomy (NCBI): domain Bacteria; kingdom Bacillati; phylum Actinomycetota; class Actinomycetes; order Kitasatosporales; family Streptomycetaceae; genus Streptomyces; species Streptomyces sp. NPDC057617. The sequence continues at coordinate 157,850 of NZ_JBHVGV010000001.1, read as the reverse complement.
GTGATCTCGATGTCGATCGAGCTGGCGCCGAGGTCGACGGCCGCGAACCGCAGGCCCGGGTCGAGCTGGACGAGGGTGGAGCGGCGGCCGCCGCGCGAGGCGGCAGGGCCCGCCTCCAGGACCATGCCGGTGGCGACCATCCGGTCGAGCTCGGCGAGGAGCCGCGGGCGCGGCACCTCCAGTCTGTCCGACAACTGGGCCCGGGACAGTGGGCCGTTGTCGCGCAGCATGCTCAATACACGGTACTGAACGCTCACGGGCTCCACTTCCCCAGACTCCCAAAGGCGCCGGCGCGGTCACACCGGCCCTTACTGTCCGATCGTACGGAACTTTTGCTGATCCTGCTAAAAGTTGGCCGAAGCGCTGCCCCACCACAGGGGGCAGCGCTTCGGACAGTGCTGTCGGACGGTGCTCTCGGCGGTGCTGTCAGGCACCGCCGTAGGGACACGTCAGTCGGTCAGGCCTCCCTTGACGTTCCGGGCGTCCCGCGCGAGGGCGGATCTCGCCGCCGCGTCGGTCACCAGCGCGGGATCGGCCGCCGAGGTCGCGAACGACTCCAGCACCGAGGCCGCCTGGCTGATCCGTCCGGCCTCGGCGTGCGCGCGCGCCTGGCCGAGCCGGACCGTCAGCCGCTGCTCGCCCTGCGCCGTGATGAGGCCCCCGGCACGGAGCCGGGGGATCAGCGCGTCGAGATCGGCGAAGGACGTGGTCGTGGTGAAGCGGACGGTCTTCACCGTGGTGTTGCCCGCCTTGTCCTTGGCCGTGACCGTGAGGTCATGGGCCCCCAGCGGCAGCCGCCAGAGCTGTACGGGCTGACCCGAGGTGATCGCCGCGCCGTCCAGGGTGGCGGTCGCGGTGGCACCCCCGGAGACCGCGTCGGTCGCGGTGATCACCGGCGTGGGCTGCTTGGAGTCGCCGTAGGCGGCATCCGCGTCCACACCGGCGACCGTCACCGAGGGACCGGTCCGGTCGATCCGTACGGTGAGGGTGCCGACCTCCGAGACATTGCCGCCGCTGTCGGTCGCCCGGTACAGGACGGTCGTGGTGCCCTCGGTGGAGAGGGTGACGGCCGCGTTGGCCGACAGCCACGTCGTACCGCCGTTGACCGAGTACTGACGGCTGCTGACCGTACCGTTGTCGGTGGCCGTGACACTCAGGGACACATTGCTCGTGTACCAGCCGTCGCTGCCGTTGGGCTGCGCCGGGTTGAGCGCCGCGGACACCTTCGGCGGTGTCTTGTCGGCGACACCGGGACCCTGGAAGGTCAGCGCGTCCAGATCCACACCGCCCGTGCTGGTGACAAAGAGCTGCCCGGTACCCGAAGGCGCGTCCGGGAGCGGAGTGGTGACGGTCTTCGGGCCCTCACCGGCCGGTACGGTCACGGTCGCGAACGGGTCCGCGTCCGCGGCGTTCCAGCGCAGCGACAGGGTGCCGGCGCCCGAGGCGAGGGTCTTCACCCCGGTGATACCGGTGAACGAGACCGGGTCGTACGAGATCCAGTCCCCGGCGTCGAAGGAGGTCACCGTGCGCTGACCGGACGCCGTGGCGTCGTCGGTGATGGTGACACCCTCCGCGGTGTCGTAGTGCTCGGCCTGCATCAGCGCGGGGTTGAGCACCACCTGGGCGTCGCCGGTGGCCGGCGGCACACCGCCCGCCCCCTTGTCGGTGTAGGTGATACCGAGCACACCGAAGACATTCTCGGTGTCACCGTGCCCGGCGTCGGTCGGTGTGACGACCGCGCCCGAGCAGCCCGTACCGCTGTTGACCGGGTGGCCGTGCTGGTTGTGCCCGAGACCGAAGGTCCAGGCGACCTTGGCGCAGTCGGCCGTATTGCCGTCCTCGACGTCCTCGACCGCGACTCCGTACGGCACGGCGTCGCCCCAGTTGAAGAATCCGCCGTTGGGCGGCGAGGTGATCCCGACCGTCGGAGCGGTGTTGCCGACCGTGATCTGACGGCTCGACAGACCGGTCTTGCCCTGCGGGTCGGTGACCTTGAGCCGCGCCTGGAACTGCCCGTTGTCCGGGTACGTACGGCTGACCCGGGGACCGGTGGCGTCGAAGGTGCCGTCGCCGTCGAGGTCCCACTGATACGTCAGCGCGCCGCCCTCGGGGTCGGTGGACGCGCCGGCGTCGAAGGAGACCGCGAGCGGTGCCTGGCCGGAGGTGCGGTCGGCCTTGATGACCGCGGTGGGCGCCTTGTTGCCCTCGGCGTAGTCGATCCGGTAGAGGCCCGCGTCGGGATTCTGCCGGAAGAAACCGTCGCCGTAGTCCAGGACGTAGAGCGCGCCGTCCGGGCCGAACTCCAGGTCCATGGGGTTGTCCCAGGGCGGAATGCCGTTCTCGGACCGCTCACTGTTGGGCAGGACGTTCTCCAGCTTGGTGACAGGTCCGTCCGGTCCCGCGAGGGTCAGGGCGGCGACATAGTCCTGCGAGAACTCCCCGAAGAACGCCTTGCCGTCCCAGTACTCCGGGAACTTGCCCGGGGACGGGTTGTCCGCGTCGTAGTGGTAGACCGGACCGCCCATCGGGGCCTGGCCGCCGGGTCCGCCCGGGCCGCGGAACGCGGTCAGTTCGGGCCACGGCTGGTCGGTGTCACGGTCCCCGTACCACAGTGTGGCCGGCACGGCCGGGGGCAGCTCGGTCAGACCGGTGTTCCAGCGCGAGTCGTTGACCGGCTTGGCGCAGTCGAAGGCCGGGCCCGGGGTGAGGGTGGCGAAGTCGAAGTCACGGTACGGCTTGGTGTTGTCACCCGTGCAGAACGGCCAGCCGCTGTTCATGGCCTTGGTGGTGGTCTGCCACTCGACATACCCCATCGGCCCGCGGTTCGGGTCGGCCGTGCCCGCGTCGGGGCCGTAGTCGCCCCACATCACCGCGCCGGTCGCCTGGTCCACCGCCAGCCGGAAGGGATTGCGCAGACCCATCACGAAGATCTCGGGCCGCGCCTTCGCCGTACCGGGCGCGAACAGATTGCCGTCCGGGACGGTGTACGAGCCGTCCTCCCCGACCTTGATACGGAGGATCTTGCCGCGCAGGTCATTGGTGTTGCCGGAACCACGGCGCTCGTCGAGCCCCGGGTTGTAGGTGGCGGCGTCGTTGATCGGGGTGTAGCCGTTGACATTGGGACCCGACGCCGGTGTGTTGCCGCCCGTGGCGAGATAGAGATTGCCGTCCGCGTCGAAGTCCACGTCTCCGGCGACATGGCAGCACTGGCCGCGGTTGGAGTCGACCCGGATGATCTCCTGGGCGGTGGACAGGTCCAGCTTGTCCCCGGTCCACTTGAAGCGGGTGAGGGTGTCGTACCCCTTCCACCGGTCCCAGTACGAGTCGGTCTCGCCCGCGGGCAACTGGAGCGGCGCCGAGCCGGCCGGAGTGTTCAGAGGCGGCGAGTAGTAGAGGTAGACCCACTTGTTGGTGGCGAAGTCCGGGTCCAGGGTGACGGTCTGGAGCCCCATCTCCGAGTTCTGGTACACGTCGATGTGATTGACGACCTTGGTCACACCGCTGCCCGGATCGGTGAGTCGGAGATCACCGTTGCGCGCGGTGTGCAGGACCCGGTTGTCGGGCAGTACGGCGAGGTCGATCGGTTCGCCGGTGTCCTTGGTGAGGGTGACCTTCTCGTAGTTTGCCCAGTCCAGGGCGTGTTCATGGTTTTCGTGTGCTTGGGCTGCGGGCGCGACGGCCACCATGCCGAGCGCGGGCAGCGCCGCGAGCAGGACACCCGAGATCAGGCGTCTGAGGGTACGGTGCACGGGGATGCGTCTCCTTGGTCGCTGACGGGCGGGAGGGTGCGCGACCGGGCCGGCCCGTCCGGCCGTACCGCAACGGCGGTACGCCGGTACGGCGGTTCCGGCGGGCCGGGCCCGGTCGGTGTGCGAGCTAGGCGAGCAGACCCTTCAGCGCCGTGAAGCTCCGCTCGGCGGCACCGAGCGAACCCGGCGGATTCGGCTGCGTGTTGGGCGCGGTGTCCTGCTCCCAGATGCCGATGTGGGACTCGCGGGGACCGATGTCACGGATGAACTTCTCGTACGGGAGATCGCCCGCGCCGAACTCGACGATGTCGTACCCGTCCGCCTTCGACGGATTGCTGTCGCCGTCCTTCATGTGGAACAGCGGGTAGCGGTACGGCTGGTTGCGCACATACGCGGCCGGGTCGAAGCCGGGCCAGCGGTGCTGGCCGACATACGCCCAGTAGACGTCCATCTCCAGATAGACATGGCGCGGATCGGTGTTCCTGAGGAACACGTCGTACAGCCGCACCGACGGCTGGTCGGTGGCGAAGGCGAACTCGCCCGCGTGGTTGTGCTGGTAGAGCTTGAGACCGCGGGCGGTCGCCGCCGCGCCCCAGGTGTTGAACTCCTCGGCGGCGGCGAGATAGCCCGCGACCGTGTTCACGTTCGACGGGGCGTTGGCGGTCCCGACATGCGGCATGCCGAGGATCTGGGCGGCGTCGAGTTCGGCCTGGATGTTGTTGCGCAGATTGCCGATGCCGACATGGCTGCCGACCGCGCGCAGCCCGTTGTCGTCGAGGAGCCGCCGGATCTCGGGGAGGGTGATCTGCCGGCCCAGGATGGAGGTGTTCTGGGTGTATCCGGCGAACTCGATCTCCTTGTAACCGATACGGGCCAGCTCAGGCAGCACGACGGCGAAGCCGAGCGCGCTGACCTTGTCGCGGATGCTGTAGAGCTGGATGCCGATGCGGTCCTTGGGGATGGACAGGCCGCGGGTCGCGGCGGAGGCGGTCGCCGCCGTCGCCCCGGTGACCGATGCGGCGGCGAGCGCCACGGTGGTGCCGACGGTGGCGCGCAGGAAGTCCCTGCGGTCGAAGGACTTGTGCAGATGGCCCATGGCCACTCCTGAGGGAGAAAAGAAGCTGAGAACGTTCGGGGCGCTGCGCCGCCGGTGCCACGCCGCTCGGTCGGTGATGGCCGATCGAGGCGTGCTGAGGGTGCGTGGCGGTGGGGCGGTGCTGCGGTGGCGGCGCGCCGGGGCCGGTGGCCCGTCGGCGGGTACCGCGCTGCGGCCGTGGCCGCGGGGTGCCTTGCAGGGCCAATGGCCCTGCGTGGCTGCCGCGTTGGCCGGTGCCGCTGGTTACAGGCGGGTCGCGCCCGCGGCCTTGGCCTCGGCCCTGGCCTCGGCGGCCCGCTCCGCGGCCTTCTCGGCGAGGCCGTTCCCGCGGTCCTGCGGCGCCGCCTTGGCGGAGCGCGCGGCGGCCGGAGCGGCACCGGCGGCGGTGGTCTCGCCGGTTATGCCACCGCGGATCCGGGCCAGTTCACCGACCTGGAGCACCGGGGAGTTGCCCGTGGCCGTCAGCTTGCCCCGGACGATCGCGTTGTCCAGTACGGCGGTCGCGGTGTTGTCGGTGACCGACAGGTTCCCGTCCAGATACGTGGCGCCCGAGCAGGAGCCGAGCAGCCCCTCGCCACCGAGCTGGAGCGTGTCGGAGTTCGCGTTGTATACGGTGTCGCCGTACACCTCGCTGGCGCACAGGACCCCGCCGAGCGCGTTGCCGTTCACGGTCAGCTTTCCGTCGACGGTGCTGTCGTAGACGTCGGAGTACTGGTTCGCCTCGCCGGTCAGGCTGCCGTCCACGGTGCTGCCGGAGACGTACAGTTCACCGGCCTGGGCTCTGACACTGCCGTCGAGCGTCGAGTCGACGGCGTACAGGAAGCCCTGGTTGGCGCTGATCGCGCCCTTGACGGTGGTGCCCTGGAGGTGGGTGCCGAAGGCGCCCTGCGCGGTCAGCGCGCCCTTCACCGAGGTGTCGGTGAGATCGACATAGGCGTTCTCGCCCACGCTGACCCCTCCGTTGAGGGTGGCGCCGGAGGCGACGAGGTCGGCCCCGGCCTGCACCGTCACGGTGCCCTTGACCTTCGTACCCGTCAGCGTGCAGGACTGCCCGGCCGGTACGACCAGATCGCCGCCGACGGTGACGGCTCCGCCGTCACCCACGCAGGTGGTGTAGAGGGCCGCCTGCGCGGATCCCGCGAACGCGACAAGACTTCCGGAGGCCACCAACGAGGCCGTGGCGACGAACGTGCGGATCTTCATATCGCTTCCCTTCTGCTGCGGTCACGACCGCGCGGGTCGGCGCGGTCCGATACCCCGTATGACGACGTTCGTCGGCGTGTGCCGACGAGGTCCTGCACAGTGCGCGAGCGTGCGGCCGTCGCGACGGCGGACGCGCAGCGCCTAGGGACGGGCGGGGCCCGACCGTGGGGGGAGACGAACAAAGACAGAGACGAACGGACGAACTGAGACAGAGGTGCTGTACGGCGCTCGTGGGAGCGCCGGTCGGTCGTGGTGCGGTTGAGCGGTGTGGGTGTTACCGCGACGAAACACTTGCCTGGTTGGGCCGAGACATTAGGGCGGTGCGTGGGGGCTGTCCAGAGGTTCGGATGAAAACTCCGGAACTTTCTCATGATCCGTCAAAAGATAGGCCGCCCGGGTAAAAAGCTGGCGGATACGGGCACGCGGCGTGCCCGTATCACGGCCTGGAGCGATTTGGGCCCCTGTCTGGGCCCTGCCATGGGTCCTGGACTGGGCCTGCGGACCCTGCTGTTGGGGCTCGGGTTGTTCTTACGCTGCTCTGCGTTCGGGGGACGTTTACGACGTTGGGTGAGGGGCGGATGGTGGAGAGTGCCGGGGACATAGCTCGTTGGCATGCGCATGCCAGTACGACCGCGATGGCGCGTCGGGACCGGGGGCAGGGCGGGGTCGAGTACGTCGCCGTGGCCGGGGTGGTCGCGCTGATCGTCGCGGCGATCGTGGGGCTGACGGTGCCCGAGGACGAGGCGGTGGGGCTGAAGGACGCGGTCTGCCGGATCGTTCATGCCGCCGACGGCGACTCCGGGTGCGATTCGGGCAACGAGGGCGGCGGTGGTGGCGGGGACGACGGCGGCGGGGGCGACGGTGAGGATCCCGCCGTACCGCCCGGCGATCCGTTCCAGCCTGCGAAGTGTCTGCTGTCGCAGGATCAGACCAAGGACACCGTGGTCATCCAGATCCTGTTCATCAAGATCAGCAGCTCGGAGACCGTGAAGCTCCAGCAGTGGTCGGACGGTACGGTCACGCTGGAGCGGGTGACGGAATCCGGGGCCGGGGTCACGGCGAGCATCTCCGCGGGCATCCCGGGGCTGAAGGACTGGGGCGGCAGCGCCTCGCTGAGCGGTTCCTATGTGGCGGGCAGCGGCAGCGGCGGCCAGTGGCTGTTCAACGGGAACAAGAGCGACAACCCCCAGGCGGACCTGGAGGCCAATCTGGAGGACGCCAAGCAGTTCGCCGAGTACCTCAAGGCCATGGACGACTGCAACAGCCGTCCGGCGGGCCCCCGTTCCTCCGAACTCGGAATGATCTGCGGCTACCACGCGGGCAAGAAGAAGCCCGACCTCGAACCGGAGCGGGCGCCGGACGTCGACATCACCAAGACGAGTACCGAGGTGTCGGGCGGGGTGAGCTTCGGCAAGTCGTTCAAGAAGGGCAGCGGGGAGGGCGGCAAGGACGGCAAGCCGAAGGATCTCGGCAGCATCTCCGGCGAGACGTTCTCGGGCTCGATGACCGAGGACGTGGTGGTCCTGCGGAACAAGACGGGACCGGACGCGGGGAAGATCACCTTCGTCTACACCTTCTCGGTGAGCGGCAAGGCCGGCGAGGTCGGCCAGGCCACGGGCACGCGGATGCAGCAGGTGGCGGTCACCTATGACGCGGCCATGTACGACGAGGAGGAGAAGAACGGCCGGCCGCACCGTCCGCAGAAGCTGGTGATCACGACCAGTCAGGAGTCCGGGGACGGGCCCGGGATCAATGTCGGGGCCGGGGCCAACGCGGGGCCCGTCACCATCGATGTCGGCGGGGGCGGCGGGGAGATCGAGTCGGAGATCCATACCGAGTCCGCCGAGCTGGTCCTCGACAACGACGCGGACAGCACGCTGGTGGAGGACTGGCTGCGCGGGCGCGGTGACTTCCCGGCCAGTGACGCGCTGCCGACGCCGTCGGACGCCGCGGAGGCGCCGGGCGCGGACGCGGGTCCGCTGGAGCGGTTGCTCCACGACAAGGGCAAGCTCTCCAAGCTGGACTACAAGGCCAACACCGACTGGTGGAACGCCTCACTCGGCATCGGCTTCGGTATCTCCGCCGGGCAGGTCACCGTGGGTTTCAAGCTGTTCGGCATCGACATCACCCACGAACACAAGGAACAGACCATCACCGGCAATCCGACCTACGCCACGGGCCCCACAAGCGGCGGCACCCGCCCCTGGGTCGAATGGAAGAACTGCACCCAGACCAAACCCATCACCGCCTGAGCCCCCGTCACACCGCGGGCGCTCTATGCTTCGACGGGTGGAGATCACCGTACGTCCGGCCGTCGAAGCCGACCTCTCCTCGCTGCTGGCTCTCTACGGCGAGCTGAACCCGGACGACACACCGCTGCCGGACGGGTCCGCGAAGGCGATATGGACGGCCATCGCCGAGCAGCGGGGCCGAACGGTGCTGGTGGCCGCCCATGGCGGCGGGATCGTCGGCACCGCCGACTGCACGGTCCTCCCCAACCTCACCCGGGGCGGCCGGTCGATCCTTCTGGTCGAGAATGTGGTGGTCGCCGACGCGTTCCGCCGCCATGGCGTCGGAAGACATCTGATGGACGCCGCTGTCGAACTGGGCCGCGCCACCGGCTGCTACAAGGCACAACTGCTTGCGGCGGACGACGAGTACGTCCATGCCTTCTACGCGTCATGCGGATTCCGGCCCCTGGCACAGGGATTCCGCCGCTACATCGAACACGGCCATCCGGCCGGAGACGGGTCCGAGGGCGGGACGAGCACGTCCGAGGTGTCCTGACGGCGGTCAGCGCAGTGGGGTACGAGGGCCCTCGTGGGTGGCTCGGGCTTGCAGGTGGTGCCACATTGTTGTGGTGGTGAACGAGGGGCCCAGGTCGGGGAGTTCGGCCAGGTCCTCGTCGCTGACCGGGTGGAGAGGGGCACCGGTGGCGGCCACGGACAGGGTCGTCTTCGCCAGGGAGTTCACCGCCAGGGCCAGGGTGACGGCGGTGGCCACGGCGTCGGCGGGGGCGCCGGTGCCCACGGTCACCAGACCGTGCCCCCTGAGCACCACCACCGGGCGGTCGCCGAGCGCGGCGGTCATCGGCGCGGCCAGGTCGCGGCGGCGGATCAGGGCCGAGCGGGGCCAGACCGGGATGCCGTCACGGGCGAGGCGGGCGGCGGGGATGTCGTACGAGCCGACCAGCGGGAGCCAGGGGAGCCCGGCGACCGAAGCGGCGACGACCGCCGGCGGATGCGCGTGCACGACCGCGGTGACATCCGGCCGCGCCCGCAGGATCTCGGTGTGGAGGGGCAGTTCGTTGGGCGGCGCCCATCCGTCGGCGCTGCTGTCGACCGTACGACGGCCGTCGAGGTCCACCTCCTGGACATCGTCGACGACGGTGAAGGCCAGCCCGCGCTCCCGGGGCCCCCGTCCCCGTACCAGCAGCCTCTCCGCACCCACGCGCGCGCTGACATGGCCCAGGATGTGCTCGACCAGGCCCGTGACGGCCAGCACCCGGCATGCCACGGCCACCCGCTCGCGCAGCGCCTCGTACCCGTGCTCGTCGCGCGGCGCCTCGCCGCCGGGCACACGGTCGGTCATCGGGCGCCCTCCCGCGGCCATCTCGCTGGTATTTTGGTATGACCTTAAACCATTGGTCTGAGGGCCGTCAATCGAGCGTCCCGCCATGGGACACTGTGCGCATGCCAACCCGACCCAGGAGCCAGCCTCCGGCAGCGCAGACCGGTGGCGAGACGCCTGCCGGGCGACTTCCCGTGCCCGAAGAGCTGTTCAAGACCGTTTCCTCCAGCCGTGTCTCGCAGGTCATCGTCGATCAGATCCGGCTTCTGCTGAAGGAGGAGCGGCTCAAACCCGGCGACCGGCTGCCCAGTGAGCGCGAGCTGTGCGTGCACTTCGGGGTCAGCCGGGTGACCGTACGTGAAGCGCTGCGCATCCTTGAGGCGAGCGGACTCGTGGAGATCCGGGTCGGTGCCCGCGGCGGCGCCTTCGTCACCACGCCCGACGCGCGCCAGGTGGGAGAGGGTCTCGCCACCCTGCTGTCCCTGTCGCCGCTCACCGCCGCCGAGGTCACCGAGGCGCGGCTCGTCGTCGAGCTGGGCATCGTCCCGCTGATCGTCGAACGGGCGACACAGGAGGACCTGGACGCCCTGCGGGCGATGTGCGACGAGCACGCCGAGGCGTTGGAGCGCGGCGAGTACACCATGGAACTGTCCGCGGACTTCCACACCCGCGTCGCGGCCTGCACGCACAACGCAGCGATCAAGATGCTGGTCGAGTCCTTCCACGGCCCCCTGCTGATGAGCCTGCGGCAGGCCCAGACCGTCGAGCCGCAGATGGGCCTGCTCGGCTCGAAGGAACACCGGGACTTCGTCGAAGCCGTCGCCGCACGCGACCTCGACGCCGCGACCGCGACCATGAACGCCCACCTCCAGCGGACGGCGTCCCGCGTCAAGGATGAGCACGGCGAGCACGCGGAAGGCGGTCCGGTCGCGAACTGACACCGCCGAGCCCCGCCGGCGCCCCATGACGGTTCCCCGTCATGGGGCGCCTTTCTGTGTGCTTCCAAGGGGTGACGGGTGACACTCGCAGGTATTATGGTTAGACCACTGAACCGAACTGTAGATGCCGCACCACTATGCCCGCACAGCACAGGAGGACCCATGGGAGCGAAAGGGCGCGTCTTCGTCCGCGGCCTGACGTCCGAGACCTACGGTCTCGACGAATTCCGCCGGCAGCAGCTCGCGGTGGACAGGGTGCGCGACGACTCGGTGGTCGTCGACGACGCCAAGGTCGGCCACTCCGGCGACAGCGAGCAGTCCCGCACCTGGTGGCGTGTCGGCCCCGGTGACGAGGACTTCCTCACCCAGACGATCCAGGTCCACTTCGTGGAACTCCCGCCCGAGTCCAGCAATCACGGACACGGCCACCAGAACGAGGCGGCCTTCTACATCCTGCGCGGGCGCGGTTACGAGATCCACGACGACCAGCGCTACGACTGGGCCAAGGACGACCTAGTCTTCGTCCACACCGACTCCGTCCACCGCCACTTCAATCCGTACGGCGAGACGGCCACCGCACTCGTCGTCAAGGCCAAGAGCACCTGGATGTTCATGGGCCTGTGGCAGCAGGGCCGCAGCGGCCCGGTGAAGCGCGAGGCCGAGTTCGGGCCCCGCGAGGACTGGTCCAGCATCTGGACCCCGGGCGTCCTGGACCGCAAGAAGGTCATCAGCCCGGCGGACACCAAGTGGGAGAACACCCCGCTCGGCCGGGTCCGGGTGATGTCCTCCCCGGAGCGCACCGACGCCCGGATCTTCTCCGTCGACGCCTTCGAACTCGACATCCCCGCGGGCAGCCGCTCTGGCAAGTACTGGAAGATGGCCGACGAGGTCTACTACGTCCTCGAAGGCGGCGGCTACGCGCTCCAGTGGGAGGTCGAGGCCGAGATCGCCGAGAAGTACTACGCGCGGATCGCCCTGGAGCCCACCCGGTACGAGATCACCCAGGGCGACACCCTCTACGTACCGCAGAACCACATCTGCCAGCTCTTCGCCGCCGACGGCACACCGCTGCGCCTCTTCTCCTCGCAGAACCGTGTGTTCAAGCACCTCGGTTACGACAACGTCCACTTCCTGGAGGACGCTCCCGAGTACAGCGCGCGGTAAAGGCGGAAACGCCCGCTACGCACGAGGCCGCGTCCCCCGACCGGGGACGCGGCCTCGCCGTACGCTCGCCGTACGTTCACACTGACCGTACGTCTCACACTCCGGCCCAAGGCTCACACTCCGGCCCAGGGCCCGCCGGCCGCGCTCTCCTCCGCCGCCGCGATCAGATCGTCCGCCCCCAGCAGGGACGGTTCACGCGCGGTCTCCAGCCGCAGGGCGAGGGCGCCGTGCACCGTCTTGCGTATCCGCCGCCCGTCCAGACCGGTGAGCAGCTTTCCCACGCGCCGGTGCACCGCGGTGTCCTCGGCCAGCGGCCCCAACGCGGGCCACTGCGCAGCCAGTTCGCGCAGCGAGTCCGCCACGATCAGCGGGATCACGGACTCGTCCGGCAGCGCGGTCCGTACGACCAGGTCGGCGCGCGAGAGAAACGCGTCGTCGACCGCCTCGGCGAAGTTCGTCGTGACCACCAGCAGGGTGCCGGGACGCTCGGCGCGCAGCGCGTCCAGCCCGCTGAGCACGGCATCGGTCGCCCGGTGGACATCGACGGGATTGGTGTCGAACGAGGCGGCCTGCCGGCGCACCGCCAGTGCCTCGACCTCGTCCACGAGGACCAGGGTGTGCGGACGGCGCGCGGCCAGTTCCGGCAGGGTCTCCCGGAAGAGCCGGGACACCGAGCGCTGGCTCTCGCCCAGCATCTCGCTGGGGAAGGCGTGCGGATCGACCTCGACCAGGGTGGTCGCGCCGTGCGGCGCAAGCGTCCGCGCGGCGGCCTGCGCCAGCCCCTGGGCGAGGGTCGACTTGCCGGTGCCCGGCGGTCCCGCGAGGACGATCAGACCGTGCGGGGCCACGGCGGATCCCGCGAGCCGCGCCCCGTGCCGGAGCACGAGGACAGCGGTCGCGAGCAGCCGTTCCTTGACCCGGGGATCGGTGATCACCGCGTCCCACGGGCCGTCGTGATGACCGGCGGGCAGGGCATGGATCCCCGCCACACCGTGCGGCAGAGCTGCGGTCACCTCGTACACCTTCCGTTCGAGCCCACCGCGGGACCGTCTGCGGCCTGACCGCTCATGGCCAGGTGGGCCGCTGGAGCGGCGGCCACTCGATGGTCGACGGGTCACCGGCCTGCGCGTCCCGGATGTGGTCCGGCGGCTCCTCGAAGAGGACCAGCGGATCGCACAGCGCCCGCATGGTCTCCAGGAGACTGTCGAACATATGGATGCGCACCACCTTCGCCGTACGCGACGGGTCGGTGTTGATGTGCTGGTGCCACAGGAAGTGGTCGACGACGATCAGATCGCCCTTCTTCCAGGGATGCCGCTCGCCGCCCTCCGGCTCGGTGCCCAGATAGCTCTCGCCCGAGCCCTCCACCACATACAGCCAGGCCTCGCCCGGGTGCCGGTGCATCGACTGGGCACGGCCCGGACCGATTTCGAACATGGCCATGGTGATGCCCGAGGCCTGGTAGCCGATGGCACGGTCGAGCAGGAAGGTGGTACGGGTGCCGCGCGGGGTGTTGCGCAGTTCCAGCTCGTCCCAGCTCGTGTGCAGCCGTCCTGAGCGGCGGGCCCCCTGGTCGCGGGCGAGCCGGCGCAGCCGCGCGGCGTACGGATCGGCCCCGTCGTGTCCCTCGGAGTACGGCGGGCGCGGCGGGAGTTCGTCCCAGGGAGTGTGTCCCGCGTCCTCGATGACGGCCATCCCCATCGTCTCCAGGAGCGGTTCGCTGGAGAACGTCAGATAGCGCGCGGTGGCAGCGGTGTCGTCGTCGGAATCAGCGGCATTGCCGCTGCGATGCCAGGACCAGGCCGGGAAGTGCAGCGAGTCGCCCGGCCCCCACTCGATCCGTTCCCCGTCGATCTCGGACCAGCCGTACCCGGCCACCATGAACACCATGGCGTCCCACGAGTGCCGGTGTGTTGTGGTGGTCGTCCCCGGATCGAGTTCATGGACCAGGGCGTCCATGGTGCGGGTCGGCCGGTCGCCGTCGGCGCCGACGTACACCCCCACCCGGCTGCCGCGCGCGGTGGGATGTGTCTCGACGTCCTCGTGTGCGACCACGGTCCGGTGGTTCTTGCGCCAGTCCTCGATGAACTGGGCGCGGCGGCGTTTCTGTACGTGGTAGTGGGTGGTTTCGGTCGTGGTGTGCGTACTCATGGTGCCTTCCGGCTGTCGGTGGGCGGGAGTTGTACAACGACGGCGAGAGGTGTGTACGGACGAGAGGTGTGGATGAGCGAGGTGTGTACGGGAAGGGGCGGCGGGGGCGGGTCAGGTGGAGGCGGGCTGCGCCTTCGGCACGCTGTAGTCGCGGACCGTACGGCTGCCGAGGGCACTCAGCCCGGACACTGCGGCGGGGACCAGACCGCCGAGCGTCAGCGCGAGCACGGGACCCGCCACTCCGGCGAGCGCGCCCATCACCGAGTCCCCGATCGCGGGACCGCCCCGCGAACACATCTGGTAGATGGCGGAGACCCGGCCGCGCAGTGTGTCCGGTGTCTCCACCTGCACCGCGGCATGCCGGACGGTGGTGGCGAGCGCGTCCGCGGCCCCGAGGGCGAGGGCCATCACGATCGCCACCGGGAACACCCGCGACTGCGCGAGACCCGCCACGGCCAGCCCGTACCCGGCCGTGGCCCACAGGACGATCCGGCCCGAGCGCGCCGTACGCACCAGCTTGAACACCCATACGGAACCGATCAGCGCCCCCGCCGAGGGAGCGGCGGCGAGCAGACCGTACCCGGTGGCCCCGGTGTGCAGGATGTCCGCGGCGAACGCGGGCAGCAGCACCCGGTACGCGCCGAACACCGTGGCCGCCAGATCGAGCCCCATGAGCTGCCGTACCAGCGGCTTGCGGCCGACATACGCCACGCCTTCGCGCAGGCTCTCCAGCAGCGACGCCCGCTCGTCGGCCACTGCCAGCGGCGGAACGCGCAGCACCGCGAGGACGGCGACGAGCGCTCCGTACGTCACGGCGTCGAAGACATAGACCGCGCCGGGCCCGCCGGCCGCGATCAGCAGACCCGCGAGCGCCGGGCCAGCCAGAACCGCCAGTTCGCGCGAGGGGTTGAGCAGGGCGAACGCGTCGACGAGCCGCTCCCTCGGCACCATCGCGGGGATCAGCGCCTGGCGGGCCGGCTGGTCGAAGGTCGCCGCCGCCGTCGCCAGCAGCGAGGAGACGACGACCGTCCAGACCGTTGCCGCGTCGGCGAGGGTGACGGCGGCGAGCCCCGCCGACACGACGAGCGCGAGGCACTGGGTCACCTGCAGCAGGCGCCGCCGGTCGAGCCGGTCGGCGTAGATCCCGCCGAGCGGCGACAGGACCAGCAGGGCGACGGCCTGCGCGAGTCCGACGAGGCCCACCTGCGCGGTGGAGCCGGTGAGTTGGTAGACCTGGTAGAGATTGGCGGCGACGGCTCCCCGCGTCCCGATCTGGGACAGGATCACACCGCCCCAGTAGAGGGTGAAGTCGCGGTTGCGCAGCACTTCGGGTATCGCCATGCGGGACACTACGCCTCTCCCTCGTTCCGGTGTCCGCTCCTGGGCCGCTGTGACCGGGCCGGTGTGACCGGGCCGCTCCTCCGGGTCCTGACCGGTCCCGGAAGAGCGGCCCGGAGGCCCCGTACATCTCAGTCGACCGGTACGAGCGTGACCTTCTCCGGAGCCACGGTGAGATGCACCTCGGTGCCCGGCGGTATCGACACCGTCGGGTTGGAGCGGCTGCGGATCTCCAGATCGCCGACCCCGGTGATGTGGTCGATGGCATCGCCGAGAAACGCGCGCGTACGGACCTTCCCCGACCATTCGTTGGGCACATCGCCCCGCGGTGTGGTGGAGACATCGATCGACTCCGGCCGGATCGACAGCAGGACCGAGTCCCCCGCGGCGGGCTTCCGCGGACACTCCCGCGCCACCAGCCGCCCCTGGGTGGTCTCGACGGTCACGTCCTCGCCCGTCACCGACACCACCCTGGCCTCGATGAAGTTGGACGTACCGATGAACTCGGCGACGAACCGGGTGGCCGGCTTGGTGTAGATCTCGCGCGGCTTGCCGATCTGCTCGATGCGCCCCTCGTTCATCACCGCTATCCGGTTGGACATCACCAGCGCCTCGGACTGGTCATGGGTCACATAGATCGCGGTGAGGTTCAGCTCCCGCTGGAGCCGCTTGAGTTCGAAGCGCATGCTCTCGCGCAGCTTGGCGTCCAGATTGGAGAGCGGCTCGTCGAGCAGCATCAGCTCCGGCTGGGTCACCAGCGCCCGGGCCAGCGCGAGGCGCTGCTGCTGGCCGCCGGAGAGCTTGGTGGCCGGCCGGGAGGCGTACGCGCCCAGCTCGATCACATCGAGCACCTGGTGGACGCGCTCCTCGATCTGTTTGCGTCCCGGCCGTTTGGCGCGGGGCATCACATCGAGCGGGAACGAGACGTTCTTGAAGACCGACATGTGCGGCCAGATCGCGTACGACTGGAAGACCATGCCGAAACCACGGCGGTTGGCCCGCAGATTGATCCCCTTCGCGGCGTCGAACAGCACCCGGTCGCCGAGGCTGACCCGGCCGGCCGTGGGATGTTCGAGGCCCGCGATGGAGCGCAGGGTGGTGGTCTTGCCGCAGCCGGACGGGCCGAGCAGGGTGAACAGCTCACCGTCGCGCACATCGAAGTCGACCCCGTCGACGGCGAAGACACGGGTGCTGTCGGCGGACTTGCGGCGGCGCGCGGAGCCCGCGGACGATTCATAGCTCTTGGCGAGGGATTCGACAGTCAGCATCCCTGGTGTCCCTTCGGGCAGGTGCTAGTTCGACGAGTCGCCCTGCAGCCCGAAGCGGGCTCCCAGGCGGTAGGCGATGGAGACGAGCAGGACGAGGATCAGGACCATGCAGACACCGAGCGCGGCGAGCGTGGTGAACTGGCCGTTCTCGAACTGCTCCCAGATCAGGACCGAGAGCACTTCCTTGCCGGGGCTGTAGAGCAGGATCGTGCTCGACAGCTCGCGGAAGGACACCACGAGGATGTAGACCCAGCCGGCCAGGATGCCGCTGCTCATCAGCGGCAGCAGCACCCGCCGGAAGGTCTGGAACCACGAGGCGCCCGAGACCGCCGCTGACTCCTCCAGCTCCGGCGACATCTGGGCCATCGCCGCGGACGAGTAGCGCATGCCGTACGGCAGGTAGCGCGTGCAGTACGACACCAGCAGGATCAGCAGCGTGCCGTAGATCGGCAGCGGCATCCGCAGATAGACGAAGGACAGCGCCAGGCCGAGGACCAGCCCGGGGATCACGATGGGGGTGAAGGCGAGCAGGTCCAGCACCCGCCGCCCCGGTGCCCTGGTGCGCAGCACCACCCAGGAGACGATCGAGGTCAGCAGCATGACCGCGGTCGCCGCGCCGATGCCGACGATCAGCGAGTTCTTCAGCGCGGTGAAGGCGAGGGGCATGTGCAGGACCTCGCTGTAGTTCTCCAGCGACATCGAGCTGAGCGTCTCGCGGGAGGGCGCGGCGTAGTACTTGAGCAGGGACGCGTAGACGAGGACCGCGACCGGCAGGACCACCGTTACCAGGAAGTACACGATCACGCCGGCGCCGACCCAGGGCCGCGCCCGGCCCAGGTCCACCGGCCGGGGCCGGAACGCCTTGCCGGTCACCGTCTGGAAGTTGCGCGAGGAGCGCTGGAGCCAGCCGGAGAGCAGCACCCCGGCCGCCGCGATCAGCAGCAGCCCGATGGCCAGCGCGCCCGCCGCTCCGTAGTCGATCGGATAGGCGCGCAGGACGAAGTAGATCCGGCTGGTGAAGACGTAGATGCCGTTCTGGAGTCCCAGCAGGCCCGGCACCTCGAAGCTCTCCAGGGACTGGACGAACATCAGCAGCGAGGCCGAGATCATCGCCGGGCGCAGCAGCGGGACGGTGATCCGCCGCAGTACGGTGAGCCGCCGGGCCCCGGACATCGCGGCGGACTCCTCCAGCGAGGGGTCCATCGCCCGGAACGCGGCGACCATCAGCAGGAAGGTGACGGGGGCCAGATGCAGCCCCTGCACCCAGATCATGCCCCACACACTGAAGATGTTGACCGGCGCGCTGCCGAACAGCGGCTGGAAGATCAGGGTGTTGATGACCCCGCTCGACGGGTCGCCGAGGAAGATCCACGAGGTCGCGTAGAGGATGCCGGGCACGATCAGCGGCACCAGCGAGGCCGCGAAGAACAGCCCCTTGAAGGGGGTGTCGGTACGGACCTGGATGTATGCCAGGACCGTACCGAGCACCAGCGCGAGCGCCGCCGAACCGAGCGCGAAGCCCAGCGAGTTGAGCATCATCGAGCCGGCCTGGGAGTTGCCCCCGTACGCGCGGGTGAACGCGTCGAACGAGACTCCGGTGCCGGTGCTGTTCAGAAAGGTGTCATGGACGAGATAGCCCAGCGGCACGAGGGCGAGATAGCCGACGATCACCACGGCGCCGCCGACCAGGAGCCCCTGGAAGGAGAGCAGCCTCCGCAGCAGTCCGGCGAACCGGCCGGGGGACGCGGGCTCGGGGGAGGCCCCCGCGCCCGGAGTCCCCTGGCCGCCCTGCGGAGCGGTGGCGGTGGAGGCGAGTGCCATCGCGCGTCACCGCCCCACCGTGTCGGCACCGCGGAGCAGCGCGTCGTACTTCTTGTCCCAGACCGTGTCGTCCTTTGTCAGGCCCTCGACATCGAACGGTACGAGGGTCAGCCCGTCCACGCTCTTGTCTCCGGGGACCTTGGTGGACGGGGTGAGACCCAGATCGACCAGGGTCTGCTGGCCGCCGCTGAGCAGCCAGTCGTAGAACAGCCAGGCCGCGGCCGGGTGCTGGGCGCCCTTGATCATGCCGACTCCGTTGGGCCGGGCGAAGGCGGGTACGGTGGAGACCCCGCTCGCGGGCAGATGGGTCACGGGCGCCCCGTCCTTGGCGGCTCTGGCGGTGATGTACGTGTAGTTCATCGCCTCCATCGAGGTCTGGCCCGCGGTCAGGAACTGCATCATCGTGGTGTGTCCCTTGGCGACCTTGGAGTTGGCCGCGATCGCCTTCCAGAGGGAGTCCACCTCGGCCTGTGACTTTCCGTGGTCGAGCCAGTACTTGGTGACGTTCTCGTACCAGTCGCTGTCGCTGATCTCCAGGGTGATCTTGCCCTTGTACTTGGGCAGGGCCAGGTCCTCCCAGCTCTTCGGCTCGTCACCGGGCTTGATCTTCGTGGTGTTCCAGGCGGGCTGGAACACATTGAAACGGGTGGCCGTCCAGTGGTCGAACTTCCCGGCCGGCTCGACCTTGTCGAGCGCGGAGCCGTTGTAGTCGGCGAGATGGCCCTTGCCGGCGAGGATGGCCATCTCCGCGAAGTTGGTCTCGATGACATCGGCCCCCGGCCGGCCGGCCTCCTGTTCCTGAAGGGTCCGCTGGAGGACCGTCTCCGAGTTGCCGCGGAAGACGCTGACGTGGATGCCGTATTCCTTCTCGAAGGCCTCGGCTATCGGGGTCGCGATATCGGCGGTCATCGAGGTGTACAGGGAGAGGGTCTTCCCCTCCTTCCCCGCCAGCTCCTCCGCCTGTGCGCGTTGCTCGGTTCCGGCCAGCCCCCGGAGCTGGCCGTAGACCTCGTCCGAGCCCGCGCCGGTCTGGCCCGGCAGGCCGCCGCACCCCGCGACGAGCGTCGCGGCCAGCAGACCGGACACGGAGAAGGTCAAGTTACGGGTCCTCATACGGGTGCGCTCCTGTGAAGAGGTGCAAACGGTGAGTGGGTCAGCCGGCCTTGGGTACGCCGCGCAGCAGGGCGTCGTAGTCGGCGCTCCACCGCTTGCCGTCCGTCTCGGCGGACTTCGAGAGGCTGTAGGTGGTGGTGCCGGCCGGGATGGGGTCCTGGAATCCGGGTACGGACGTGGCCGCCGGGATACGCAGGGACTCGGCGATCGCCTTCTGCCCGTCGCTGAGCACCCAGTCGGTCCACAGCAGTGCTGCGGCCGGGTGTCGGGGGTGGGACATGAGGCCGACTCCGTTGGGTCGCAGGATCACTGGTTCCACCACGGGCCGCCATGCAACGGGCGCGCCCTTCTTGGCGGCCTTGTCGACGGTGTGGCTGTATACGGACAGGGCGACGGCGAACTGTCCCGCACTGAGCAGTTCGCCCTGCACCGTGTGGCCCTTCGTCACCTTGACATTGGCGGCGATCCTTTTGAAGAGGTCGTCGGCATCGGATTGGCTCATTCCCTGCTCTTCGGTGAGGTACGTGTGCATCGACGCGTACCAGTCCCAGTCGCCGATCTCGACGGACAGCCTGCCCTTCCAGCGGGGATCGGCCAGGTCGGCGAAGCTCTTCGGCTCCTGGCCCTTCTTGACCAGGTTGGTGTTCCAGCCGATGACGAACGCGTTGAAGCGCTCCGCGGTCCAGCCGCCGAGGCCCTTCGCGGCGTCCTTGAGGCCGGCCTCGGCCGGTCCCGTGTACGGCTTGAGCAGGCCCTGCGAGTCCAGTGCGCGCAGTTCGATGTCATTGGTGTCGACGACATCGTTCTGCGGCTTGTTTGCCTGGTTCTCCTGGGATATCCGCTGGAGGACCGTCTCGGAGTTGGCCCGGAACGCGTTGACCTTGATCTCCGGGTAGGCCTTCTTGAAGCCGTCGACGAGGTCCTGGATATCGGTGTTCGAGGTGTAGAGGTCGAGCTGGGCGCCGTCCTTCTTCGCGTCGGCGAGCAGCTTGTCCGTCCGTGCCTGGCCGGTCAGCGAGGCGTAGGGGGCGTAGGGGTCGGTGTCGGCGGCCTGGCCGCCACCGGGGGACTGGGTCGTGGGAGACGAACCGCAACCCGTGAGGATCAATCCGGCGGCCAGGAGGCCGGCCGTAAGAGCACCATGTCGCATCGCACACTCCTGGGCGAAGCCGGTCGCGGGCCCTCATTGGCGGGCGAGTGGGGCGCGGGCGTTAAGGGAGGAGACCGGGCAGCGGGCTGTTCGTGCGGTTGAGATGTCCGAGCGTTGCCGCTTGGGTCCCTGCATGAAACACCAGGTTCGGTCTTATGGTCTAACCATGCGACGGCTGTGTTATCTCATTGTTACCGACGCATTGTCGGGAGATTGACCAGATACGTTTCGGACATCTCGTCAGGTCTCCGGCGGGCCCGCCGGGGCACCGGGAAACGGGGCCCGGCGGGGCCGGTGTCAGGTGCGGGGATCCTCGCCGAAGACAAGGGACTTGATGGTGACGGGCACGGTGTTGGAGGGCTGGCGGACGCGGCCGATGTCGATGTGGTCGAAGTCCCGCAGCCGCAGCCCGTCGATGACCAGGAGCGGTCCGGTGACCCCGAGTTCGTCCCTGAGCAGTCTGCCGAGGGTCAGGGCGACATCGCCGTCGAGCACGACGAGCACGGCTCTGCCCCGCGCGGTGCGCTCGGCGAGCGCGTCCCGCAGCCCCCGGGCGAAGGCCAGCAGCCGCCGATGGCTCGGCGGCCCGCTCCATGACAGGGCGACCGCCACGTCCGTATCGGCCGCCACCTCTTCGACGGCGGCCAGCCGGTGGCGTACGGCGGCCTCGACCGCGTCAGCGTCGACGTTCTTCCCGAGCGCGAGGACCGGCCGTACGACCCGCAGATCGCGGCGTGGCAGGAGGGCGCCCGGGTCGGAGACGAATCCGGTGTTCCCACTGAGCTGGACGCTGTACTCCGACGCGCCCAGCGCGGTCGCGCGGATGCATTCGCCCGCGGGCAGCAGCGGGAAGGGCAGCGCGCCGGAGTCGACCCGGCGGCGCACCGCCCGGCCGAGCGGGAGCCCGAGATCCCCGAACGCCTCGGTCTGCCGTCCGTACACGTACTCGGCGACCCCGCCCGAGAACATCACGCCGTCGACGGGACCCGGCACCATGAGCGGCGCCGTCAGGAGCAGCTCCGCGACCTCGGGCGGCGGAGGACCGCCAGTGACGGCCGCGACCAGCGCGTCCGCCATCGCCTCCGCGACCCGCTCCGCTTCTTCGGGGCGCACGGGATCTCCGGGCTCCCAGTCGAACCCCGCCCGCGCCGCGTGACGCCGGCCGGCCGGATCGAGCCGTACGATCCGGCCCGCGCCGTCCATGACCTGGAGCCGCCCGCCGATGTGCACGGCGGCGGTCGACACCACCTCGCCCCGGTCGAGGACCGCCAGCTTGGTGGTGCCGCCGCCGATGTCGATATTGAGGATGCGCAGCCCGGTGTCGTACGAGACCTTCGCCGCGCCCGAACCGTACGCGGCGAGCATCGCCTCCATGGTGTGCCCCGCGGTCGCGGTGACCAGATCGCCGCCGCGCTCGGCGAGCACCCCCGCGATGGCCTCGGCGTTGCGGCGGCGCAGCGCCTCACCGGTGAGGATCACCACGCCGGTGTCGACCGCGGCGGGGTCCACGGCCGCGTCCCGGTACGCCCGGTCGATGACCGAGCCCAGCGCCTCGGCGTCGATGCGCTCGGCGCTCGCGTACGGGGTGAGGACGACGGGGGAGCGGTAGACGGTCTCCCGGCGCACGACGATGTACCGGCTGGTCAGGTCCTCGCCGATACGCCGCAGCAGCAGCCGGGAGAAGACGACCTGCGTGCCGGAGGACCCGATGTCCATCCCGACGCTGTTCAGCGTGACATTGTCCTGCTGCCAGATCGGGTTGTCCTCCAGCGCGCCCGGCTCCTCGTCGTCGTGGTCGTCATGTACGTGCGCATGCGTGTGCGCGTCGGTGTGTTCGTTGTGATGGTGGCTGTGCCGGTGGTCGGTGTGGTGAGTGCCGTGCGGCCCCGAGTGGCTCACGACGACATCAGCCGGTGACCTTGGCGCCCTCCGGCAGCGGTGCCAGCGTGGGCAGCTCCGCCGCGTACACCTCGTCCATCCGCGGCTCCATGCCGTGCTTGGCCAGCGCCTCGCGGAAGGTCTCCCGTACCACCGGCGACTCGTCGGCGTAGTCGATCTGGTCGCCGCCGACGCGCCGGCTGATCCAGGCCTTCGGCACCCCCTGCGCGTTGCGGATGGAGACCACCTCGTGCTTGAAGGCGAGATAGCGGCCCGGCTCGGGGCCGGTGTTGAAGTGCTGGTGGAACCACATGTTCGGCGGCACGATCAGCGAGCCGGGGCCCCACTCGTAGCGCCGCGGCTCCTCGCCCTCCGGCCACATCAGGCTGTAGCCCTCGCCCGACAGAATGATCACATGGGCGCCGGGACCGTGCCGGTGCCCCTTCTTGTAGGTGGCCGTCGGGAACTGCGAGATATGGCTGTTCATCGACCCCTTGGCCATCGCGAAGCGGATATGGCCGCCGCCCGCGCCGCGCTCCTTCGCCTCGATCAGCGGCAGACTGACCGCGTCGGCGACGAAATTGGTGTCCAGCAGCAGGCCCTTTTGCTCGCCCCTGGGGGAGAAGTAGTCGGGCTCGCCGTTGAAGCGGTCCGGGAAGTCGTGCGCGGTGCCGAAGACGAAGTCCACGTCGTCGTAGAGATTGATGACCGGGGGCATGTTCGTCGAGGAGACGAAGCGCGCGGTCTTCAGCCCGGAGCCGTTGAAGTGCTGGTGATGGGTGTTGAGCGGGATGGCGAAGATCGATCCGGCCTGCCACTCGAAGGTGACCTCGGCGCCGGCGTCGTTCCACACCGTTGTCGAGCCCTGTCCGTCGAGGACGAGGATCATCTCCTCGAAGAGCTGCCGCTGGGGCGCCAGTTGGCCGCCCGCGGGGATCTCGCAGACATAGCAGTCGTTCGAGGTGCGGGTGGCCTCGTGGTTGATGAACACACCCCGGCCGCCCCGCCGCTCCCACGGCTTCAGCTCGACCGTACGCAGGTCGGGTACATAGTGGGCGGCGATGATGTCCAGTCCCTCCGCGGCGACCCAGCGCGTGTAGGGGGAGTCCTTCTCGGTGGCGAACTTTGCCGCCAGCTTGTCGTCGACGATTGCGTCCTGGGCCATACCACGGCCTTTCCTGGTCGGCTTCTCTGCCACGCGCATTGGATTGGTAGAACCATAAGGCCATGCCTTTTTTGGTGTCAACGAGTCGTGCGGGACCCCGGCGCCCAGGTCAGATACCCCTCCTGGGCCACCGCCCGGGCGGCCTCGGCGGCGGTGACGGGATCGAGATAGCGGCCCCCGCGGACGATCGGCGTGAGGTGCTCGTCGAGGGTGTAGAGCAGTGGGATGCCGGTGGGGATGTTCAGCTCCATCAGCTCGTCGCGGTCCAGCCCGTCGAGATGCGCGGCCAGCGCGCGCAGCGAGTTGCTGTGCGCGACGACCAGGACGGTCCGCCCGGCGCGCAGATCGGGCGCGATGACGTCATGCCAGTGGGGGAGCAGCCGGGCGCTGACATCGGCGAGGGACTCGGTCAGCGGCGCCCGCTCCGCGTCGGCGCCCTCGGGGGCCGGCCCGTCGTCGGGGGTGAGCGGGGGCGGAGCCACGTCGTACGACCTGCGCCAGAGCCGGAAGCGCTCCTCGCCGTACTCCCGCAGCACCGCGCTCTTGTCCTTGCCCTGAAGCGCGCCGTAATGCCGTTCGTTGAGCCGCCGGCTCCGGGTGAGCGGCGCCCCGGGGCGGCCGAGCGCCGCCAGCGCGAGGGTGCCGGTGCGGACGGAACGCCGCAGTACGGAGGTGTGCGCGACGTCCGGGAGCAGTCCGGCGGTACGGAGCAGCCGACCGGCGCGGCGTGCCTGTTCCTCGCCGTGCGGGGTCAGATCCACATCGACCCACCCGGTGAAGAGGTTTCTGGAGTTCCACTCGCTCTCGCCGTGGCGGAGCAGGATCAGCGTGTGCATGGGCCCGATTGTGAGCACGCGTCACGGCGGTCGCGCTACCTCCTTGTTCACCTCTCAGCAATCTGGTCTAATGGTCGGACCAAGGGCGGGATGGCTCGATGCCGCGTCCGTCGCTTCGGAAGAGACCAGCCCTGAAGAGACAGAAGCCCGGAGAGGGAGTAGGACCTTGCCCAAGGTGATCTTCGTCGGCAGCGCCGGCTCCTCGTACACCGTCGACGCGGCGGCCGGGGATTCGGTGATGGCGGCAGCGGTCAGGAACGGCGTCCCGGGGATCGTGGCGGAGTGCGGGGGCAACTGCTCCTGCGCCACCTGCCATGTCTGGGTACGGGAGGAGTTCGCGCCGCTCGTCGGCCCACCGGGCGACATGGAGGACGACCTGCTCGACATGGGTGTGTCCGACCGCAGGAGCACCAGCCGCCTCTCCTGCCAGATCCGTGTCACCCCGGAGCTGGACGGGCTGACCGTCGACATCCCGCCCGAGCAGCCCTGAGCGCTCAGTACCCGAGGTCAGTACCTGAAAGGGAAACGGCTGTGCTAAGACAAGACATCAACGAGCTGCTCACGCAGACCGGCCCCGGGACACCCATGGGGGAGCTGTTCCGGCAGTACTGGATCCCCGCGCTGCTGGCCGAGGAGCTTCCGGAGAACGACTCCCCGCCCGTACGCGTCAAACTCCTCTCGGAGCGCATGGTCGCCTTCCGCGACAGCGAGGGACGGTACGGCCTGGTCGACGAGTTCTGCGCGCACCGCGGCGCCTCGCTGTGGTTCGGCCGCAACGAGGGATCCGGGCTGCGCTGCCCGTACCACGGCTGGAAGTACGACGTCACCGGACAGTGCGTCGAGGTGCCCTCGGAGGCCGACAACAGCAGCTTCTGCCAGAACGTGCAGCTCACCGCGTATCCGCTGGTGAAGATCGGCGATGTGCTGTGGACCCATATGGGGGACGCGGCCACCCGGCCCGCGCTGCCGGAGTTCGAATTCGCCCTGGTGCCGCCGGAGCAGACCTACACCTCCAAGCGCTGGCAGCAGTGCAACTGGCTCCAGGCGTTCGAGGGCGGTATCGACTCCAGCCATGTCACCTTCCTGCACTCCGGCGGGCTGAAGACCGACCCGCTGTTCCGGGGCGCCAAGGGCAACGAGTACAACATGAACGACACCAAGCCGTTCTTCGAGGTCGCCGACAGCGACGGCGGACTCTTCGTGGGCGCCCGGCGCAACGCGGAGGAAGGCACCTACTACTGGCGGATCACGCCCTGGGTGATGCCCAACTTCACCATGGTGCCCCCGCGCGGCGACCACCCGATCCACGGCCACTTCTGGGTGCCGATCGACGACGAGAACTGCTGGACCTACTCGTTCGACTACCACCCGGTCCGCGCGCTCACGGACACGGAGCGCCAGGCGATGATGGACGGGCACGGCGTCCACAGCAAGAACATCCCGGGCACCTACCGGCCCGAGGCCAATATGGACAACGACTATCTGATCGACCGCGAGGCCCAGAAGCGCGGCGACACCTACTCGGGGGTCGCGGGCATCGCCATGCAGGACGCCTCGCTCCAGGAGAGCATGGGGCCGATCGTGGACCGTACCCGGGAGCGCCTTGTCCCCGCCGACAGCGGGATCATCAAGGCCCGGCAGAAGCTCCGCAAGGCCGCGATAGCCCTGCGGGACGAGGGAGTGACCCCGCCCGGGGTGGATCCCGCGCACCACAGGGTGCGGTCGGCGGCGGTGGTCCTGCCGCAGGCCGAGTCCTTCCTCGACTCGTGCCGCGACGCGGTCAAGTCGGTGCCCGGCGTACCCCAGTCGTCGGTCTGACATGCCGGCGGCGACGGCGTATCTCAGCGAATGCGCGCGGGCGACCGCGCCCGGCGAGTCACGGTTCCGGATCCGGGCGCGCATCGCTCCGGCCAGGGCCGCGCGGATCATCGCCCTGGACGAGCGGGCCGAAGGCGTCGCGCACCGGCTGGCCGGCCGGCCGTGGACCAACGCCCGCTTCTATGTGAACCGCAGTGCGGGAGGCGCGGACACGTCCGGCGCCGGGGTGCTGCTGCGGGAGATCGACGGTCCGTCCGCACCGCTCGAACAGGTGCTGACGGACACCGATGTGGTGGTCGTCCTCGCCACCGAGGACGGCGGCCGGGCCACCGCCGCCGCGATCGGGCGGCACTGCTGGAGGCACGGCATCACAACCGCGGGGGTGGTGCTCGGCGACGGCTTCGAGGCCGGTGACGCGGTCGCCGCGCTCCGCCCGTACGCCCGGGTGCTGCTGCTGTCCGCCGACGAGAGCGATGTGTCCGAACTGCTCACGGCCCTCAGGGTCTAGACCCGTGCGGCCTTCCTCCGGACAACCGGGAACTCCGGACACACGGGAACTCAAGACACTACCGGGAAGACGAATCCTTCATGACCGACAGCACGCCTGACAGGATCAGTCCGCGCACGCTCCAGCGGATGAAGGAGGACGGCCGCAAGATCGTCGGTGTGGTGGCCTGGGACTACCAGATGGCGCGGATCGTGGACCGGGCCGGGGTCGACCTCGTCTCGGTCGGCGACACGGTCGGCGTCAATCTCTGGGGACAGTCGAACCCCTTCGAGGTCACCATGGACGAGATGCTCGTGGTGACCCGGGCGGTACGGCGCGGGGTGCGCCGCGCGCTGGTCAGCGCGGACTTTCCGTTCGGCCCGCTCCAGGAGGGCACCGACAGCGCGGTGCGCGCGGCGATCCGGTTCGTCAAGGAGGCCGGCGCCGACATGGTCAAACTCGACGGCGCCTCGGACTTCCCCGAGGCGGTCACGGCCATCACCCGCGCGGGCATCCCGGTGTGCGCGCAGTTCGGCATCACCCCGCAGACCGCCCTGCGGTACGGCGTCGAGTACCGCGCCATCCCGTCCGCCGCCGACCAGGTGCCCGAGGCGATGAAGGGCGCGCTGGTCGCCGAGGCCAGACGGCTGGAGGACGCGGGCGCCGCTCTGCTGAACTTCACCAACTCGGGGCCGGTCGTCGGAGCCGCCGTCGCCGCGGCGGTCTCCGTCCCGGTCGTCGGCGGATTCGGCGGCGGCCCCTGGCTCGACGGCCGGATGCGCATGGTCAACGCGGCCATCGGCTATGCCGCTTCGGCCCTCGACGACCCGCCGGACACCTATGCGAACGTCGCCCGGACCACGCTCGACGCGATCACGGCCTACGCGGGGGACGTCCGGGCCGCGCGGCAGATCGCCGGAGGCATCCCCGTACCGCCTCCCGCCACGGACTGAACGCCGCCCGCCGAACGCCATCCGGAACGCCGTCCGCCGAACGCCACCCGCCGAGCCGACAAGCCGGGCCCACACGAGAGGAACCGCGCCATGCCCACCGCCGTCATCGACGGGATTCCCACCCGCTACGAGGTGGCCGGCGACGGCCCGCCGCTGCTGATGTTCTCCCCCGGCGGCTTCGACTCCTCGCTCGAAGGCTGGCGCGAGGTCGGCGTCTACCGGCGGCTGCGCCTGCTCGACCGTCTCACCGAGCGGTACACCTGCATCACCTTCGACCGCCGTGAGTCCGGCCGGTCCGGGGGCCGGCTGGAACGGATCTCCTGGGCCGACTACGCCGCCCAGGGCGTCGGCCTCCTCGACCATCTGGGGATCGGCCGGGCGCATCTGATGGGCGGCTGCGTCGGCTGCTCGACCGCGGCGGTGCTCGCCGTGGCCCACCCGGACCGGGTGCTGAGCATGGTGCTCTACTCGCCCGCGGGCGGGGTCAAGTACCGGATGAAACAGCACGCCCGTTTCCTGCGGCACCTCGCCCATGCCGAGGAGCACGGCCCGGCCGGGGTGGTGGAACTGGTGCGGAGCACCGACGCGGGCTTCACCGCCGATCCCCGGGTCGGCCCCTGGGCACGCGTCATCCGCCAGGACGACGAGTTCGCCGAACGGTACGCGCGGACCGACGCCGGCCGGTACCAGGTGACGGTCGGCGGTATGGCGCGGCTGCTCTTCGACCGCGACACGGTGCCGGGCCCCGAGCCCGAGGACCTGCTGACCCTTGATGTCCCGGCGCTCGTCGTGCCGGGCCAGGACGACTCGCACGCGCCGTCCGCCGCCCGCTACCTCCAGGAATGCCTTCCGCTGGCGGAGTACTGGGGCGTCCCCGTGACCGAGCAGACGGAGCGCAGCGCGCCGGCGAGGGTGCTCGAATTCCTGGACGGGGTGCGGGAGTAGGGGTACGGGAGCAGCTTCCGGCCGCGGTCGGGAGCCGTGGTCGGGAGCCTTGGTACGAGAGCCGCGCCCCGGACGCACTGCGGTGCGCGGGGCGCGGTCGGTCGTTTGAGCGGCGAGCGGCCAGCGGTATCAGCGCGTCCCGCCGTCCCGGAGTGCCCGCGCCCCGCCGCCACGCTCGATCGCCGCGATCTGGTCGAGCCGCCTCCGGTGCACCCCGCCCTTGAACGGGGTGTCCAGCCACGCGGCCACGATCTCCTCGGCCGCCCCCGGCGCCACCACCTTCGCGGCCAGCACCAGGA
Source organism: Streptomyces sp. NPDC057617 (assembly GCF_042800555.1). Lineage (NCBI taxonomy): Bacteria > Bacillati > Actinomycetota > Actinomycetes > Kitasatosporales > Streptomycetaceae > Streptomyces > Streptomyces sp. NPDC057617. The sequence goes on along the minus strand of NZ_JBHVGV010000001.1, from coordinate 128,908 downwards.
CATTGGAGTCGTTGTTGCCGCGCGAGATCCTGGTGCTCCACAGATCGTGGCAGAGCCCGGCCCGTACCCCGGGGAACTTGTTGCAGGCGATGGTCTCGCCCAGTCCGCTGCCGCCCAGGACGATCCCGCGGTCCGCCGGGCCGTCGGTCACCTGCCAGCAGACATCGGCGCAGAGCGGCGGATAGTCCACCGTCTGGTCGGCGTCCCCGTAGGCGCCGCGGTCGTCGACGGTGTGGCCGTGCGCCGCCAGCCATACCGCCAAGTGGCCTTTCAGTACCACGCCGTTGTGGTCCGCGGCGATGACGATGTGCATGGTCTCTCCTCCAGTGGCGAGTGCGGTGGCCGCCGGCCCGGTGAACCCGGCCGGGCCTCAGGCCGTCAGATCGAGCGTGCTCTCGGCGAAGAGTTCTTCGAGCACCGGCGCCCGGTCGAGGATCCGCTGGTCGACCGCGTGCCGTACCAGCGTCTCCAGCACCGCCCGGTTCGGCCCGATGCCGTACGGGAGCGGATCGGCGCCGGTCATCTCCATGACCCGCCCGTACATCAGGTCCGCCGCGCCGGGCTTCGCCGGGACCCCCTCGCGCAGCCGGTCGACATACAGCCGCTTCGCCCGGGCGAACGCGTCGAAGACCTCCGCGCCCAGCTCGGGCCGCTCGGCCAGCAGCTCGTCCCGTACCACCACGAGATGGTTGACGGGATAGAAACCGCGCTCGCGCAAGGCCGTGAAGCCCGCCTCCTCGGGGTGCGGGATCAGCGGTGTCAGCCGCTCCGCGCCCGGGCCGGAGACCGCGCCGATCACCGCGGCGAGTTCGCCGTCGAGCACCCGCTCGGCCAACGAGCGCTGCCCGTCCATCGGTTCGACATTCGCCGGCGGCCGGTACGCGCTCACATGCTCGTCGCCGGACAACACCCACCGCACCCCGTCGAGATCGACCCCGTACTCCTCGCGCAGGACGGCCCGCGCCCAGACACCGGTGGTGACCGTGTAGCCGCGCTGCACACCGACCCGGCGGCCCTCCAGATCCTTGGGGACCCGGATGTCCGACGCGGGGTCGCGCAGGATCGCGCCGTGGTGGAAGCCGCGTACCAGGAACACCGGCAGCGCCGTGAACCGTACGCCGTGCGCCTTGGCCACCAGATAGGTGGTCAGCGCCATCTCGCTGATGTCGAACTCCAGCCCGCGGACCATGCGCCGGAAGGCGTCGACCAGTACGGGCACCTCCTCGAAGGCGAAGCTGAAGCCCCGCGGAACCACCTCGCCGGTCTTGAGTGCCTCGTTGTTGCCCTGGGTGCGGGTCACGGTCCTGAGCTGAGGTGCGGCCATGTGTCTCTCGGCTCTCTCGTGTCTCTCGTGGCGTGTCTCTTGTGGCGGTCTGCCGACGGCCCGAAGGCGGCCCGAAGGCGGCCCGAAGGCGGCCCGAAGGCGGGCTGACGCCCGAAAGGTACCATGGTCAGTCCATCAGTCCATAGAGTAGTGTGGCGGCCCGACAGCCCCCGAGGGTGAGGAGAAGCCATGGCGGAGCAGGTGCTGGCGGCGGTCAGGACCGCGCCGGGCACGACCGAGCTGCGCGAGTTCCCGATGCCGGACATTCCCGACGACGGAGCGCTGCTCAAGGTCGAGGTCGCCGGAATCTGCGGCACGGACGTGAAGATGTACGCGAAGCCGCCGTTCGCCGACCCGGTGATCATGGGCCATGAGAACGTCGGGGTCATCGCCCGGGCCGGCCGTACCTTCACCGAGCGCAGGGGACTCGCCGAGGGCGACCGTGTCTTTGTCGAGCACTATGTCGGATGCTTCCGCTGCGAGTGGTGCCACCAGGGCGAATACCGCCACTGCGAGGCCACCGACTGGCGCACCAACCCGGACGCCCGCCGCTACGGCTACACCTCGGCGAACAACCCGTACCACCTCTGGGGCGGCTTCTCGCAGTATCTGTACCTGCCGTGGAACGCGGTGATCCACCGGGTCCCCGACGGGGTCTCCGCCGAACTCGCGGGCCTGGTCACGCCCTTGTCGAACGGCATCGAATGGGCCCTGGTCACCGCGCGGGTCGGTTACGCCTCGACGGTGCTCATCCAGGGCCCGGGACAGCAGGGCCTCTCCCAGGTCGTCGCCTGCAAGCAGGCGGGCGCCTCCCGGATCATCGTCACCGGCACCACCCGCGACACCGCCCGGCTGGCCCTCGCCAGGGAACTCGGCGCCGACGACGTCATCGACGTACGGCGCGAGGACCCGCTGGCCCGGGTAATGGAGATCACCGGCGGCCGGGGCGTCGACGTGGTGCTGGACTGCACCGCGGGCGCCGGCACCGCCCCCGTCCTGCTCGGTGTCGACGCGCTGAAGCGCCGTGAGGGCACGATGGTGGTCCAGGGCGAGCTGGCGGCCTTCCCCGACTTCCCGCTGAAGAAGATCACCGAGAAGTCCATCAGCCTGCTGAGCGCCCGCGGACACAGCTTCCGCTCCTGCGAACTCGCCCTGGAACAGCTCGCCTCGGGACGCTTCCCGCTGGAGAAGCTGAGCACCCACAGCTTCGGCCTCGGTGACACCGACCGCGCCATCCGGACCGTCGGCGGCGAGTACGGCGAGGACGTCGTCCATGTGTCCCTGCTGCCCTGGGCGGGGGTGACGGCATGAGCGTCGTGGTGCGCGATCCCCTCCGTACGGACCGGGCGACCGCCGACGGACTCGGCGCGTACGGTGTCGCCACCGTGCACGAGGCCCAGGGCCGCACCGGGCTCCTCTCGCCCGCGCTCCGGCCGGTCTACCGCGGCGCGCATGTCGCGGGCACCGCGGTGACGGTCAGTGTGCCGCCCGCGGACAACTGGATGCTCCATGTCGCGGTCGAACAGTGCAGGGAGGGGGACATCCTCGTCGTCGCCCCCACCTCCCCGTCCGAGGCGGGCTACTTCGGTGAACTCCTCGCCACCGCCGTCGCCGCCCGTGGAGTCCGCGGCGTGGTCATCGACGCGGGCTGCCGCGATGTGGCCGAGCTTCAGAAGATGGGCTTCCCGGTATGGGCGCGCCACATCTGCGCGTACGGCACCGTCAAGGAGACCCTGGGCGATGTCAACACTCCCGTCGTCTGCGCGGGTCAGCGCGTCGAGGCCGGCGATGTGATCGTGGCCGACGACGACGGAGTGGTGGTCGTACCGCGGCTGCGCGCGGCCCAGGTGCTGGAGGCCTCCCGCGCCCGCGAGGAGAAGGAAGCCGTCTCCCGCGCGCGGTACGAGCGCGGTGAACTCAGCCTCGATGTGCACGGAATGCGCGAAAGGCTGGCGCGCAAGGGGCTGACGTATGTCGACCGCGCTCCGGACAACTGATCCGGATGAGACCTGGCAGACCCGGCAGACGACGAACGAGGACCGCATTTCGATGATCATCGACTGTCACGGCCATTACACCACCGCCCCGCCCCAGCACCAGGAGTTCCGCGACGCGCAGCTCGCCCGCCTCCGGGACCCCGCCCTGCCCCTGCCCGTACCCGCCGCCATGAGCGACGACGAGATCGGGGAGAGCGTCGAGAACAACCAGCTCAGGGTGCTCCGCCAACGCGGCGGCGATCTCATGCTGTTCTCCCCGAAGGCCTCCGGGATGGAGCACCATGTGCCCGATCCGGCCACGGCCCGCACCTGGGCGCGGGTGAACAACGACCTCGTCCACCGGATCGTCGGCCTGTTCCCGCGCCACTTCGCCGGGGTGTGCCAGTTGCCCCAGACCCCCGGCGGCCCGCTCGACGACTCGGTCGCCGAGCTGCGCCGGTGTGTCACCGAACTGGGCTTCGTGGGCTGCAATCTGAACCCCGACCCGTCCGGCGGCCGCTGGGACTCGCCGCCGCTGACCGACCCGTACTGGTTCCCGCTGTACGAGGCGATGGTGGAGCTGGACGTCCCCGCGATGGTCCATGTCTCCACCTCCCACAACCCCAACTTCCATACGCTCGGCGCCCATTACCTCAATGCGGACACCTCGGTGTTCATGCAGTTCGTCCAGGGCGATCTCTTCGCACGCTTCCCGGCGCTCCGCTTCGTCATCCCGCACGGCGGCGGCGCCGTGCCGTACCACTGGGGCCGCTACCGCGGGCTCGCCGTACGGCTCGGCCGCCCCGACCCCGCCGAACTGCTCGCACGGAACGTCTTCTTCGACACCTGCGTCTACCACCAGCCCGGTATCGACCTGCTCCACCAGGTGATCGGGGCCGACAGCATGCTCTTCGCGTCGGAGATGCTGGGCGCCGTGCGCGGTGTCGATCCGGACACCGGTATCGCCTGGGACGACACCAAGCGTTATCTCGACCGTACGGGACTGACCGAGGCCCAGCGCCGCAAGGTCTTCGAGGAGAACGCCCGCCGGGTCTATCCGCGGCTCGACGCCCGACTCACCGCGGAAGGCAGGTAGACAGCCCCATGTCCCGACTGCGTCTCACGTTCGCCTGCGGCGACTACGACCGTACCCGCGCCCTCGCCGAGGGGACGGTCCGCGCCGACGGCATCGAACTGACGTATCTCAGACTGCCCGTCGAGGAGACCTTCTTCCGGATGATGCGGCACCAGGAGTTCGAGGTGGCGGAGATGTCGCTGTCCTCGTACGTCCTGTCGCTGCGCGCCGACCCCTCGCCTTTTGTGGCCCTGCCCGTCTTCACCTCCCGGATGTTCCGGCACGGCTCGCTGTACTTCCACACCGGCTCCGGTATCTCGTCGCCCGAGGACCTGCGCGGCAAGCGGGTCGGCACCCCGGAATACCAGCTCACCGCGTGTGTGTGGATGCGCGGCATCCTGGGGGACCGGCACGGCGTTCCGTACGACTCGGTCACGTACCTCACCGGCGGACAGGAGACCGCGGGGCGGGTGGAGAAGGCCGGCGTCGACCTGCCGGACTCGGTACGGATCAGCCGTATCGCCGAGGACAGGACGCTCTCCGCGATGCTCGCCGAGGGCGAGATCGACGCGCTGTGCACCCCGCGGGTCCCGAGCCCGTTCGTCGCGGGGGATCCCCGGGTGCGGCGGGTGTTCACGGATGTCGTCGCCAGTGAGAAGGAGTACTACCGGGAGACCGGCATCTTCCCGATCATGCATGTGGTCGTGATCAGGCGCGATGTGTACGAGGCGTATCCCTGGGTCGCGCAGTCGCTCAACAAGGCGCTGGTGACCGCCAGGGACGAGGCGTACGCGAACCTCTACGACACCTCGGCGCTGCGCTTCATGCTGCCCTGGCTGATCCCGCAGCTTGAGGAGGCCAGGACCCTGCTGGGCAGGGACTACTGGTCGTACGGGGTCAAGGACAACCACGAGACCCTGGCCACCTTCCTGCGCTACCACCATGAGCAGGGGCTCTCCTCGCGGCTGTGGACGCCCGAGGAGCTGTTCGCGCCGGAGTCACTGGAAGCGGCGGTGATCTGACGCTCTCCCGGCAGAAGTCCGGCCCCGTCCTCGCTGTGGGAGGACGGGGCCGGAGCCGTGTGCGGGCCGCTGTCAGGTCGGCAGGACGGCGTCGGTGCGCGGGCCGGTGACCAGGAGCTTCAGGGCGGTGGCCGTATCGGCCGCCGCGCCGGGCTCGACGGTGGCGCCCCGGGTGAGCGCCCCGCGTACGGCCATGTAGTCGGCCGGGCTGTTGACGGAATCGGCCGCCAGGAGCCGCCCTTCCCGGTAATAGAGGACGGAGAACCGCTCGCTGTCCGGATCGCCGCGCACCACATACTCGTCGTACCCCGTGGAGAGCCCGGCGATCTGAAGCTTGAGATCGCCTTGGTACGACCAGAACCACGGCACCGCCCGCGGCCCCGCCGACAGCCCGAGCAGGGTCGCGGCCGCCACGGTGGCCTGGGCGACGGCGTTCTGCACGGACTCCAGCCGTACCCTGCCGACCCCCGTCGTGGGATGCGGCTGTACGGTGCAGTCGCCCGCGGCGCAGACCGCGGGATCGCTGGTACGGGCCTCCGCGTCGACGACGATGCCCTGGTCGCACTCCAGCCCGAGCCGCTCGGCGAGTTCGGTACGGGGAACGGCGCCGACACCCACGAGCACCAGATCGGCCGGGAGACGGGTGCCGTCGGCGAGTCCCACCCCCGTCACCTGCCCGGCCGCCCCGTCGAACCCGGTGACCGAGCCCGACAGCAGGACGCGAATCCCGCGACGCCGGTGCGCCCGCAGATAGAAGTCGGAGACGACCGGGGCCACGGCGCGCCCGAGCAGCCGGGGCGCCGCCTCGACCACGGTGACCTCCTTGCCGAGCGCCCGGGCCACCGCCGCCGTCTCCAGACCGATGAAGCCGCCGCCCACCACCACGACCCGTCCGGCGGCCAGGAGCCGCGACCGCAGATGGGCCGCGTCGTCACGGTCCCGCAGGACACAGATCCCGCCGAGGTCGGAGCCGGGCAGGGTGAGCCGTCGGGGCGTGGAACCGACCGTGAGGGCCAGCCGGTCGAACGGCAGGGTGCGCCCGCCCGCCGTCACCGCGACACCGGAACCGGGCCGGCCGTCGGCGGTCAGCGACACATCGGTGACCCGCTCGCCACGTACGAGATCGATCCCCGCGGCCTCGTAGAAGCCGGGCACCCGGAAGTCCAGCGACGCGAGATCCGCCTCACCGGCCAGGAACTCCTTGGACAGGGGCGGCCGCTGATAAGGCGGATGAGGTTCCTCGCCCACCAGGGTGATCGGTGCCGTATCACCCAACTGCCGCAGAGATACGGCGAGTTGCAGACCCGCCTGGCTCGCGCCGACAATCAGCGTGCCGCCGCCCGCGGCCGTGCCGCTCACCGGTACCCCGCTTCCGGTGCGCCATGTCCCATGTCCCGCCGGGGGCTGTGTCGCTGGTCTTCGGGCGGCATCGGGTGTCCTCTCCGGTCGAAGATCTCCAACTGAGGCCAAACTGTCATACCATTCTACCATCGCGATTCCGGGTGGTCCCCGATGGCGGCGGCAGCATCCCGGAGCGCCCGCGGGCCCGCACCGGAACCCGGCGCCCGTCCGCTCGTACACTGGTGTTCAGGCCGTTCCGTCCGCAGACGATGGTGAGGGCATGGCGAATCCGACGATCCTGACGGTCGACGACGATCCGGCGGTCTCCCGGGCCGTCGCCCGCGACATCCGGCGCCGCTACGGCGACCGGTACCGGGTCGTCCGCGCCGTCTCCGGCGCGGAGGCACTGGAAGCGCTCCAAGAGATCAAGCTGCGCGGCGAACGGCTCGCGGTGATGCTCGCCGACTACCGGATGCCGAAGATGAACGGCATCGAGTTCCTCGAAGCGGCGATGGACCTCTTCCCGCTGGCCCGGCGGGTGCTGCTGACGGCGTACGCGGACACCGGCGCCGCCATCGACGCGATCAATGTCGTCGATCTCGACCACTATCTCCTCAAGCCGTGGAACCCGCCGGAGGAGCACCTCTACCCGGTGATCGACTCGCTGCTGGAGGCCTGGCTGGCCACCCCCGATCCGGGCTGCACCGAGACCCGGGTGGTGGGGCACCGCTGGTCGGCCCCGTCCTTCGCCGTACGGGACTTCCTCGCCCGCAATCTGGTCCCGTACCGCTGGCTCCCGGCCGACGAACCCGAGGGCGCCCGTCTGCTCACCGCCGCCGGAGCCGCCGCCACCGACGTACCCCTGGTGGTCACGCCGGACGGTACGACGATGGTGGCGCCCGCCGAGGGCGAACTCGCCGCGCATGTCGGGCTGAGCACCACCCCCACCTCGGACTTCTACGATCTCGTGGTGGTCGGCGGCGGACCCGCCGGGCTCGGCGCCGCGGTGTACGGAGCCTCCGAGGGGCTGCGTACGGTCCTGGTCGAGCGCGAGGCGACCGGCGGGCAGGCGGGCCAGAGCAGCAGGATCGAGAACTATCTCGGCTTCCCCGACGGTGTCTCCGGCTCACAGCTCACCAACCGGGCCCGCCGCCAGGCGCTGAAGTTCGGCGCCGAGATCCTCAGCGCCCGCGAGGTCGTCGCCCTGGAACCGGCCGGCTCGGGCCGGGTGCTGCGGTTCGGCGAGGGCTCCTCGATCACCGCGCACACGGTGGTGCTGGCCACCGGCGTCTCGTACCGAAGACTGGCCGCCCCCACACTGGAGGAGTTCACGGGCGCCGGGGTGTTCTACGGATCGGCCGTCACCGAGGCACCCACCTGCTCGGGCGAGGAGGTGTACATGGTCGGCGGCGCCAACTCGGCCGGCCAGGCGGCCGTGCACTTCTCCCGCTACGCCAAGCGTGTGCACATGCTGATCAGAGGCGCCGATCTTTCCCGGTCCATGTCCAGTTATCTGATCGAGCAGATCCGTGACATCGGCAATATCGTCGTCCACCCCTGGACCGAGGTGATCGCCGGGGAGGGTGACGGGCACCTCCAGCGGCTGACGCTGCGGGACGCCCGGTCGGGCGCCGAGGACAGCGTCGACACCTCCTGGCTGTTCGTCTTCATCGGCGCCGAGCCGCGCACGGAGTGGCTGGACGGCGTGGTCGCGCGCGATCCGCTGGGGTTCGTGCTCACCGGCCCCGACCTGCTCGCCGACGGACAGCGCCCGCCCGGCTGGACGCTGCCCCGGGACCCGTACCACCTGGAGTCCAGCGTGCCGGGGGTGTTCGCGGCCGGAGACGTCCGCGCCGCGTCCCTGAAGCGGGTCGCCTCGGCCGTCGGCGACGGCGCGATGGCCATCTCGCTGGTCCACCGTTATCTGGAGGCGCAATGAACGCAGAGGCGCCTGTCGTTGTGGAGGCGCCATGACCGCTTCTGACCGGTTGACACCGGACCAGGTGCGCACCCTGTTCCTTTTCGAAGCGCTCGACGACAGCCAGCTCGGCTGGCTGGCCGAGCGGGGCAGGGTGGAGGTACGGGAGGGCGGCACGGCCGTCTACCAGGAGGGCGAGCCGGCCACCTGCTTCTTCGTCCTGCTCAGCGGGGCGGTGACGCTCAGCAGACGGCTGCACGGGGACGACATCGAGGTCACCAGGACCGACAAGCGCGGTGTGTACGGCGGAGCCACCCAGGCGTATCTGGGTGACCGGGTGGACCAGGCGTATCCGAACACCATGCGGGCCGTCAGCGACGCCGAGTTCTTCGTCCTGCCGGCCGAGGAGTTCGCCGATGCGATGCGCGACTGGTTCCCGATGGCGCTGCATCTGCTGGAAGGCCTGTTCTTCGGCACCCGCGCGGCGGACACGGTCATGGGCGAACGCGAACGGCTGGTCGCGCTCGGCGCCCTGTCCGCCGGCCTCACCCATGAACTCAACAACCCGGCCGCGGCAGCCGTACGGGCCACCGAGGCGCTGCGCGAGCGGGTGAGCGGGATGCGGCACAAGCTCGCCCTGATCGCCGACGGCCGACTCGACGGCACCCGGCTGCGCGGCCTGGTGGAACTCCAGGACGCGGCGGTCAAGCAGGCCGCCGCCGCCTCCCCGCTGTCGGCGCTCGCCGCCGCCGACGCCGAGGACGAGATCGGCGACTGGCTGGAGGAGCACGAGGTCGCGAGCCCCTGGGATCTGGCGCCGGTCCTGGTGTCGGGCGGGGTGGGCGTGCCCTGGCTGTCCACGGTCGCCGAGACGGTCGGCGAGGACCATCTGGACTCGGCGGTGCGCTGGCTCGCGTACGCCATCGACACCGAACTCCTGATGGGCGAGATCGACGACGCCGTGACCCGGGTCTCCGACCTGGTCGGAGCGGCGAAGCAGTACTCCCAGCTCGACCGGGCACCGCACCGGACCGTCGATGTGCACACCCTGCTCGACGCCACCCTGACCATGCTGAAGGGCAAGATCCCCGCCGGGATCCGGGTGGTCAAGGAGTACGACCGCGACCTCCCGGAGATCCCGGCGTACGGCGCCGAACTCAACCAGGTGTGGACCAATCTGATCGACAACGCGGTCGACGCCATGGGCGACGAGGGCACCCTCACCCTGGCCACCCGCAGGGACGGCGAGCAGCTCCTGGTGGAGGTCGCCGACACCGGCCCCGGCATCCCCGCGGAGATCAGGCCCCGGATCTTCGAACCCTTCTTCACCACCAAGTCCGTGGGCGACGGCACCGGCCTCGGCCTGGACATCTCGTACCGCATCGTCGTCAACAAGCACCGGGGCGACATCCGCGTACAGTCCCAGCCGGGGAACACCCGCTTCCAGGTGCTCCTGCCGATCACTCAGGAACCTTCCTCCGAAACCCCCGAAGCGTGAGCGCACACCTCTGACGGATACCTCTGACGGAACAGGTCCGGCAGGAGGCTGACGAGGCCGAGCGCGGCCAGGCCGGCGCCGAGCCACAGCGGACCGCGCAGGCCGTACGCGTCGATGGCCGGCCCGCCGGCCGAGGAACCGATGATGACGCCCAGCGTGATGAACGAGGAGTGGACGGAGTTCACCAGCGGCCCGGCATTGCCGGCGCGCTGGACACGGGTGGCCATCGCCGGGTTCATGGTGACGCCGACGAGGCCGATCCCCATCAGGCAGACCAGCGCGGGGGCGGACATGCCGGCGAACAGGGCGAAGCCGGTGAGGAACACGAGATTGAGCAGCAGCCCGCAGAACAGCACCTGGAGGGTGTACCGGTCTGCCAGCCGCCCGACGACGGTATTGCCGATCACGGTCGCCGCGCCGTATCCGACGAGCAGCAGCGGGACCGTACCGGCGTCAAAGCCGGCCACCTCGGTCAGGATCGGATTGACGTAGCTGAACGCGGAGAAGGTCGCGCCGATGATCAGGGTGCTGGTGGGCAGTACCAGCCAGAGCCGGGGACTGCGGAACACCGCCATCTCCTGCCGGAAGTCGCTACGTGCTTCGGCCCGCGCCGGGCGGGGCACACCGACGGCCGTGCACACCGCGGCGATCACCGTCAGGACGGCGATGCCCCAGAAGGCGGCACGCCAGCCCAGACGTTCCCCGATGACGGTGGACAGCGGCAGACCCAGCAGGGTGCCGAACATCAGCCCGTTCATGAGCACCGCGATCGCCCGGCCGTGTACGCCGGGGCGGGTCAGCCGGACGCACATCGCGATCGCGACACCGAAGAACGCCTGCGAGGCGGTGCCGGTGAGGATACGCGCCGCCAGCATGACACCGTACGAGGAGGCGGTGGCGGCCAGGATGTTGCCGGCCAGGAAAAGGGCGAACACCAGCATCAGCGCGCGCTTTTGAGGGACCTTCAGCACGGCCACGGTCAGGAACGGGCCGCCGGCCGCCATCGCCACGGCGAAAGCGGTGATGAGGTAGCCGACCTGGGGGATGGTGACCCCCAGCCCGTCGGCGAGTTGCGGCATCAGTCCGGAGACCGCGAACTCGCTGGTGACCATGGCGAAGACGCCAACGGTCAGCACGTATACGGCACGAGGCATGAACCGGTTTCCTTCGGGATTGGTTTGCGATGGTTTTGAATCGCTGGTTACGGAAAATGGGCAGGCCGAAGTCGGACATGTGCTGGGGGAGTCGCTCCAAGGGCGGAGCGGGAAGTGGGGGAGCGGCCTGCGTGCGGCTCAGTCGGTGAGCGGGCTCAGCAGGTCAGGGTGTCCAGCGTGGTTTCCGCGATGCCGTGCGTGGCCGGCGGGGCCCGGATCCGCTCTGTGGCGGACCCTCGACGTCCTCAAGGACGGCCCACTGGGTGGCGGTCGTCAGGTCAATGTAACGGCCCGACGCGGCGAGGCTGGACGGGGGGGCCGGTGGGGCCGGATTTCGGGCCCGGCGCCGTCCATGGCGCATCATGGCGCCATGATGGCTCGACATGGCGCCATCGATGTGCCATGGTGGTGCTATGGACCTCACGCCGTATGTCGGCAACCTCCGGCATGAGCTCGCCGTCGCAGCGGACGCGGGCGGAGACGAAGCCCGCGCCCTGGCGGAGCGGCTCACCGCACCCCTGGAGTCGGCCGCCCGGCTCACCCTGCTCAACGCACTGTCTGCCGCCATGGAGGAGGTGACCCGTGAGCTGGCGCCGGGCTCGGTCGACGTACGGCTGCGCGGGCTCGACCCCGAGTTCGTGGTGACACCGCCGCCGGTCCCGGAACCGTACGAGGAGACCGGGGACGGGGAGCACGAGGTGGCGCCACATGGCGCCATGGCGGCACCGGCTCCCGTACCCGTTCCCGCCGTCCCGGACGGCGACGAGGGCGGAATGGCCCGTATCAACTTCCGTCTGCCCGCCCACCTCAAGGCCCGGGTCGAGGACGCCGCGGGTCAGGAGGGCCTGTCCGTCAACGCCTGGCTGGTACGGGCGGTCGCCACGGCCCTGGAGCCCGGCCCGGCGGCCGAGCGCGGCAGCGCCCCGGGCCGCGGCCGCCCCCGGGGCCAGAAGGGCTACAAGGGCTGGGTGCGCTAGCCCCGCCCCGGCCACCGCCCGCACCGGGCCTGTTCATCGACAACGACTTCTTCGTACGGACACTCTCACCCGCCCCCTCGGTGGCGGGACAACACACCAAAGCCATGAGGACGGGACAGCCATGCCTACTTTCGACACCCCCGAGCCGATCTCGGCCACTCTCGAATTCGACGTCGGGTCCGTCCGGATCAGCGCGAGCAAACGCACCGACACGGTCGTCGAGGTCCTGCCCGGCGACGGCGCCGACGACGCCGACGTACGCGCCGCGCGCCAGGTCGAAGTGGTCTGCTCGGGCGGTGCGCTGCGGGTCAAGGGGCCCAAGAACCGCTCCCTGTTCGGCCGGAGCGGCACGATCGACGTGACCATCGAGCTGCCGGCCGGCTCGGACATCCGGGGCACCTCGCCCCTGGGCGACTTCACCTGCGAGGGGCCGCTCGGGGAGTGCGCGCTCAAGACCTCGGCCGGCGACATCCGGGTCGACGAGGCGGCGACCGTGACCCTGAAGACCAGCCACGGCGACATCCACCTGGCGCACGCCACCGGGGACGCCGAGATCACCGGGGCCGGCCGGGTCGACATCGGTACGGTCACCGGCGCCGCCACGGTCAAGAACCTCAACGGCGAGACCACGATCGGCGAGGTCACCGGCGACCTGCGCGCGTCCTCGTCCAACGGGCGTATCTCCGTGGGCATCGCGCACGCCGGAGTCGAGGCCAAGTCCGCCAACGGCGGCATCCGGATCGGTCAGGTGGCGCGCGGCCAGATCGTGCTCCAGACCGCCTCCGGCGACCTTGAGGTCGGAATCCCCGAGTCCACCGCCGCGTGGCTCGACGTGAACACCCGCCTCGGGCGGGTACGCAACTCCCTCAGCCCGTCCGAAGGCCCCGGCGCCTCCGACGAGACCGTCGAGGTGCGCGCCCGGACCGGACTCGGCGACATCGTGATCCGCCGCCCCTGACCGGCCCGTACCACCCGTACACCCGCATCACCTGTACCGCGCCGCCCCGCGCACTCGGCCATCCGTACCGCGGACCGGGCCCCGGCCACCCGTACCGGAGCCGGCCGTACCGCGGAACTCCGTACCGCAGACAAGGACATGACCGCCATGACCGCGCCTTCCGCGTCCTCCGTATCCGCCCGCTCGTCCACCGCCCCCGCCCCGGCGATCACCGCTACCGGCCTGTCCAAGTCCTACGGCGACAAGGTGGTGCTCGACGGCATCGACCTGCGTATCCCCGAGGGCTCCGTCTTCGCGCTGCTCGGACCCAACGGGGCGGGCAAGACCACCACCGTGCAGATCCTCACCACCCTCATCCCCGCGAACGCCGGAACGGCCGAGGTCGCGGGGCACGACGTGGCCCGCGACGCCGACGCCGTACGCGCCCTGATCGGTGTCACCGGCCAGTTCTCGGCGGTGGACAACCTCCTCACCGCCGAGGAGAACCTGCTCCTCATGGCGGACCTGTACCACCTCGACCGCCGCGAAGGCCGGCGCCGTACCGCCGAGTTGCTGCGCCGGTTCGATCTGACCGAGGCGGCCACCAAGCCCGTCGTCACCTTCTCGGGAGGTATGCGGCGCAAGCTCGATCTCGCGATGACCCTGGTCGGCGATCCGCGCATCATCTTCCTCGACGAGCCGACGACCGGACTCGACCCGCGCAGCCGCCGCACCATGCGGGAGATCATCCGTACGCTCGTCGCCGACGAAGGCGTCACGATCTTCCTGACCACGCAGTATCTGGAGGAGGCCGATCAGCTCGCCGACCGTATCGCCGTCCTGGACCGGGGAAAGCTGGTCGCGGAAGGCACCGCGGAAGAGCTGAAGCGCCGTATCCCCGGCGGCCATATCCGCCTCCGGTTCGCCGACGAGACCGGACTCGACTCGGCCTCCGCTCTCTTCCCCGCCGTGAAACGCGACAGTGAAGCGCTCACCCTGCAGATCCCGAGCGACGGAAGCATTCCCACCCTGCGCGCCGTCCTCGACGTACTGGACCACGCGTCGGTGCAGGCCGAGGCACTCACGGTGCACACCCCCGATCTCGACGATGTCTTCCTCACCCTCACCGGCACCGCCCAGCCCGGTGACGAGGCCAACTCCCAGAAGGAGCACGCCCGATGAACACCCCGTCCTATGCCGTCACCGACTCGCTGACGATGCTGCGGCGCAATCTGAAGCACGCACAGCGCTACCCGTCCATGACGGTCTCGGTCGTCGCACTGCCCGTCATGATGCTCCTGGTCTTCAACTACGTGTTCGGCGGCGCGCTGGGCAGCGGCATCGGCACCGCCGCCGGCACCACCGACTACATCGACTATGTCGCCCCCGGCATCATCCTGATGGCCGCGACATCCGGTGCCCTGGTCACGGCGGTCGGGGTGTGCGTCGACAAGACCGAAGGCATCGTCAACCGGTTCCGTACGATGCCGATCTCCCGCGCGTCCTTCCTGACCGGGCATGTGGTCGGCAGTGTGATACAGACCCTGGTGAGCGTCGCGCTTGTCATCGGTGTCGCGCTGCTCATGGGCTTCAGGCCCAGCGCCACACCTGTCGAGTGGATCGCGGCCGCCGGCCTTCTCGTCCTGCTGATTCTGGCGCTCACCTGGCTGTCGGCGGCGATCGGCCTTGTCGCCAAGACCCCCGAAACCGCCAGCAACATGCCATTGCCGCTGCAGTTCCTGCCCTTCGTCGGCAGCGCCATCGTCCCGCCGGAGTCCATGCCCACCGGCGTGCGCTGGTTCGCGGAGTACCAGCCCTTCACACCGATCATCGAAACACTGCGGGGCCTGCTGATGGGCACTGAGATCGGCGGCAGCGCGCCCGCCGCGCTGGCCTGGTGTGCCGGCCTCACCCTGGTCGGCTATCTGTGGGCCCGAGCGGTCTTCCGGCGCGGCGTCATGAGTTAGGCATCCTCGCTCATGGCCGCTGAGGGCCCCGGGGCAGCGGTCGTACCGCTCGCTCCGGGGCCCGAGGCCGTCGGGGATCCGAGGCCGTCGCCCCAAAAAAATCACGGGTGTTACGGGTGCTGTTTGCAGTACGGTCCCGGCCATGGATGATCAGGACGGTTACTTCGGAGAGCGGGTCGCGGCGACGTACGACGACTCGTCGGGCGGCGAGTTCGACCCCGGTGTCATCGGGACGACAGCCGACTTCCTGGCGGGCCTCGCCGGGGACGGCCGCGCCCTTGAACTGGCCATCGGCACGGGACGTATCGCACTGCCGTTGTCACACCGGGGCGTCCCGGTCCATGGCATCGACATGTCGCGGGCGATGGTCGCCCGGCTCCGCGGCAAGCCGGGCGGCGACGCGATCGGTGTGACGATCGGCGACTTCGCGACGACAAGAGTGGACGGGACCTTCTCCGTCGCATACCTCGTCTTCAACACCATCATGAATCTGACCACCCAGGCCGCGCAGGTGAACTGCTTCCGCAATGCCGCCGCCCACCTCGGACCGGGGGGCTGCTTCGTCGTCGAGGTCATGATCCCGGAACTGCGCAAGCTTCCGCCCGGGCAGAACGTCGTACCGTTCCACACGGGCCCGACGGGGTGGGCGTACGACATCTACGACGTCGCCACCCAGGAGATGAGCTCCAACTACGTCGAAGTCGTCGACGGCCGCGGCGAGTACAGGCCGATCCCCTTCCGGTATGTGTGGCCGTCGGAACTCGACCTGATGACTCAGCTCGCGGGACTGCGGCTGCGGGAACGCTGGGACGGCTGGACACGGGAGCCCTTCACGGGCGAGAGCCGGCAGCATGTGTCGGTCTGGGAGAAACCCGCCTGACCGGGCCCCCGGCCCTAGCCACGCGCCGCCAGCTGTTCATCCTTCTCCTGCTGGCACCTTTCCTGCATCTCCTCCCGCATCTCGGCACGCTCGCACGGGGCGTGCCCTGCCTGCTCGATGATGGACTGCCCGCTTTCCAGGGTCACGAAGTTCAGAAAACTCCGGGTCAGCGATCCGGTCGACGGATTCCCGTATGTGTAGGCGTATTCGACCTCGGTGAACAGGTAAGTGCTGGTGGCAATGTCGTTGGTCGAGGGCGGTTCCTGCCCGTCCAGGGACAGTACGCCCATCGTCTTCTTGTCCGGGAACTTCTCGAAGGAGTTCAGTTCGCTGTAGCCGAGCGCGCCCTCGGTGTCCGCCACGGCGTTCAGCATCTCGTCCGTGCTGTCCTGTTTGCAGTGGATGATCGGGTCGTTCTTGTCCGCCGCTTTGAGCGTCTCGCAGTCCACCGAGTTGTCAGCCACCGTTTGCGCGCCCATGAGAATCTTCCGTTCGAAGATCTCCTGGGTGCCGGAGTCGCCCTCCCTGGTGACCAGCTTTATCGCTCCGGGGCCGCCGCCCGCCTGTGACCAGTCGGTGAGTTTTCCGGTGAAGATCTGCCGTACCTGCTCGCGTGTCAGACCCTGTTCCGGAAGGCCGGCGGAGGAATTCGCCACGAGCGCGAAGGTGGAGATCGCCACGTAATTCTCCTCCAGCTCCCGGTAGCGGTCGGCGTCGGTCCTGAGTCCGTCGGAGAACGCGATCACGGCCGGGGACCTGCCCTCCGCCTGCTTGCCCGCGCTGACCAGGGCTTCGAGCCCGTCCGTGGTACCCGTCATACGGAGGTCGATCTCCGAGCCGGGGCAGTCCTTCTCGTACGCCGCCTTCAGAGCCTTCGCCGCCTGGTTGAAGGCCGTGGAGCCGACCACGGTGAGCTTGCCCGTCTCACAGCCGCGCGGCGGGACGACGGCCTGGGGCCATGCGATGGTGACCGCCAGCACCGACACCGAGAGCGAGAGGGCGGCGGTGATCCATTTGGCCTGCCTGCTGAAGAGGGGCAGCTCTTCGTCGATGGACACGCCCTTGTTGCGTACGACGTCACCGCCCTGAAGGCCGCCCGTGATCCGTACACCGGAGTTGACCGGACCGCCGGTGAGCAGCACCAGAAGCTTGAAGTGCTGGTTCCGGTTGAGCGGGACCGGAGGGAGAAAGATCTTCCTGCCCGACGAGTGGAGACCCGCCGGTCCCGCCGGTACGAAATGCTCCAGCAGATACTCGTCGTTGACCTCGGGCTGGGTGACGGCGACGCCGCGCACGGTGCGGTCGCTGAAGACGACGGTGAGGCCGTGCAGTGCGTCGCGGCTGGTGTAGTCGGACTCGGCGATGGTCTCCGCGCCGTTGTTCTCGATACGGATCAGCACGACGGTGGCATCGTCCAGGCCCTCAAGGAAGTTGCCGAAGGCGCCGATACGGACGGTGGTCAACGCCCCTTCGTCACCGCCGTCGTTGCTGTTGCCGAAAGGGGTGTCCATCTGGACGCGGTACCCGATCCGTTTACGGTTCTGGGCCCGTGGCCGGTACCAGATCGTAACGGCCGACGCGGCCAGACCGAACACTGCGAAGATCGTGGCCAATATGTTGTCGGCGGTCAGCCACTCATTCATGTTTTTGTCCCCCGTGCGCGTACGCGCGTTTGTATACGTGATGGCGCGTCACGATAAGGAGCGGGGGGTCCGCATTGGAACACCTTTCCGTGTTCCGTCGACAGCCGTTTGCCTGCCGTTCGCTTCATGGGCGTGCGCCGGGGGTTTATGACCCGTTGTCGTCCAAGGCGTCCTGGGCCGTGCCGATGAACTTTGAGAGACTTTGTTCCATGGGCATTACTGTCAGCTCGAATCCCGCGAGGAGGGCATCCACCTCCGGTGGCAGATCGTCGGCCGGATTCGCTTCGTTCGCTGCTCTTATGGCCTCCAGTTCCGCGCAGAGGCTGGAGATCACATTGGCCGTACGGGCGACATCGGCCGCCATCGCGGAGACATCCTTGGGGCCTGCCAGCGCGATATCCAGCCAGAGGGACGCGACGCTCGCGGCGCGCGTCCGGCACTCGTATACATAGGTGCTGGTAAAGGTGGAGACCTTGTAGGGGCCCAGTTCTCTTTGCCCGATCGCATTGCGCAGCGCTTCGGCGGCGGCGATGAATTCCCTGTACACGCCCTCCCGCGGCTGACGCCGCTGCCGCTGATGCTCCGCCCGGGCCGCGATCCGGGCCGCCTCCCGCTGCGCCCTTCCGGCGGTGAGCGCGGCCCCGATGGTCGCCAACGCCCCGGCCAACGCCCCGCACACAGCGGCTAAGCCAGCATCCATAACTACCGAGTGTGACGGCTCGCGGCGGCCCTGGTCAACGTAAATTGCAAAGTTCTGCAATTGGCTACATCATGAACTCAGCACGTGCCCTCTGTGCGGGACATACGGGATTGGGGATCAGGTGGGCGGGGAGTTCTTCGCGGCCGTGCGGGAGCGGGTGCGGCAGGCTCGGGTGGCGCTGGAGGCCGCCGTGGGAAGCGGGGACGTCTATGAAGTCGCCCTCGCACAGGACGAGTTGGACGACGCCTTGTCGGTGGCCGGCGAACACGGAATCGAGACCGGTCCGTGCGCGGAAGGGGCCGGCGGTGCGGATCACAACAGGTAGGAGAGTCACCATGCCGGTTCCGCTGTATCAGGCGAAGGCGGAGTTCTTCCGGATGCTGGGCCACCCGGTCCGTATCCGGGTGCTGGAGCTGCTGCAGGACGGGCCCATGCCGGTCCGCGGTCTGCTGGCGGAGATCGAGATCGAGCCCGCCGCCCTGTCGCAGCAGCTCGCCGTCCTGCGCCGCTCCGGGATCGTCACCTCCACCCGTGAAGGCTCCACCGTCGTCTACGAGCTGGCCGGCGGGGATGTGGCCGAGCTGATGCGCGCGGCCCGCCGGATCCTTACCGAGATGCTCGCCGGGCAGAACGAACTGCTGGCCGAGCTGCGGGAAGCCGAGGTCCCCGCCAAGTGAGCACGCCCGCCGCCCGGGGTCTCGCCCGGGTGCGTTCCCTGCTGCCCGTACGCGGTGATCTCACCGCCATGCGCCGGAGCCCCCGCCGGGACCTGATGGCCGGTCTGACCGTGGCGATCGTCGCGCTGCCGCTCGCGCTCGGCTTCGGCGTCTCCTCCGGCCTGGGCGCCGAGGCGGGCCTGGTGACAGCAGTGGTCGCCGGGGCCCTGGCCGCGGTGTTCGGCGGATCGAATCTTCAGGTCTCCGGACCGACCGGCGCGATGACCGTCGTCCTCGTGCCCATCGTCGCCGCGCACGGCACCGGCGGAGTACTGGCCGTCGGACTGATCGCCGGTCTGATGCTCCTCGTCCTCGCCCTGGTACGCGCCGGACGCTACATGGCGTACGTCCCCGCCTCGGTGGTGGAGGGCTTCACCCTCGGCATCGCCTGCGTGATCGGTCTCCAGCAGATCCCGAACGCCGTCGGCGTCGCCCCGCCGGAGGGCGACAAGGTCCTGGTGGTGGCCGGGCGGGCCGTCGAGGAGTTCGTACGGTCCCCGAACTGGACCGCTGTCCTGCTGGCCGCCGCCGTGGCGGGGACCATGCTGGCCGGGGCGCGCTGGCGCCCGGCCGTCCCGTTCTCCATTGTGGCGGTGATCGCCGCGACCGTCGCGGGCCAGGCCCTGAGCCCGGGCACCGTACCCACGATCGGGGCCCTGCCCGTCGGGCTTCCCGCCCCCTCCCTCACCTTCCTCGACCCGTCCGCGCTCGCCTCCCTGCTGGCGCCCGCGGTCGCGGTGGCCGCGCTCGCCGCGCTGGAATCGCTGCTGTCCGCCCAGGTCGCCGACGGTATGACGGTCGGGGAGAAGCACGACCCCGACCGGGAACTGTTCGGGCAGGGCCTGGCGAACATCGCCGCCCCGCTGTTCGGCGGCGTACCCGCGACCGGCGCGATCGCCCGTACGGCGGTCAACGTCCGTACGGGCGCGTCCTCCCGGCTCGCCGCGCTCACCCACGCCGTGGTGCTGGCGGTGATCGTCTTCGCCGCCGCCCCGCTGGTCTCCAGGATCCCGCTCGCCGCGCTGGCCGGCGTGCTGATCGCCACCGCGGTCCGGATGGTCGAGGTCGGCTCCCTGCGCGCGATGGCCAGGGCCACCCGCTCGGACGCCGTCGTCCTGGTACTGACCGCCGTCGCGACACTCGCCCTGGACCTGGTGTACGCGGTGATCACAGGCCTGGCCGTCGCCGGGGCCCTCGCGCTGCGGGCGGTCGCCAAGCACGCCCGGATGGACCAGGTGGACTTCCGCTCCGATCTGCCCGGCGAGCACAGCGACGAGGAACACGCCCTGCTGGCCGAGCACATCGTCGCCTACCGCATCGACGGACCGCTGTTCTTCGCCGGCGCCCACCGCTTCCTGCTGGAGCTCTCCGAGGTCGCCGACGTCCGGGTGGTGATCCTGCGGATGTCCCGGGTGACCACGATGGACGCCACCGGCGCGCTCGTCCTCAAGGACGCCGTCCACAAGCTGAACCGGCGCGGTATCGCGGTGATGACCTCCGGGATCCGCCCCGGCCAGCGCCAGGCCCTGGAATCGGTCGGCGCGCTGGACCTGCTGCGGCGGGAGGGCCGGGAGTACGCCACGACTCCGGAGGCCATCGCCGGGGCCCGGTCCCATCTGCGCGACGCCGGGCTCCTGCCCTCGTACAACACCTAGGGCCTAGGGCGTGTTTCGGAAGTCCCGTCTGCCTCGCGACGCCCGGCACGCACACTCGCTGCGTTGTCGGAGTCGCCCGAGTACGGCCGGGCCATCAACACCGCCGATCACTCCGCCTTGCGATTGCACGCACCGGACGCCGCGAGGCCCGCCCTGCGGGCCGACGACGCTACTTCCGAAACACGCCCTAGAAGGCGTCCGGATCGATCTTC
This sequence comes from Streptomyces sp. NPDC057617, assembly GCF_042800555.1. NCBI lineage: Bacteria > Bacillati > Actinomycetota > Actinomycetes > Kitasatosporales > Streptomycetaceae > Streptomyces > Streptomyces sp. NPDC057617. Next base: position 107,913 of record NZ_JBHVGV010000001.1, on the reverse strand, counting down.
CCCGTGACCAGACCGGTGAGGAACTGCCGCAGTGTGGACGACGAAGCCGCCTCCTCCGCTTCCGCCGCCCGGTGCCTGCCCGTCCGCCGGACGGGCACGGGTGCCGGGATCTCGTAGCCCTCCCGCAGCCGGTACCTGATCGGCAGCGCCCGCAACCCCCGTACGAACGGCGAGGAGCGCCAGGGGAGTTGGTCCACCGGTACGGCCAGCTCAAGGTGCTCGAACTGCTCGAACAGGGACTCAAGGGCCAAGGTCGTGATGGTGGTGGCGAGTTCACGCGACGGGCACTGGCGCGGGCCCGCACCCCACGAGAGATGGGCGCGCGTGCTGGTCGCCCTGTTCGCCGAAGTGCCGTCCGCGAAGCGCGGATCCGCGTGGGTGGCGGCGGTGGCGATCCATACGGGCTCGCCCGCCCGGATGATGTACTCGCCCAGCCGCTGGTCCCTGAGCGGGAACCGCGGTACGAAGTTGGACAACGGCGGTTTGCGCAGGACGACATGGTTGACGGCCTCGCGGATCATGCCCGCCGACAGGCTCGCTCGCGCGCGGCCGTCGCCGGTGATGATCTCCACGACCGAGTTGGCTATGAGGATGCCTCCATGGTCCGAGACCATCCCCATGAGCATGGTGAGTTCATGCGCCAGCTCCGAGGCCGTCAGATTGGGCTGCGCCGCCAGCATGTACGAGGGGAAGTCCTCACCGGGCCGGCTCCGCTTCTCCTCCCCGAGCTTCGCCATGGCGGCGAGCACCCGGTCGGAGGCCTCGGCCGAGTCCGGTCCCGCGTCGAGGATCCGCCAGATGTCCATCAGCGCCTGGTCGTTCTGGGAACCCGACGCGCCCAGCAGCTCGCCCGCGACCATCAGGGGCAGCGGCCGGGAGAACTGCGCGGCCAGGTCCGCCGTACCCGACCTGCCGCCCTGCGCGAGGAACCCGATGAGTTCGTTCGCGGTCCTGCGGATGTTCTCCTTGAGCCTGCGGGTCTGCGGATGGCCCGGATCCTGGAACGGTTTGAGCGCCGAGTCCCAAGCGGCCCTGTACTTGGCGTGGTTGGAGCCGCCGCGCGCCATCATGTTCTCGGCCGTCAGCGCGGGGGCGACCGGCCAGTCGTACGGCACACGGCCCTCGTTGCGGGCACGCCAGTGGTGTATGCCCTTCGGCCACAACGCGTCGTTCTGGAGTACGTACAAGGCTTCCGGATATCCCAGCACCAGCCAGACGGGCACACCCAACAGGTCCACGGGAGCCACGGCGCCATGCCGGCGGCGTAAGCGCTCGTGCACGATGTCCGGGCGGTCCTGGTACTCACGCCCGAGCAAAGGCTCCGGCATCAGCGACTCCAGGGTGACACCCGGGTTGTAGTTTCCACTGACTTGTTCCACGTCGATCTCTTCCTATGGTGCGGCTCACCGCGCCATGGGCCACCTGACGGCGCGGCGGACCGTACGGCCCTCAACGAGTGCGTCCACCTGCCTGGTTGGTGTGATCGCCGTCGACCGCCCGGTCCGCCGTACACGCTGCTCCGGCATCCGCCCCTTGCCAAGCCCGGTGACGTCAAAAGCTTGGGCAACAATTCCCAGGCCACGGCGTTCCGCCGGCGCACCGGACACCGAACACAACAACTCATTCCCGCCCCGGCCCGGCCTTTCCAAGCGCCGCTTCACCGAGCCCCCCGTCTGCACACTGTCCACGCCCCCGGCGCCATGCCCCGCCCGCTGTCGGTCAACTCCCTTGTCCCGCAGAGCGCGTACGAGCCCGATACGGTGACCCGCCGCCTCGCCGGGAATCCGCGGGACTCGCTTCCCCGGTGCCTGGACGCCTCGGACTCGATGCCGCCGACGATGGGCGATGCCTTCCGCCGTTCCCCCCGTCTGCCTGCTCCGCCCGCCCGCTTCGTGCGTCCGTATCAGAACGACAGCGGTTGCAGGGCGATCGCGTCGCGCAGCGCGGTCACGGCGGGTAACCACGGACGGGTGCTGGGGCCGGTCAGGACGAGAGTGCGCCGGCTCACCGGGTGCAGAGGCACCATGACCAGCTCGTCGCCGAGCATGGAGCGGGCCAGCGTCGGTACGACGGACACACCGACATGGCCCGCGACCATGCGCAGCAGTGTGCTCAGATCACGTACCTGCTGCACCGGACGGAAGGCCGGCACGGCGGATGTGCAGATCTCCATGACCCGGGGACGGCAACTGCTCGCCGACACGATCACCGGGTCGTCGAGCAGTTCGGTCACAGAGATCGACGGCTCAGCCGCGAGCGGGTGATCCTTCCGCAGCACCGCCGCGAAGGCGTCACGGGCGACGACGATGCCTCCGGGCGGTATCTCGGAAGGGTCGATCAGGATGGCGGCGTCGATCGCGCCCTCCTCCAGCCAGGGCACCATCTCGTCCTCGTCCGCCTCCAGGACATGGACCTTGACATGAGGTGCCGCTTTCTCCCACACCGGCAGCAGCGACGGGATCATCCCGGTCCGCGCGGTGAGCGTGACGGCCAGCCGTACGTCGCCGGACGGGGACGCGGGGTCCAGGGCGCTGGCCGAAAAGGAGTGGAACGACGCCAGGACGGAGCGTGCGTGAGGGAGCAGTTTCCGGCCGAGGGGAGTGGGCGCGACGGCGGGCTGGCGGACGAACAGAGGGCGGCCGACAGCTTTTTCCAGGGAGGCGACAGCGTGTGAAACAGAAGGCTGGCTCATCCCGAGGGCGTCGGCCGCTTTTGCGAATCCCGCCCGTTCCACTACCTCGACAAAGACACGAATCTGGACAAGGGTGACCTTCAAGACTCTCCCCCGGTTGCTCGATGGGCGCCCCACGATCCCTGCTGACCAGCAAGGATAAGTCGGCCGTATAGCCGAATCAACGGCTTCTATTGGCCTCGGCCGTGGGATGTGCCACAGAATCGCACCACTCGATGGCCCAGGGGGTGCGGAGTGAAGTCACATACCTCGGACGGACCGACCGGTCGCAGTGCGCGGGTTCTTTTTGCCTATGTCTTGCTTTCTCTGACATGGGGATCCAGTTTCTTCTTCATCAAGATCTCCGTGGCCGGTCTGTCACCCGCGCAACTCGTTCTCGGCCGACTCGTTCTGGGCGCGCTGACGCTCAATGTCATTCTCCTCGCCACCGGGCGGCGTTGGCCGCGCGAGGTCAAACTCATCGGGCATCTGGCGGTGGTCGCATTTCTTCTCTGCGTCTTTCCGCTGCTGCTCTTCGCATGGGCCGGTGAACGCATTCCCTCCGGGCTGTCGAGTATCTACAACGCCACCACCCCGCTTATGACGATGGTCATCGCGCTGGCGGTGATCCCCCAGGAAAGGCTCAACCGGGCGCGCTCGGCGGGAGTCCTGATCGGCGCCGCCGGAATCGCCGTCGTACTGGCTCCATGGCAGCTCGGAGACGGCGCGAGCGACCTGTCCGGCACCGGACTCGCCCAGGTCGCCTGTCTCTTGGGCACCGCGAGCTACGGCCTCGCCTTCACCTACATGCGGCGCTACATTTCGGGGCGTTACTCCTACGACGCGCTGACGATCGCCGCCGTGCAAGTGGCCCTGGCGGCCGCGATGATGGTTGTCACGGCACCCTTCTTCGCCGGTGAACCCGTCGATCTGAATATCAATATCGCGCTGAGTGTTCTGGTGCTCGGCGCGCTCGCCAGCGGTATCGCCTACATCTGGAACACCTTTATCGTCGAGAACTGGGGCGCGACGCCCGCCTCGACCGTCACCTATGTTTCCCCGCTCGTAGGGGTGTTCCTGGGAATCGTGGCCCTGGGCGAGCATCTCACCTGGAATCAGCCCACCGGTGCCCTGATCGTCGTACTCGGAATTCTGCTGAGCCAGGGCGTGATCGGTGCCGGAAAGAGAGCCGCCCCGGGGGCAGCGGGTTCCGGGCTCTCCTCGGAAGAAAAAGTCAGTGATGCCACACGAACGGGAGGACAGCGATGACCACCAGCGGCTACGACCTTCAGGAACTGGAGTCCCTTCTCATCAGGGTGGTGGAGGAGGAGACCGGGGAAAGCGGGATCACGCTCGGCACCTCGCTCCAGGGGATCGACTCGCTCACCTTCTCCGAGATCCTGATGAACGTCGAGAAGGAATTCGATGTCGAGTTCGGCCTTGAGGAGGCCTTCTCCCTGGGCGGCGGGGCGACCGTGGGCGCTCTCCTCGAAGCGATGGCCGAGAGACTGCCCTGACCCGCCTTCTCGCCCGGCTGACCCACAGTGCCCACTTCTCAGAATCGGAGAACCTGGTCATGGCAATTCAGTCCAAGAGAGCCACACTGGACGAGCTGTACGAAGAATGGGAGCGGGAGGAGATATCGCCCTTCTTCCCCGTCATCGAGGAGAACAACGGCAACTCCGTCACGACCGACCGGCATCAGAACCTGCTCATGTTCGGCTCCTGCGACTACCTGGGGCTCTCCCAGGACCCCGCGCTCAAGGCGGGCGCGATCAGGGGTATCGAGCGGTACGGTACGAACACCTACGGCGCCCAGCTGCTCTGCGGCCACACACGTATCCACCACGAGGTCGAGGAGCGGCTGACGGCGCTTTCGCCTGCGCACTCCGCGATCCTCTTTCCGTCCGGAATGGCGGCGAATCTCGCGCTGATCTCAGCCATGGCGTCCTCGGAGGATGTCATCCTCAACGACCGCACCGACCATGTCTCCATTTTCATGGGGAGCACGCTGTCGGGCGCCGAGATGAGGACGTTCCCGCACAACAACATGGCCAAACTGGAGAGCCTGCTGCGGCAGTACGGTGAGAAGCGCCGACGGATCATCATCGTCGACGGCCTCTACAGCGCCGACGGCGATTTCGCCCCGCTGGACCGGATCGCCGAACTCGCCGCCGAGTACGACGCCAGGATCCTTGTCGACGAGGCACATTCCTTCGGCATCGTCGGCCCCAACGGACTCGGTGTCGCAGAGCATTTCGGTGTGCTGGATCAGGTGGACGCCATCGTCGGCACCATGAGCAAGGCGCTGGGCAGCGTCGGCGGCTTCGTACTGGCCCGCAAGCCGCTCGAACGTGAACTCCGTTACATGGCGCCCTCCTACACCAGCTCGCGCGGCTCCGCTCCCGGCGTCGCGGGGGCGACCCTGGCCTCACTCTCCGAACTCGCCACCCGGGGGCCCGAGTTGCGGCAGCGCCTGGCGGACAATGTGGCGCTGATCCTGGGGCGGCTGAGAAAGGCCGGGATCGATCTGATGAAGACGCGCAGCCATATCGTGCCCGTACTCATCAAGGACGAGCGCAAGACGGTCGAAGTGGCCAACTGGCTCATGGAGCACGGCGTGTTCACCGCGGCCTTCGTCTATCCGCATGTGCCCATGGGGACAGGCCGGCTGCGGGTCGGTGTGACCAGTCGGCACACGACAGAGGAATGCGAACGGCTTGTCGAGCTCCTTGTCGAGGCCCGTGACAAGTTCTCGTTCTGACACCGCGCGCGTCGGACCGACACCGCACGCCTCTGCGTACCACCGCGTCACCCCACAGCGTGGATCACAGCACCGCCGGCACCGGCGGGCATGGAGGGAGAAGAATGATGACGAGGTCGGCCGTGCTCGCCGGGCTCGGATCGTGGGTTCCGCCGGACGTGGTCACCAACGAGACGCTGGCCCGGCGGATCGACACCTCGGACGAGTGGATCACCACCCGTACCGGAATCCGTCGGCGCCATGTCGTGTCGCCGGGTGTCAGTACGGGAGACCTGGCCGTCGAGGCCGGCCGCCGGGCGCTTGCCGCTGCTGACGGAATCGTCGTCGACCATCTCGTACTCGCGACGGCGACACCCGACAGGCTCTGCCCGGCCACCGCGCCGGACGTCGCCTCGCGCCTGGGCCTCGGCCCCATCCCCGCCTTCGACATCTCGGCGGTGTGCACCGGCTTTCTGTACGGTCTCCAGACCGCACGGGCCTTCATCGCCGCCGGACTGTCACAGGCGGTTCTGCTGATCGGCGCCGACACGTTCAGCACCTATCTCGATCCGACGGACCGTGTCACACTGCCGATCTTCGGCGACGGGGCGGGCGCGGCCGTCCTCCGCGCGGGCGACGCGGACGAGCACGGTGCCCTGGCCGGCGTCACTCTGCACAGCGACGGGACCCTGGCGGATCTGATCGCCGTGGACGGCGGCGGCGCCCGCGCCAGATCGGCCGGGAGCACGGCACCGTCGTACCTGCGGATGCAGGGGCGCAGCACCTTCAAGCGGGCCGTACGCCACATGGAGGACGTGACCCGGCACACCCTCACCGAGGCCGGCTGGCGGACCGACGATGTCGACCATGTCGTCGGCCATCAGGCGAACGAACGGATCCTCCGGTCACTCGCACGGCAACTGGGCACGGACGAGGAGAAGACCGTCCTCCATCTGCGGGACGTGGGCAACACCGCCGGGGCGTCGATCCCGTTGGCGCTCGATCACGCCTGGCGCGCCGGACGGTTCGCCGCGGGCGACAGGATCGTGATGCCGGCCTTCGGCGCGGGGGCCACCTGGGGTGCGGCGGCTCTTACCTGGCCCGATCTCAAGGCCCCTGAGGCTCCTGAGACTCCGGGGGAGTGAGCGCGCCGCCCGGCACCTCGTGGGGAACCCAGAGCGGATCCTCACGAGGTGCGGCGGCGTCCGTGCACACGGCGAGTACGTGTGACGCCCCCTGCCGACGGAGCAGCAGCCGTACGGGGAGCGGCTCACCACGGGCCGTACGAGCGGTGAAGTCGCTGCCCTCCCCGCTCTCCCGGCTGTCCCCGCTCTTCCCGTCCTGGACGACGAAGGAGTCCAGCCGGGTGCGCAGCCCCTGGCCGGTGTGCTTCGTATAGCTCTCCTTGAGCGCCCACAGCGCGTGGAACCGGTACGTCCGGTCCGCACCGGCGCGCTCCGCGACCGACGCCCACTCCTCGGGATGGAAATACCGCTTGCCCACGTCGGGGTTGGCGGCGCCGATCCGCTGGATGTCGACGCCGACGGGAAGTACGTCCACGGCGAGCGCGACCAGGTCCCCGGAGTGGCTGAGGCTGAAGTGGAACCACGGCATGCCGGCCACGAACGGCTTGCCGAACGCGTCACGTTCGACTCCGACGGGTCCTGTCACACCATGCTCGGCCGCCAGCACCCACCGCAGCAGTGACCTGCCGGTACGGGACTGGGCTTCGCGGCTCACCCGGTCACCCGGGACACGCGTCCAGTACACCTTCAACGCTGCGGATAGGTGCTGTAGATGGTGGCCGGCTCGGCCGGCAACGGCCGGTCCGGGGAGAACTGCGGCAGATCGTAGCCAGATATCAGGAAACTGCTGTAACCGACCGGGGCGGAGCTCTCCGCCCAGAACACCCCGCCGGCAATCACGTGGCCGTCGCTGCCGGGCCCGGCCTCCAGAACAAATGCGCGCCAGTCGTGCCACGGGCGCGGATCCGCAGCCCTTAGCCGTTCCTCCTCCGGTCCGGACGGCAGGCGTATGGTCAGCGACTGGTAGCGATCGCGGATCGAAAGTGCGCCGACATCCGTGAACAGAATCTCCAACGTAGTGTGCAGCCTCGCGTCGGTGTCCCGTTCACCGCGAAACAGCACCTGGCTGTGACCGATGATGTATGTGAAGAGACGCAAGGGCCGCTCGAAGGAAACCGGCAGGTCCACCAACTCGGTCCGTCGCCCCGGCACAAGAACCCCTCCACCTCTGCACGCGATGACGCCTCGCCCTCTGGGTTTCTGCCATCCTAGCCCGCTGCCGCTATGCGAAGCCTGATCGTGCGGGACTGAGGCCGGAGCGCGAACTCGGGCCACACATCCGGTCCGCAGGCCCGTGAGCCGAGCCCGTGCTGGGCCGCGTCGACGAGCAGATAGCTCGTCGATGAGTCCGGAAGCTCAAAGGGGTGGCCGGCTCGGGCGATCTGCTGTGGGGTGTGGCGGCTGAGTGTGAAGCCGGGGCGGCGTCCTTGTGCGTCCGGGATCGCCGCGAAACGCAGCGCCGGTGTGTTACCACTCGTCAGCGCCAGTCGGCGCAGTTGGGAGCGGTGCCCCGTCTCCTGGGGCCTTGCGTAGTCGACCGAGAGATCGCGGATGGTGGCGGAGAAACGGCCGGTGCGTGCCGCGCGGAGACTGTCGGGGTAGGACTCGTGCGGGCCGAGGCCGAACCACTCGGCGCCATCGATGGGAGCTGTTCCGTCGGGCAGATCGAAACGGATCCCGATCCGCGGCCACACCGTCTGCCAACCGCTCGAAGGCTCTATCTCCACCCGCAGTTCGAGTTCGTCGCCCTCGACCGACCAGACGGACTCCACCATCACCGACAGGGCGGAGTTCGCCGGGGAGACCCTGGCGAGCATGTGCAGGGCGTCCGCGGTGCGCTCCACGGACACTCGCCGTGTGGTCAGCCGGTCGAGACCGTCGCGACGCCACAGTTCGGCGTGGGAGACCCCGGCGATGCCGGCGTCGCTGTCCTCGACTTCCCCGGACGTACCTTCGTCGTTGTCGGTCGGGGCACGGAACAGTTCCAGCCGTGGGCCCGCCACCGCGCGCCCGGCGAGGCGCACGAGGGACCCGTCGACGAACTCGGCGATGCCGAGGTCCAGTGTCCCGACGCTCCGCCGCCAGTCGGTCCGGGGCCGGACACCGGGCGCGGGACGGCGCGTCGAACGGTCCAGTTGGGCGGTCGCGATCACATGCCCCTCGCGCGCCCAGGCGGTGTCGGCAGCCAGTACCACCTCGACGGTGAGCCATGTCTCCGAGTTCCGCGACACCGGGATCCGTGGCAGCGGCACACGCACCGACTCGCCCGCCGCGACGACAGGGACCCCCAAGTCCCCGGAATCCACAGGCGTGCCGTCGTGCTCGACGCGCCAGCGGAAGCGCAGGTCGGACGTGTCAGCCGAGTGCCGCAGGTTCGCGATCGCGACATCGTCACCGTCGAAGGTGAAGCCGACCGGCTGTACGACCGCCTTGAACTCGTGGAGACCGGGAGTCGGGACGTCGTTGCTCAACAGCACCCCGTCCATCACGAAGTTGCCGTCATGGACGACCTCCCCGAAGTCGCCGCCGTACGCGTAGTACGGCGTACCGTCCGGGGCCGTCGTCAGAATGCCGTGATCGCGCCACTCCCAGACGAAACCGCCGTGCAGCCGCGGATGTTCGTGCACCAGCGCCTCGTACTGGTCGAGCGCGCCGGGCCCGTTGCCCATCGCGTGGGCGTACTCGCAGAGCAGGAACGGCTTGGTGCGCTGCCGGGCGCCCTGTGCGGGAGTGCAGTTCAGCAGTGGCGAGCGTGAACCGTCGGTTCCGATCTGCTCGGTCTCGACCACCGACGCGTACATGCGCGAGTAGACGTCGGTGTATTCGCCGGTGTGATCACCTTCGTAGTGCACGGGCCGTCCGGTGTCGCGGGCGTGGACCCACGCGGACATCGCGGCGAGGTTGCTGCCGGTTCCCGCTTCGTTGCCCAGCGACCAGATCACGACACTGGGATGGTTCTTGTCCCGTTCGACGGTGCGCTGGATGCGGTCGAGGTACGCCGTACGCCACGCCGGGTCGTCGCTCGGATTGCCGGCCCAGTCCACTGTGGTGAAGCCGTGCGTCTCCAGATCGCATTCGAGGACGACCCAGAATCCGAGTTCGTCGGCAAGGTCGAGCAGCCGCGGATGCGGCGGGTAGTGGCTGGTGCGGATCGCGTTCACATTGAACCGCTTCATCCGGGCCAGGTCCTCGCGGGCGTGCTCCTCGTCGAAGACACGGCCGCGCTCGGGATGGGTCTCGTGGCGGTTCATCCCGTGGAACACAACACGGCGGCCGTTGACCAGGAACCGGTCGCTGCGGATCTCGACCGTGCGGAAGCCGATGCGCATGGCGATGCTCTCCGCGGACGTCGACACGGTGACGTCGTACAGGCGCGGCTGCTCGGCCGACCACGGCTCCACGCCGTCGATGTCGAGCGGGGCCACATCGGCCGCCGTCGCCCAGACCTGCTCGATACCGAGTTCGGGGAGGCGCAGTGTGATCGGAAATGCCGCAGCATCGGCGGTGACCTCCGTCTCGACCCGTCCGCGCCCGTTCTCGAACCCGGTCCGCAGCCAGACGTCCTCGATGCCTCCGGCCGGGCGCGCGATCAGAGTGACATCACGGAAGATGCCCGGCAGCCACCACTGGTCCTGGTCCTCGACATAGCTGGCCGCCGACCACTGGTGCACCCGGACGGCGACGACGTTGTCACCCGGGCGTACGGACGATGTGACATCGAATTCGTGGGCGAGCCGGCTGCCGCTGGCGCTGCCGATCTCGTCGCCGTTCACCCACAGCTTGAAGAGCGACTCGACACCGTCGAACCGCAGCACAACACGCTCGGCCCCCGACCAGTCGGCGGGCACGTCGAAGTGGCGGCGGTAGTCACCGGTGGGGTTCTCGTCCGGAACATGGGGCGGGTCTATCGGGAACGGGAACTGCACGTTGGTGTAGATCGGCCGGCCGTAGGCCCCGTCACCTTGGAGCACCCAGTGGGAGGGCACCGGGATGCTGTCCCAGCCGCCGTCGTCGAAGCCTTCGGCCGCGAAGTCCTCCGCCACCGCCGCCGTCGGCGACAGCCGGAAACGCCACTGCCCGTTCAGCGAATACGAGGGGGCGTCGGAGTGCAGCCACGAGCGCGCCGGGCGCAGCGCGCCACGCCCTGGTGTGATGTCCGAAACGTACGCGGAAAGCTCGGAGGGCACGAGGTCACAACTCTTTCTTGATGACAAAGGGAGCCGAACGCCGGCTGTGTGCGCCGGCTTGTGTACGGATGCGGTTGTCTACCGGACCACGACCGTTCGGATCTCCCATGGGCCGAGGGCGAGTTCGAGTCCGTCCGCGACCGGCGTCGTGGAGAGCGGCCGGCCGAGCAGGTCGACCGTGGTGGCTTCGGTGAACGCGCCCGTCACACGGGCGGTCGATCCCGTACCGCTCATCGCGGCCAGCCGCACCTCGGTGCCGGCACCGCGCTCGTCGTCGGTGACGCGGCGGATGCTCGACACGAAAACGTCCGCGCCGTCGACCCGTACGCCCGTTGCGTCCGGGGGCAGTTGGTCCCCGGCGGGCGCGGTCCCGCGGGCGACCAGCACGTCGTTACGGAAGTCCTCGGCGAGGGCGACCGCGTTCGCCCCCTGCCAGCCGGAAGCCGAGGGCACGACGGCGAAACGGTTCTCGATGCGTACGCCGAGATCCTGCGCGCCCGGTGCGGGAATCTCGCTCGCCGCGGGCTCGTCACGGAGCGGATGGATATTGACGCTGATCGACCCGATCGCCCGCAGCAGTGTGATGGCGAGTTCGGAGCCGTCGCCGACGAGTTCGTACTCGGTGGTGTGGTCGAGCAGTACGTGGGCGGCGCCGGCCGACACGAACGAACCAGCCGGGAAGGTCGGGATCGGGAATTCGCCCCAGCCGCCCTCGGCGGTCAGCCCGCGTTCGGTGACGGCGAACTGCCCGCCGGACGCGGACACGTCCACCGGCTCGGGCAGCGGTACGTGGAAACGCAGCCGGTGGTCGGCGGACTGGTTCAGGAACGAAGTGGAGACACGTACGAACGGCTCACCCGCGCGCACCTCGACGACCGTCTCCACCGGGGTCGGGACGGCCGTACCGCTGCGCAGATCACGGTCGGAGGAGAGCGCGGTGGGCCATTCGTAGACGCGGGTGACACGCATCCTCGAACGCAGCGGACCGTTCTCAAGGAGTTCGACGGCGGCCTCCGTCGGCTCCGACACGAGCACATCCTGGGCCGGCGGCGCGTAGTTGTAGCTGTCGCCGCGGTCACCGCCGTCGACGAGGCGGCCCACTCCGCGCAGTACGGTGCCGTCGGCTCCCGTCACGTCCAGGGTGCCGTCGGCGGCGACCTCGACCTCGACCAGTCCGTTCGACAGCGCGCGGGCCGACGCCGTCGCGGGTGCGAACGCCGTCGACGGCGGGTCGGTACGGTCGCTCGGTCCGACCCGGAAGCTCGCGAGCCCGGAGGCGGGGACGCGCACGGGCACCAGCGCGGTCGCGCGGGCTTCCTCCAGCGTCAGCACCGTCCACTCGCCCGGATGCGCGGCGGCCGCGGCGGCGACCTCCCGGCGCAGGATCAGCAGGTCGAACGGTCCGCTGCTCGGCACCTCGGCGAGATGGAAGACGAGCGAGCCCGGGGTGAGTTCGTAGTGGTCGATCAGACGGCCGAAGAGTTCACGGCGGTGAATACGGCGCAGTACACGTTCGAGCTGCGAGGCGTCCATGCGCTCGTCGCTCAGTACGGTCGGGGCCTCCGAGACCGGCTGTACGGGATGCGTCGAGCCGTCGGCGGCGGTCGCGACCAGATGGGTTCCCCCGGGCGGGGCCACGACATCCACCTCGACCAGAGCCGTACGCGGGAACGGCAGTGTGTTGGCGACCAGGTAGCCGTCGCTCGGTACCAGCGCCGCGGGCTCGGCGAGTGCCGCGTCCCGGACCGCGCGCGCGGTGTGCGTGGCTTCGGCGAGACGCGCTTCGACCTGATCGGCGGTCTCGTCGGTGCCGGAGCCGACGACCGAATCGTGTGCGCTCGACTCGATGATCTTGTGCCATGCCAGCGAGAGGAACGGTGAGTCGTCGCGCCCGGACCACAGCGCGTTCATCCGCTCGGCGTGGTCGACGGTGCGCTCGGCGACAGCCATCCGCTGCTTGAGAGCGAGCCGTACGGAGAGCACGCCCGGGAGGATGTTGCCGCGCACATGGCTGCGCAGCTCACCGGTCACGACGGCGGAGACCTCGTCGCGTACATGCTCACGGATGTACTCGTCGAGCGTCGCGATGGTGATGGGGCGCTCGGCGCTGGACGCACGCCGCAGCCAGGCCGCGAGCTGCGGATCGGGCGCGTTGTGATCGGTGCCGGCCATCGCGAGCACCGGGTCGCCACCCCACCGCCCGGCCGTCATCTCCGCGTACTCGCCGAGCGCGCGCCCGATCTGCTCGGGTACCAGCAACACGTCGAGGCCGTTGTCGTAGCCGTCGAAGAGGAACTCCGTGCGCACTTCGGAACCGTCGGGAGCACGCCAGCGGAAGGCGTGACCGTCGACAGAACCGGGAACACCGCGCCACAGCGCCGCATGCTTGATTCCGGCGCGCGCCAGGATCTGTGGCATCTGCGCGACATGGCCGAACATGTCCGGCAGATAGCCGATGGGCATCGAACCGCCGAGGGCCGCCGCGGCCGCCCATCCCATCTGCAGATTGCGCACGATGGTCTCGCCGGAGCACAGGAACTCGTCGAGCAGGATGAGCCACGGCCCGATGGCGAGCCGCCCGTCGGCGACCAGTGCCACGACCCGGTCGCGGTTCTCCGGCCTCATCTCCAGATAGTCCTCGATCGCGGCCATCTGCCCGTCGACGGTGAACCGGAAGTCCGGGTTCGCCTCGGCCGTCTCCAGCACGGTGTCGAGAGCGGCGACAAGCCGGTGCCGGAAGACCTGGAAAGGCTCGTACCATTCCCGGTCCCAGTGGAAATGGGGCACGAAGACGGCGGAGTTCTGCATGGGGAGTTGGACCTTCTGTGTCGGCGGGGGAGAGGCAGGAGACCGGGGGTACGGAGTCACTTGAGGGAGCCGGCGGCGAGACCGGTGCGCCAGAACCGCTGGAGCAGGATGAACAGGATGATCACGGGCGCGATCGAGACCAGCGAGCCGGTGATCACGGATTCCTGGAGGAGCGGAGCACGGGCGGTCTGTCCGTTCCACTGGTAGAGGCCGAGTGTGATCGGGAAGAGCGACTCCTTCTGCAGCATCACCATCGGCAGGAAGAAGTTGTTCCAGATGGCGACGAACTGGAACAGGAAGATGGTCACCAGCGACGGTGTCATCAGCCTGAACGCCACCGAGAAGAACGTACGGAACTCGCCGGCCCCGTCCAGCCGCGCCGACTCGATGATCTCCTGCGGAACGGCGGCCGCGGCGAAGATCCGGGCGAGATAGACGCCGAACGGGCTGACGATGCTGGGCAAAAACACCGCGAGATACGTGTTGACGATTCCGGTCGCCGAGAAGAGAAGGAACAGCGGGAGCGCGAGCGCGGTGGTGGGAACGAGAACACCGCCGAGGATGACGGAGAACAGGAACTCGCGGCCCCGGAAGGAGAACTTGGCGAGCGCGTAGCCGCACAGCGCGGAGATCAGGGTTCCGACGGCCGCGCCCAGCACCGCGTAGATCACACTGTTCAGAGCCCACCGACCGAAGATGCCGTCGCTGCGGCTGAACAGGGTGGACAGGTTGTCGAACAGGTCGAAGTGCGAGAACGCCAGCCCGTTGGTGGAGGCGAGGTCGCCCTGCGGTTTGGTCGCCGCGACGATCAGAAAGTAGACCGGCAGCAGGAAATAGATCGCCAGCAGGAACATCAGGGACATCGCAGCCGTGCGGCTGACGCGGCTTTCACGGATCAGGGGCTGGTTGCTCACAGTCCCGCCTTCTTCGAGGTGAGTCGCATGAACCCGAAGCTCAAGACGAAGGTGATGACCGCGATGACCACGGAGATCGCCGCTGCCTGCTGGTAGTTGTTCCCGGAAGCCACCGCGTACGCGAGCATGTTCGGTGTGAATGTGCTGGAGATGTTCGAGGAGATCTGGCGCAGCACGGCCGGCTCGGCGTAGAGCTGCAGTGTGCCGATGATCGAGAACACCGTGGTGAGGATGATCGACGGAGCGATGATCGGGACTTTGATCTGCCACGCGATCGTCCAGTTGCTCGCACCGTCGAGCTTGGCGGCCTCGTAGAGTTCCTCCGGGATCGACTGGAGCGCCGAGAACATGATCAGCATGTTGTAGCCGGTCCAGAGCCAGGTGGAGACATTCGCGGCCGACCACAGCACAGCGCCCGGGCCGAGGAAGTCGGGCTGGAGGCCGATGCCTTTCAGCAGGTCGACAACCGGGCTGAGCTGCGGGGAGTAGAGGTACGACCACATGATCGCGGCGATGACACCGGGCACGGCGTACGGCATGAACGCCGCGATACGGAAGAACGGCTTGAGCTTCAGCAGGGGAGTGTCGAGCAGCAGCGCCATGGCCAGCGCGACGAACAGCATGACCGGCACCTGCACGATGCCGAACAGTCCGATCCGCCCGATGCTGGCCCAGAACTCGGTGTTCTGGAAGACCTGCACGTACTGCTCGAAACCGCCGAAGGTCGTGTACGAGGTGCCGTACTGCCCGCCCGTGCGGCGCACGACGCGGAAGCTCTCCCAGATCGCGTAGGCGATCGGCACCAGGTAGAACAGCACGAACGGGAGAAAGAACGGGGTCAGGAACGCGGCGATGGTGCCCGCCCGGGGGCCGCCGCCGTTGTGACGACGGCGGCCCCCGGGCTTCGCCACCACGTGGGTCGCGCGGGTTGCGATATCGGTCATGCTGCGGTCACTTGCCCGCCACAGCCGGGATCGCCTGATCATTCATCGACTTCAGCGCGGCTGCCTGGGCGGCCGAGAGCGCGTCGGTGAGTGTGCCACTGCCGGCCGTTGCCTTGGCCATCGCGTCCTGAAGCGCCAGGTTCACCGTCTTCTGGGTGGGACCCCAGGTGAAGCTGGTGTCGATGTTCTTGGACGAGTCCGCGAACACGTCGAAGATCTTCTGGTTGTTGTAGTACGGGACGCCCTGCGAGAGCGCGGGAAGCTTCGCACCGGTGGTGGCTGCCGGGTAGAGCCCGCCCAGCTTGTTCTCCAGCGCGAGGGCCTCCGGGTCGGTGTTCAGCCAGGAGTTGAACTTGACCGACTCGTACAGATGCGTGCTGCCCTTCATGAACGCGACGGTGGAGCCGCCCCAGTCGCCGGACGCGGCGCTCGAACCCCATGTCGGCATCGGGACGATCGTCCACTTGCCGGCCTGGTCGGGCAGGTTGTCGCGGAACATGCTGTAGCCCCAGGCGGCGCCGACGTAGGTGGCGAGCTGGTTCTTCTGGTACGCGGCGTACATCTGGGTCGAACCATGGGCGAGGTCGGTACGGACGAGCTTGGCGTCGATCAGCTTCTGCCAGTACTCGGCGACCTGCTTGCTCTGGTCGGACGCCACGGTGACATGCCACTTGTCGCCGGAGTACGCGTACATCTCGGCGTTGTTCTGCCAGAGGAGTCCGTTGAACCACTCGGCGTTGTTCGGGTCGAAGGACGTGATGGTGAGACTGGGGTCCGCGCTGTGCAGCTTCTGCGCGTCCGCCGCGTACTCGTCCCAGGTCTTCGGGATCGTGAGGCCGTGCTGCTTGAAGATGTCGCCGCGCACATAGAGGGCCATCGGGCCGGTGTCCTGCGGGAAGGCGAACACGCCGGTGTCGCCGAAGCTGGTCTGCGACCAGGTCCACGGCACGAACTTCGACTTGGCCGCGGTGGCCTCCGAGCAGGCCGAGGCGTCCACGAAGGCGTTCTGGGTGCGCAGGTTGGGGAGTTCGTCGTAACCGACCTGGGCGAGGTCCGGAGCCTTGCCCGCCTTGAGGGCGTTGCCGATGGTGCCGTACTGGTCGTTGGAGATGTTCTTCATCTCGACCTGGATGTCCGGGTTCTTCTTGTTCCACAGGGCGATGACCTGGTCCATGCCCGGAACGGTGTTCCAGTACTGGAGTGTGACCTTGCCCTTCGCGGGCGCACAGGGGGCCTCGGACGCGTCGGCACCCGACGGAGCGGGCGACGAGCACCCGGCGAGTACGGCGATACTGGCTGCCGCGGCGACGGCGGCTAGGCGGATGCGCGTGACTGTGCTGCTCATATCTTCCGTTCCAGAGGACGACTAGCGACGGGCGCTAGACGGGTCGACGTTGACACCTCAGGCGGGGATGCCTTCTGGTTGGAATGGACAAGGACGCAACGGTGTCGGTTCAGCGCCGAGCGCCGCGGCGGGCAGGGGACCATGTATTCCATGTGTACTTGATGCGTGTACTTGATGCCCGTGAGCGTTCACGTGAACGTTCACGGGAGCGCTCACGGGGCCTTTGCGAATTGGTCGGAAGTCTGCGCTCCGGTGCGGCCGAGTGTCAAGACTTTCGGTCGCGCACGAGTCCGGCAGGTTAAGCGGAGCCACCCAGCCGCAGTTCGGCCCGTACGACGAGACCGTCGGCCCCGAGCGGATTCACCCCGGTCAGCAGGCGCCCGACCTGGTCGATGGCGAGCGCGCCGAGCTTCCGCGTGTCGAGGGCGACACTGGAGAGCGGGGGCTCGACGAGGGTGCCGAGCTGCAGTCCGTCGAAGCCGATCACGGCGAGATCCCGCGGGACGCTCCTGCCGAGCCGGCGCGCCTCGCGCAGGGCGCCGATCGCGATGATGTCGTTGAAGGTGAAGACCGCGGTGACATCGGGGTGGGCGGTGAGCAAGGTCCTGAGCGCCGCTCCGCCGCCGTCGGCCGACTGGTCCGCGCCGACCACCATGCCCGAGTCGATCCCGTAAGCCGCCGCGGCCGTGGTGAACCACTCGCGCCGGACGCTCGGCTCGGCGCGGCCGTCGTGGTCGAGCATCCCGATCCGGCTGTGCCCCCGCGCCACCAGGTGCGCGACCGCGGCGTGGACGCCCTCCTCGCCGTCGATCCGGATCGAGCTGAACCGTGCCGTGTGGTGTTCGCGGCCGATGAGCACCACCGGGGCGCCACGGGTGAACCGTTCGAGATCGTCCTCGGAGCAGCGGAAGTAACCGACGACCGCGTCCACCTGCGAGGCGATCACCTGCAGTGTGCCGAGTTCCTCCTCGGCCCTGTCCGCGGTGTCGTATACGACGACGTGCCAGCCGCGGGCCCGGGCCGCCTCCAGCGCGGCCGCGGCGACCTCGGTGAAGAACGGGTTGAGCAGGTCAGGGATCACCAGGCCGATGGTGGTGGTGTCCTGCCGGACCAGCCCGCGGGCGAACCGGCTCGGCCGGTAGCCCAGCTCGCGGGCGGCGTCGAGCACGCGCTGTTTGGTGGACCCGTCGATCTCGTCCTTGTCGTTGAGCGCCCGTGACACGGTCTGACGGGACACCCCGGCGGACCGGGCGACGTCATGGATCGTGACCCTCCGGGGTTCCGTCCCCGACGACGACACCATCGCGTACCTCCCGCTGCCGGCGGGCACCCGTGTGCCCGCAGGGCCGAGTATGCCAGCGGTGGCGGCCTGGACGGTCCGTGGACTACGGTCGGCAGCCGTCGTACGTCACAACGGCCTTCGGCGCATCAACGTGTGGCGTGTGCGAAGTCACTTTCGGCGCCGCCTCCCCGACGCTCGCCACCATGATGGGGCTGGGAGTGGGGCTCGACTACGCGCTGTTCCTGACCACCCGCTGCCGCAAACTCCTGCACGACAGCCCGGACGCGGCCACCGCGCTCGGCAGGACCGTCTCGACCAGCGGCCGGGCCGTCATCGTGGCCGCCGTAACCGTGGCCATCGCTCTGGCCGGTCTCTACGCGTCGGGCATTGTGTTCATCGGCACGCTCGGTGCGGCCGCGGCCGTCACCGTCATGGTCGCGGCCGGTGCGTCCCTCACCCTCGCGCCCGCTCTCCTCGGTGTCGTCGGTACGAAGATCGACAAGTGGCACATCCGTACCCCCGTCGACGAACCTGACGCGCAGGACGACATCTGGGCCCGCTGGGCCGCGAACGTCGAACGGCGTCCCTGAGCATGCCTGCTGGCCGGCGTCCTGCTGCTGGGGATCCTCGGTATCCCCGTCGCGTCGATCGATCTCGGACACCTGGACCCGGGCAACGATCCCGCGCAGACCACCAGCCGCCGTGCCTACGACCTGATGACAGACGGATTCGGCCCCGGCTCCAACGGGCCCCTCACCGTTGTGGTCGCACTCGACCAGAAGCAGACGTCCACGTTCGGCGACCGCCAAGTGCTCGCCGGCTCCGTACGGGACGTCATCGCCGACACCGGCAACGTCGCCTCCGTGGGCCCCGCCGTCACCAGCCCCGACAACGCGCTCTTCACCGTCAGTGTCACACCGAATACAGGTCCTCAGGACGATGCCACTGCCGAACTGGCCCACACCCTCCAGGACACCGTGCTGCCCAGGACCGTGGAAAGCGATGGCGCGCAGGCGTATGTCACCGGTACGACGGCTGGGCAGATCGCCTTCACCGACATTGTCGTGAAACGCCTGCCGCTCATCATCGCTGTGGTCGTCGCCGCTGCGTTTCTCCTGCTGCTTCTGGTCTTCCGCAGTGTTGTGATCGCGATCTGCGCCACCGTTCTCAACATGCTGTCGATCGCCGCCGCCTACGGCGTTGTGGTCGCCTCGGCCGCAGCCTTCGAGCCGGTTCCGTAGGCTCCGCAAGAACAAACCCCTCATGGCCGTGCTGCTCGCGTGCGCCACTGCCGTGATCGGGCAGCGTACGGGCCGAGATCGACGTACCGGCCAGTGCGATAGCGCAGCAGGTCGGCCAGGGCAAGGTCCAGGTCGCCGGGGTCCGGCCCGACCCCGGCACGGGCACACTCACACTCCAGATGGGGCCGGGCGGGGTCGCGGAGGTCAGCCTCAGACCCACGATAGACGCCGGTCGTCTGACCTTCGCCCTGGACGCGGTGAACGTCTTCGGCCGGCCGGCGCCCGACCAGTACAGACAGACCATCGAGGAGCGACTGCCCAACGGCTCCCGGCAGAAGGCGTACCCGCTCGGTATGTCCATGACGTCGGTCCAGGTGACCAACAGCGGCGTACGGGTCACACTGCGGGGCAACCCCACCGAACTGAAACGCTCCTGACGCCAACACGCCGATCACAGCGGTGGGACCGTACCCGAACCCGGCTCTCTCAGTCGGGCAGCGGCAACCCCGTGTAGTTCTCGGCCAGTTCGGCCGCCGCATGCCGTGACGTCGCCAACCGCTCCAACTGCGACAGCTGCAACCGCGTCTCGAACGCCGACTGGGCCGGATCGGCATGCAGCGTCGTCGTCATGAAGTACGAGAAGTGCTCCGCCCGCCACACCCGCCGCAGGCAGGTGTCGGAGTACGCGTCCAGCAGCTCGGCCTGGCCCGTTCGCCGCCACTCGATCAGTGCACGGGCCAGCACGATCACATCGGCGGCGGCCAGGTTCAGCCCCTTCGCCCCGGTCGGCGGGACGATATGGGCCGCGTCGCCCGCCAGGAAGACCCGGCCGTGGCGCATGGGTTCGGTCACACGGCTGCGCATCGGCAGCACCGCCTTCGACGTCACCGGCCCCCGCTCCAGTTTCCAGCCGGGGTCAATGTCCGTCGCGAACCGCGCGTCGAGTTCGTCCCAGATCCGCTCGTCGGACCAGTCCTCGGGATCGGTGCCGTTGGGCACTTGGAGGTAGAGCCGGCTCACCGACGCCGACCGCATGCTGGCGAGCGCGAAGCCGTGCGCCGAGTGGGCGTAGACCAACTCCTCGTACACGGGCGCCGCTTCGGCCAGAATGCCGAGCCAGGAGTAGGGATACGTCCGTTCGTACGTGGTTCGCACGGATGCGGGGACCGCATGGCGGCTCACACCGTGGAAGCCGTCGCAGCCGATGACGTAGTCGCAGATCAGTGTCCGTTCGCGGCCTTCGTGCAGATACCGGACCGTCGGGCTGTCGCTGCCGGCGCCCTCGACGGAGGTCACCTCGGTGTTGAACAACAGCGGGCCGCCGTCGGCGAGTTGGAGAGCTATGAGGTCTTTCACGACCTCGGTCTGGGCATACACCATCACACCGCGCCCGCCGGTGAGGGACGGGAAGTCGACGCGGTGCGCGCGGCGGCCGAAGCGCAGCTCGATGCCGTGGTGGGGCATGCCCTCGCGGTCCATCCGTTCCCCCGCCCCGGCGGCGCGGAGGGCGTCCGCGGTGGCCTGTTCGAGGATGCCGGCGCGCTGCCGTTGCTCGACGTACGCGCGGTCGCGGCGCTCCAGGACGACGCTGTCGACGCCCGCGTTGTGCAACAGCCTCGCGAGCAGCAGTCCGGCGGGCCCGGCACCGACAATGCCGACGGTGGTGCGCATCAGCGCTCCTTTTCCTCTTGTCTTCCTCTTGTGTTGGTCAGGCTTCTTTGCGGTGCGTCAGGCCGGGGCGAGTGATGGCGTCCGCTGCTCTCGTACGTACAGGTAGATCACCGCACTGGCGATCATCAGGCCGCCGTCGATGTAGATGGCACCCACCCACGTACCGTACGCGTCGAAGAGCGCGCCGCCGAGTGCCGGACTGATGACCGCGCCGATCTCGCCGATCAGGTTCCACATGCCGAAAGCCGCGCCCCGCTGGTGCTCCTCGACGACTTCGGCGAGAAGTGCGTGAGCCATGGGCTGCAGGGCGTTGAAGAACAGGCTTGCGGTGAAGAGCATCACCGACATGACCACCAGCGAAGGCTTCCCCGCGACGTTCAGATAGGCCCCGAAGGCCAGCACCAGCACCCCCTGGATCAGGGTGAACCAGACCAGCATGGGCCTGCGCCCCCAGCCCCGCTTCTTCGCCCGGTCGGAGAGCAGTCCGCCGGCGGGAAAGCCGAGAACGCCCGCTCCGGCGTTGAAGGTGGCGACCAGCGCCGCCTGCGCGAACGAGCTGTGGGCGACGTCGGCGACGATCGAGACCGACCAGAAGCTGAAGAACCACAGGTTCCACAGGATGGCGACGGCGGCGATGCTCAGCAGCATCGCGTCCCGGTTGCGGACGATCGAACCGGCCTGCCCGCCGCGCCGGGCGAAGATGACACCGACGAGCAGCAGCGCGAGCACGGTCTCGGCGACGGCCACGCCCCAGGCCGGCATCCCCGCGCTGTCGGCCACGAGGTAGACCGCCATGACGGCGGCGCAGAAGAGCGCCGATATGCCCAGCAGCCGCAGGGTGGGGCCGCCCGCCTTCAGCGGCCCGCCGAGACGGCGCAGATACGGCACCATGACGAAGCCGAAGACCAGGGTGGCACCGCCGAGGACTAGGAAGGGCATCCGCCAGCCGTCCTCCTTCCCGAAGGCGTCCACGCCCCAGTCGAGGAGGTACGGGGCACCGATCGTGGCGACGGTCAGGCCGAGCGAGAGACCGGTGATGACCACGCCCATGCCGAGACTGACCTTCCCCGGTGGCGAGTGCTTGGCGATCAGGGTGCGGTCGTTGGAGTAGAAGACGCCCTCGCCGAGCCCGGTCAGCACGCGCAGCGCCACAAACACGATCAGACCGGTGACCAGGCCGGTCACCACGGTTGTCACGCCCGCCCAGACCAGGGATATCGCAAGCATCGCACGGTGGCCGTACCGGTCGCCGAGGTAGCCGCCGGGGTACTGGGTGAGCATGTAGCCGGCGAAGAAAAGGCTGCCGATGAGCCCGCCGAGCGCGTGCGGATGGCTGGACCCGCCGATCAGGCCGATGTCGTTGTTGATCAGCCAGGTCACCACCGGGCCGGTGATGGCGCGGTCGGCATAACTGAAGAGCCAGCCGCCGAGCAGCACGGCCCAGAGTGTGTGGTACGGCCGCCAGCCCCGCCGTTCTCCGTCGCCGGCCGGTCCGCTCGATCCCGCACCGGTTGTCTGCGGCTGCATCGCGAAAGCCCCTTCCTTTGAAGCTCGTTCGTCATGTGAACTTTTCTTCGCCATGCTGGGCGGGGGGATGGTGCCACCGCCCCGAGGACGCGTCAACGGTCCCGGCAGCCTCGCGTCGGACGGTCCCGGGCGCGCCTGGACGCATGTGCCGGCAGGGGCGGCGGGGGCCGCGATCTCCGTGGTCCCTGCCTCGCGGCAGTGAAGCCCGGCCAAGATCTCGGCCGCGGTGGCGGGTGTGTTCCGGTCAATCCGTGTATGCGGCCTGGATGTGTGGTGGGGTGTCAGGGACGTGTACCGAATCCTTGGGAGGACGCTCGTTATGCATCGTTCCTTCGCACGTTCTTTTGCGCGCCGGAGTTTGCTCGGAGCCGTTGCCGGTGCCGCTGTTGGTGGCGCGGCGCTTGTGGGGCCGCTGGGTGGTTCGGCGGCCGCCGCGGGATCCGAGGGATCCGAGGGATCCGAGGGATCCGAGGGGAGGCGGTGGCCGACCGGGTTTCCGCTGCCGGACGGTTTCCGGCCCGAGGGCATCACCATCGGTTCGGCGCCGTACGCCTATTTCGGATCGATCGCGTACGGCGATGTGTACCGCGCGAGTCTCGCGACCGGCAGGGGCCGGGTGGTGGTGAAGGGGCTCGGTCCCGAACACCCCGTCACCGGGCTCAAGATCGACGCCTGGGGGCGGCTGTTCCTGTGCGGCGGGGCGAGCGGCGAGATCCGGGTCGCCGACCTCCGTACGGGCAGCATCACGAAGAGCTTCACCGTGGGCACGGACCTGTCGTTGATCAACGATGTGTTCCTGACACCTGATGCCGCCTGGTTCACCGACTCGTTCGAACCGCAGCTCTACAAACTGCCTCTCGGCCGACGGGGCGAGCCGGGGGACTGGGTCATCACTGTTCCGCTGTCGGGTGACTGGGTCCAGGGGACGGTCATCACCGCGAACGGCATCACCGCGACGCCGGACGGCCGGGCGCTGCTGGTGGCCAACGACTTCGCCGGCGGGGGGAGCCTGATGCGGGTCGATCCCCGTACCGGGGTGGCGCGCAAGGTGGACATCGGCCCAACTCTCCTGCCCAACGGCGACGGCCTGCTCCTCCTCGGCCGTCTCCTCTACGTCGTGCAGCAACGCCAGAACGCCATCGACGTCCTGCGGCTCGACAACGCCGGTACGAGGGGCACCGCGGTCACCCGTATCACTGACCCGGAGCACTTCCGCGTCCCGACGACGGCCGCGGTCTACGGCGACCGTATCTATCTCCCCAACGCCCGCTTCGACGTCGAAGCACCGACACCGGAGACGGACTACGACGTGGTGTCGGTGGAGCGAGTCCGCGCCTGACCGGCCTCCGCATGGCGGGGCGGGCTGTTTCCCGGATGGGCAGGGGACATGTGGCAGGAATAGGGTCTGATGCACTATGACGGACCATCACATCTACGGCACCAGCACCTACAACGTCGGCGAGCTGGTCCGGTGCGTCAATGACCGCCTCGGGCTGCTCTTTAGCGGGCGCGGCAGCGATTGCCAGGGCGTCTGCTACTGATCGACAGGCTTTGGCATTTGCGCGTTTCGGCGCAACGGCTGTGTTCCTCGTCGTCGGCTGTTGTACTGGGCGGTGGTATCCGCACGTTCGCAACCAAGGGGGATCCTCATGCCGTTATCGCGTCGTTCTGCCCTCGCCCTCGCCGCCGCAGCGGGCTTCGCCATGTCCGCGGCGCTCACCACGCCGGCCGCCGCGGCGGAACCGGTCGCTGCCGTTGCGTATCCGACCAGAGACGTCGATGTCACGTTCGGGGCCACCTACGTGCGTGGCACGCTGACCTGGTACAACCGGTCGGTCGGTATCACGGGAACGTACCGCGCCATCGCCAGCAGTGGCTGCCGCAGGGTGTGGGTCGGTACGTACGACATTGCCGGCGTCCCGCTGGATGCCCAGAGCACCAGCACTCTGTGCGACGGGGTGAAGCCGATCGATTTCCCGGTTCCTGCCGATGTCCCCGGCGGGGCCGCGTCGGTCCTCGTCTGTCTTGATGACGGGAACGCCGAACCGCTCAAGTGCATTGAGTACGACCGTCCCTGATGAGCCACCAACCACCAGCTCTTCTGCGGGATCACCCGCGGAAGAGCGGGATGGGCCCGGCGCCGGAACCGACAACGTGAGGTACTGCGTCGGGTCGCAGGGGGCGGTGTCGCGGGACGACGCGACCAGTGGCGCGTGACCACCCCGGCAACACCCCGTATGCCTCGGTCTTCCCCTGTGCCCCGGCCTTGGGATGTCAGCGGCGTACGGCGCGAGGCGCGCCCCTGTGTGGTCCGCCGCTAAGGAGACAGTCGTTCTGGACACCAACTGTGTTGCAGCACTGGACAGTTGAGCGTCAGCGTCCACACTCTCGGGAGAGGTCACCGGCCCGGCGGTCCATACCGCCCGTTCTCGCTTCGGAAGGCGGCGCCCGTGAAATTCAGCTATGCGATGCTCCCCGACTATCCGCTCCAGGAGTCACTGGCCTCGATCAGGCTTGCCGATGAACTCGGCTTTCACGCCTGTTATGCCGCCGATGAGACCTGGCACAAGGACCTGTGGCTGCTCTTCGCCGCGGCCGCCGGCCAGACCAGCCGCATCCGTCTTGGCCCGAGCGTGTCGCCCGTAACGCTCCGGGAGCCCACTCTGATCGCCCAGGCTCTGGCGACACTTGACGAGTTGTCCGGTGGGCGGGCGGAAGGTGTGCTGTCGAGCGGGAACTTCGGGCTGCTGGCTCAGTACGGCATCGAGTGGGCCCGCGCACGGCCGTTGTCCCGGGTCAGGGAAGCGCTGCATGTGGTGCGTACGCTGCTGGACGAGGGAGCCATCTCGTACGACGGCGAGTTCTTCACCTACGACGGGCTGTTCACCTTCGCCCGCCCTGTCCAGGAGCGTGTGCCGCTCAAGCTCGGGGCGATGCGCGGGCCCAAGTCCTTCGAGGCAGCGGGTGAGTTGTCCGACGGCTGCCACCACGCGCTGAGCTACACACGTGAGGCGTACGAATACGCGGTACGGCATATCCGGGCCGGAGCCGAGCGGGCGGGGAAGGACTGGCGGTCACTGGACATAGGTGCCTGGGTCGTTTTCGCCACCGGACCCGACTCCGCGGCAGCCAAGGACGCGGCCCGCAGCATGGTGGGTATCTATGCCTCTTCGATGCCCGAGGAGCAGTTGCGCCGCAACGGGGTCGATCCGGGCGAGCTGAAACCGGTCATCGACGCCATTGCCGCAGGTGACCTTGCCCGTGGCATCGAGTTGACCACGCCCGGGATCGCCGAGCGTCTTTCCATCGCGGGGACTCCCGAGGAGTGTCTGGAGAAGATCCAGCGGGAGATCGCCCCCAGCGGCGTCAATCACATGATCTGCGCCATCACCGACCGCAGCCTCGTCAAGGCCTTCACGGGCCGCGACCTCGCGGGCGCAGCCGATGTGGACACCCAGCTCCGCCTGATCCACGACAAGATCATGCCTGCCTTCGCCTGATCCGTGCAGCCCGTGCCCTGCCTGCCTCCCCGTCTTCGACATCGGGCGGCGGACCGGACGTCGACAACGCCCGGTCATTCCCGGTGACGGAGGCCGGGGGAAGGCGGGGCGGTTGCCGGGAAGTTCGGCGTCCAGACGTTCACGTATCCGGCAGGGATCCGACAGGGACCGGGCAGGCATCTGGCTGCGAACCGGTCAGACATGCCGTGGCTGGTCCATACAGCTGGCGCCGCGCGGGCGCATCTGCCGTCGACCCATTGACCGGGAGAGCTGCTTTCCACCGTCGTGAACGCGATGTCCGGATGCCGCCAGCGTCCACGTTTGTGGGTGGCAATGATGGAACACGTAGCGGGCTGACCTGTGACAACAGGAAGCGGTGGCTGGGACTTCCATGCCGAGTGGCATGCAGAAGCCACCGTTGCCAAGGAGCGCTTGTGGACAGGTTCCCGCGTAATCCAACCTCTCGGACGCAAGGAGCGCATGATGTCGATCGAAGAGAACAAGGCCGTCGTCGGACGTTGGTTCACCGAGTTCTGGGGCCCGGACTTCAATCCGGCTGTGATTGACGAACTCGCCGCACCGGACATCCGGTTCGAGTACTCCCTGCACGCCCCCTGCCGGGGACGCGACGCCGTGCGCGCCTTCGCGGAGAAGTTCCGGGCGGCGTTCCCCGATCTCGCTTTCTCCGGCACTGCCGATCTGATCGCGGAGGGCGACTACGTCGTCGGCCAGTGGATCGGCGGAGGCACCCAGACCGGCGAGGCGTTCGACGACATGCCCGTCGGCTCCCTGCCTGCCAACACCGGCAAGACCATGCGCTTCACCGGTACCACCGTCCTCAAGGTGGAGAACGGCCGGATCACCGAGGAGATCGGCCTCGACGACGGCGTTACCGTCCTCAAGCAGCTCGGCCTCGTCGTCCCCGCCTGACCCTTGCCGCGCGGCTGCCCGGCACACCGCCGAACCAGGCCGGGCAGCCCCCTCGGGCTGCGCGACACGACCGTCGTCGACGGCGCATGTGGTGACCTGCAAACGGCCTCGGTCGCGGCCTCGCTCCTGAGCGCGGCGTCGCTGCCGGGGCCGGGCCACTGGTCGTCCCGGCTGGGGCCTCAGTGGTCCCGACTGCGCAGCCGGCCCGGTCGGGCCGCCATCGTCATGGCGGTCCGGCCGGCCCGCCGTGATCCCCATGACGATCTTCGAAAGACCTTCCATGAACCAGTCCGTACCCGTTTCCAGCTCCCTGTTTTCCCCCGCCGCACCGGCACCGGCTGGTGCCGCCCCGCGCATCCCCGCCGCACGGGATCTGCCGGCGCTCAGCGAACTCAACTGGGCTGACCTGTATGCCCAGTTGAACGAGGAGGGCGTGGCGCTGACCCCGCCGCTGCTGTCCCGCGCCCAGTGCGAGGAGATCATCGACACGTTCGACCAGCCAGGCCTGTTCCGCTCCACCGTTGTCATGCAGCGCTACCAGTTCGGGCGTGGCACCTACAAGTACTACGCCGACCCGGCTTCCGTTGCGCTGATCCAGACTCTGCGGGAGCGGTTGTATCCGCCGATGGCGTGGATGGCCAACCAGTGGGCGCCGCAGCTCAATGAGCGTACCTTCCCCGCCACGCTGGCGGAACTGCTGGCCGAGTGCGCGGACAACGGTCAGCACCGCTCCACCCCGTTGATCCTCAAGTACGGTGCGGGTGACTACGCGTGTCTGCACCAGGACGTCTACGGCGACATCGTGTTCCCGTTGCAGATCGCCATCATGCTCAACCAGCCCGGCGAGGACTTCACGGGCGGCGAGAACATCTTCGTCGAGCAGCGGCCCCGGTCCCAGTCCCGCGCGATCGTCGTCAAGCCCCGGCTCGGCCAGGGAATGATCTTCCCTGTGCGGCATCGTCCGGTCCGTGGCGGGAACGGGTTCCGCCGCCATCCCATGCGTCACGGTACGGGCGCCGTTGAGAGCGGACACCGCAACACTCTTGGTGTCATCTTCCACAATGCCCGCTGAGCCGAATCGCTGCTGTTCGCCCGTCAAGCTTGCCGAACGTGTCCGGGCGGCTGGTTGCCGACCCGTACGTGGTCACCGAGCGCCCCGGCAGCGCCCCGGCGCCTGTGTCGCTGGTCGAGCGGCGGCCCGGACTGCGCGCCCCGGGGCCGCCGACCCGTACGAGCTGGCCATCCGCGCGGTCCTGGGCCGCCAGGTTTCCGGGGCCGCACGGCGGAAACTCGGCAACGCCCTGGTGACCGGTTTACGGCCGGCCACTTCCGGCTTCGAGCGGCCAGCTGCATGCGGATGCGGGCCCTCAGGGATCCCGATGTCCTGGTGAACGGGGACGTAGCCGTCCAGGCCGACAGGTGCCGCGCGGGCGCCGAGCCGGTCGACGCCGAGGGCCGACGGCCCGGTGCACTTACGCCGTGCGCCATTTCTGGAACGCGGGCGACTGAGCACTCCGGGATGTCGGCCGGACTGCGGCCGGGCCGTCGTCCCCGGCTTCGCGGGCCGGGCGGCGTGCTCAGCCGGGCACGGCCACGCGTGCTTAGTTACGGCACGGCTGCCGACCGGCGCTGCGCCCCCCCAGCAGCGTGATGTCCGAATGCCGCCAGCACGCCTGCCCGGCGGACGGCAAAGTCGACAGTGGAAAGCATTGCGACGACAAGGAGGCGACGATGACCGCCTGCACGACGATCACCAGCCCGCTGGGCGAGCTGCTCTTCGTAGGCGAGGAGACCGAGGAGGGGATCACCCTCACCTCGCTGTCCATGCCCGGTCAGAAGAACGCTCCGTCCGTCCGGCCGGACTGGCGGCAGGACGCAGAGCCGTTCGCGGATGTCGCCCGCCAGCTCACGGCATACTTCGCGGGCGAACTCACCGAGTTCACCATCGAGTTCACCCCGGCCGGTACCGACTTCCAGCGGCGGGTCTGGAACGCGATCGAGGAGATCCCCTACGGCGCCACCACCACGTACGGCGCCCTGGCCGAACAGCTCGGGCTGCCGCGCGAGCGGATCCAGGCCCTGGGCGCGGCGGTCGGCGCGAACCCGCTGCTGCTGGTACGCCCCTGCCACCGCGTGATCGGCGCGGACGGCACGATGCGCGGCTACGCCGGGGGCGTCGAACGCAAGGTCCAGCTCCTCACCCGCGAAGGCGCCCTGCAACCGACCCTGATGTAACGCCGGGCCCGGTGCGGCCGGTTCAGAGCAGAGCCGAGCCGCGTCCGAATCCCGCCAGGCAAGACGAGTGATACAGCCGCAGAGTGGATGGCGAAGACATCAGCTTGGACTTCCAGCAGCAGGTGTGGACGGTCCTGGAGGCGGTTCCGTACGGCACCACCCTCACCTCCGGCGACATCACCGACAAGATCGGCGCTCCGAAGGCCGCCGTACGGGCCGTGGGCGCGGCGGTCGGCGCGAGCCTGCCGCTGGTCGTACGCCCCTGCCACCGCGTGATCGGCTCCGGCGGCCGGCTGACCGGCTGCGCCGACGGCCTGGAGCGCAAGCAGCAGCTCCTGGACCTGGAAGAAGACGTCCACCAGGCCGCCTGACAAACCGTCACCCCGGTCCCGCATCGCGTTCTCCCGCGGCAGCGGTGCCGAGGTGCCCCCACCACCGAACCAAGGGATCATCCTCATGACCGAGACCGAGACCGAGACCGAGACCACCCGGCTCGCGGGCCCGGTCGCCGACCGGGTCGCCCGCAGTGACTGGGCAGCCCTGGCCGACGAACTCGACGAGTACGGCAGTGCCCTGACCGGGCGGCTCCTCACCCCCGCCGAATGCCGCGAGACCGCCGCTCTCTACGACCAGCCCGACCGTTTCCGTACCACCGTGGACATGGCCCGCCACCGCTTCGGCTCCGGCCAGTACCGCTACTTCACCCACGACCTGCCCGGCCTCGTACGGGAGCTGCGGGAGGCGTTCTACCCCCGCCTGCTGCCCGTTGCCCGGGAGTGGGCGGCCAGGCTCGGCAAGCCCGCACCCTGGCCGGACAGTCTGGAGCAGTGGCTTCACCTGTGCCACGAGGCGGGGCAGGACAAGTCCGCTCAGATCCTGCTGCGCTACGGTCCCGGCGACTGGAACGCCCTGCACCGGGACGTGTTCGGCGACATGCTCTTCCCGCTCCAGGTCGTCATCGGCCTCGACGCGCCTGGTGTGGACTTCACGGGCGGGGAGTTCCTGATGACCGAGCAGCGGCCCCGCGCGCAGTCCCGTGGCTCGGCCACGACCCTCCCGCAGGGCCACGGCCTCATCTTCACCACCCGCGACCGGCCGGTGGCGACCAGGCGCGGCTGGTCGAACGGTCCGATGCGGCACGGCGTGAGCACCGTCCGCTCCGGCCGCCGCCACACCCTCGGCCTTGTCTTCCACGACGCCGCATGACCCCCGCCGTCCCCGCCGCCAACGCCCCCGAGCGCACCCGCACACTGCTGGGACCGGACGGACAGCCCTACCGGAGCCTCGTGCCGGGCACGCTCGGCGGACACCGCCGCGGGCGCTTGTACGGGCGGCTGGACTGCCCCTCCGCGCTGCGGGCCATCGCCCGCGGCCACTACGTCAAGCACCGGGTGTTCTTCCCCGACGAGCCCACCGCCGTCGCAGCCGGTTATCGGCCCTGCGCCGTGTGCCTTCCCGCCACGTACGCCCGCTGGAAGGCCACCCGGGAGAGCCTCGCCACCCGGCGGAGCCCCGGGTGAGGATGCGGGGGTCCTTCTGCCGGTCGATCAGCGGGGCGATCTCGCGGACGACCCTCAGCAGGTCCGGCGCGGTCGGGCTGTCCCGGTGCTTCCAGTCGAGCGCCGGGCGCCAGTGCTTGTCGACAGCCGCGGGTCCGCCGCGAACTTAGGCGCGCCGGTGACCGCGCCGAAGGCGGCGGGGTCGGCCCTCAGCATCCGCAGGGCCCGGACCGCCCGGCGGTCGGGGCCGGGTCCCCGGGGCAGGACCACGCGAAGAGCGGTCGGCTTACGGCCGACGGTCAGCAGGCCGACCCAGGCCGCGGGTTGTGGGCGTCGGCCGGGTCAGGGGTTGGCGGTGACCTCGAAGCCCGCGCCGTAGACGTCGGCGGGGTCGGCGGCGTCGCGGGCGCGCAGGTCGGCGAGGATGTTGGCCGAGCTGGTGTAGACGTAGGGCGGGAAGCCGAGGATGAGTGCCTTGGTGATGCCGGCCCAGGGACCCTCCGCCTGGAAGCCGTTGGCCTCGGACGGGTAGGGGGTGCCCGGTACGTGCCAGATCGTCGGGCCGCCGGAGTCTCCGGCCCTGTGAGGGGCGTGGGACTGGTAGATGCCGTTCGAGTTGTTCGTGATGCGGCCGTACCAGACGCCCAACTGGCCGGAGACCACAAGCTCGTTGTTGTCGAAGAGACCGGCACCCAGCAGACGCTCGTCGGCGCGCGCGGGGCTGATGGCGTTCGGGCTGGGCTGCCCGCCTGGGACCTCCACCTGCCCGGTCTGTTTCAGGGTCGGCCCCTGCGAGGAGAGCGTGACCTCCGGGACCAGCTCAATGATCATGTAGTCCTTGGTCGGGTGTCCTGTCATCGAGCCTTCGGGGCTCTTGAAGTACCGTACGTACCCGATCGGGCCGAACGCGAAGTCCTGCCGGTCGTAGACGGGGTAGCTGTTCTCGTGGATCTCGCGATCGGCGTTCGGACCGCCCCCGCAGTGGCCCGCCGAGACGGCGATCGCCCGCCCGTAATCGTCCGTGCCCACCGCGCCGATCGTGCAGAAGCTGTCGGGAGCGGACGGATCGGCTATCTGCATGGCGTTGTGGACACGCTTGACCTGCTTGACCGCCGTGGCCTCGTCCTGGGCCCGGGCGATACCGGTGCCGGTGCCCAGGGTCGCGATGGCCGCGAGGCCGGCCACGGACGCGGAGAGGACGCGCAGGCGTCCGAGTCGGAACATGCGCAATTCCTGTCTGTCTGGGTGTGAGAAGCCCTCGGTTGAGGGGCCCGGTCGGTCGCCCCGGGCATCAGGGGAATACTCGTACGACGGAGGTGACTTCGGTGCCGCTTCGGACGGCACTGACGCAATCCCGCCCGTACAGTGGCACGGAACTCCGGCCGCCGCCGGGCTGCGGTGGTGGGTTGGCTGCCGCCCGGCATGCCGCAGATCTCGGCTTCCTCGTCCTGTCTCGGCTCCCTCGTCCTGCCAGGCCGGTAATCGCGGCTCCTGGCGTTTCGGGGAGAAGGCCGTGGAAGAGGCGGAGTGGGCGACGGCCACGGCTCGGCGTACCTGCGACAGTTACGGCTACGCTACCCAGTCGGCAGGAAGCGGGCTCTGAGGTTTGCGGGGGCCAGCCGGTCGACGAACTCCGGTGTCACCGACGCGGCGTTCGGTGATTCGATGGTGAAGCGGTGTGCCAGCCGGGAGGTGGTCAGCGTCAGCTGCCGCATCGTCAGCGCCGAGCCCAGGCACACCCGTGGTCCGGCACCGAACGGGAGGTAGGCCGGTCCGGGAGCCGATCGTCCGTCCAGCCACCGGGTGGGGTCGAACTCGTCCGGTCGCGGCCACCACCGGGGGTCCCGGTGGATCAGATAGGGATTGAGCAGTACGTCGTCACCGGGGCTCAGCGACCAGCCGCCCAGGGTGGTCGCCGTACTGGCGGTACGGGTCATCAGCCACGCGGGCGGATACAGCCGGAGCGTCTCCCGGACCACGGCCTCTGCCAGCGGGGTGCCGCCGTCCGCCGGACCGTCCGCCTCGTCGCGGAGGTCGTCCACGAGCCGGGGGCGGCGGGCGAGTTCCCACACGACGGAGGTGAGGGCGGCGGCGGGGACGCCGTGGCCGCCCATGAGGACGCTGTGCAGCGTCGACACCACGGTGTCGACGGACGGGGCCGGTTCGGCGGCGAGGAGGAAGCCGAGCAGGTCGTTCCGGGGCGCGTCGGACTGCGCCGCGCGCCGCTCCCGTACCAGGCCGGTCAGCGTTTCGGTCAGGCGCCGGTAGGTATGGAAGAAGCGGCGGTGGCGGGGGAGCGGCAGCCACGCCGGGAACTCACGGGACGACTCCGCGAAGGGCTGGGTGGCGCGTACGGTCTCGTGGAGCAGATCGGGGATGCCGGCGGAGTCCGCGCCGAAGCAGTACTCGGCGATCGTCCGGGCGGTGAGCGTCCGCATCGTGGTGAGTACGTCGACATCACGGCCGGCCCCGTCGGCGATGACCGCGTCGAGGATCGCGACGGTCAGGTCGTCGGTCGTGGCTGCCGCCGTCCGGTTGAGCCCCGGCCACGCGGCCCGGCGTTCGGACATCCAGGACGTGGCGTGTGCGGTGGCCTGGTCGAGATCCCGTCGCATGTCGAAGGGCGCCAGCTCGGTCACAAAAGCGTCGCCGGTGCGGGCGAGCGCGTCGTGGGTGAGTTCCGGGTCGATCACGAACAGCGTGTGCTCGTCGTAGGAGAAGACGTCACCGTACTCTCGGTGGCAGCGGCGCAGGAAGCCGATCCGGTCCGCCTCGTACTCGCGGGTGTTGCCCCTCAGCCAGTGCCCGCGCGGGCCGGGCGGCCATCTGAGCTTCTCGCGGTGCGCCATGTGCCCTCCCCGGTGAATCGCAGGACCCCTCGTGAGGGATCCTGCGATCGGCGTTCTCCACTGAGCGGGTCGGGCTACCGAGCGTGGTAGGGCCAGTAGATGTAGCGTCCGCTGACCCGCTTGCGGCCCACCAGGTGAGCCACCAGGCGTCGTGTCCGTTTCATGAACACCTCACTGCCATCAGGGCGAATAGTTTTTCGATCGTGCCACGGTCTCTTGCACCGGGCAATATCGCGTCCTGAGCCTTCGCCGGATGCTGTGACATCAGGTGATGTCGAGTCAGGTGAGGTGTACGGCAGGGCGGTTGGGGTTGGTGGATATGTATGGCCGGGAGGTTCGCGGATACGCTTCATGGACGCGGCTCCGACGGCTTGAGCAAGCGTGGGGGAGCGCGGCCAGGAGCCCGATGGCTTCGGTGACGTAGCGGCAGGCGGTGATGATGCCGATGCCGCCGCCGCTGCCGAAACCGGGCCGCGTGTTGCGCGTAGGGGTGGCCGTTGTGCCACGGGCCACTGCCCCGAGCCGTGCTTAGCGTGCCGCGCCCGCGTCGTACACCACGAGGGCGATCTGCACGCGGTTGTTGAGGTCCAGCTTGGCCAGGATGCGCGAGACATGCGTCTTGACGGTCGGTACTGACATGTAGAGCTCTGCCGCAATTTCCGCGTTGGTCTTGCCCTGCCCCACCGTGACCGCCACTTCCCGCTCCCGGTCGCCGAGCAGCGCCAGTTGCGCCCGAGCCCGCTCGGCCCGGGTTTCGCGCCCGCTCGTTCCCTCCGCTACCTGTGCGATCAGTTGCTGTGTCACCGCAGGTGAGAGCACCGGCTCACCCGCCACCACCTTCCGTACCGCCGCTACGATCTCCTGGGGCGGGGTGTCCTTCAACAGGAAGCCGGCGGCGCCCGCGCGCAAGGCTCGCAGCACGTGCTCGTCCGTGTTGAACGTGGTCAGCACCAGCACCTCGGGGGGACGGGGTATCTCCGGTACGGGGCTTCTCGGGGAGCTTGGGGAGGGGCGGGCGCGCAACGCCTCGGTGGCGGCGAGGCCGTCCATGCCAGGCATCCGGATGTCCATGAGCACGATGTCGGGGGAGTGCTCGGCCACCAGCGCCGCCACTTCGGCCCCGTCCGTGGCCTCGGCGACCACCTTCACATCCGGCGCGCCTCCGAGCATCAGCCGCAACCCGGAACGCACCAGCGGGTCGTCGTCGACCAGGAGTACTCGGATCATGACGGTCACGTTAGCGGCCCACCGTCTTGGTGCCGCCCCAGGGCAGCCAGGCGCGCAGTACGAACGAGCCGCCCCGAGGGCCGTGCTCCAGCCGCCCACCGGCCAGTTGGGCACGTTCGCCGAGCCCGATCAGGCCCTGCCTTGCACCCGGGATCGTTGTTCCCGGGCTGCCCGGGAGCGGGTTCGTCACGGCCACTGTCAGTCCTTCTCCGGGCCGGCCCGAAACGGCGACCGTGATCTCGGCGTCGGGGGCGTGCTTGCGGGCGTTCGTCAGGCCCTCCTGCACGATGCGGTACGCGGTTCGGCCGGTGGCGGCGGGGAGCATGTCCGTATCCCTGGCCTCCTGTTGGTACGTGACGCCCATCCCGGCCTCGCGGGACTCCGCCACCAGCCGCCCCACGTCCGCCAGCGTCGGCTGCGGCCACCCTTCGGCCCCGTCCGGGCCCGCCGTCGGCGCCCGCAGGACACCGATCACCTCGCGCAGGTCCTGCAACGCCTGGTGCGCGCTGTCGCGGATCACCTCGGCCGCGTGCCGGATGTCCGCCGCGGAGGCGCTCGGGTTGAACTCCAGCGCTCCCGCGTGCACGCTCAGCAACGACAGCCGGTGGGCGAGGACGTCGTGCATCTCCCGGGCGATCTCCTCCCGCGCCTGCCGCCGGGCCTCGTCGGCTGCCCGGGCCGCGCGTTCCTCCAGCGACGCGACCAGCGCCCGCCGTGAGCGTACGTACAGCCCCCACCCGATGGTGCCCGCCACCAGCGCGAAATAGGTGAAGGCCGAACTGGCCGCCTCGGACGCCGTATCCGGCCCCCGCGCCAGAAACACGAGGAACTGCACCAGTGCGACCGCCACCACCCAGGCGGTGACCCGCCGTCGCCGATGCACCGCAACTGTGAACAGCGCCACCAGCGTTGCCCCGGTCAGATGGTGGAAATACGTCCCGGCCAGCATCAGCACCACGGCAAGCTGCACCGGACACCGCCGCCGCAGGAACACCAATGCGCAGGCCAGCCCGCCGGCCACCTGGTCGGCGATCCGCTCGCCGCCGGACATGCTCTCGTCCAGGTGCACCGAGTCCGCCGTGACCACGGAGAAGACCACGGCGAAGAGGAAGAAGGCGATGTCGACGGACCAGTCGCGGCGATTGCGCATAGCGCCGAATCTACGTCTGCGGCGCAGCCGGCAGGCTCCTGCGTGCCACAGGGTCGATACTTTCGGACTACAAGCCCGCCACCCCCGTATACCAATGACCGATACTGGCCCTGAACAGGGGTTTCTACTGTTCAGGTCATGAAGGGCATTCTCGGTTTCATCAGCTTCACGTTCATCATCGGCGGCCTGCAGGGCATCGTCCACGAGGCCTTCGGCACATGGATCCCGCTCATGGGCTTCATGAGGCACCTGTACGTCGACGGCTACGAGATCTACATCAGCATCGCGCTCATCGTCCTGGGCATCGCAGTGGGCACCGCCGTGCAGAGGGCCCCGAAGGAGTAAATGCCGCGAAGGACCTGTCGTATGCGGCCTCCGCAAGTACCGGTTGGCCCGGGGCGAATCCGACGACAATCCAACGACACTGTTGACAGGGGAAGCCGCAGAACCGGGGGGATAAACGATGGGGACCATGTTCCAGCGACGAGCCACGGTGGCCACGCCGACACTCGACCGGTACGACATCGCCCATCTCGCGGGTGGGGCAAGGCGCGTGGCGGAGACCGCGCTTGTAGGACTGCGCGGGCGGGGCGTCATCACGGTCCTCGGGCAGCGGGTGCGCGCGGCGGAGAGCCCGGACGGGCCGGCCGGGGGAGGGGCGGAGCATCCCGTGGAACAGGCCCTCGTCGCGCTCTGCCCCGTAAGCAGGAGCGTGGCCTCCGTACTCGCCGACGTGGCACGCGGCGCCGAGACGGCAGAGATCGAACGCCGGCTCGTCGCATACGGTCTGCGCACGCGCTACCGCCGCCGCCTCACCCACGCGGGCCGGCGGAGCCTGGAGGCTGCCGTACGGGAAGGGGTCCTTCCCGCGTACGTCTTCGAGGGCCCCGCGGCCGTCCCGGATCGGCGGCTGAGCCGCGTGATCAGGGAAGCCGAACTCCCCTCCGGGCTGGGCAAGTCCATGCTCCGGCTGGGCAAAGCGCTCGACTCCGACCACGATTCCCACCACGACTCCGACACACACAGCGGCCCCGGTCATTCCTGTGGCGGTGGCGGTGGCGGTGGCGGTGGCGGTGGCGGTGGCGGTGGGGACTGAACCCGTACGGATCCATCCAGCTCAAAGACGAGGACATCGTCTGGTCTCCACCGGACGACACCCAGGACGAGACCACGCCCGGCATGCGGATGCGCCGGCCCATACCTGGAGCAGGCTTCGAGTGAGATCGGCCAACTCCCCTGTCCACCAGGCCGGTTCGCTGCTACCGGACTGAAAAGCTGGCTCGTCGGCGAGTCCAATATTGTCCTGTCGCCCTCCGCGCGCGTTTGGCACGATTTCTCCCGACCACTTGACATGTACGGGGGAGTGTTGGTGGATCGCCTGTTTGACACAGCGGACTTACCGAGGAGACGACGGCGCTGGCACTGGTCGCGACGGAGTTCAGATTCCCCGCCGGGGCAGAGAACTTCACAGCACAGTTGCGGGCCACGTCGCTTGGACCGGTGCAGCTCTCGGCGATGAGCTACAACTCACTGGTTTCGCGGCGTACGCCGTCTCTCATCAGGAAGTCCGACCCGGAGCTGTTGCAGGTCGCCCTGATCGTCTCCGGGCAGCAGAGCATCGAGCAGTGTCGGCGCACCGCCGAACTCGCCCGCGGCAGCCTGGTGCTCTACAGCAGTTCGCACCCCTTCGAGGCCGCCGTGACGCACGGATCGGCCGTCTCCTCGTCGCTCCTGCTGCAGTTCCCGCGGGCATTGCTCCCGGTCTCCGACCGCCAGGCCGGCCGTCTCCTCGCGCGGCCGCTGCCGGGACATGCCGGTGTCGGGCGGTTGCTTGCCCGGTTCCTCATGGCGCTCGACGAGGACGGCGGCGGCTGCACCCACGCGGACCGGGTCCGACTGTCCGGAACCGCGCTCGATCTGGTCGGCGCGGTCGTGGCACACCACGCCGACGCCGAGCGGGACCTCCCGCCCGACGACCGTCGGCGCGTGCTGTTCCTGCGTGTCTGCGCCTTCGTCCAGGAGCGGCTGGGCGAAGCCGACCTCGAGCCGTCCAACATCGCCTCGGCCCATCACGTCTCCCTGCGTACCCTGCACCGGCTCTTCCGGCAGCACGGCACGAGCGTCGCGGCGTTCGTACGGCAGCAGCGGCTGGAGCGGTGCCGCCGCGACATCCTCGACCCGGCCCTGCGCCGGTCGACCATCGCGTCCATCGCTGCGCGGTGGGGTTTCCCGAACGCCGCGGACTTCACCTGCGCCTTCCGTACCGCCTACGACGTGTCGCCGAGCGAGTACCGCGGTCTTTCCGAGGTCGCTCCGTCTCCGTCCGAAGCCCTGGACGGACGGCGCGGCACGGGTGCCTGACGGGACGTGACAAGCGGGCTGGACCACGGGTACGGCGGGTGCGACTCACCCGCCGTACCCGGTGTCAACCGTGGTGGCTGAGCCTCAGCAGGACTCAAGGTAGGCGTCGAGGGCGTAAGGCTGGGACGCCCAGTCGGTCTGGTACAGGAGGTAGTCGCACATCTTGCCCCAGGTCTGGGAGCCGACGATGCCGTCGGCGGAGATCCTCCGGTTGTTCTGGAAGCAGACCGTCGCGTTGTAGGTCTTGGTGCCGAAGTCGTTGTCCACGGTGAGGGTGGGCCGACAGGTCAGCGCGTCCCTCATGAAAGCGTTCAGTGCCCGCTGCCACCGGCCCACCGCCGCTCCGCTGTCGCCGATGCTGAGCACTGGATTGGCCGCCGCGACCAGGGGCCCGGCGGACGGCTGCGACGCTGCGGACGCCGACTGGGACACGGAGGCGGGGGCGCCGGCCTGCGCCGCCGGAGCAGCGGCGAAGGCGACGGCGGCCTGGAACTGCCGTCCCGCCTGGTCGTTTGCCCTCAGCGCCGTCGTGTTCGTGTTGCGTGCCACACGCGGGAGACGGCTCCTTTCGGTCCCGACCCACCGGACGCCAGCCGCCCACGTCGGCATGGACCGCGGTCAGAAGTTCACCGACGAGACGACCAGGTGGGAGGCGGTCGGCTGCACCCGGGACTGAGAGACCGCGAGTCGCACCCGCATCCGCGCCTGTACCTGTGTGAGGACTGCCCAGGCCGAGCCGTCGCGGCCCAGCAGCAGGCCGAAGCCGACGAACGCGAGCGACAGGAACAGGGGAGCGCCTCCGGTCCTCGGAGCCCGGTGGTGGGTCCCGTGGTCGATGAACGTACGGGGCTGTCGGCGGGTGAGGCCGGTGACGATGTCCGTGTCCGGCAACAGGGGAACGACGGGCCCTCGACGCTCGCGGGCAGACCCTCGCTGAGGGCGCTGAGGCCTGCGCACACTCGGGTTGACGTCATTGTCACCCGCCGGGGGGTTCGGCGGGATCGTCTGATGTGGGGGTATCCATGTACACACGTACGCGTTCCACCCTGGCCGTCGCCACCGTAGTCACCGGCGCCCTGGCCCTGTCCGCTCTCGCCGTGCCGGCCGCCCAGGCCAATATCGTTTACGGCGACACCCGGATCTCCAGCGTGGTGGTCAACGGGGG
The DNA here is from genome assembly GCF_042800555.1 of Streptomyces sp. NPDC057617. Lineage (NCBI taxonomy): Bacteria > Bacillati > Actinomycetota > Actinomycetes > Kitasatosporales > Streptomycetaceae > Streptomyces > Streptomyces sp. NPDC057617. The sequence continues at coordinate 68,579 of NZ_JBHVGV010000001.1, read as the reverse complement.
CAAGCCCATCGTGCTCGGTGTCTCCGGCAGAACGCCTGTGACGGTCAAGATGACCGTCTCCGACCCGAAGGGCATCAGCGACGCCGGCGGAATTCTCTACCACGGCACGAATATCAGCCGTAACGACTGGGGTGTGATCCTTCCCATCTGCGGCAAGCACGCCGTCCCGGTCTATACGTGCACCCTGAACGACACCTTCGACGCCATCAAGAACGCGCACGCCGGAACCTGGAAGATGTGGGCCTACGCCAACGGCATGGACGGCCACTACATCCAGAAGGACCCCGCCCTCACCTTCAAGGTGCTGCGCGCCACCAAGCTGACGGTCAACGCCGCGCCGGAGCCGGTGAAGAAGGGCAAGCCCATCACCGTCACCGGCTCACTGGCCGTGGCCAACTGGGAGACACACAAGGCCGTCGGCTATGGAAGCCAGAAGGTGGTGCTCCAGTTCCGCAAGGCCGGAACGACCAAGTACGTCAATGTCAAGACCATCACGTCCAGCAGCAAGGGCGCGCTGAAGACCACGGTCGGCGCCTCCGCCGACGGATACTGGCGTCTTGCCTACGCCGGTACGACGTCCACCGCCGCGGCCACGGCCGCCGCCGACTACGTCGACGTCCGGTAGCCCGAAGAAGCACGCCGCAGGAACGGAGCGGTACCACCGGATCTCGCGGTGGTACCGCTTCCCGCACTGCCGCGATGCCCTTCCCGGGGCCTTCCGTAACGCCGCGCACCGCCCGCCCGTAACGCCGCGCGGCAGGTCGGTACGCGAACCGCCCCGGCGTCAAGGGCCCGTTCCCGAGGGGCGGCCGTGCAGTGGTCCGTTCTGACGACGAAGACGCGGGACGGCATGACCGGCGGGGCCGAGTGCATCGGGGGCTGAAGCACAACGACCACTCTCGACGGCGCCGTCGCTCGGCCCGGACCGAGCCGGACAGTTCGAGACGGGTGGACTGGACCTGCTCGCCGCGCCCACGGGGATGGTCCTCCTCGAACGGTGGGTGCGTGGCCGTCACGGGCACTCGTCCCGAGCCGTACCACCGTCGACCACGCCCTGGCAGATCACAAACGCTGGAAGCAACTGGCCCGCCGGGCCCGCAGGACCTATCGCCGCGACCGCCTGCCTGACACCTGCCGGGCCATCGCCGGCCTCGTCTCCGACCGCACCGCAGCCATCTGAACAACAGCCCGCCGGCAGGCCGGAACACCTCACCCGCTGTCACACACCAACTGGTTACTCGGCTGGTGTCCACGGTGGATCCGGGGTGATGTTGATGGCATCACAGTTCCAGCACTCCCGGTCATCCGGAAGTCTGTACAACTCCGTCCAGAACTTGGCCGGCTTCCCATGGACCACGCAGTCCTCAGGGCCTCGTTGAACAGCACGCGCCAGTATGGGGGAGCGGTGACGTCGATCAAGCAGTTCCGGGTCACCTTCGACTGCGCAGAACCGGAGCGTCACTCGCTTCTGGTGCGAGGTGTTGGGGGTATGCCGTACCGCCGCCGGGCGCATTCCCGAAGGTGGAGGCCATCGCCGAGGTGACCGGCCTGCTCGCGCCGGGGGCCACGCTGCGCTGATGGCCGGGGCCCGGGTGCCGTCCTCGGGCGTGCCGATCCGGGGCGTCGGCGGCCGAGCCCGGTCGGCACACCTGGCGGTTCAGCCCCGGAGGGAGGCGAGCCAGCCGGTCAGCAGGCGGTTGACCTCCTCGGGGCGTTCCTGCTGGAGCCAGTGGCCGGTGCCGTCCAGGATGTGGGAGGCGGCCAGGCCGGGGAGGGTGGCGGGGTAGGCGTCGATCGCGTCGGCCATCCAGGTCGTGGAGGCGTCCAGGGCGCCGCCGATGAACAGGGACGGCTGCTTGATCGGGGCGCCGCGGTAGGGGGCGAGGTCTTCCCAGTCGCGGTCCATGTTGCGGTAGCGGTTGAGGGCCCCGGTCATGCCGGTGCGCTCGAACTCCCCGGCGTACACGTCAAGGTCGTCCTCGCCGAGCCAGGAGGGCAGTTTGCCGCCGGGGAAGCGGTCGCGCAGCCTGCCGCCGTCACGGGTCACGAAGTGCGGGTCGGGCTCGCCCTGGGCGGGCATGGTGTCGGCGGACAGGGCCGCGTAGAAGCCCGCGAGCCACCCCCGGACGTCGGGCTCGATCTCCGCCTCGGCACGGCCGGGCTCCTGGAAGTACGAGACGTAGAACTCCTGCTCGGGGCCGCCGATCTGACCGAAGATGTCGGTGGGGCGGGGGCCGCCGGGCGGCGCGTAGGGGACGCTCAGCAGTCCGACGGCGCGGAAGACCTCGGGGTGGAGCAGGGCGGAGGCCGTCGCGATGTTCGAGCCCCAGTCGTGCCCGACGATCACTGCGGTCTCCTCGCCCGAGGCGTGCACCAGGGCAACGTTGTCCTCCACCAGGTCGAGCATCCGGTAGGCGTCCGTCGCGGCCGGCTTGGAGGAGCGGCCGTAGCCGCGCACGTCGAGCGCGACGGCCCGGTATCCCGCCGCCGCGAGGGCCGGGAGCTGGTGGCGCCAGGCGTACCAGGATTCGGGGAAGCCGTGGACGAGCAGGACCAGCGGCCCGGTGCCCTGCTCGACCAGGTGCAGGCGCCCGGCGGGTGCCTCGATGGTGCGGTGGCGAAGGCCGGCGGACGGCGCGGGCTGGTGCATGGCTTCTCCTCGGTTCACGGGCGGCCGCGGTTACCCACCGATCATGCGGCGCGGCGGCCGTCCGACGCGATCAGCCTTGCCATTCTGGCAAACTTGCAGGACGGAGCGGTGCAGGCGGCGCGGCCGGAGGGAGCGGGGCGACGATGACGGACGACGGCGTAACCGGCACGCTGGCGGCCATGGGCCCCCGGCTGCGGGCCGCGCGCGAGCAGCGCGGCGCCACGCTCACCGGTGTCAGCCGTGCGACCGGCATCTCGCTGAGCACGCTGTCGCGGGTCGAGACCGGACGGCGCAAACCGACCCTGGAGGTGCTCCTGCGGCTCGCGAAGGCGTACGACATCTCCCTGGACGAGCTGGCCGGAACCGCACCCGCCGCGGCGGCCGGCTCGCGTCCCTCCGCGCCGCAGCGTTCCGGCGGCGACAAGGCGGTGCTTCCGCTGACCCGGTACGTGGGAGGCCTGCACGCCCACAAGCACGTCCTGCCCGCCGTCGACGCGCCGCCTACGCGACCGCGGCAGGTCTCCCACGACGGGTACGAATGGCTGTGCGTTCTGTACGGGCGGCTGTGGCTCGCGCTCGGCGAGCAGGACCTCGTCCTGGCCGCCGGGGACGTCGCCGAGTTCGACACCCGCACCGCCCATGGAGTCGCGAACGCCGGGCCCGGCGGACCGGTCGAATACTTGATCATGTTCGGGCCGCAGGGGGAGCGCCTGCGACCGCGTACCCCTGCGGCTCCCGGCCGCGGGGCCCGGTAGCCCGCAGCGTCCGGGACCACTCCTCCCGCGACGGCGCCTGCGCTTCACGCCTCGGCGGTGTCCGCATCGCGCAGCGGGCGCGCCTGGTCCGCTCGCCGGGTGCGATGATCAGCCCCGTGTCTTCGCTGCCCGCCATGGAGTGAGAGGACGAGAAGGCGTGGATGTGTATGAAGCCGTGGACAGTCGCAGGGCCGTGCGGGCGTTCAGCGATGAGCCGGTGCCCAGAGAGGTACTCGAACGAGTGCTGGCTGCGGCGGCGCGGGCTCCGTCGAGTGGGAACCTCCAGCCGTGGCATGTGTATGTCGTGACCGGCGAGCCCTTGACCGAGCTGAAGAGGCGTGCGACAGCGAGGGCACTGGCCGGAGACCCGGGTGATGAGCGGGAGTATCCGATGTACCCGGCCGAACTGAACTCACCGTATCTGGACCGTTTTTCTGCCGCGGCCACCCAGCGGTACAGAGCGCTGGGAATCGAGCGCGACGACCTTGACAGGCCCGTGAAGATCGCCGCCTTGAACTCGGAGGCGTTCGGGGCGCCGGTCGTACTGTTCTGCTACGTCGACCGGACGATGGGGCCCGGGCAGTGGGGGGACGCGGGGATGTACTTGCAGACGGTCATGCTGTTGTTGAGGGCGGAAGGGTTGCACAGCTGCCCCCAGGTGATGTGGACGATGTATCGCAGGACTGTCAGCCGGATAGTCGGAGCCGATGACGGACTCGTACTGTTCTGCGGTGTCGCGGTGGGATTCGAGAAGGAGGGCGTGCCACGAGTGCGTACCGGGCGGGCGGACATGGCGGAAACAGTGCGCTTCATCGGAGTGTGACCCGCTGACCGGTGATCCTCACAGCAGACGGGCTATCAGTCGGTGTCGCTCCGCTCAGTGCGGGCCCGGGTCTGGGCGGGGCGGAAGGAGTCGGTGCCGGTCTCGACAATGTTCCCGCCCGAAGTTGAGTCCGTCGACGATGGTGAGTCGGTCGACGATGGCCGGGCAGATCCGCAGATCCGTGAAGGTTTTCGTCCAGCCTCCAAAACTCTCGTTGGAGGCGATGGCCACGCTGTTCTTTTCCTCCCGTTCGGTCAGGACCTGGAACAGTAACTCGGCGCCGCGTTTGTCGAGTTCCATGAACCCCAGCTCATCGATCGCCAGGAGATCGACGCGTCCGCAGCGGGCGATCGTTTTGGTCAGCTGCTTCTGGTCGGCGGCCTCGGCCGACTCGTTGACCAGCTTGGTGGCGAGGACGTACTTCACGGGATAGCCCGGGGATGAGGCTGCCTTGATCCGGCGCTCGGAGGTCGGCGGGCCCGGTCGTCGCACTCGGCCAGCAGCGGTTCGGCGAGGCACCCGCGGTAGGTCGTCCGGCCCTTGGCAGCCTCAGTCGCGATATCGGCGAACTGGTTCCGGATCGTGGGCAGTCGCAGGGCCTTGCAGGCTGCTTCGATGGCCGCGTCGGCGGCCTGTTCGGTCAGGTCACAGTGGTGTTCAACGGTCATGGTTCTTCTCCCCGGGGGGTGGGCCGGCCGCCAGCCGGCGTCCTCGCCAGTAACTGGTCGTGGACGGCCGCCAAGGGCAGTGCCCGGGTGTCCGGCGGCAGTTGTGCCGGCCTCCGCTCGGTCAGCGACGTGACCTTCGGCTGCCGGAACCGGTCCGGTCCCGAAGACTCGGACGGCACCCGGGCGAAGGTTTCGTCGGCCTCGGCCGCTTTGCGGGCCTCCAGCGCGGCCGCGTCTGCGGCCATCGCTCCCGCCCGCGGGGCCGTGGCGAGTCCGGCGACCAGATGCCCGTGACGCGTGTGCCGGCCCAGCAGCAGAACCTCGATCAGCGCTGTCGTGGCGTCCCGGTCGCCGTGGGCCCTGCACGCAGCGGCTCACCAGGCGTCGTGGACCGGGGTGAACTTCCCTGCGGAATGGACCTGTTCCAGCGCGGTCGCCCCGGGCAGGGCTCGACGCGGTTCTCGGTCGGGGCCGCTCTCGTGGATCTTGTTGGCTGAAGAACCGCCCCGCCGGCGAAGCGCAGATGGGAATATGTGAAGGTCGCCACCCCCTCGACGGAAGAGAGTCCTCGGCATGGCTGTCATCCATCACGTTGCTCTCAAGCCGGCCAAGCTGGAACTGCTCACCTCCTGGCTACCCTCCCGGCCGTGGTACTTCGGCGGCGCGGGCGAACCGGAATTGGCCAAGGCCGGCGGCTTCCGGCTGGACGACCCCCAGGGTGAGGTCGGGATCGAGTTCATGGTGGTCACCGATACCTCGGGCACTCGGCCGACCGCCTACCTGGTGCCGCTCACCTATCGTGGTGCCCCGCTCGACGGGGCGGAGCACGCCCTCGTCGGCACTATGGAGCACGGGGTGCTGGGGCGGCGCTGGGCTTACGACGGGTTCCACGACCCTGTGCTGGTCGCCCAGTTGCTGGCTCTGGTCGAGGGCCGGGTCCAGGCCCAGGACCAGAACACCAGCGATACCGCCGACCGGGAGGTCACCCGCTCCTGTATCGGTGACAGCCCCGCCGCCACGGACTTCACCGCCACTGCCGTCGACGGCCAAGAGGGCACTGAGCTGTCTGCACCGCATGGTCCGGCCCTCCGCCTGCACCGGATCCTGCGTCCCGCCCCGGACAACACGCCTGTCCTTCCAGCGGAGGCGACCGGCCACATCGCCGGTGCCTGGCAGATGCCGGATGGCACGCGGGCCCGGGGACTGTTCGTTGTCCTGCACAACGGCGGACAAGCTGCCTCTGTCGGGCCCAGTTGAGAATCCGGGAGTCGACCCGGCCGAGCCGATCACGCGGCCGGGTGCCGCTGCCCTGGGCGAGCCCAGTGCCTGCTTCCTGACCCCGGACCGCAGTTGGTGCTGGTCGAGTGGCCATTCGCTTTACGCACTCCGGAATATCGTCTTGGTCATCATTTGCCCCCTTGGGTGTTTCGCGAGGTGATCGATATACGGTCCGGCCGCTCTCAGCTACTACGCAGAGCTCTCTTGCTGCTTTCGCGCGCCCTCGCCGGTCGATCCGCAAGGTCAGGCAACACCGGGGCCTGTCCGCGTGGGTGACGGCGTGACCGGTCGTAGTCGGCGGCCGTATCCGGCGAGCAGCACGAAGTGTTGTCCTCGGCGATATCGGCAACAAGAAGCCCGTTTGAGTCACTGTCGGCGGCTTGGCACAGCCGCTCTGCCTCACCAGTCCTCCCGGACAGCCGCGCCCGCAACTCACAGCGCGGGCAACCAGCCACGGCGGGGTCGGAGGCGCCGGTGAAGACACGCGGGACGGCCTCGCCCGGCGATCGGCATGGGCGACGCTGTTCTTCCCTTTCGGGGGCCGCTCCGATTGGCCTACGCCAAGATGCCGCCTGCCAGGGCGGCCTCTTCTGCTTGGCGGGCGGGGAGTGCGAACCTGACCTTGGGCCGGGCTTGGGCTCCCGCGCGGTGGTAGAAGCGGATGGCGTCGGTGTTCCAGTCGGGCGTCTGCCACTGTATTTGTGTGGCGCCGCGGGCTGCTGCCGTGTCCTTCACGGCGCTGAGCAGGGCGTGCCCCCAGCCCTCTCCCCGGTGCGGTTCGGTGATGAACAGGCAGTCCAGGTGGACGTAGTCGGTTGCCCGCCAGGTGGAGAACTCCAGGGAACAGGTGGCGTAACCGATCAGGTCGCCTCCGCGGTCGACTACGAGGCACCATGCTCTCGGACGTGCCGAGAACAGCACGGGCTCCAGTCGGTTGGCGAGATCAGCAGGCACGGGTTCGGCGCGCTCGAAGGCAGCGTGAGCGGCGCACAGATGGGCTATCGCCGGCAGGTCGGCCGTGGTGGCCGGACGGATCACGCCGCCCGGCCGCGCGGTGTCTTTCAGCATGCGCAGGAGATGCCCGAGCGCGGGGCGGTCAGGTCATCGACAGGGCGCTGTTCGGCACCGGTGGCGGTGTCGTAGGCGAAGCCCTCGCGTGCCCAGTATTCGAAGCCGCCGAGCATTTCCTTGACCTGGTAGCCGAGGCGGGCAAAGGCCAGCGCCGCGCGGGTCGCGCCGTTGCAGCCGGGGCCCCAGCAGTAGGTGACGACGGTCTGGGCCCGGTCGATCAGCTGCGGTGCCAGGTCGGCGATCTGTGCGGTGGGGATGTGGAGGGCGCCGGGGATGTGGCCCTGGTCCCACGCGGCATTGCTGCGGGTGTCGACCACCACGACGCCGGGCGCGCCGGATGCCAGATCGGCGTGGACGTCGGAGACATCCGCCTCGAAGGCGAGACGGGCGGCGTAGTGTGCGGCGGCCTCGGCCGGGGCGGCTGCGGGCACGCTCAGGGCGGCGCTGGTGATCTCGGCGGAAGCGGTGGCAGACATGGGGGTACCTCTTGTTCTTGCTGGGCGGGACGGGGTCCGGTGGGCCGTGCCGGGATTCCCCGGCCGACGACTGCTCCATCGTCTGATCCCTGCGTCCGTCCTACGAGTGGCGTAAACGCCTCAGGTCGCCAAGATTCCGCCAGTCATCGGCGTACGGAGTGACCCTTATGAGTGCGTGGGGACGCGGGTGAACGTCTTCCGGTAGGCCGTCGGCGTCGTACGCATCTGGCGGGTGAAGTGGTGCCGGTACGTTGCGGTGCTGTCGAAGCCGACCGCGGCGGCTACCTCGTCCACGGTGCCCTCGCCGGACTCGAGCAGTGGCAGGCTGGCGGCCACCCGCTGGGCGATGACCCAGCGCATGGGGCTCACGCCGTTGCGGCGGGTGAAGTGCCTCAGGTACGAGCGTTCCGACATGCACGCAGCCCGGGCCAGGGCGGGCACGGACAGTTGGGTGTGCAGATGGCGCAGCGCCCAGTTCATGCTCTGCGTGATGCCGTCGCCCTCGGGGTCGATCTCTCCCACTGCCGCCTCGATGAACTGGGCCTGCCCGCCCTCGCGGTGCGGCGGAACGACGAAGCGGCGCGCCACCGCGTTGGCGACGGCCGCACCGTGATCGGCCCGGACCAGGTAGAGACACAGGTCGATACCGGCCGCGCTGCCCGCGCTGGTGAGGACATCGCCGTTGTCGACGTACAGCACGTCGGGGTTGACCTCGATCCCGGGATGCCGTTCGGCAAGCGCGCGGGCGTAGCGCCAGTGGGTGGTGGCGCGTCGGCCCTCCAGCAGCCCGGTCGCGGCCAGCGCGAACGCCCCTGAGCAGATCGACACCAGGCGCGCCCCTCGCGCATGGGCCCGCAGCAGCGCTTCCACCAGGGCGGGCGAGACCTCCACCCCGGCCTCGGCCACCCCTGGCACGATCACCGTGTCCGCCGCGGACAGCGCATCGAGCCCGTGCTCGGCACGCAGCGTGAACCCGCCCACCGCACGCAGATCCCGGCCGGGTTCCTCAGCGCATACCCGCAGCTCGTACCAGGGCAGGTCTCCCAGCTCGGGCCGGGACAGGCCGAAGACCTCCACCACCACGCCCAGCTCGAAGGGCGCCATCCCATCGAAGGCCAGTACAGCTACCACATGCATCTTCGTCATGGCTGGATCTTAACAATCACCAAGATCCCGCCATGACGGTGTGGGCGGTGAGAGGGAGCGACTGGACAGGGGAGCCATGGCCCAGCCGGGGCTGTTACGGGGTTGGGGATCTGGTCGATGGTGGGGCAGGAACCGGTGCCGCCGGTAGCCTGGCCCCGAATCTGAGTCCTGCCGAATCTCTCCCGCCGATTACGTCCGGGCGGTCGCGCTCGGGAGTTGTACCGGAGCGAGGGGCTCTTCGGAACGATCCCGTACCGCTCCGATCTCAGTGATCATGATCTCCGTGTCGTGGTCAGTGCCTTCGACCTTGGGAGCCATGGCGCCCCCGCGCGCCCGACCCCGGCTCTGACGACGGAGCAGTTGCGGGAGATGATGCGCTGCGGATCTTTCGGCAGGTGAGGACCGGATCTTCAGACTGGACCGCATCACTGGTGTGAGAACCAGCTGTCGGAATCGATTCGGCGAAGGAGTCCTGACAGGGCTCGCCACGGCTCCGTACCAGCATGAGGTGACCCTGCGAATCCAGGGGACGGCCGAGCGATCCATGCCCGGCTGCCCGCCGGCATCGCGCTTGTGACGGAACTGCCTGCCCCGGACAGCGCAGTCCCGGTGACGGAGTGCTGGTGTAGGGTAGAAGTGCGTGCGCACCGGCTCGACCGGCTGCCTGCCGTACTCGCCTCCCTGGACCGGCCCTTCGCCATCGAACGCCCGGATGAACTCCGCGGCCTCGTCGAAGCATTCGCCGAACGACTCGCGAACTCCGCCCGGCGAAGACCGCCTCTATGAGAGATCGACAAGCTGGCCCCGACAACTCGCACCGCCGATGCCCGAAGGCACCAGCGGGAAGGCGGTGAGGGCGTTCGAGACGCACGGGATGTTCGGGAACGCAGTGGAGCGCCAGGTGACGACGCGGTCGCTGCAGAAAGCCTTGGCCCCGATCCGCAAACAGATCAGGAAGGCGGCGGGCCAGCTCAGGGGTCTGCAGGGCCGGGGCCGGCCGCTGATAGTCGTGCTGGACAACCCAGGCGCGCGGCCGATGCCCTTCGCCTCACCGCGCATGGTTCTCTCCGCGATGTACGGCGACCTCACCCTGCAAGCCTCCATCGAGCCCGACGGTGCGCTCGGGGAGTTCCACGCGATCGCCGGACGCAACGGGCGCCGTACATCAGCGCGATCGCGGTTGTCCGCCGCGAGGACCACGCGGCCCGGTGGGCCGCCGGGTGGTTCGGCGCGCACCGCGACGAATTCGGCCCCGCCGACGGCGAGGATGCCGACCGGGGAACGAAGGCGATGACGGCCGCGTTTCCTCAAGGCGAGCAAGGAAAACGCCCCGGAAGGCGACGAGATCTACCTTGGAGGACTTCAGGTCTTCGAGACACTCAGCACTGCCGCCGTACCCCTGCCCCGGGAAGTGTTCAACGGCCCGCGACAGCCGGTGGGTCCCGAACGCCGACCGGACTGTTCTCGTCCCTCTCGTTGGCAGCGCCGAGACGTGGGGTCCTCGCTGCCCTGGAGGGTGCTGTTTCCGGTCCGATGGGGAGCGGTCAGCCGGCGACGGGAGTCTCAGGTTGCATCTCGTATGAGTGCTGGATGGCTTGATGCCGGGTCCCCAGGCCATCCGTGACCTTGCGCTCCCAGGGAACCTGCTGGAGGCGCTTGGTCTCTTCGAGCATCGACATGGGCTCCAGATTGCGGAAACTGTCGACCTCTCCGGCAGCGACGGACGTCAACGTCGCATAGACCGCTTCAGGATCGAACTGCGTTCGGGGGAAGGCGAGCTTGGAGTAGTCAAAAAGCCGCTGAGACGGGTCGTCCTCCCAGCTCTCCCAGGTCTGGAACATCCGGTCGTTGAAGCCGGTCAGGAATGGCCCCGGGTTGACCGTGGCGACTTCGATGTTGTGCTCCTGCAACTCGTAGGCCATGGTTTCAGCGATCGCTTCGACCGCGTGCTTGGAAGCGGAGTAGATGCCGGTGAATGGGTTGACGTTCAGGCCCTCTCGGGATGAGACCCAAACGATTCTTCCGGCGCCGCGCTTGATCATCTGCTTGGTGATCCCCTGAGTGAGGAGCAGCGGTCCGGTGACGTTGACCTCGAACTGGTGCCGGATGTTCGGTGCGGGAATGTCAATTACTGAACCACCTTCGCCGACTCCTGCGTTGTTCACGAGGATCTCCACACCCCAGTTGAGAGCTTTGCGACGATCACCCTCGTTGGTGACATCGAGCTTCTCGACCTGCAGGCTCACCCCTCGCTCGGCCGCCTGCCGCTTCAGCATCTGGACCTGGGCGTAGATCTCCACCGCGGCGATCACGGCGAAACCCTTTTCCGCCAAGCGCATGGCGGCTTCATACCCGAAGCCAGTACCCGCTCCTGTGATGAGGACCTTCTTGAGTACCGGTCTCGTCATGTTGATGCGCTTCCCTTCGTGTTGCTGGTTCCAACGGTCATAGAGGCCCTGGCCGCCGAGTGAGCTCGACGTGGAACAGACTGTGGCATGCCAGCATGCTGTCCGTCATATGTGAGCACGCCTTCTCTGAAAGGCCGCACGCTGGGCCGCTGAACTCGAAGATGCTGAGACCACGACCGATTCTCGGCGTCGCGCAGCACCGTGATATTCCAATTCCCGATTGCCATCGAGGTGGGCGTCGCAAAAAAATGGGTGATGCTCCGTGATCGTTGGCCAGTGCCATCGGTCATGGTCTAATGGCGGTCGCTTTCTGTGAAGTCCAGCAGTTAACCTGAATTCTCACGGCGCTCCCTGTCCCAGAGTCAATCCGGGAGCTTCTTTCTGCACCTCTGTTGCGTCCAACTGAGTATTCCGCGGCGGCGTCGCGGAGAGCGCTGTGATGATGGAGTCCGTGTTCCAGGAGGCCCCTACCGTGCTCTGCACCGGGTCTGTGCCGCTCGCCCACCTCTCCCTCGAACTGGGCCGTCTCTACGTGGAAGACTTCGAGGCGGGCCCCGAACGACTCCGCGAGCACTTCGCCGAGGTACGCGCCTGGGCTGACGCGGCGAACGTCTGCGCCGCCCGGCGGGCCGCCGCGTATCAGCACCTGCTTCCTCGTCGACGACTACCTCACCCGCTTGTCCACCCCGGCCGAACTCGTCCCCCTTGTCCTCGACGAGACCCGGCGCGCGAGCCTGACCATCGACTACCTTGTCCGGGAGTCGGCCTGCGCGGCCACTCGCCGCCCGGCCTGCGAGGGCGGTCCTGTACCGCCTCGTCGAGTCACTGCCACCCAGCAGTGACGGCCGCCGCCAGCCCGTCCACCGCACGGGCTGGCTCGCCAACGGCCTGCGCAGCCCGGACCGGCACAGCGCCATGGCCGATCCCGTCGGCTGGCAGCTGCCCGAGGAGACCGCAGCGCCGCGGCCACTCAATTCTTCCTGGACGTTGAACTGTTCAGCGACAACCGGGACGGACGTCGCACCTGGTCCTGTGCCTTCCTCGCCGCTGTCTGGCAACTTGCCGGCCTCGGAGTGCTGCGCCACCTCGGCGGCCCCATGCCTGCCCCGTGCCTGTGGGACGGCGGCGCCCTGCCGTCCGACTGGGAGCGCATGTCCGCCCTGCTCCGGCTCCGGCAGCTTCTCCGCGAACGCGGCGGCCTCCTGCATCACGGCGCATCCCTGGACCACTTCCGCTGTGGCGCGCCTGCGGCATCTGAGCGTGATGTACGGATGCCGTCGGGGTCCGGCCCGCACACCACAGCTGCTCGGCCGGCCAGGCCGGGGCCCGGCCGGTGGGCGCCTTCTCGTTCCATCCACTGCGTGAGGGCTGTCAGGCCGTGTTGGAAGCGCCTGCCGCGGCTTCCGCGGTTCGGGAGGCGGCAGTCTTCGTTGCCACCAGCTTCCGCTTCGTCCATGGGATGCGGTGCGGGTCGGACCGTTGCCGCATCCCATGGACGCCTGGTCAGTCGAAGAGTCCTTCGACGACCTCTTCGGCGGCCTCGCCGCCGATCTCTTCGGCCGTCTCTTCCGCGATCTCCTCGATGATTTCCCCGAAGATGTCGTCCATATGTTGAATCCTCTCTTGTCGGCGTGGCTGACCCCGCGGCACGCGTGAGGTGGCTGCGGGGTCATGGGCATCCGTTCAACGTGCTGTTCCTGGAAGCGAGTTCCCAAAAGATCTTCCTTGTTCGGCGGCAATCGTCAGCTTCAGCTCGCCGTCGGCTTCGACAGGTGCCACACGCCTGTGTACTGACTACCGTCCGTACGCAGATCCACGCCGGCGAGGGCTGCCGGTGGAGAGCCGGGAAGGGGAAAGGCGGCGACCACCTGCGGCCATGTGACGGTGACGTCTTCCGTGTTGGTGAGGTAGGCGACGGGGCCGCCGGACCGGTCCACGGCCCAGAACCGTCCGCGCCGGTCGGTGCTGGCGCCCACCCGGTCTTTCAGCGGGGCCAGTTCGCTGGTGCCCCCGCGGTCGGCGGGACCGCGCCGGGGAAGTAGGTGATCTCCAGTTTGGCGGCTGTCTCGTTCTGGCTGACGAGGTAGTCGTCGGCGAGTTCCGCGTAGCCGGAGGGCACTGTGATCATGTGTTGTGTGGTGCGGTCGTGGACGCCGGCCTTGGCGCCGGGTTTCCCGGTGGGGCCGCAGGACCAGTAGATCCAGCGATCCACCACCTGGATCTCCTTGGGTATGCAAGGGGCGCCCACGGACACCGCGGGGCCGATTTCCTTCCTCGACGGGACAGTGTGGGTACCCAGTGGTTCTTGGGAAACCGGACGACGTCGCCTTCTCCGGTGCTGACCAGCCGCAGGTACTCCCCGGTGCACTGCAAATCCTCCAAGGCGTTTCCGTCCGCCGGGTGCCACCCGAGGTCGCCGACGTTCTGCGGGGGCGTGGCGTTCAGTGTGCCCCTTGCGGTCAGCGACAGGGCGAAGCCGGAAAGGTAGGTGGTGGCGCGGGAGACACCGAGCGGTACGTGCAGTGTGCCGACGAGCAGGTGTCCCTGGTCGACCGCGACACCGCCGACGTCGTACACCGTCTGCCGGGGCAGGGGTACGTGTACGGCGACGGCCGGGGTCGCGTCGGTGCCGAGCGTAATGCGCCGGACCGCCCAGTCGTCGGGGTCCGAGCCGCCCGCGACGCAGACGGCGCCGTCCGCACCTGTGATGAGCTTGTCGGATTTCGGCAGCAGGGTGCGGGCCGCGCCGCCGGCGGCAGGCTGGGCCAGGATCTCGCCGTCGCCACCGGGATAGACCGCCCAGTCGCCCAGCAACGTCAAATTGGGGTTCGGGGCGCGTCCGGGTGGTCGCGGTCGACGAGGTAGCTGTGATCGTCGGCGGAGGAGTACAGAACCGTGGTGGCGCTGAGCGACTCCAGTTGCGTCGTGGAGGCGCCATGGTCGGGAAGTCCAGCAGTGCCTGGATGCCGTACGTGCCCCCGAAGTTGACGGCGGCTCCCCGGTGGGCCACCAGCGCGCTGGTCACGGTTCCCGGCAGGGTGCCCGGGACGCCGGACACCAGCCGGTCGACCTGCCGGCCGCCGGCTGTGGGGTCTCCAGCAGGTGCAGTGTCCATGTGCCGGCTGTTTTCCGCAGCGTCGTCAGGCGGTTCTCGGTGAACACCGTTGTGGCGGTGTCGCCGGCCGGCAGGTCGAACGGTACGGCTGTGCCGGTGTCGTAGTTCCGGATCCGGTAGGTGCGGGTGGTGCCGACCCGCTCCAGGCCGAGGCATCCGTTGACGCCCTACATGTCGTCGAGATGGAGGGGCTTGGGCAGGCCGTTCACGTACGTACCGTCGCGCCGCTCCCATGTGAATTGCGCCGGTGTGCCATTCCCGGTTCCGAAGGACAGAAAGCCGGAATCGTCGGCGCTGATCGGGGCCGCCGACTTCGTCAGCGGCCCCGAGTCTCCCTTGAGGGTGGCCGACGGCATTCCCGCGCTGTACGCGACCGCGGCCCCTGCCTCCGCCGACGGCACCAGCCTCGCCCCGACCGCCAGGACCGTCACGACCGAGGCCGCCCCTGACATGGTCCTTCGCCATCCACGCTGACGTCTTTCGCGCGTCATGGGCCCCGCCCCTGATCCGTTGATCCCTTGAACACGACGTGTGTTCGCTGAACACCGTGGATGGCGTTCAGCGGCTCTGCCGATCTGTCCGAGGCGTGATCCCGGCGGAACGCTGTACGGGGACGGCGTGGCGTCCTGACCGTCCGACGGTCCCGTCGGACCGCACCAACGCACCATGCACCGCATCTCGCTGATGATGGGATTCCGCGGAGAGAGCGATGGGATGAGGCCCGAGGAGTGGCCTTCTACCGGACGGGGGCGATCCGGCTCTGCGGCAAGGGCCGTGGGCAGATGGCCTGGTGGTGTTCTGGGGGCAGCGGCTGGGGGCATGCCGTCCTTGGACGCTGACGGCGAGCCCGTGCTCGACGCTGTCGCTTGGCTGCCCGTTGCACCCTGTCAGCCTTGTCCGTCACCACCAACGAGATCGCCGAGCTGCCTTTGGCTCCGAGCTGTCGTTGACTCTGGTCGGTTTGCCCTTCGCTGCTACGCCGTCCCGGGGTTCTCGTGCTGTCGAAGTCATGCTGTCGGCTGAAGGCGCGCGGAGTTTCCCGCATCCACCTCACATCGTCGGCGCAGACCATTCCGTCCGGCAGCGCCGACGTCCGATCGAGTCCTGGCCGCCCTCTCGGCTGCCGCCGACTCGCGCCGCGGCCACGTCTCTTTGCGCACGTCCTCGTCGACGCCGGGCCACACCGGCATCTGCTTGACCAGCCCGCGCAGGCACGTGCCGGGCGTCCCGCCGCTGCCGGGCAAGACGTGATTGTGGAAGGCGGCGCACGCCGGCCTTCCTGGTCCACACAGGCGAGGCGGTTGCCGCGCCGGCCCCGCGTGCGGCCGGGATCTGACGGCTCGTCTTAGGGGGCCGGGTCAGTACGCGCGGGCGGAGGCGCGAGCACCATGGGCCACTCCTCCTCGGACCTGAGCAGGTCGTCGACCGAGACGTCGGGGCCGGCGGTGAAGACGGCGGTCGGTTCGGCCAGGCGCGCGGACAGCGCGGGGTCGGCCGCGGTCCGGGCGGACAGGACCATCACGGCCTGCGGATCGACGGCCGACCGGTCGGGGAAGCCGGCGGGGTCCACGCTCACCTGCCGCAACGGGACGGGGTAGACGGCGATGGAGACGGTCAGCAGCCCGGCGTCGAGCGACCGTTCGGCCCAGCCGTCGGTGCGGACGAGATAGAACGCCCCGTCGCCTTCGTAGCAGTACGCGCCGAGTCCGGCGACGGCACGCTCTGCGGGCGTGCCGTCGGGATCGACGACGAGGACGGCGAACACCGTGTCCGGCGCGTCGGGATCGAGGCCGGAACGGACGTACAGGCGGGCGGTCATGGGGCAATGCCTCCGGAGCGGATCGGTACGGGCAGGGCTTCGCTACAGCATGCCCTGCGACCGCTCCGACGGCGGGTCCGCCCCGGTGCGGCGTCAGCGCGGGCCGATCGCAGCCCCGGCCACCGACCCGCTGCCTGGCCCACCTCACGTACGCCCGTCGGAACACCCACACGCACTGGCCGATAAAGTGCGTCATCGGGCCCCAGGCGCCGCGCGGTCCCTTGCAGTCCGCCGTCCAGCCCCGACCGCTCTGCAGGCCGCGGCTGGACGGCGGACTACGCATCGCCTCGGTGAGCACGTCGACCATGATGTTTCGCTCGCTGCTACAGCTGCGCAGCAGGCGCATGTCGTCCTCGTGGACGAAGAACTTCCCGCCCCGGCTTCTTGCTCTGCTTCTGAGCGGGCCGGGGAAGCGTGCCCCTTGCGGAGCATGCCGAGCAGGATCGGCTCGGCCTTCCGGCACAGCTCGAATTCGAACATCTCGCACGAAAGCCCCTCGAACCCGCTGCAGGCCAGCGCGTCGATCCGCGCGGCGTCACGCTCGATCCGCGCCCTGCGTTCCCCGCCCAGCACCGCGTCAACGGTCTCGACGATCTTTGCTTGCATGCTCATGACATAAGCCTCCTCGTCATTGTCGGCCCCCGACCTCCAACGACTGTGCAGTCGCGCGCGAGAGGTTGTGGAGCAGACCGCTTGTTGTACGAGACTCGTGTGCAAGGGAAGTTGGCGAACGTGACACACCAGCTCAAAGATCTTTTCGCGAGGCCCAAAAACAATCTGCCGGTCCGCGATTGCTCCAGGACCCGCAGCCGAAAATGCGCACTCGGCAATTGACTGGGCGAGCGCAGGCCCTCACCCTCAAACAAGGAGCCGTGCACCGGCGACCAGCAGGCCGCTCACGCCCAGTCCATGCCCAGCTTCCGTAGTGCGTCCAACTGCCCTGTCGCGCGAGCGGCGGTTGCCGGGGCGGGTGACAGAGTCTCAGCTGGCTGTACACCCGACGGGGCCGGGGCCGCCACCGGCGATCCCGTGCTGCCGCTGCTGACCGAACTCATCAAGCAGTTCATGCCGTCCGCCCTGCGGGCCGAGCAGGACGCGGCCCTCGCGCGCGCCGCCGCTCCGCAGGTGAACGCGGAGTGGGCGGCGTATTGCGCGGCCCGCCGGGAAGCCGCCACCCTCACGGCACAGATCGAGGCCCGACGGTACGCACGGACGAGGACTGCCTCCAGGCGCGCCGGGCCGGGATCTGCAATCCGCAGCTGATCGTGGATGCCTGCGAGGACGACATCGACGACGCGATCGACCTGTACGGCGTCGGTCTGGTCTCGAAGTTCTGGGGTCTGGCCGGGAACCGCAACATCCTCCTGGGGCCCGGTGGGCCGGTCACCCGAGCCCAGAGGCGTCCGCCTGGCACGCGTCACGCTGCGGGCCGCACGAGGAGCGTCGAAGCAGCAGCTGGCCGGCCCGAAGAAGACACAGCGGCGACGGGCCCCGCGGCGCGGGGGCGGCCGGGCTCCGGTCGCCTTCGGGGCTGCGCTGGAGCAGCCGGCGACGGGAACGGGCCTGGGATCTGCCCGCGGCCGCCAGGAGCCTGACCGACCGGTGGGACTCGATCCCGCCCGAGCTGGTCGGCTGGGTAGAGCCTGCCCTCTTCGACCCCGAGTCCGGCTCCTTCGAACTGCGTCCGGTCTCCCCGGCGGCGTACGCCACCCAGATCCGCCTCCACCAGACCGACCTGATCCGCAGGATCAACGCCGCCCTCGGCTCCAGCGCGGTCCGTACCCTCCGCGTTCCGCCCCCGGGACCGGCCACCCCGGCCGCCGCCGACAGCGGCACTCCGGTGCGGCCGGCGGCGCCCGGTGCCCAGGCGCCCGTACGTACCGGGAAACCGTGTCCCCCGGCTGCCTGCGTGCCCTCGAAGCCCACCAGGCAGTCCATACCAAGCGGCAGGTGGACCCCGCCATCGCGGCCGCGGCTGGACGATAAAGGTCAAGTTCAGGAAGCGGGGCCGGGTCCTTGACGGACATGGCCCCGCAAATCTGACGGGGCGTCAGCCCGCCCAGACCTGGGCGTCGTCGGCCGGGACGGTGGTGGCCAGGCCCAGTTCCTTGCGGGCGGCGACCGACTTGTTCGGGTCGATGCCGGTGAACGCCGGGTCGTAGGCGGTGTAGAACGCGTCGGCGTCGGCGGCGTTCGCGGCCTTCTTCCAGTTCCCCGCCGCCTTCGTCAGCGTCGCGCGAAGCTTGCCGACCTCGGTGCCCTCGATGCCGTCCAGGCCCTTGACATGTGCCTCAAGGGCAGCCGCGACGGTCTTGGCCTGCGCCTTGTAGCCGGCCAGGTCGTCCTCAACGGTGTCCTTCTCGGGCTGGGTCGCCCACAGGGCCTCGTAGACCGCGTTCGAACCCTTGAGATACGTGTTCTGCTCGGGCTTGAGGGACTTCGCGGTGTCCAGCGAGCCGCTGAACGTGCCCTTCTCCGCGGTGTAGGTGCAGCTCACCGCGCGGTCGCCCGTCGCCCAGCTCTCCTTGGTCGGGGTGTAGTAGAAGAGGGCGACGCCCTTTGGGAGCGCCCAGGTGTCCGGGGCGTACTTCTGCGCCTCGGCCGGGCAGCGGTTGTCCGCGATCGTCGAGATCCCGTCCTCGCCGGGGTACTCCTTGCCCTTGTCGATCGCGAACTCGGCGACGACCTGGCCCTCGTGTGCCTCGTCGCAGGGCACGATCTCGACGGTGTACGCCGTTCCCTCGGCCTTGCCGGTCGGGTTGTAGCAGTCGCCGGTGTCCAGCGAGAACACCGAGCGCTGGCGAGCCACCTTCTTCGCGCCGTCCTTGGCGCTGTCGACGGCGTCGGAGACGCCCGAGCATCCCACCGCGCCGATCGCGAGCAGGATGGCAACGCCGGATATGCCGCGAAGGGAACGGTACGGGGCACGGATTGTCATAACGTGTATATCCTCTTATCTGATCTTTATGAGGGTCGCGCGCATCGTATGCCGTTCCTGTGGCCCGGTTACGCGAAGGCCCTCACTTCATCGCGGCGTCTCTGACTCGCGACGGGCCGCGAAGGTTGTATCCGGGCTGCTCACAGGGGGAGTCGGCAGGGCCCCGTGACACCGCTGTGAACCCGGGCGCCGTTGAGCGTGGAGGGACATGAGCAAGGGCGGGCGTACCGCTAAGGACAGGCGGCCCTCCGAGCCAAATGCGGCACGCCCACCGTCAGATCGTGACCCCGACCACCTGCTGCGTGACCAACGTGAAGCTCGTACTGGGTCGCATGGAGGGGAAGTCGCCCGTCCAACTGGACAGGCAGTGCCCTTGGTACGGTGCCAGAAGCTGCTCGGACCCCAGGTCCAGGCAGTACCGCCAGTGGGTTTGTGCGGGTGTGTGCTTCAGAGTCTCACCGGGGACGTGTGGCGAAAGGGTGGGCGAGGTGATCTGGTGTGGCGGCGTGTCCTTCCTCAGTGGCGCCCGAGTCGGCCGGATGAGCGCGTTGAGGGCGGCAGTGGGCGTCATGCTGTCCCGCTGCCATCCCTTCGGTGCAGTGGGTTTCAACCGCGGTGCGTCCTCGGGAGCAAGAACCTGGCTCCGGCAATCAATGACCGGGATGAGCCCGAGATCGCAGCCCTCGCCAGTCAGAGCCGGCAAGCTCTGCACGAGACGGAGCGCTGCTCAGCGCGAACACCCCATGAAATGGACGGCCTTCGGTCAGAAGGTCGCCACAGCCACCCAGGATGCCCTTTCGGAGAACATGACGCGGCCAGCGTCCATGACCTTCTGAAACCCGAAGCCCTCATCATGGGCCAGTGACCACATGGATGCGCTGCCACTGGGGCGAGGAAGACGTCTGGTTCTACTTCGAGGCCGACGCCGAAGGCTGGGTGACCCGGCAGGTCGAACTCCAAGGGCCAGAGCTGACACCGATCGCAGCCGCCTCCCTCGACGAATGGCGGCAGGCCCACGAAGCAGGTCGCCTCGACGAATACGACAGCAGGTTCGGGATCACAGCCGAGCTGCCTGTCTCAGAATGGGAAGGCCACACCCCCGAGCAACTGACCTCCGAGGCGTTCGAGGAGGTCTGGGGGCCTGCCCGTCGGCATATCGCATCTCGGACCCGCTGACCTCTCGGCCTGCGGAGGCTTCTTGGCATCATCTCGACATGACCCCGACCCTTCCCCGCACCGTCCGAGCCGTCGACACCGCTCAGCTCCTGGATCTGACCCAGGAGGCCGCCATGCACGGCTTCAGCCAGCGGCTCCCGGTCGAGTGGCTCCAAGATCACCTCGCCGCCGAGGCGACGCACTACCTGCTCCCCACGCTCGTGCAGCGGCTGAGGCACCGTCCCGAGGTGCCGCTGCAGTGGAGGTGCCAGCTGCTGACCGTCAGGACCGGCGAACAGATCTGGGGCCTGCTCGACATCCTTCCCGACACCTTCGACAGGATCCCGGAGACCTTGGACACGGCGTCCAAGAACGACATCGTCAGCCGAATAGAGCATGCCGTGACCGTGCGCGAGTGGGTGGAGCAGACGGCTGCTGATACCGGTCCTGAAGAAATGCCACGGCCCTGAGATATGGGGCACCCGGACCTGGGCTGAGACAGCGAGGCCGCCGCACCCAGGAATACCTGCGGGACAGGCCGGTTTGCAGGGCGCTACAGTCCGACCGAAGAGAGGGAATGATGGCACTGAACAAGAAGGGGTCGCGGCGCATAGCTATTGACGGGACCGAGTACCGCTGGCGGATCCGGAGGAAGCCCTCCTACGCGCAGGGACTCTGCTGGACACCGATGACCTACGCGGTCGAGGCGGCCAACGGCAGCCAGCCGGGGACGACCTTGATCATCATCAGCGGCCAGGCCCATCCCAGTAACTGGGTGGGCGTCGAGGTACAGCCCGTTCTTCCGGCTCACGTTGTTGCCGGCATTCGAGAAGCCCGGGAGCAGGGCTGGGATCCAACTCGGGTTGGTTCTCCTTTTCGGCTCGACCGATCCGCGGGATTCATCGCTCAGCCATGAGACAAATCGGAGAAGCACGGCGGGTTTCCGTCGAGCTGCCGCAGGGACTCCAGGCGTGGTTCGCCGAGCACGAGGAACGCTTGCGGCTTTGCGGGATCACAGGTGACCTCCAGCAGTCGCCCGCGGATGGCCGAACCAAGACCAGAACCTGGATGACGCTCGAAAGGGATGACCACATCGCCGTGCTCATCGTCTGGAGCAGCGGTGAGGCCCAACTTGAGTACGGGGACGTCGCAACTGGCCAGGTCCGACAAGAGCATTGAGCCTCTTCCGGCCTGACGGGTGGTTGGGTCGGCGCCCCGGTGGCGGGCATGAGGAAAACTCCTGGTAGACGGGTTCGCGACCAAGATCACCAGTCCGCCATGAGCTCTCGTGCTTGTCACCCGTCTGCCATCGATCTGTCCAGCCGCACCCTGCAGCGTCTGGCCGGTCTGCTCGCGCTTCATCGGCGCCGGATCGGCTACCGCTGGCGCCTCCTCAGCTGTGGCAGACAGGCCCTGCTCGTCCTCGCGCACCTGCGCGGCGTATCAGGGTGCGAGCGCCGCCATCCGCGTTCCGTTTCGGGTCAGGAACCTGCGCGGCCGGCGTCGGTGTCACAACCGGGATCATGCCAAGATCCGCAGCCTCGGCGAACGCGCCATAGTGCCCCGAAGAACTGGCGGGTCCTGCGGAAGTTCCGTTGCAGCACCACCCGGATCACCACGGTCGTACGAGCCGTCGTCACCCTCGAACTCGCCATCTGATCAGAATGAAGAGCGCTCAAACCGGTGAGGTCAGGTCACCGAGATTCGCCACTTGCCGTGTTCGGACACGGTGACGTATCCGTGCCGCGGAAGGCGCAGGGTGCCCTTCTGGCTGACAGCGGAGGTGAAGCGGATCAGCTGCTTCCCGCCGTTGGCCGGCGTGTAGATGATGGTGCCGGGGGAGTCGATGAAGTCGTAATGCACAACCGGCGCGTATTCGAAGTACGGCTTGGGGCTGAAGTAGCCGAAGGTCTGGGTTCCCTTTCCCTGGGCTGTTTTGGTCGGGAGCTGAGGCAACGCGTCGCTGTCCACGATGCGCACCTTCCAGCGGCCCAGGCCACTGGCGGCATCGCTGCCCACCATGACTCGCCGGATGGCGAGGGCGTCGCAGTCGGCCGGCAGGACGATGTACGACGGCCCGGTCCGGCCGATGGTGACGAGCGTGTCATGGGCCCGCTGATGACAGGGGCCCTTGCGCACGGTCGACAGGCTGAAGCTCGTGGTGAAGCCGGCGCGGAACTCCAAGAGGACCGGCTTTCCGTCCCCCGCACCCGGTATCTCGACGATTCGGCTGCGTCAGCCGGACCATCTGGCGGACGTGGTGCTGCCCACGTTCCCTCCCCTGTTCCGGTCGCAAAACGCTCGGGAGTCATGGTCGCACGCAGGCCCGGGCTCCGGCTCCGCTCCAGCCCGACGCGGGCCAACTGCCGCTCAGGAGAAGAACCTGGCATTGCCGACGCCGGGGCGGCCTCCGCCTTTGGAAGACCGGCGTTCGTGCGGGACGGGTTACCGACCGAGAAGGCCAAGGGGCTTCGCATCCTCGTCCCTGTTGAACCATCCGTCAGGTTGGAAGAGGCTCATTGCGATCTCCACAGCTTCCAGGATCTCCTCGGCGCCATCGAGAGCATCCACGAATGGATTCAGACAAAGGGCGGGTGGTTCCCGGACGGGTGATCCGATCAGCCCAGCTGCTGATTGCGTAGTTCATCGGCTGTGCCGGCGACAGCCGGACCGCAGTCGGCCGGCAGACCGTCCTTCACCAAGGCGATCGCGTGCCCAGCCGTGTCTACCTCGCCAATCACTGTCCCCCGGGAGGGACCGCAGACGCGATAGCGTCCGTCGCTCAGTGGATCGACGAACGGCACGTCCCATGAGTACGGGAACCCGGTGCAGGTCGTGAAGTGAAGTGACCAGTGGCTGGTGAACGGATACAACTGTCTCAGCCCCGGTTCGGCCGACGCTATCTCGGCAAGCGCCAGCGTTTGGCGGGCGAGGTTGAGCTGATGCGCTTCCTGGCGCAAATTCTCCAAGAGAAGTCGCCACTGCACGGTGACTGCCTCGGCCTGACCGCGTTCATGCGCTTCGGCCAGCTCGCTCACCTCAATGAAGGGGGCATCATCCTGGAGGCGGACGTACGACCCCGTCCTCCACCTGTTCGTCCCGAAACGCCGACGCTGGAGCGCCGAGCGCGCAGGCCACTGGCTCGGCTACCTCGCCACGCACCTGAGGAAGCAGAAGACGGACGCGCAGAAGCCTGACGCACACGTCATCGGCGCACAGGACATCGAGTGGTGGCAGCTGGGCACGACCATGAGCCTGCCCGCGCGCATGGTCGTCTCCGGGGCCCTGTGCGGGCTCGTGTTGGGGACGGCGGTCGCACTCGTCCAACTCCTCGTGGGCGACCCGGCGGTGGCGCTCCTCAGCACGGTCCTGAACGTGCCAGGAATCGGCCTGACCTTCGGGCTCATGCACGGATTCGCGTCGAAAATCGAGGCCAGCGGCGCGTTCAGGCCGTCCCGCATGCAGATCGCGGTACGCGGCGAGTCAAGGGGGGCGAGGTCGAGGAGAGTACGGGAGAGGCTCCTCCCCAGAGTCGGCGGCGGGCTGGCCGGCGGACTGGTCTTCGGGGTCATCTTCGGTGGCGGATCGGCGGTTTACTCAATGCTCCTGTCCTACCCCTGGCCCTTGGCCGCCCTGGTCTTCGGGGAGTGGCTCGTGGTCGGGCCCCTGCTCGGACTGGCGGCCGGGATCGTCCTCGCGCTGGCGGTCTGGCTCGAGACGGACGCCAAGCCGCAGGAATCAGTCAGCGCGACGGACCTGTTGCGCACGAACCGCACCATCGTGCTCGTCCAATCGGCCGCGGTGGGGCTTGTCCTCGGGCTCGGATACGGAACCGTCGTCACGCATTTCAACGGCTTCACCCTCGGCCTTTCGGCCGGGATCGGGGCCGGACTCGCGGCCGCGGCCGGGGTTGGCACACTGACCGCGTGGGGCCGCTGGGTGGTCCTGGTCCGCCTCTGGCTGCCCCTGTCGCGACGCCTCCCCTGGAGGGTGAACGCCTTCCTGGACGACGCCCGCGTTCGAGGCGTACTGCGCCAGGCCGGCGCGGTCTACCAGTTCCGCCACGCGAGGCTGCGGGACAACCTCGCCGAGGTCCACCCGCAACACGAACAGCCGACGGAAGGCGGAAGCCCGTGAGCGCCGGGCGCGGCACGGCCCGCGGCGGCAAGCGGACGTGCGGCACCTGAGCGGCGGCCCTGGGCGTCACCGGAGCGATGACGGCCACGCCGGGCATCGTGGCAACATAGGGCACCCTGCCCGCCTTCGCCAGTGACCACACCGCCCCGTCAGCACCACATGCCCGCAACCTCGTCACCAAGCAACCCACTTGCGCAAACCGGCCCCGGTCGGGTGCGGGAGCGTACGCGGCCCCGCACCCGCCGTACTGCCTCACCGCAGCGGCGCGCTCGAGCGCGATCGAGAGAGCGAATCAACGCGTGAGAGACCTGGCAGGCTGGACCTGTGCCCCGACTCCTGGCCTACGCCACCCAACTCCGCCTCATCATCGCGCGGATCGTCGGATACGGACGACCGCTCCGGAGACGAACCACTGGAGGAGGGCGGCGGCGAGGTGGACTCCGGACCTCGCAGCTTCCAGGGATTCGGGAACTGTGCCGGCTGGCAGGAGGCCCTGTTGCCGCGGTTCCATGCGGCCCCGGCGCACCGGGCCGGGGCCGCAGTCACCAGGTCGGCCCGGGGCGGTGGTCAGAAGATGGATGACAGGCCGCTGGTGATCGAGGACACGAGTTCCTTGCCTTCCTCTGCGACCTTGTTGACCACGGGGGCAACCTTCCTGGCGACCGGGGTCACCCACCGGGACTGGCCGAGTGTGACCAGGCTGAGGGCGGGGCCGATGGCGGAGTCGATGAACGCGCCGCTGGTGAAGCCGTGTTCGATGCCGGTGAACAGGGCGCTCAGCGCGCCGGAGCCCAACGACACGGCGCCGAAGAACGCGGCGACCGGGGCCAGTGGGGGGAAGACGAGGCTGGCGAGACCGAGGCCGGCGGCGAGGAATCCCGATCCGATGCTGACGTAGTTGAAGGCGTCGGCCCACCAGCCGGCATCCGACCACCAGTCTTCCTGCCCGGCGTTGCTGCCGTTCTGGTTGACGTCGTCGTGGGTTTCGCTGTCGGCCGGGTTGGTCCCGTTGCTCCGGTCCTGCTTCGCCTTCTCGGCTGCCGCGCGGGCGGCTTCCGCTATCTCGGCCCGACGCTTCTGGGTGGCGATGGCGCGGGCCTGGCTGGCCGCCGCCGCCGCTGTCTGCGCGTCCTGGCCGGCCTCCAGGGCGGATGCACGGGCGCTGGCGGCGGAAGCCTGGGCACTGTAGGAGGAGTTGAGGGCCGAGCGGGCAGAGTCGATGGCCTTGTTCGCCGAGTAGTTCGCCGAGCGTGCGGCGCCGCGTGCGGTCGCCGCCGCCGTCTTGGCCTGGTTCGCTGACGCCTGTGCGGCTGTGGCGGACGCGTCCGCGGCATCGGCGTTCTGCTTCGCTTGCGCGGAGTAGTCGTCGGCCTTCTGCGCCGAGGCCAGTGCCTTGTCCGCCCACTGCTGCGCCTCCACCGCGGCCTGGCGTGCCTCGGCCCCCGCCTTCGAGGCCAGTGCGGCGCTCTCCTGCGCCTTCTGGGCGATCTTGGCCGCTGCCGCGATCGCTCCACGGATCGCCGCAATGTGGGTGGCGGAGTCGTGGTCGAGCTGGGCGGACGCGTGCTGCACGACTTGGACGAAGTTCCTGCGCATCCACGTCGGGCCCTCCAGGGCCACCTCCGCGTACGCCTTGGTGTACTCGCCTCCGGTGGTCACCAGCTCCGCGGTGGTGACGGCGTCGTCCTCCCGTACGGCGGCGGGGTAGGTACGGTCGAAGAAGTCCTGCAACGCCTCGGGGGTGTTCGCGTCGAGAGCGTCGTTGGCCGCCTTGGTGACGGCCCTGCCGGGCTTCTGGCCGAGGATGCGGGCTATCTGTACCTTGTTGTCGTCCTGCGAGGCCCGGATCACGCCTGAGGTGATGAAGTCGCCGACCGCCGTTGCACTGGAGCTCTCCAGAGCGGCCTGTGCGGCCTCCGCGATGGTGGGGCTGGATATCTGGGCGATGTAGAGAACGGTCTCACGGTCGTCCTGGTGCTGGGCGATGGCCCGGTCGAGGTCGACCCAGGAGAGCAGGTCGTCGTCGCTGCCGGCCAGTGCGAACTGGGCGGCTTCCCGCGTCCACGCGCCCTTGGCGGCGAGCAGACCGGTGGCGGCCCTGCGGCCCAGCGTGGCGGCCAGCGGCAGGTCGCCGGCCTCCCACAGAGCTTGCTCGGCCGCGGTGATCAGATCCTTGACGGCCTGCTGGGTCTGCGCTTCCTGGGCGCGCTTGTTCTCGTACTCGGCCTTGTCCTCCGTCTCGATCTGGGCCAGCAGCCGGGCCTCGTCCAGGCCCTGCAGCTTCTCCTGCTGCAGGCGCGCCAGTTCCGCGTCCCGTGCAGCCTGTTCCACCGTGAGGGCGTTCTCCACGGCCTTGGTGGCGGTGTTGGCCGCCTTCACCGACTCGGCGGCGTGGGCGGTCGACCTGTTCGCGTAGTCGATGGCCTGGCCCGCGTACTTCACGGCCTCGTCGGCGGCGTCGGCCGCCTTCTCCGCGTGGTCGGCGGCGGAGTTGGCGGCGTCGCGTGCGGTGCGCGCGGCGGTGGCCGCCGTGTTCGCCAGGGCCTGGGCGGTGGAGGCGGCGTTGGTGGCGCGGTTGGCGGCGGTGGTCGCGATGTCGGCCTGGCGCTTGGCCTCCGCGGCCTGCGCCTGGGCGATTCCGGCCGAGGCCGCGGCCTGCGCGGAGGCGCTGGCGGCGGCAGCGGCGTTGCGGGCGGCGGCAGCGGCCGAGGAGCCGGCACTGGCGGCCTGTGCGGAGGCGGTCGCCGCGTAGTCGGCGGCCTTGGCAGCCGACCGGGCCTTCGCCGCGGCGTTGCGAGCGGCGACCGCGGCGTTCTTGGCGGCCTCGGTCTTGGACGCGTCCTTGGAGGCGGCGATGGCGGCGTTGTAGGCGCGTGACGCGGCGCCTCCGGCGTTCGAGGCGGCCTGGGAGGCGGCGGTGGCCGCCCAGGACGCGCGGCGGGAGGCGGACACCGCGGCGTTGGAGGCGTTGATGGCGGTGCGTGCCGCGTTTGCCGCGCCCTTCGCGGCGTCGGCGGCCTTGCGGGCGGCCGCCCCGGACTTCTGTACGTCGTCCTTGGCGGCCTCCGCCTCGGCTGCGGCCTTCTGCGCCGCTTCCTTGGCCTTCGTCGCGGCGGTCTGGGCCCGCTCGGACGCCTCGACGGCCAGGTCGGTCTCGGCCTGGGCGCGATTGCCCTCCCGCTCGACGACCGCGACGAGTTCCTCGATCGTCGCCGACTCCTGGTCACGGGCGCGTGCGATGTGCTGGCCGGTGTCGAGGAACCACTGGACGCCCGACGCCGTGCCGCTCAGAGCGCGGTCCGCGTACTTCCGCACCTCGGGCCCGGCCTTGAACAGCATGGTGGCGATCTGGACCCTCGCATCCTCCAGGCGGGCGGTGAACTGACCCTCTGTGAGAAAGTTTTCCAGCGCCTTCTGCGTGCCCGCGTCCAGGGCGGCGGAGGCCTCCCGCTGGACCGCCTTGCCGCCGGTGGCCGAGACGGTGGCGCTCGCCACACGCAGGTCTTCCAGGAGAGCGGACTTGAAGCCGTCCTTGAGGAAGGCGGCGATGGTGCTGTCGCCGTTGTCGAGAGCGGCGACGGCCTCGCGGCGCAGGCCCTTGCCCGAGCGGGCGAGGTAGCTGACGATCGCGACGCGGTTGTCCTCCACGGTCGCCTTCGGCAGCGTCCCGGTGAGGAAGGCCTGAATGTCGGCATCGGTGCCGAAGAGCACGTCGGCGGCTGCTGCTTTGGTGGCCTTGCCACCCGTCATCCATGCCTTGACCACCTTCGCCCGGTCGGTGTCCGGCAGCGCGAGCGGATCGGTCGCCGTGGCCTTCGCGGTGGCCGCACGGGACACGGGCGCCAAGGCCAGGGGCGAGGCGGCGGCGGCCGTGACTGCCGCGAGTGAGCCGAGGAGCCGTCTCCGACTCCAGAACATTGTCTGCATAGGGATGTTGTCCTCGTGGTCTCTGGTGATGAGGAAGATCAGCGATCACTGACGCGGCAGGCTCCCCGCGCGCCCGGGCCGTCGTGTGCGGCGCCGGCGAAGCGCGACCGCAGCCTGCGCAATGAACGTAACCATAACAACGCACCTTCATGCGGAAATCAATTGAACGCAGTGGAAAGAAACCCGGAGCGGGTTGCGCTTGCAGTGGTTCGCGCAATTGTCAACAGAATTAATCCGAGGCTTCGTTATCGTTTCTTTATAATGGCCGTGCAACCTTTCGGGGACGTGATGAGCGTCACGTCCGGTTGTCGACTGCCGTCCTTTTTATGGGTGTTGGAGGAGTGGACAGAACCGGAAGATCAAGGTGACATGACAATGACGGAGCGGGTTCCCCGCCTTGAGGAGGGTCTTTTTATCCGCAGGGTGGGGAAGCGAAAAACGTGGGAGGGTGGAAGTCGTTGGCCCCTCATCAAAAGGGCCGGAGAGTACCGTCCTTGGTTTCTGACGCCCTCATTCCGGTCTTGAACCACGTTACGGACATAGATTCAGAAGCAACGAATTTAGGAATGCGATGAAGGCACACACCACAATCGCGGCGAAGCCGCGGCGGAAGAGCTTCCTGGCCCGCACGCTGGGCGCGGCGGTCGTCGGCGTCCTGGCGTGGGCCGCGGTGGCTGCCGGCGCTGCCGGCGGGTCCCATCCCGGGGCCGGTACGACGGTGAGCGTCGCGGATGACGCTCCTGCCTACGCGGTCGAGGACTTCAACTACCCGGAGGCCGACGAGATCCTGGCGGAGCAGGGCCTTGTCCTCAAGCGCGGCGACGGTCACATCACGCTGGCCGACTGCGCGGGCGGCACCGGCCTCATCCAGATCATGGCCCGCAAGGAGGCGGAGATCATCTGCTTCCGGGTCGTCGGCAACTCGGGCTGGCTGACCATGGAGATCCCCGCCGTCTTCACCGTCAAGGGCAACGACTACGACACCGAGATCGACATGACCGTCGGCACCGAGAAGAAGTCCTTCGACATCCTCAAGAACACCTGGACCGCGGTGGGCGAGAGCGCGGAGGAGCAGGGCCGCGACCACATGCTCGTGGAGATCAGGACCGCCAAGTAGCGCCGAGCAAAGACCGTTTGCCCGATCTGCCATCAAGGAAACTCACCCATGCCACACGCCAGACCCGCACGCCTCACCGCGCTAGCCGCATCCCTGATCGCGGCATCCGCCATGCTCACCACCACCCCGCCCGCCGCCGCCGTGACCGGCCCCGCCGCCGCTGACACCACCTACGCCTACACCGCCCAGCTCATCGTCGGGGACCACGACCGGGGCTGCTCCGGCGTTCTCGTCGACAGGGAATGGCTGCTCACCGCGGCCAGTTGCTTCGCCGCCAACCCCGCCGCCAGCCTCGACGTTCCTGCGGGCAAGCCGCAGAAGAAGACCACCGCCACCATCGGCCGCAGCGACCTGACCAGCAACGCAGGCGCGGTCCGCGACATCGTGGAACTCGTACCCCGCACCGACCGCGACTTGGTCCTCGCCCGGCTGAACCGACCGGTCACCAACGTCACTCCCATCACCCTGGCCACCACCGCGCCCACTACGGGCGAGGAACTGAAGCTCGCCGGGTTCGGCCGCACCAAGACCGAGTGGGCGCCACTGAACCTGCACACTGGCGCGTTCTCGGTGGACGCGTCGACCGCCACCAGCGCCACGCTCACCGGCAAGGACGGCGTGGCAGCGTGCCAGGGCGACACCGGCGGCCCGCTGGTGCGCGTGACCGGTGGTACGCCTCAACTGGCCGCCCTGAGCAGCCAGTCGTACCAGGGCGGCTGCTTCGGCACGGACGCCACCGAGACCCGCACCGGAGGCATCGTCACCCGTGTCGACGGCCTGGGCGACTGGGTAGCGGCCAGGACCAGCGCGACCCGTCTCACCGACTTCAACTGCGACGGCGCCGAGGACGTCGCAGCAGGCGATCCCAAGGCGTCCGTGGCCCAGTTGTCGGAAGCAGGCCTGGTCAAGGTCGTCTACGGCGCCGGCAAAGGCTCCGTGACGCTCCACCAGGACCTCAGTTATGTGCCGGGTGAAGCAGAGGCGGATGACGAGTTCGGCTCGGCTCTGGCCGTGGTCGACCACGACGAGGACGGTTGCACCGACCTCGTGGTCGGCACCCCCCTGGAAGACGTCGGCACGACGGTGGACGCCGGCTGGGTGACCGTCCTCTACGGTTCCCCGGACGGACTGGGCCTGGGCAAGGCCGCGCTCAACCTGGAGCAGGGCACCGGCACCGGTGCCATCCTCGAACGGCCGTCCCAGGCCGACGACCGGATGGGCGCCGCGCTGGCCGCCGGCCGGACCGCGACCGGCGAGCCGTACCTGCTGATCGGCGCGCCCGGCAAGAACCTCAAGGGATTCGTGGACGCCGGCCTCGCCTACTACCTGCGCGGATCCGTCAGTGTCTCGATCCATCAGGATTCTCCGGGCGTGGTGGGCGTCAT
The DNA here is from genome assembly GCF_042800555.1 of Streptomyces sp. NPDC057617. Lineage (NCBI taxonomy): Bacteria > Bacillati > Actinomycetota > Actinomycetes > Kitasatosporales > Streptomycetaceae > Streptomyces > Streptomyces sp. NPDC057617. The sequence continues at coordinate 37,711 of NZ_JBHVGV010000001.1, read as the reverse complement.
CGGCGCCGACGACGAGTTCGGAGCCTCCGTGGCGGGCTCGCCGAACCACATCGCGATCGGCTCCCCCGGCGAGACGGTCGGCACCAGCGCCGACGCCGGCGCGGTGACGATTCTCAAGCACGAGGTGAACGCGGACGGCATCCCCGCCCCGGTGGCGACCGTCGATCAGGACTCCGATGGCATCAGCGACGCGGGCGAGCCGGGCGACCGGTTCGGTGAGTCGCTGTCGATGGTGGCGTACCGCCCCGCCGGTGCCACCGCCGCATCCGACTCGATCCTCGCCGTCGGCACCCCCGGCGAGACTCTCTGGGTCGGCACCAACTCCTTCCCGCAGGCGGGCCAGGTGAGCACGCTGCGGGTGACCGCGGCCGGCACCGTCAGCGAGCAGGCCACCATCCACCAGGGCGTCGAAGGCGTGAACGGTGCCTCCGCGGCCGGGGACGGCTTCGGCACACAGGTGGCCGCCGCGAACACCGCGCCGAACGCGACGGGCACGGCCTCGACCATGCTGCTGGCGGTCGGCGTACCCGGCAAGGAGGTCGGCACGGCCACCGATGCCGGCGTCGTCCAGACCTTCTCGCTCCTGGGCGCTCCGGGTGACTCCGACCACTGGATCGAAGCGGGCAACGAACGCGGCCTGCCCGGCACCCCCGGCGCCTCGCAGCTCGTGGGCAAGTACATGAACGCCACCGGCACCCACCTGTGGATCGGTATGCCGCACGGCCCCGCCGAGCGCGGCGCCGTCCACGGCCTGCCGTGGGCGAACGCCATGGGCGGCACGGGCGCCACGGTGATCACGTACCAGCCCGGTCTGAACGGCCTGCCCCTTACCGGCAAGGCGTTCGGTATGGTGATCCGCTGATCAGTCGGCCGTAGGGTCCCCGGGAGGAAACGTTCCTTCCGGGGACCACTCCTGCCGATCGCCACCCCGCCGGAGCCCCACCCTCTTTCCAAGCTCCTGACGTGGCTGCGGGTAACAGGCGTCAGGACCAGTAGGCGCATCCTCATCGATACCGGTGACGTCGGCGCCTTCGCCGCCTCCGGCCATCTCGCCGCCTACGCCGGCCCGGCCCCCGACCGCCGCATTTCCCGCCTCTCCGCCCGCGGCGAAGAACGACACATCCATCCCGGACTGAACGCTGATTGATGCTTCGCGCGGGCCGGGGATCGAGCCAATCCGTGATGTGCACTCATGAAAGGATTTCGATGAGATCAGCCATGCGAGCCGGGCGTACTCGCCGAATCGTTTTGTCGCTGTTGACTGTCGTGGCACTGGGAATTGCCACGACCGGTATGAGTTCGGCAGATCAAGCGCAGAAAGCGTCTCTTCGCCAGACAGTCAGGCTCGACACGGCCGGCTCGTCCAGTGGTCCTGCTGAGTCCTCGCCCCTTTCGAAGGCTTCAGGGGAGCGCTGCGAGCACACGCGCGTGGGCTCGAAAGAACGCAGGGCAGGCGCCACCGAATCCTGTGTCAGAGTGAGTTCTGTTCCCATGAAGTCAGTCGGCGGTCAAGCGCTTACCGAAAACGGGCGCATATCACGGTCAGACCTCGCTGACGAAGGCGACGCAGGCAGCTGCGACATAACCAACCCCGGCGCCTACACCTATAAGCGCTTCGAGTATTGCGTGACGGGGGTGAACGTCCTCTACATCCTGCGTGACAGCAACGGCAAGGAGATGGGACGGGGCACCCTGGAGGTCTCGGCCAGTGCGACCCTTCCGGCGAAGGGCACAGGCTGGAACGAGCAGATCACCGTGAAGATGACGAGTGCGAGCGGCGGTGTCACCGCCCTCAACGCCAAGTTCCGCGCCTCCTGCACGGCCGGCTGCACAACGACGAAGACCGCGCCCTGGTACGGCGGTGACCTGACCACGGGCCAGTCCGTCAGCGGCTCCGTCATCTACTCCTCGACCCCCGCCGCCAACACCGGTGTGGAGTTCACCACCTCGTACAAGATGTACGTGACCTCCCCGGGTGCCACGGCCGTCGATCCGAACGCCTCGTGGGACAACCCCCGCAAGATCCGATGCGACGACGCCGTCCGAGACACCACCAGCACAGGCACTCCGTCGCCGGGCTGCGTCATCCCCACGGTCATGGCCGTCGTGCCGATGGACACGCAGGGCTCGGACCCGGGTGGCGCGGTGGCCGCCTATCAGTGGGCGCAGCAGAACCTCACCGACAGCTGGGGGCGGAACAAGCCGCTGACCAGGGAGAAGAGCGGAACGGCCGACCGTACGGGACGCACCTGCGGAAGCGGCGGTTCGGAGCCTTTCGAGGCACTGACGGAACTCGTCGAGACCGACACCTGTGGTGAGTTCCCCTTCGCCGAGGCCCGGGAAGGAGGAACCGACGGCGCTCGGTGCGTCGAGGTGATCCCCAATGCCAGCAGTGGTGGATGGGACACCTACATCCTTGGCGACAGTCGGGATCTGGATCCCGCCGCGCCCTGTGTGCGTGCCCATGTCCCGGCCGCCGACAAGCAGTTCGCCGACGAGAAGCTCACCGAGGGCTTCGAGAACCAGCGGGTGATCGACGCCGAGCAGTTCAAGGTGGAGTTCACGACGCCGGCCGCTGTCCCGCAGGCCTCCTGCCTGGCGAGCCCGCCGGCCGGTGCGCTTCCCTCCGGCGACGGGTGGATCAAGAACACCACCGAACCGGTCGCCCACGTCAACAAGACCACCAACCCGCTCGGCCCGGCCGGCACCCGGCCGACCATGGCGCAGGCCTGCCTGGGGAAGACGCTCGGCAAGGGCAAAGAAGCCACGGGAGACATCACCGGCTGGCGGGACGCGCAGTTGTTCGCCCAAGCGAACCCGCCCATAGTCGGGCAGGCCCGGTGTCACCTGATCGCGAACATCCTCGGCGGACCGGGCAGGATTCGGGACGGCGGACAGAACAACCTCGTCCCCTGCTGGCAGGTGGGGATGAACACCGGTACGCCCAGCATGCGGACCTACGAGTTCGAGGCTCAGAGGACGGTGGCACTGGACTCCTTCGGGCCGAACGACGCGATCTTCTACCAGGTGACGCCCGTCTTCCGGGATGCCACCAGCACGATTCCGGTGGGAGTCACGATGAGCGCTAGCATCGAACGGGCGAACGGAACGACGGAGCAGCTGTTCCCCAACGTCTACGTACCCAACACCCAGGAAAACACTGGGCTGCTCAACCTCGGAAACTGATCTCAGCCAGTTCGTGCCCACGGGAGCCAGAATGAGTCGCACCACCCCGCCGCGGCCGTTCGACGTCACCGCGCTCTTCCCTCAACTGGCCCCCCTGGCACGCACGGCGACCCGGCTGCATCCCCGCCCCGGGTCGCTGTCACCGCACGACAGCTCCGTCGGTGGGCCGCTGCTGTGGCCCGCCGACGAGCCGTGGCCGCACTGCGAAGGACCACACGTGTGGGACGGGGTGAACGTGGCCCTTTCGCCGGAGGACGTACGGCTGTGGCGTCGTAACCGGGCGGAATCGGAAAGTCGGCGGCGCCGCGATCCTCAGGGGCCCTGGGCCACGCCCGAGGAGCTGGCGACCGAGAAGCGGATCATGGCCGGCCGCCCGTGGCCCGAGGGCCCGATCGCCATGCTGCCCGTCGCCCAGCTGTACGCACGTGATATCCCCCTGCTGCGCCCGCCCGGCCAGTCCGAAGCCGATCTGCTTCAGGTGCTCTGGTGCCCCTTCGACCACCCGGCGCACCCAAGGACCGCACTGTTCTGGCGGTCCGCCGCGACCGTAACGGACGTACTCGACGCACCGCCCGAGCCGCCCGCGATCCAGTTCCCCACCTATCTGCCGGAGCCGTGTCCGCTCACACCGGAGCAGGCCACCGAGTACCCCAGCTATCTGGAGCTGAGCAAGGAGCTGCAGGAGCAACTGGGCGACTGGAGCAGGTGGCAGGCGGCCGGATCTGCGCTGGACAGCTCCTATGAGGTCGCCCCGGAGGAGCTCTACATGGACATGTTGTCCATTTCCCCCGGCTGGAAGGCCGGTGGCTGGAGCCGTTGGGGCCTCACCGATCCCATGCCCCGGATCTGCTCCGCATGCAGCACCGAGGCGGTCCCGCTGCTGACGATCGCCACCACCGAATGGGATGACGCCACCGAGAGCTGGGTCCCCGAAGAGGACCAGGCGAACCCCACGCCGCTCCTCCCCGGTACTCCTCCGGCGAACTTCACCATGATCGACCTCGCCCGAGGCTATGACCTGCAACTCCACATCTGCCCGGCGTCCCCGGATCATCCGCACATCGAGCTGATCCAGTGAGGATGCGTCATCTTGAAAGTCGCCGGTCAGCGTCTGTCCGGTGAGGTTCGGTCGGGGTGTTCTCGCTGGTCGGGGGCGGCAGTCTGAGCTGAGAGGGCTTCTCGAAACCGAGTGTGGGGCCGGGGGTTCCGTATGGGTGTGCTGTTCAGGTGATTGTGGCCGGGCAGGGGCATGAAGGCAGGGCCTTTCGGTAGCGCAGAGGGACAATCCGCCCGGAGGGCACTGCAATCCGACCGACATGACAGGCGCGGAGCGGGCCGCCGTCCGCGAGATGATCCCGAAGCCGGCGTGGGGGAGGGCCGGGGTGGCCGGCCGGAGGAGTACTGCCACCGGGACATGCTCGACACGATCCCGTACATGGTGGACAACGGTGTGAAGTGGCCTGCGCCGCCTGCGGATTACCCGCCATGGAAGACGGTGCACGGCATCACCGGCTCAGGCGCGTGCGGGCGACAGCGGATACACCGGCATGCTGCTGGGCCGGTGCGTGACCGCCATGAGCCTGATGCTGACAGTCATCCGCCGCAGCGATAGCCAGAAAGACTTCGTCGTCCTGCCCGAGCGGTGGATCGTCGGGTGGACCTTCGCCTGGCTCACCCGCTCCTGACCTTGCCCGCGACTACGAGCGACTGCCGGCAAGTTCGGAGGCGGTGATCCTGTGGTCGATACACGCCCTGGTACCGCAATTGCGGTACCAGTCCCGGACCGTGCCGTCGGCGAGCACAGGCGGCGACTCCGGGGTGCCGACGGCGGCCAGCTCGAAGAACGCGGGTTCGATGCCGCCCTGCCGGCCCGTACTGAAGCGAGCCTGGATGCCAGAGGGGCGGAGGACACCGGCGGGTGATTCTCCGAGCAGGGCCGTAACGGCGTCTGATCCGGGTGGTGTTGGGCGGGCAAGAGGAACTGATCTGTGCGGCCGCCGTAGCGGTCCTTCAGGCTGTGGCGGTCTCTCCGGCGCAGGCGGATACGACGGTGAAGCAAGGGTCGATGGGGCTGAGCGTGAAGGGAAAGGGGCCGACGGAGACCGGCGCTGGCGGGTACATGGACGGGCATGGCACCGGGGCCCGCGGCCGTCTGTACGCGATCGCTCCGAGCGCGGCGCGTCAGGTGCGCCGTGCGCGCGGATCCACCGATAGACGACGTGGGGCACCGCCTGGCGTACGACGAGTATTTCGTTTGCGGGGACGGCAACGAGCGATCGTAGCTCTGCGCGGGCGAGCCGTCGGGAATACGGAGGAGAACGAGGCAATCCGTTCGCCTGGTGTCGTTCCTGCCGCGTACGGTCTGCGCATGACCAGGACCACGCCGGCCAGACCAGTGTCCGTGGAAGCCGTTTTCCCGGAGCTGGCCGCTCACCGGGGCCGGACGACCCGGCTGCACCCCAGGCCGGGGCGGCCCGGTATGCGCGACAGCCATGTCGGCGGGCCGATGCTGTGGCCGGACGGCGAGCCGTGGCCGGTCTGCCACGAGCCTCACCGGCGCGAGACCGAGGGGTATGTGCCGGACGAGATCCGCGGGGCCCGGGCTGCGGGCGAACGGCCGCGGAGCCGGCCGTGGCCCAGCACCGGAACGCCTGGGGAGGACGGACCGGTACCGTTCGTGGGGCTCGCCCAGTTCTTCCGCCGGGACATCCCGGGCCTGGCTGCCGGGCCCGACGGTGCGGACCTGGTTCAGTTCTTCCGCTGCCCGTTCACCCACGGCCCGTACCTGGAGCGCCGCTACCGCCTGCGGTGGAGAAAGGCCGCGGAGACCGAGTGCGCGGAACGTTTTGTCGCCGCCCCGCCCGAGGTGCCGCTGCTGCGATGGGAGGATGAACTTCCCGAGCCCTGTGTCCTGCATCCCGAAGAAGTGGATACGTATCCCTGGGCGGAGGGCGACACCCTGCCCGGTCCGCTGATCGCGCTCATCGATGCCTGGGACGACGCCCGGGCGGCGGAACACGGCCCCGGCGCCCTCAGCTACCAGGCCGACCTTTCGATTCCGCCCGGATGGCGGGTGGGTGGCTTCCCCAGTTGGGCGTCGACCGGCCCGATGGCCATCGACTGCGCGTCCTGCGCGGTCCCGATGCGGCTGCTGCTGACGGCCGAGGGCTACGAGACGGACGCCGACTCGCACAGCTGGGTGCCGCTGGAGGACCGCAACCCGTCCTTGCGGGGGAAAGCATCGATCCAGGGCGGTCCGTCCGTTGCCCGGCCCACTCGGCTCAGCTTCGGCCGGGACCGGGACCTGCACGTTTTCACCTGCCCAGCCAACCCCGCACACCCGCCGCAATGGGTGCTCTCCTAGGATGCTCCACGATACGGAAGGAGTGGGAAGCCGGTGCGCTCGGCTTCGCACCGCGCGCCGGTCAGCTTCTCAGCAGGAGATATTGCCGCCGCCGACGTCGGTGCCGAGGACGCCGACGAACTTCTTGTACAGGTTGATCCGGTCGTCGCGCTCGCCAGGGTTCCTACCGCCGCACTCCAGGGCTCCGTTGATGCTGCGGATGGTCTCGCCGAAGCTTTTGTCGTTGACCATGGCGTCGTGCGGGGGCGTCCTTCCGGCGCCGACTGGGTGTTCAGAACCAGAGCCCGGTCTTCCAGGCGGTGACCGGGTTCTTCTCCGCCTGTCAGGGGTCGTGCAGCGGGTCGATGCCGAGGGCGTCGCCGGCGGCCTTGTAGTTGAAGTTCCAGCTCAGTTGCAGCGGTCCGCGCCCGTAGTACGCGGACTGTCCGGCCGGGCAGCCGTAGGGCTGCGAAGAGTCGCAGTAGTACGGGTAGTTGCTGGTGTTCTGCTCGACGATGTTCCTGAGCCCGACCGTCTCATGGGCTGACGTTGGCGAGGAAAGCTGCCGCTTCGCGCTTGTGGGTGGTGTGGTCACCGCTGGCGGCAAACTTCGGGTACGCACCCAGGGCGTCGCTCAGACCGCGGTAGGTGTAGAAGGAGTTCCGGTTCGGGCACATCGTCCTGAACGCGGCCGGGCCCGCAAAAAAGGGGCCCCGCCCGCCGAGCCCAGTCACCATGCGATCGGACGCTCCCGCGGCGGGCTGACCACGAAGATTCGCCTTGCCGCGGACAGCCATTGCGGACCGCTGTGCTCTTGCCTCACGCCCGGCCAGGCGAATGATGCACCCGCGTTCGAGCACGTCATGGCCGCTCTGCGCATACCCAGGGCGGTTGGTCGGCCGCGAACCCGGCCTCTCGTTGTCCTGGCGGACCGGGCCTTACCCATCCCGGGCTATCCGTGAACACCTGTGCGGGCGGGGGATCTGGGCGGTGATTCCACAGCGCGCCGATCAGGTCGCCAACCGCAGGCACAAGGGCTGCCGAGGCGGACGTCCACCGGCGTTCGACCGCGAGGCATACATGCGACGCAACACCGTCGAACGCTGCATCAACCGCCTGAAGAATTGGCGCGGCCTGGCAACCCGCTACGAGAAGACCGCCACCGTCTTCCGAGCCGGACTCCACATCGCAGGCATTTTCATCTGGTCCGCCCACTGATCCGAGGGGGCACCACCCAGCGGGCGTCAATTCCACGGTTCCTGGTGCGGGTCTTCACCCAGCACCTTCGCCGCGGCTACACAGAGGTCTGCGCCGAAGAGCTGGTTGCTGCCCCACCCGGAGCCCCACAGGTCGGACGCGGCTTGAGCCACAGCACGCCAGGAGAACTCCTCGTCGACTCGCCACGTGCGAATCTGAACAGCCATCTCCGGAGTGATCGTCGCTGGATCCACAGTGTTGTCCGTCATGCCACCGACCCTAAGGGCTGTCCCGTAAATGATCTACGACGTGCTCGTTGACCTGCCCGTTTCTTCGTCACCCTGCGAGGGTGAGGTTGTGCGGGCGGGCGGGCGATGCCGAGCATGGTGTGGTGGACTCCGTGGCCGTTGAGGCGGCAGTCGCGGAGGATCCTCCAGGTCTTCATGCGGGCGAAGGCGTGCTCGACGCGGGCGCGGATCGTGCGGTGGAAAGTGCTGTGCTCTTCTTTCCAGGCCGATCTGGTGGTCAGTGGAGTACCGGTAGTTCTTCGACTGCTCGGCGACCTGGTAGTCGCGGATGGGGACCAGGGTGCCGTCGACAATCAGCACGGTGTCCTTGCGGAACCGCTTTCCTTGCTGGAGGGCAAGCGAGGGTTCCGAGGAGGCCGATGATGCGGTCGGCCGTAGACTTGGACACCCCGGACAGCGGCGCCAGTTGGCGCACAGTCAGATTCGTCCGCCAGTAGACGGCGACCAGTAGCACTCGGTCCTCCAGCAGGCCCCACGGTCGGCCCTTGCGTACCGGATCCGCACCCTCGCACCGCAGCGCAGTGACCAGCTTCCTCAACTGACGCGGGCTCAGCCCGGTGAACAGGGCTGTCCAAGACAGCTTCGACGCCGTGATCACACCAGCCATCGCGAGACCGTCTCACCCGCCGGAGCGGCAGTTGGCAAGCCAGTCTGCTTGTTCTGCGCGATTGACGCCGCCGTTGCCGTCCACCACGTAGGCCAACGCCTCCAAGAAGGTTGAACCCAGGTGCCAGAGGACGTTCGGCCCCACGGCGACGACGCGCCCGCTTGCCCCGATATACGACCTGAACTGGACCGACCACATACCCAGAGGGCTGTAGTTCTCCGCGTATCGACGCCCCAGCGTGGATGCTTCCTCGGCGGTGTCGATGCAGGCGTCCACGGGGTCTATGTGCAGTGACGAGCCGGGGACCCGGACCGGGGAACTCTTGATGGTCAGCTCGCCGAACTCGGCCCAGATCCCGAGCGCCATGTCGTTGAGCTCGAACCCCGTGCCTGTCAGCTGCTGTGTCCAGCCCGCGGTGGCGATCTTGCGACCTGCTGTCCACCCAGCAACGCCAAGCGCCTCCAGCACCGACGGACCGCAACACATCATCGACTCACTGCTGCGTTCTATGCGCCCTCCCCTTCTCCTCGACCGCGCATGCAGCTCTGAGTTTGCCGCACATCCCGACCAGCAGACAGGGCTACTGGTCACGGAAGGCGCGAGATCGTTTACGGGACGGCGCTTGGCCTTTGGGAGGCGCCCCTGTACTCCGAGTTTCCGCTCGACCCGTCCACTCCGCACGGTACCCAGTCCGCCTACCGGGTCGGTCCCCGGCACCTGGCCGGTGACGACGGACGCCTCTACGACGCAGTCGCCGACACGCTCGCCGGCCTTGGCTGGACGAGCCTGACGATCGTCCGTGGACGGCATGAGCCGGGCGAGGCGCCGGAGGACCGCCAGGTCCTGCGCAGTACTGTTCTGCACATCAGCCCTGACACTCTCCGCTGGGCCCAATGGGTTCTGGCGGACGAGCCGTTCCACCTGGGGGGAGCTGCCTATCGCCTGGCAGGTCTCCGCTCGCGCGGACACGAGCAGCCCCCTCGCGCAGTGGTCCGCTTACTTCACCCCCGATGTCCCGGGGAGGTCCTCGTCGACCTCCTCGTCATGCTCGACGCTCGCGATCAGCCGGGTGTCCCGCTCGGCGGCCCCGATCTGGTCCTCGACGCGGTGACCGCGCACGGCTGGTTCCGGGACATCGACCAGCTGCACGCGGAAGCGATGGACCCGACCTCCGCCTCGCACATCAGCCTCAGCAGTACTGACGAAGCGGGCCGGCGCTCTCGGCCGTGCCACTGGTGATGACCCAGGCTGCGGCGGCCCACGGCTCCGTTCTCTCCCGGATGCTCGCGTGGGGCGCCTGCCTGGTCCTGGTCGGCCTCCTGCTCACCGCGTCACTCCTCGGACCCGCCACGCGCGCCATGTCCACCATCACCGGCGAGTCCTGCCGGTCGCCAAGCGGGCTGGTGACGAGCACCCCCTCGTGGCTTGCTTCCAGCCACAACTCACCACTCGGCGCAACTACTTGAGATGCACAGGGGTTTGCCGTTGGTTCGTCGGACATTCACGGTTCACTCGGGGAATGTTCGCGAATCGGCGACCGGCGAGCGGCCGCTCACGTCCGTCGCCCTACGCCGAGGTGTGACCAATCCGAAGTTTGGGAGGCCGTACCTCCGCAGGATCAACGCCATCGCGGCCTTCGCAGTCCGAAGCCTCCGCACGACCAGAAATGCACTACTGCGAACCAATTGACGCGCATATCGTCCTTCAACTGTGCAACCAGCACACATGTTTGAATTCCCAAGAGGAAGGCAACACTTCGTGTCTCCTGACACACAGTTCTCCGGGGCGGGACGGCGCAGACGGATGTCCCGTACGGCGGCCGCGGCAGCGCTGCTGTTGTTCGCCGAGGCCGTCTTCGTCGCCGGCGGCACGGCCGTGGCGGCGACTCCCCAGCCCGAGGAAGCCCTGCTCCAGAGCTACCAGCCGTCCGAGGAGGAGATCTTCGCCTCCGACATGGCCTGGGCCGCCCGGCACGCCGAGGGATCCAAGGCGTGGGCGATCCTTGAAGCGGAGAAGACCGGCAAGAAGGTCGTCGTCACCGACGAGACGACTGAGACGACGTACACCGTCGCCAACCCCGACGGCACGCTGACCACGGAGCTCACCTCCGGCCCCGAACGTGTCTGGCGCGGCGGGAAATGGCAGAAGGTCGATGTCACCCTCGCCCGCGGCGCGGACGGCAGCGTCCAGGCGAAGAACCACCCCAAGGGCCTGCGCCTCGGCGGCAAGGGCGGCACGAAGGCTCAGTCACTGCTCGCCGCGAAGGACGCCACCCCGCGCGACCTCGTCACTCTCGGCCAGGGCGACGAGAGCGTGACCCTGCAGTGGAAGGGCGGACTGCCCGCCCCCGCCATCGACGGCACGACGGCCCGCTACCGCGAGGCCGTCCCCGGCGCGGATGTCATCGTCGAGGCGACCCGCACCGGCTTCGAGCAGTTCGTCGAGGTACGCGAACGGCCCGCCGCCGACGGCTACTCGTACACCCTCCCGGTCAAGGCCAAGGGCCTCAAGGCCAGGGCCAACAAGGACGGTTCGGTAACCTTCGCCGATGCGAGGACCGGCGACGCACGGGCCACCATGCCCGCCCCGGTGATGTGGGACGCGTCGGTCGACAAGCTGTCCGGGAAACACGAGAACCGGGCCCGGGTCGGGATGAAGGTCGTCGACAAGGGCCAGGGCCTGATCGAACTCGTCGTCACCCCGGACGCGGCGTTCCTCGCCGACCCGAAGACCGTCTACCCGGTCACCGTCGACCCCTCGACCTCAGCGCTGGCGAACACCTTCGACACCTACGTCCAGCAAGGCGAGACCGTCGACTGGTCGGCCGACACCGAACTCGACTTCGGCAACCCCGGCACCAAGAACGCCGACGGCACCTTCCGCACAGCCCGTTCCTTCATCACCTGGAACACCACGCCGATCCAGGAAGCGCTGATCGTCGACACCAACCTGGCCCTGTGGAACTTCCACTCCGGCAACACCGACTGCACCAACCAGTCCTGGACCGTCTGGGACACCAGCGCCCCCTCCACCGCCTCACGCTGGACCTCCCAGCCCACCTGGAACCAGCAGTACCACTCCTCCACCGAGACCAAGGGCAATCCCGACTGCGCCGCCACCCAGCCCGACGGCTGGATCAACGCCGACGTCGACACCCTCGTCCAGACCTGGGCGTCCGCCAAGGCCACCCGCGGCCACATGGGCCTGCGCGCCGCCACCGATGACGTCAAGGCGTGGAAGCGGGTCAACTCCGCGAACAACACGGCCAACCAGCCCAAGCTGTCCGTCACCTACAACTACCGCCCCTCCGACGGCACGAACCGGCAGGCCGGTGCGCCGTTCCGGCAGTACGCGGGCGTCTGGGCGGTCAACACCACCACCCCGATCCTGCGGGACACCTTCACCGACCCTGACGGCGACAAGATCAACGGAACCTTCCAGGTCTACGACGCCGCCACCAACACCCCCATCACCACCCCGGCCGGTGAGGGCCTGATCGTGTCGGACTTCGTCGACTCCGGGAAGCCCGCCTCCGTCACCGTGCCGGCCGGACAACTCCGGGACGGCAGGACCTACAAGTTCCGCACCAATGCCTACGACGGCACCCACTACAACCTCAGCTGGTCCCCATGGACCCAGTTCGTCGTCGACACCACCGCGCCGGCGGAGCCGACGTCCATCACGTCAAGCACCTACCCGGAGAACTGGGGCGGCGGTGGCGCCGGAATCGAGGGCCGGTTCGACGTCACGACCGGCGACGCCTCCCCGTACGAGGTGCAGTACCGCTTCGACCCGTACGAGGACGACGCCGAGGACAACGGCTGGGCATCGGTACGCACCACCACGCCGACGGCCAAGGCCGCAGCGCCTGAAGCCTCCTACACCGCGACCCCGGCCGCCGACGGCAACCACGTGACGCAGACGCGTACCGTGGACCGGGCAGGCAACGTGGGCCCGATCAAGGACTACGGGTTCACCGCTGGGAACCGGGATTACAACCGCGCCCAGAAGATCGACATCAAGCTGCCGCAGCCGGACCTGAACTCCGACGTCGCCGCGTACCTCAACGCCCCGCAGCGCATCGCCGACTGGAAGCAGGGCAGCTCGTCGCGCACCGTGAGCAAGGGCGGTGAGACGATCACCATCACTCCGAAGGACGAGCGGTCGCTCGAAGGAACCCGTAAGGCCGCGAAGGAACTGGCCGAGCAGAACAAGATGATGGCCCCGTCCTACCCCGATCCGATCGTCACCGGCTCCTGGTGCCAGCCGTCGCTGTACGGGGAGGCGCAGAAGTCACTGATCACCCGTAACGAAGCCTGCGTCTTCTATGACCTGAACTACATGAAGGAGTACTACCTCAACGGCGTCAAGATCGAAGAACGCCATGCCAGGTTCGAGATCGCCTTCCAGGTCAAGACCGACCGGCACGACGGGACGATCAAGACGTGGATCCAGCTGAACCCGGTCTACAACGACTTCCCCGGGCACGACAGATCCGTACTGTTCGGCGACGGCAACCCCATCGCCCACATCGACTCGATGTGCTTCAGCGGTGCGTGCGAAGGCGCCACTGACAGCAGGGATGTGCGGAACTTCGACTTCTACGGCGACCTCAGTTGGAAGGGCGGCGGCGAAAGCACACCGGTCGACTCCCACATGGCCACCGGTACCGCCTCGCACAAGTGGGACGGCTCCACCGACGGCGTCGGCCCCTCCGACGCCGGCTTGTCCAGGAAACTGCCGGTCTGGTTCATCTTCAACCCGGAGAGCGAATACGTGCCGCTCGAAGGCAAGGACGACGAAATCGACGGCGGCAGCAGCCGCTCGCCCGGTATCGACGTGCGCTGCGACAAGGTCGATTCCTACGGCGCGCCGGGATGTGTGCTGACGCAGTACGTTCCCGAGTACCAGATGGATGCTGCCCGCTACCCGGCAGCCGCGGCTCACCTGTGGATGGTTCAGAACAAGTCCGGGGTCAAGGACCTGGGGACCATCGCCAAGCCGATGCACTACCGCCCCGACGCGGACAACGGCCGGGTGAACTCCACCTGGACGAAGAAGAAGATCCGCAGCCGGGTCTGCGGCTACTACGGGGGCAACCGAACCGACGGGTACGTTCCGACCAAGGGATTCGTGCCTCATCCCAAGACATTCCTGCACCCGGAGTTCCGCCCGCAGATCCCTCTGCCGAGTCCGGACAAGGTGAACTGTGACGAGGTGCCGTTCGCCTCGGCATACGAGACCGTCGGCCTGCCCGCTTCCGCCGGCGGGAAGAACCCGGCCGGCACGGCTGGGGGTGGCGAGTGCATCCAGACCGTAGCGGCGAAGGCCGACGACGGCAGTGAACACCTCCTGGACGACACCCGCTACGACGCACCGACATTCAGCGAGAAGTGCGGCCGTTCTTCGATGTCCGGGTACGTCAACCAAGGCGCGATGAACAAATACGGCAACGAGTTCCTGGCGCAGATGCGGGTCATCGACGGCGACGCGTTCGCCGTCAATCCCGGTCAGCTGTGGTTCAAGGACTGCAACACCGGTACGGCGAACCTCATCTGCGAGATGAAGAAGCCGTAGCCGCTGCGCCTCTGCCCGGGGCCCGTCAGCCAGGCGGGCCCCGGGCGTGGGCACGGGTCAGTGGACGGGGCGCCAGTGCTCCAGCGCATCGTCCAGCAGAGGCGCCTCGGGGTCGTCCCAGATCAGGCAGCCCCACACCAGGCCGGGCACATCCGGGCCCATGGCATCGGCCGGCCCTTCGGTGAGCGTGCGGTGCACAGCTTCGAGATAGGCGGAGATCGACGGATAGCCGGGCTTGTCGCAGGCCAGGTTGTCCGGCAGCGACCAGTGGCCGACGCCGTCCGCGCCCACATAGTGCCCGGACTCGGGGCCCGCTTCGTCGCCGGTCAGCCACGGAACCACTGAGGCGCCCCACCCGTCGCCACGGCCGATCTCGGGCAGCCGCGGCCTGAGCGCATCCGCCGGGCCGAGCAGGATTCCGCCGGGCAGGAACGCCCCCGAGCCGACCTCGCCCTCTTCCTCATTGGCCTCGATGTACTGGTGTTCCACGCCGCCGCACAGCCGCCAGAGTTCGGCCAGTTCGGCGGGAAGACCGAAGTTGAGGTGATGCCTCAGCTGGGCGTCGGCAGCCTCAATGGCCTGCTCCGGGGCGGGCGGCAGCAGGGAGGCGTAGGAGACTGGGGCATTCGCCTTCAGCCAGTCGGTGAGGCGGCGCCAGGCCGTCTCCACATTCCATTGATCGCTCATTCCGCCAACCTACTGAGTCGTTCGGACTGGGGTGCCGATCGAGGTGAACCTGGGGACCCTGCTCCAGGTACCGGTCCAGCGTGCTCAGTTCCAACGCGGCCTCAGCCTCGGCGATCACCACCACCTCGACGGGGTTCCCGGACCGCCGATAGGCACGGACCTGCTCCGGGCTTGTCGACTCGGGCAGGCCCGGCGTGCTCTCCACCGGTGGCCGAGTGGGACCCCGTACGGCTGGTTCGTATCGGGTGCCGCGTACTGAGGGAGTAGTGGCACGAGCGCGGGCGCGAACGGAGAGGTGCGGCGCTCACTGATGGCGATTGCAAGGGCGCGGTGCTCGGCGTCCTCGATCCCGATCTGGACCAGGCAGTGGTTCATCGCCCACGGCGGGCGATCCGGGGCATCTTTCATCTCCGCCTCGATGACGTCGAGCAGTCCCGCGAGGTCGAGGCCCTCAGGCTTTTTCGCCACGCGTTCGGTGGTTGGCGCCCAGCCGGCACTCGCGACCACTGGGGCCGGATCGGCGGACCAGACCCGGCGCAGCTCGTCGGAGTGAGGGTTCTCTTCACCACGCAGTTCACGAGCCAGTCGTGCACCTTGGGGGAGCGTGCCTCGCGCAACATGACGTCCAGTTCGTCACCTGCGAACGCCTTCGGCCGGGCTTCTGCAGCGCGAACGACGGCCCGAGGCGGCGGACGATGCGGTCAGCCGTGGACTTCGAGATGCCGAACAGGGGGGTGAGCTGCCGTAACTTCCCAGGGCGGCTCCGGCGCAGTGATCACACCAGCCACGCGAAGATCAGCGCAGGGTGGTTAGGGCGCCTTTGTCGAGCCGATGGACTGGAGACCAATGATGGAGCAGGACGAAGCCCTGCAGCTCGCGGTGGCGTTTCTCGCGAGCAGCCGGCGCGATGACGAGCCGTCTCTTGCCATCGACACGGAGCGAGTCCGTGAGAGCAACGGGCTGCTGATCGCGCCTTACAACTCTGTGCGGTACCTCGCCTCGCGTGATGTGAGAGAGCACCTGTTGGACTGCTGGTCCGTTCTCGTCGACCTTGGACGCGGCGACGTGCGGTTCGGGACCCTGGACGACCGGCATCGTGGAAGAACCCGAACACATGACGAGGCTGTGGCTGTCCGCAACCACAGATGCGGGACAGCCCTTAGCGCTGCTGCCGCCGTCCGGTCTCGGACCGGCAGAGAGCCAGTTGCGAGCGGGTGTTCGGGGAGTCCGGGTGATCGGCGCCCAGGACGCGCACGCGACCGGCGAGGGTCTGCTCCAGTAACTCGGCGGCGTCAGCATGTCTTCCCAGCCGGTGCAGGTCGTCCGCGAGATTGCTCCCGCTGGTCAAGGTGTGCGGATGGTCCGGGCCGAGGATGCGGGTGCGAGCTGCGAGCACTGCCCGGTGCAGCTCTGCGGCGCGGGTCGGATCGCCGCGATGGTTGACCGTGACGGCGAGGTTGTCGCGGCTGGTGAGGGTGAGGCGGTGATCGGGGCCCAGTACGCGGGTGCATTCGGCGATGTTCTGGGTGTGGAGCGTGGCCGCCGCGGTGTGGTCACCGAGTTGGTCGAATGACTTGGCCAGATTGTCGCGGCTGGCCAGGGTCAGGAGGTGATCGACGCCCAGGAGTCTGGTGCGGTCTGCGAGTACCTGGGCGTGCAGGGTGGCGGCCTCGGCGTACTGACCGCGGAGTTGCAGGACGTATGCGACATTGTTGCGGCTCGTGAGCGTATCGGGATGATCCGCTCCCAGCACCCGCATCCGATCGGCGAGATTCTGCCGGTGGATCCCTTCGGACCGTTCATACCCGCCAAGGCAGTGGAGGCTGTTGGCGAAGTGGTTGCGGGCGGTGAAGGTGTCTGGATGATGGTCGCCGAGCAACTCGACGCGGTGGTCGAGTACGGCCTGCCGCAGACTGAGCTGGAGGGCATAGCTTCCCGCGTCGCCCAGCACATCCGCCAGTGTGTTGAGGGCGGCGCAGGCGTCCTCGGACGGGACGAGACCCGGGTGGTTGAGCAGAAGAGGTACGTGCGGGGCGAGCAACCGTGCGGCGGTCCAGCCCGCCATTCCGACGGTCCGGAGAGTCGTCACCTCACCGCGCAGGGCGTTGACCGTTGCTTGCTCGTAGTCGTGGAGACGGTCCGGTTCATCGGTGGTCAGAGTCAGTGCGGTGATCTCGCGGACCAGCGGGTGGAGGGTGACACTGCCCCCTGCGCGAGGCCCGGTTCCGGGCACGTGCGGTTGTTCCGCCGGTACGCCGAGCAAGCCGTAGCGTTCGAGGCCGGCCAGGGCCTGGTCCAGGGCGGCCTGGCCGACGGGCCGACGGACTGCCGTCGTCAGCAGTTCCGGTGTGATGACGGCCAGGGGCACTGGTGCCTCTGCGAACAACGCCAGTTGGCGTAGCAGCGGACGGGCCAGTGGTACGCCTTCGCGGTCGAGTTGATCGAGTGAGACCTCCCAGGTGCGCCGGACGGTGGACCTGGCCACGTTCGGATCCGCGGAACGCGGGTCGTCAGCTCCTACCAACGCGGTCAACTCCTCTTCCAGCGCGATTTGATACGCGGCGAAGTCACGGTGTCTGCTGGTGGATCCCGTCATATAGCGTCCGGCTGCCTGCAAGGCGAGGGGCAGCCCACCGAGCCGGGAAGCCAGAGCTTCAGCCTCAACCGGTGTGCCGCCATCGGGTGCACTGTCCAGCAGGACTCTGCCGCCCGCCGCCGCTCGAAGCGGCTCAAGCCGTATCAGTTCCGCGGCGGGTCCCCAGGTGGCGGACGACGTGTCCCGGCTGGTGACCACGAACAGGCCGCGCCCGTAGGGACGGATCCAGCCGCGGTAGTCGGCGACACGCTCGCCCTCCGGGCTGAATTGTTCGGCTTCATCGGCGTTGTCAACAACCAGCAACCATTTCTTCGTTCTGGCGAGTTGCCGCCACACGGCATCGGGCAGGTTGTCGCTGCCGGATTGCGCGGCGCTGACCGCGCTGCGCAACAGGCCGCAGCCGACGGCCGTCTGGACGAAGTCGTCCGAGAGGGTTTCCGGGCCGCGCCAGCGAATCCAGAACACCGCGTATCCGTCGCGGCGGGCGTACTCGGCAAGTGCTGCCGCGAGCGTTGTCTTGCCCATGCCTCCCGCCGCGCACACCACAGCGAACCGGCCGTCGGGCTTTTTGAGCAGAGCCATGAGGCGGGCGAGTTCCCGGTCGCGGCCGCGCACTCGGTCAAGGACCACGTGCGGCGGGTGCAGCGAACCGGGCCGGGCACCGGATACCAGGCTGCCGCCGTCCTCGGCCGGTCCGTCCAGCCGGCGGCTCGCGGTGGCCAGACCCGCACTCAAGACGCTGAGTACACCGAACACTGTCCAGACCACCCAGGGCCGGTCGGCCCATTCCGGTGCCACCGCACCCGCGCGCTCGGCAACGGTCCCCAGCAACACCGCGACCAAAGCCCCCAGTCCGGCAATGGCGGCACCCGCTCCGGCACGTGTCCGCACCGCTTGACTGCGCCGCACGCCTGACCCCCTGGGAGCACTGCCTGTCCCGACGACTCAGCGCATCCGTAGAGCGAACGGTTCCACGGCCCCGCCGACCTGTCGAGGCCCCAATGAGCGGGTGGCTCCAGGACTCATCGTGTCAGCGAACTCGAGGTCGCTGAAGGCGATGTGCAGGCCGCGGGCGCGACGCCCCCCGTCGCGGAAGCAGGGCGTGCCCCGGCGCGAGGGCGAGGATCACGATCTGCTCCTGCACGCCTGCACCGGCATCCTGGGCAGCGGACAACGGCATCGGTGGCCTCTCCTGGATCGACGGCCGTCCCGACGGCAAGCCTGGCGGCTCGTGGCCCGTTCGGGGCGGGAGGTTCGGGACGAAGTGTTCTGTTGGGGTTCCTGGCGCGGTGGGGACCGTCGTGGTTGGAGCACAGTCCTGGGTGAGTTGGACGTTCAGGAGGTATGGGGACGGGGCCGGGCGGGAAAGCGGAACGGAGGCTGCGGCTTGGGGTGGATTCGGTGCAACCGTACCCGCGCGGTGCGGTGATCGGCACAATGGTGGGGGTGTCCACCTATCAGGGGCTGACTGTTCCCGCCCTGCCTCCGGCCGTCTTCGCCGCCGAGCCTGCCCGTAGGGACTGACGCGTGAGCTGGTTCCGCAGTGCGGCGCCGTCGGCTACCGCTGATCCCCGGTACTGCGTGGTCTCCGTGCTGCGCTCCCGTGGCGGGAAGGCCGCGGGAGCGGGAGTACTGCTCGCCCCCGGCACGCTGCTGACCTGCGCTCATGTGGTCAACGATGCCCTGGGCCGAGGCCCTTTCGACAGTCGGGCGCCGGGCCGCGCGACCGTGTCCATAGCCGTCCACGACCCCGTGGGCACCAGCGGGTACGAGGGCCGGACCGTGTACTGGGTGCCGCCCCGCCGCCTCGACGGATCCCCCGGCGTACGCGAAGGGGTGGACCAGGAGTGGCTCGGTGACCTTGCCGTCGTCCGCTTCGACCCGGAGCCCGGCGGAAGTCCCGAGCCGCCGCAGTGGCGGCCCATGGCCGAGGGACAGTCGCTCCGGGCCTGGCACAGCACGGGTCTGCGTAGCTCGTTCGCCGATGTCACCGTCGGGTCCTGCGACGAGGTGTTCGGATACGTCGACGGGCTCCCCACCGGGATGGCCATCGGCCCCGCGTACAGCGGCGGCCCGTTGTGGGCGGCTGCCCACAACGCTGTCGTCGGTATCGTCGCCGCGCACATCATGCCGCCCGCCGATCCTGTCACCGGGCGTCCCCGGCCGTACTCCTCGCAGCATCTTGCGCGCCGGAGCTGGTGCATTCCCTGGCAGCGTGTCGAGAGCGAACTGCGCGCGGTCGGTGCGGGCCGGCTGTTCGACGGGGCCGGGGCCGCCACCGACGATCCCGCGCTGCCGCTGCTGACCGAACTCATCGAGCAGTTCATGCCGTCCACCCTGCGGGCCGAGCGCGCCGTATCGTTGGCCCGCCTGTGCGGACTCGGGTACCGGGACGACGGGTCCGCGCCCGGCCCGGAGGAGTTCGCGCGCCTCCTCGTGACCGAACCGCGCGCTCTGGCCACACTCACCGAGGCATTGCGGCACGAAGCCCGTGCGGTCCGTCAGTTGCTCGCGGCCGGCCGGCTGTCCTCCGTACCGCATCTCCTGTCGCATCGTGAGCACCGCAACCTGCACTCCCTGCTCGGCGCGGTCCCGGGGCCGCTGATGGCGCGGCTGCCCGAAGCCGTCCGGGCCGCGCTGCCGCTGGCCGCGGCCTTCCCGGCGGAGGCCGATCCCGACACCGGGGGCGGCGGGCTTCTCGATCATCTGGAGCGGCTGCCAGGTGACAGCCGTACCGAGCAGACGGGACCGCGTGTACCTGGATTGCTGCGCGTCGTGGAGTATCTGGCCGCGCTGTGCTCGCCGGCGCAGCGGGCCGGACTGCGGCTGTGGAGTGACGGGGTCGCCCAGAGGCTGGGTATTCCTCGGTCCGCGCTCCGTGAACGGCGTTCGGATGCCGAGGAATGGATACAGACTCTGACGGAACGGAGTGCTCCGCCGCGTGTTCTGGTCCATGTGACGCGGGGTGCGGGGAACCGTTTCCGGCTGCGGGTGTGGTGTGACGAGGGTGCCGGGCCGCGTCAGGTCTCGACGGACGGCGACGTCACGTACAGCGGTTCGGAGGCGGCGCAGGAACTGCTGCGGGTGCTGGAGTCGTTCTACCGGGCCGCTCCCGACGACCGAAGACCCCTGGTGGAGGCGCTGGTAGACCGCGCCGGGCTGAACCTGCCGATCGACGAGTGGGAGAGCTTCGGACCTGAGGACGTGGTTCCGGGGGTGATCGGGGCCGAGTATCCGTTGGTGGTGAACTGTCCGGAGCTTCTGCGTCGCAATGAGCGTTTCCTGCCCGACTGGCGCCGCCGGTGGCGCCAGCTCGATACAGGCATGTCCTTGCGGTTCTCCGACGAGGCCGCGGGGCCCCGCGAGATCTACGGCGCGCTGATGGACCGGATGGACGCCGTCCGTGTCGCTGTGGATGTTCCCCCTCGCCTCCGGGACGAGATCGTGCAGGTGTGTCTGGCGGTGGGGGTGCCGGTGGTGGTCTGGGACCGGGGGGCGGGACCGCGTTCCCACGCCGTCGACCACATATCGGAGGTGACGACTCGTCAACTACCCGAAGGCGTCCGGTCGTACCGTGCCAAGACACTGCGGCGCCCCGCCGACTATCCCGGCCGCCCCGTGCTGGCATGGGCGGACGCGGACCGTACCGTGCCCCAACTGCTGCTGTCCGAGCCCCGGGAGAACTGATGAGCACCGCACAGGACGACGGCTGGCGGATCTTCCGCGGCGACGGCATCCGGCGTACGGTCACGATGCCGCCGGCCCCGCCGTGGCGGCGGTTCAAGACGGCCGGGGCGGCGCCCGAGCCGCTGCCGTATCTCATCTCCGGGCAGCACGCCGACGTTGTCAATGCCGCGCTCCATCTGCGCAGGCCGCTGCTGGTGACCGGGCCCGCAGGGACCGGAAAGTCGTCACTGGCGAGGGCCGTCGCTCATGAACTGAACCTGGGCATGCTGCTGCGCTGGCCCGTCAACAGCCGCTCGGGCGTGCAGGACGCGCTCTACCAGTACGACGCCATCGGCCGGCTGCGCGAGACGACCCTCAGCAGGGACCGCGGCGAGAGCGAGCCCTCGATCGGCAGTTTTATCCGCCTGGGCCCGCTCGGTACGGCGCTGGTGCCGCGCGGCACACCCCGGGCGCTGCTCGTCGACGAGATGGACAAGGGCGATGTGGATCTGCCCAACGATCTGCTGACGGTGTTCGAGGAGGGGGTCTTCGAGATTCCCGAACTCATTCGGCTGCCGCAGGAGATGTCCGTCGTCGAGGTTCTCACCGCCGACGGCGACACGCCCGTACCGGTGGAGCGGGGGCGGGTCCACTGCACCGAGTTCCCGGTCGTCGTCATCACCAGCAATGGCGAGCGGGATTTCCCGCCCGCCTTTCTGCGGCGCTGCATCAGACTGGATCTTCCGGTGCCCGACGAGGCCCAGCTCCGCGCGATCGTCACCGCGCATCTCGGGGAGGGTGCGCTCCTGGAGGTGGACGATCTGATGCAGGCCTTCCTGCGCCGCCGGGCGCCGGGCGAACTCGCGACGGACCAGCTCCTGAACGCCGTGTTCCTGCGGGCGGGAGGCGTCGACCTGGACGCCGACGGCCTGCTGAACGCGGTGCTGCACCAGCTGACCGGGACCGTCTGACCGTGTCCGGGGCGGAGGAACGGCTCGGCAAGGTCCTGCGGGTCCTGGCCGGCGCGGGCCTGGACCACGACGCGGGCGAGCTGCTCGACGTGCTGTGGCTGGCCGGACGGCTGCCCGCCGGTGCCCCGCATCTGCCCCTCGCGCGGGCCAGGACCGATGGAGCGCCGCAGGTTCAGGACCGGGTGACGGAGCCCGCCCCGCCGGACGAGACCGGTACGGACGCGCCGGACGCCCCGCCGCCACGGGAGTCGGAGCAGGCCGACCGCGCGGCCCCCGAGCTGTACGCGGCGGCCCGGCCCGCCCCCGCGCCGGGCCGGGGGCCGGTGCCGCAGCCGGCGCCGGGGCGGCGCGACACCTCGGCTCTGCCGCTGCGCGTACCGGAGATCAAGGCGTTCACCGACGAGCTGTCGGTGGGCCGGGCCCTGCGCCCGCTGAAACAGAAACGGCCCAGCCGCTGGCGGCAGGAACTCGACGAGGAGGCGACCGCGTCGGTCCTCGCCGAGACCGGCCTGCCGGACGTCGTGATGCGGCCCCGGCGCGAGCGCTGGCTCAATCTGGTGATCCTGGTGGACGACGGCCTGTCCATGCTGCTGCACCATCGGCTCGCCGCCGAACTGCGCACGATGATGCAGCGGCTCGGCGCCTTCCGATCCATCCACTTCTTCGGTCTGGACACCCGAAGCGCCGACGCGCCCCTGTTCGGGGGCCGACCGTTCGCCGGCGGCGGGGCCCGGATGACACCGTCGGTCCTTACCGATCCGTCCGGCCAGACCCTGATCCTGGTTCTCAGCGACGGTATGGGCACCGCCTGGCGCAATGGCGCCATGCACGACACCCTGCTCGGCTGGGCGGCCACCGGCCCGGTGGCCGTCGTGCACGCCCTGCCGCCCTCGCTCTGGGACGGCTCCGGCATCCAGGCCGACCGCTGGCGGGCCACCACCCGCAGGCCGGGCGCAGCCAACACCTCGTGGGAGATCACCGACCCGGTACTGCCCGCGCCGGTGGTCGAGTTCACCGGCATACCGGTCCCGGTGCTGGAGCCCACCGCCTACGCGGTGGAGGACTGGGCTCGGCTCATCGCCTCACCTGGCGCGACAGTGGAGCTGCCGCTGCTGGCCCGCCCCCGGCGCCACGCGCCCGTCACCGCCTCCGGCCAGACCGGAAGCCTCCAGCACTTCAGGGACGCCGCGTCCCCCGAGGCGTACCGGCTCGCCGCCCATCTCGCCGCCGTCTCGCCCGCCTCCGTACCGGTCATGCGGCTCGTACAGTCGGCCGTACCGTGGCAGGCGAGGACCGCGCAGCTCGCGGAGGTCTTCCTCGGCGGACTGATCAGCCCGGTGCCCGCGCCCGTCCCGGGCCCGCTGCCGGTCCAGCACCGGATCTTCGACTTCTCCGAAGAGACCAAGAACGCACTGCTGGACGCCGTGCCCGTGTCCGAACTGATACGGACGAGCCGCAGCATCGGCCACAGGCTGGAGCAACTCGCGGGCCGCTCACCGGACTTCCCGGCTTGGCTCAGCCATCCGGACGGCGCGGACACCCTGCCCGCCGCCTTTCGCTCCTTCACCGCTGTCGAGCGGCGGCTGATGGCCCGGTTCGGGGTGTCGGACGACGGGCTCGGGTCCGTACCGCAGCAGGAGGAGCCGCAGCGGGACGAGCCCCGGCCCGCCGAGAGCTGGAGCCCGCTGACCCGGCAGGATCCGGTACGGCTGGGACAGTACGAGCTGCGCGGGCGGCGCGTCGGGCGGCGGACCATCGTCTACCGGGGCCGGGCCGCCGACGGCACGCCGGCGGCGGTGCGAGTGGTACGCCCCGAACTGCCGCCCTCCACTGATCAGTTGCTCGCCACCGAGGCCGAGGCCCTGCGGCGGATGGACGGCCGGTATGCGCCGGCGCTGCTGGAGACCGGGCTGGGGGAGCGGCCTCCGTGGATTGCGATGCAGCTCGTGTCGGTCGGCTGGGACGGCCGGGGGGACGTGGCCGACGCCCCCAGGCTCAGTGATGTACTTGCCGCGACCACCGTCGACCGGCCCATGGCGATGGATGTACTGACCAGCCTGACGCTCGGCTGGCACCTGGCCGGCGCGCTCAGCCTCTGCCATCTTCAGGGGCTGGTGCCTGCGGAGATCCCGTCCGACTCGGTGATCATCCTGGGGCGTTCGGTGCTGTTGGGCGGGCTGTCGGACTGCGCGGTGGACGGTGAGTACGGGGGCGCGGGCCCGGCGCCGACCCCGGCGGACAGTGTGAAGGCGCTGGGGGAGCTGCTGCGTGCGATCAGCAGCAGCCAGCGGCCTGTGCTGCCGGGGCAGGCGGGGGGCATGCAGCTGTGGCGGGGCGACATGTGGAAGCCGCTGCGGGAACTCGTACTGCGGTGTGTGGACCCGGATCCCGAGCGGCGGCCGCATGCCAGCGAGGTGACGGGTGTGCTGGCGCGCTATGTGTCGATTGCGGCGGCGATGGCGGGCCAGGACGGGAAGGCGGCCGGCGGGAGGGGCGGCGGGGCCGAGGGGCCTGCGGAGCGGCTGCCCCTGGTGCCCCGGGAGCCGGTTTCCGATGCCTCCCCGGAGTCCGTCACGCGCCCGGCGTTCTCGGCGGAGCGGCTCGGGGGTTGGGCTTTCCTGCGGGGCTCCGGGCGAGCCGAGCACAGTCTCCGGCTCACCCGGCTGCGCGAGCCCCTGACGTTCAGCCGCCGCATCACCGTGGTCGGGGCGGGGCCCAGCTGCGGACGGGGCACGACCACGTTCACCCTCGGCTCGGTGCTGGCCGCGGTCAGGGGGGAGCCCGTCCTGGCGCTGGACGGGGCCCCGGCCAGGGGTACGCTTCAGGACCGGCTCCGGCGCCGGAACCCGGCCACGCTGCGCGACCTCACCACCCTCCCGGTGGACTCGGCGTACGACGAGATCCGGCGCTTCACCACCGCGGTGGCGTCGGGCCTCGAACTCCTCACGCACAGTGCCACGCACCGGGCGGCGAGTCCCGCGTACGCCGACGAGTACCGCCGGGTCCTCACCATGGCCGGGCGGCACTACCCTTTCGTACTCACGGACTGGGCCGCGCCACGGGTGGACGAGTCGGCCGACACGGTGCTGCGCTCGGCCGACCGGCTGGTCGTCTGCTGTACGACCTCGACCCGCACGGTCGACGAGGCGCGCTCCCTGCTCGGCCGCCTGCGTGACCGGGGCTTCCAAGGCCTCGCCGACCGCGCCGTGATCGTGGTGACCCGCCTGGGCGGTGAGCTGTCGGAGCGCGGGGTCCGCGAGCTGCTGCGTGGTCACGGGGGCGGCATCGTGTTTGTACCGTACGACCTCGAACTGGCCGGCCGCCAACACACCGGCCTCAAACTCCTCCGCACCCGCACGGTGAGGGCGTTCCTGCGCCTCGGCCTGCTGATCACCGACGACATGGGCCCAGAGGAGAGCCGCTAGAGTGCTGTCACGGTGCTCCGCGAGATCGACACGAGCGGCCTGACCGGACCTTCGCCTTCGACGAGTTCGGCCCGCTGGGCGTTCGTCCGACTGCTGGCTTGTGCCGGGCCAGACAGGGCAAGCCTGACCGGCTGCCGGCGACCTGCCCGTGTCCAGCGCGTGGTGGCTGAGCCACTCGGACCACCAGGGGCCGTCGTTTCCGGCCTTGTCCAGCTGGTCGTGCGCGGTGTTGCGGGCGCGGCGCAGGTTTTCGATGTCGCCTGTCGTAGCGGGGTGCCCGGAGTCTGTTCTTCACCCCGGGTGGCCGTCCGGGGCCGGGCCGAAGCGCGTCGCGCTACGGTCGGCGTGTCTTTGCGGGTTTGGCTCCTGGGTCTGGGCTCAGCCGAATGACATGTCGATGGAGCGCGACTGGACGGCGTCCAGAGCGGCCATGGCGGTGTCGTCCAGGGCGATCGTTCCGGCAGCGACGTTGGCCTCGAGGTGTTCGGTGTTCGCGGTGCCGGCGATGAGCAGCACGTTCTGTGCGTGGTGCAGAAGCCAGGCGAGGCCGATTTGTGCGGGGGTACGGCCGAGGGACCGCGCGGTGGTGCTGACGGCCGGTTCGTCGGTCACCTTCGGCATGCCGGGGAAAGCGCCGCCGAGCGGGAAGAACGGTACCCAGGCGATCTGCTCGTCGACGCAGAGCCGGAGCATGTCCTCGTCGCCGCGTGCCACCAGGCTGTAGGCATTCTGGACGCAGGCGATGCCCGCGGGAAGGGCCTGGCGCAGTCCGTCGAGGGTGACGCTGCTCAGGCCGATCGCGCCGATCCTGCCCTCGTCCCGTAGGGAGGTCATCACCGCGAGCTGGTCGTCGAGATCGACCACTTGGTCTCCCTCGGCCCGCAGACCTGGCCCGGTGTCCAGGCGGCGCAGGTTCACCACCGGGATCTGGTCGAGGCCGAGCGTTTTGAGGTTGTCCTCGACGCTCGCCCTCAGCTGCTCGGGGCGCTGGGCGGGACGCAGCGGAATGGCGCCGCCCGGGTTGGGGTCGGCGCCGACCTTACTGACGATCACGACGCCGTCCTCGGGGCGGAACGCGTCGCGGATGAGCCCGTTGACGAAGCCGTCGCCGTAGAAGTGGGCGGTGTCGACGTGGTCGACGCCGAGTTCCAGCGCGCGGCGCAGGAGGCTGATCGCGGCCGCGCGGTCGGCGTGCAAGCGCTCCAACTGCATCGCGCCGAATCCGATGCGGGACACCGTGTGGTCGCCGAGCGTCCCGGCCTTGCCGGCACGTGGAGCACCGGAGGGCGTCAGTTGCGGGGAGTGAGCGGTGTTTGCGGTCATGGGCGACCCTTCCGCGTAAGCTAGGTGAAGCGGAGGAACCTCCGCTTCTCCATCACTGTACCGGAGGTTCCTCCGCATTGAGTACCGGCGACCCCGTACCCCCCGGAACCGACATCGGGAACCGGCCTCGTGGCGCCCGCGCCCCCCGGGCCGACGCGCAGCGCAACCGCGACAAGCTCATCCGGGTCGCCAGGGCCGCCTTCACGGCTGCCGAGGGCACCGTCCCGCTCGAAGCCATCGCCCGCGACGCCGGCGTCGGCATCGGCACGCTGTACCGCCACTTCCCGACCAGGGAGGCTCTGGTGGAGGCCGTGTACGCCGCCGAACTCGACGATGTCACCGGCAGCGTTCCAGCGCTGCTCCGGCAACTCCCGCCGGACGCGGCGCTGCGCGCATGGATGGAGCGCTACGCCGCCTTCGTCGCCACGAAACGGGCGATGGCCGAGACGCTCCGAGCCGGCTGGGCCTCAGGGCGGATCGCCACACCGGCCACCCGGGAACGCATCACCGCTGCCATCGCCACGATCCTGGCCGGCGGGGCCGAAGCCGGCACGCTGCGCACCGACGTCGACCCGCAGGACATCACCGTGATGCTGATGGGGACCCTCCTCGCCACCACGGGCGGTGACTCCCCTGGGCAGGCCGGACGGCTGCTCGACCTGGTCATGGACGCACTACGACCGAAAACGGCTCACTGACCCGCGCCCCGCCCGAAACGGTTGGTCAGGTGGGGGCTTGCGCCGGCTCCGGGAGTCCCGGGCCCAGATCCCTGTGGGTTCAAAGGAACCGAAAGTCCTTCGGCCTGAACCCACGGGTCTACCGGTCTGCTTCAGGCCGGTGCACGTGTAGGTTCGGTTGGGACACGACGATGCTGTGCAAGCCGAAGAGCTTCGGCCGTGACATCGGCGTCGACCTGTGTCGGTGTTCTGTCGCCGTATTCGAGGACGTCGTAGTCGTCGTCCAGTTCGGCGAGTCGCTCGGCCAGGGGCAGTTCGTGCCCGAAGCGCTGGTGGATCCGGAAGGCCAGCTCGCGTGGGGTCAGCTCGCCGGCCGGCATCCGGGTGGCAAGTGCTCGTGCGGCGGTTTCCTGTCCGGCAACGCTGCCCACTGGGTGCAAGGTGAGGCCCAGTTCGTCGAGTACTGGGGGAAGAAGGTCGGAGACGTCGTAATCCGCCTCCGCTTCTGTGCACGCGGCCGAAATCCGCAGAGCAGGACTGTCGAGGCCGGCAATGAGTGCATCACAGGCAGCAGTGACGACGTCGGTTGCGCGGATTTCGCCCATGCTCCAGAGAGCGGCGCAGTCCTGAAGCTCGCGGGCTGCTGGTTCGGTCGACGGCGTCTGTGCGTGGTCTCGTCAGTGGGTTGAACTGGTCGAGTGGATTTCACTGTGATGCCTGCTCGGCAGATCCGCTCGACCGTGTCGGTGGCCTGTCAGTGCCAGGAGCCCGGGGTGTTCCCGACCGCGCGGGGCGTATGTGGTGTCTGTGTTGTTCGTTGGTGTGGTCCGGGTGGGTGGGTGGGTGGAGGGGGTCGCAGTCGGTGTGGCCGGTGTGCTTCCGGGTGGTGTTGGTGAGTCGGTCGGGGTCGGGGTGGATGTCGGGGGTGTGGGCCGGATCCTGGTGCAGGTATCTGGCTGGCAGTGTCCGTTCCGGCCAGCAGGGGCTGTGGCCGGGCTGCCCGCCGGGCTTGTGCGCTGGGTGCTGGCTGGTACCGGTGTGGACGAGGGGGACGAGGTGTTCTTCGGGTGTCTGGCCTGCGGTGAGGGCATCGGCGTCGCCCGTTCCGGCGGCTGCGGCTCGGTGGTGGTGTGGGCCGCTACCGCCTCCCGTTACGTGCCGCCCGCCGGCCGGGCCCGTGCCGTCGTGGACACCTTGCTGCGCGCCGGCTTGGACGCCGTGGATGCGACGTGTCATCGACGGCCCGTACGGCGCCGGTTCCTCGCCGATCGGCAGGGACAAGGACCGGCGCCAGACGGTCGTCGCCGACGTCGCCGACGTCGCCGACGTTGTGATCCGCTGCTGTGTCAGCGAGATGTCCTGATAGGTCACTGTGGCCCGCGCCGTCTGCATCTGAGACCCCTGCACGGATTCCTTGAGGTTGGGGGGGTGGGGTCAGGCCGTCGGCGGCTGGTCGGCGGGAGGGGCGTGGCCGGCGGGCTGGTCCAGCTGCTGCCGGCGCCACCCGCCAGGGCTGATCGTCCACCGAATGTGTGACATCCCGCGAGTTCCCTCGAGTACGGAAGCCCCATGCCTCTGTGGCCAGGGGCTTCTGCCTCTTTCCGGCGTCTTGTCGTCCGGTGACGTGACTTCGGGATTTTTGAGGCGTCCTCGCTGTGTCCGGCCGGTGTGCCGTCAGGCTGGAGGCGGGGAGGCTCGGTTGGCGTTGGTGGTGCTGGTGGTCGGTGTGGTCAGTGGTAGTCGTCGGGGTGGTCCTGCATCCAGGTGTTGATCCGGCCGCGGACGCTGATCAGTTGTGTGCGGTGTGTCTCCAGGTTCTGCGTGGAGGTGTCGCCGTTGAGTGTCGTGCGGAGGTCGGCGATCCACGCGATGGGCTCGGGGAAGTGGCCTGGGCCTTTCGGGTCCGCCTTCATCGCCGTATCGAGGCCTGTCAGTTCTTCGTGGACTCTGCCCAGGTAGTACGCGCAGTCTCCTGAGCCTGGTGTGCAGGTGTCGTTGAGGGTGGCCTGGAGGCCGGCGAAGGCGTCGCGGACCAGTTCCGGCCTCGGGGCGGCCGCGGGGGCCGGATCGACGGCGGTGTTCTCCTGCACCGTGGCGTCCGCCGGTGCCGGGGCGGACCCCACGGTGCGGGAGGTGTCCCTCGTCCCGGCGCCTGCGGAGGTGTGGTCCGTGCCCGCGGAACAGGACAGCAGACAGGCCGCGGTTATCGCGGTGAAGATTCCCGTACGCCCGACACGCCGGATCCGCATGAAGCCCCCTTGTAGTGATCACGGCCCTCGTGGTGATCACAGCGACTCTACTGCGGGCTGGGAGGGCCAGGTCTTGCGGGTGGTCCGATACGTCGGCCGCAGTGTCAGCGCGTAAGTACGACATCCTCGGACACAGCGCCGGAACACCAGTAAGGGCGGCGCTGATGGTGCCCCCGAGGCGCTTCGACACGCTCACCACCTCGTGTTCCACCCGAACCCGCGCGCTGAAGAGCCTTCAGTTTCCGCGAACCCCCGGGGCTCACAGGGTGCCGGTAGGAATCCGGTCATCGGCAGGTCCAGGAGCAGGGCGTTACGGGACCGGGCTTCGATACGGCTCGTGGGTGTTGTTGGTCTGTTCGGGGTGCGCCGTCGCGTCTACGGGAAAATAGTAGCCATGGACATAGTATCCATGTACTCTATTCGCTATGGGTAAGGCTTCGCCGGGTCCCACGCCCGGCTTTCTGGTGTGGCGGCTCGCCGGCAAGTGGCGCGTCGCGGTCGATCGTGCGGTGGCTCCGTTGGGTCTCACCCACGCGCAGTACGTACTGGTCGCGTCGCTGCACGGTATGCAGTGCAGCGGCGAGCGGCCCAGCCAGCGCCGGCTCGCGGACCGCACCGGCCTGGAGGCGCTGTACGTCTCGAAGCTGGCGCGCGCCCTGGAGACGACCGGTCAGATCGAACGCACCCGGGACCCCCGCGATCCGCGCGCCGTACAGCTCGCCCTCACCGAGCAGGGCGAGGCCGTCGCGCGGCAGGCCATCGCGGCGGTCCAGCAGCTGCTTCAGCAGTTGCTGGAGCCGCTCGGCGGCCTCGACGCCCCGCGCACGCGCGCGTTCGCCGACGAGCTGACGACCCTGCTCGACGTACCTCTCACTCCATCCGTGCCGAACGACGAGAGCACTCAGGGGACAACACCATGACCACCACCGAACCCGCCACCACCGAACCCGCCACCACCGAACCCGCCACCACCGAACCCGCCACCACCGAACCCGCCACCACCGAACCCGCCACCACCGGGCCCGTCGCCGATGCCCGCGCCCTGGCGCTGGCCCACTACGCCGCCCGCGGCGTTCTGGAGCATTTCCTGGCGCGGCACGGCATCACGTTTCAGCAGCAGATCGCCCTGCGCGCCGCCCTCACCGCCGACGCCCCGCGGACGCCCGACGATCTCGTCACCCAGGTCCAGGGCTACCTCAAGGCCGATCCGGCCGGCATCCGCGCCACTCTCGACGAGCTGCTGGCCAAGCGGCTGCTCGTCGCGGATGGTGCGCACCTTCGCCCCACGGAGGCAGGGCGCGAGCTGACGGCCGCCGTCGGCGCGGAGACGGCCCCCGTCAGCGCCCGCATTTGGGGCGGGATACCCGCCGCGGACCTGGCCGCCGCCGGCCGCGTCCTCGCCCTGGTCACCGAGCGCGCCAACGCGGAGCTCGCGGCACTGACCACCTGACCACCTGACCGCCGGCCGGGCCGATCAGTACAAACGCGCAGGCTGCCCACGCCTCCGCGCGGAAACGCGGGAACGCGGGCCGACGGTCACCGAGGTGATCACCGACGAGTACGGCCAGCCCGACCCGGGCCGCCGCCCAGGGCGGCAGCGGATCCGGGAACTGGCCGTCGCCGGCGCCGTCGCCACGGTACTCGTACGCCGACCGGCCGCCATCGCCCCGGAGCCGGCGTACGAGTTCCGCCACCGCGGGACCCGCTGTGTCTCCGGGAGCACGGCGTGCGCGTGCGCTGCACCTGGCCCCCGCCGGCCACGACGGGCGGTCAGGCCCCGTGAGCCCGCTCCACCGCGGTCACCCCTGGACCGGCCGGGACGTCAAGGACACCGCGACCGGCCGGCGCGGAACCCTGCGTGCCATCGCCCCCGACAGTGACGAACGAGCCCTGCCCGGTGGCATGGCTCCTGCAGCCCGGCAGAGGTGTGGAACGGACCGCCGGCCCGAAGGCCCTCGCCGACCCCGCCCCACTCACACCGGACACCACGCCCTCCTGAGCGGCCTTCGCGGGGGCCGTCACCGCGCACTGCCCTGGTGGCGGCCCCGGCCCCTCGGCAGCGCGCTTGCCGGGCCGGCCTGTCAGGTCTCGGAGGCGTCGCTGCCGGTTCGCCGGCCCAGGGAACGGATCAGCAGCTCAGCACGGACCAGCACGGTAAGGAAGGCGACCGTGCCGATGAGCACGATCGACCAGGCAACCGCCCGCCCGACGGACTCGGTACGCAACACATACGGCGTGAACACCGCCATCACAACGGCGAGTACACCAAGTGCGCCCGGCCGGACGAACCTCATCGCCATCTCCCTCGGGCGTCGTCAGGACGGCCTCGTCGGCACCGGCTTGCGGGCCGACCCCGCCTACGGCGACCCGGGCGGGCGTACGGTCGTGCTGCCCCGGCCCCGAGGATCCGCACCGCCGAACCGCGCGAGGACCGCGCCGGGTCCCGGAAGCGCTGTACGCCTTGCTGTGCAGCCGGGGGGTACGTTCGACCGGGCTCTTGAGGGCCTGGTGGCGGTTGGTGCGCTGACGCTGGGGGAGGGGCTGAGTCCGGGCATCCCTGGGCCCGCCCGGGCGCCCGGCCCCTGCCGGACATGGTGGCCGTCCCGGGGAGCAGCGCGGAGGTCGGACCGGCCACGGTCTGCTGTACGGCCCTGGGAACGCCCAGTCCGCTCAGTTCCGCGTCACGGCCGCGGAACCCGGCACAACCCGGCACACACCGGCTCCGGTTCACTTTTCTGCACCACGACACCGGCATCGCCCCGCACCAGGTGGAGACAGACCTGAACATCGCGGCTGTCGGTCCCCCGAGGGCGGCGCGGAGACGCAGGCGGCCTCACAAGGGGGAGGCCCTGACCGGTGCCGCGCCCGTTGACCTCGCACGTCGTCCAGGACCCCGGCGACGGCTTCCGCTTCCTGCCACATCTGGAGCCGGAGCCGCCCGGTCTCCGCATCAGTTGCGATGTCCCCGGCGGCGGCCGGGTCCGGGCGCGTATGACGGTCCGTATGACGGGCACGTCCGTTCCCGCGCTCATGGGCACCGAGCACAAGGCCGATCTGAGAGTCCGGCCCGAAGAGGTCCATGGCGCGTCGGCCCGACTCTGCGCTTGTTGGAAGGAGCGGTTCGTCGACTTCCAGCCGGTCGACGGCCGAGGCCGGGCCCTGAGGGACCGGCGGCGCCCGTACGCGGTGGCTCCAGATCCCAGCGGCGAATCGGAGGACGGGCTGCGCACGGTGGTGGCCGAGCCGGCCCGCGGTGGTGAGCCCGTGCTGTCCGACACTCTGCTGCGAGGAGACGATGTACAGATCGAGACGTTCCGCACCTGTCTCCGCACGGCCTTGTCCGCACAGGAGCTACGGGTACGGTCCGACTCCGGGAGCAGCCGCATGTCGACGACATGCCTTTCGTGCTGGCCGCGCCGTCCTTCCACAGCCCCAGCGCCCTGATCCACACCAGCAGCTCCCCGGCTACCCACCTTTATGGGATCCGGGACATCGCCACCCGCGACAGTCACGCCTCGCCCGTGCTGAACCCCCAGGTCGTCACAGAACACCGGCACAAGCACAAGACGATCCCGAGCAGCCTGTTCGCCCAGTCGGAAGCCGAGCACCCAGGGCCTCTCGTGTGGATCTCGCTGGGCTCGCGTGCCCGCAGTGACATCGGCCGCTGCCGCGGCGGGCCGCGCCTTGCGGCGTTGTCGTGGTCGCCTGCTCCCTCACAGCCTTAAGGGCGTGGGAGGGACCCCCTCCGCGTGGGCTGCTTCCTCCGCCTTGCGATCCACGGCACCAACGCCGGCATCAGCCGCTCCCGCGGCGGGCGCTCCCTGATCCAGCCAGACCCAAACGAAAGACCCCAGCCGCCGTGATCTTCACCAACAGCGCCACCCGTGTCGAAGTTCGCCCGCACGGAACCGAACGCGGCTACAGGCCGGGAGACATAGCCATGACCCGCCTCGGCCTCATGTACGACCCCGACCCGGACGCGGCCCTGCCCATGCCACTCGGCTACGTCGCCGGTAACTACGGACCGGAGAAAAACGAAACCTTCAGCAAGGCTTCCAAGTGCTGCACAATCCGCGGGCCCGCACGCCCGTCGCCACCGGCGCCCCGGACGGCTTCACCGAGCACCGCCTCCAGCCGGACGGCAGACTGCTCACCACCCCACCACCAGCCCGACCACTTCGTCTCCCGCACCCTGAATTTTTCCAAGGCAGCAACGCGCTGCATACGGCCCGCCACCACGCACAGCAGCACCTGGCCGGTATGACAGCATCCGTAGAGGCAGGCCTACACCCAGCGCATGCCGATCGCGGACAGCAGCTCCACGCGCTCCGGCGCCAGCATCGCAGCCCTGCTGCGCTGGTTGCCGATCCAGGCGCCCAGCTTGAACTCCCGCTCCTCCTGGTCCCCGTCGCCGCCGACCACGATCGTCTCCACGTGTTTCCGGGGCACCCGCAGGTGCCCCTCACGCTCGTAAAACTGCCGGGCGGCGGCAAGGTGGGCGGCCCACTTGTCGGCCTGCGTGCGGCGCGCGGGCGGCTTCTCGTCCTCGGCCGCGGGTGTGATCCCGAGGACCTGCTCGCACAACCACTGCTGCACGGTGGTGAGCTTGTCCCAGCCCAGCCGCTGTACCCGCACCCACCGCCCGAGGTCCTCGCCCTGGCGCACCACGTCCCCCGACCCGGTAGGCAGGGCACCGCCCTCGTCCAGGTACAGCCGGGTGAGGTGGAACGCCCGCTGCCACTCCACCGGCCAGACCGGGCACCACGACGGATCGATCTCCCCCAACTGCTCGCGCCGGTCCTCCGACAGCGCCCCGGCCGACGAACCGACCGGGAGCCCCTCGGCACGCCGCCGCTCAATCCCAGCAGCCTTCCGCGCGGCGGCCCGAGCGTTCTTGAGCCAGATACCCACCTTCGCACCCTGGTAGGTGGCATCCAGCGGAGCCAGGAGGTGCCCGTTCTCGGCAGCCCACCCGCGGGCGGCGGCCAGACCCTCCTCCCACGCGACATCGAAGTGCGACCACACCATGCCCAATTTCTCCAACTGCTCGACACGGTCCTCGTCCATGTCCCCGCGGGCGTAGAAGCGGCGGGCGTCGGCGATCCATTGCCCCAGTGGGAAGTTGGCCAGCGAGGCCGGCCACCCCGCCCCTACCGCCTCGGGACCCTTCGGCACCCGGTACGTGAACGGCACCCTCAGATCGCCGACCTCACGCGCGTACAACACAGCGGCCTCCACGCCCCGACGCCAGTGCTCGTGCTCGGGGTTGAGGACCCGCAGCTTGATGAACGCAGCCAGCGCGGCCGGGTCACGCGGCGTGGAAAACTTCAACAACGCCTTTGCCGATACGGACGGACCGCCAGCCCAACCCCCACTACCGCCCTCGCCCTTGGCGCCCCTCTGGACGGGCTTGGAACGGCTCGGGGCCTGCTGCTGCGCCAACTGCTCCACGATACGGGTGTCGTGTGCCCTGAGCGCCTCCAGCAGCTTCGCCAGCCCACCGAACGCCCGGCTTGTGAGCATGTTGTCCGCCGTCTCCCCGGGAGCCAGGAGCACCGGCACCACGAGAGAGGCCATCTTGCCCTCACCGGGCTGCATCCGCAGCGCACGGCCCACGGCCTGGACCAGGTCGGGCATCGAGCCGCGCACGTCGGCGAAGAACACGGAGTCGCAGTCGCGGATGTCGACGCCCTCGCCCAACACCTTCACGGAGCTGAGGAATGCCTTCTCCACCACCGTGCCGTCGGCGGCGATCAGGGAGGAGAACTCCCCGAGCACGCGCCGACGGCGGAGCGGCTTGTGATCGCCGCACAGCCAGTCCGCCCACACCGTCGCCGGATACAGCTCCCGATCAGCGGCGTGCAACTGCGCCGCAACACCCCGAACCCCGGAAGAGAAAGCCTCAGCCTCCTTCACGACGTGGTGGAACACCAGCGTGCGCTTGAAGGCCTCCTCAGCTGACGCCTTCACCAACGCCGTCTGCAAGGCACCGAGACGTGCCCCACGCATCTCGTCCGACCGGCCCTCGGCACCGAGCAACAGCGCGGCCTGAAACTCCGTATCGGTGATGTCCACACACACCACCTGGTACGGCGCACAGATACCCCGGTCGATCGCCTCCGACAGCGTCAGGGTCAAACACCGGCTGCCGAACGGCCCGTCAGGGTCGTCCTCCATGCTCGCTACCAACTCACCCGGCGCGCCCCGCTGCTCCTGGTCCTCGTCCAGCTGCCACAACCGGGGCGTGGCCGTCATGTACAGACGCCGCAGCGACGGGATCCGCCGGTTGTCGTGTACGACCGCCCACGGCTTCCCGATCCGGCCGGACGTACGGTGCGCCTCGTCCACGACGATCAGGTCCCAGGCCGAAAGGCCGGCGGCGTGCGCCCGCTCCAGTGTGCCCAGACCGAGGCTGGCGTACGTGGCGTACACGGTGACCTTGTCCAGGCCCCTCGTCCACTCCACCAGCTCGTCCACGTCCGTGGTGTTGGGGAAGGACACCTCCCCACCCCGCAGGGAAGAGACCCCGATCATTGGGCCACGGCGGCCTCCCTCACGCCACGCGGTCTCGGTTTGGGTGAGCAGGTCCAGTGAGGGCACGAGGACCAG
This sequence comes from Streptomyces sp. NPDC057617, assembly GCF_042800555.1. NCBI lineage: Bacteria > Bacillati > Actinomycetota > Actinomycetes > Kitasatosporales > Streptomycetaceae > Streptomyces > Streptomyces sp. NPDC057617. The sequence goes on along the minus strand of NZ_JBHVGV010000001.1, from coordinate 1,290 downwards.
CACACGGCCCGCGTGGAGCTCTTCCGCGCTGCGGACCGCCACCCGGGTCTTCCCGGACCCGGTCGCCATGATCACCTGAGTCCGCAGCCCCTGCTCGGGCACAAGTGATCTTGCAGGCAATTCGAGGGCACGCAGGACCGCGTCAATAGCTTCTCGCTGGGCTGCCTCGCGCTGATCGGCGCGGCTTGTGGTCGACATATCCATCTGCTTTCTCCCGGGTGCCGTCCGGGTCGATTCGAGCGACGGGAAACGAGAGACCTGCATGTAAGAGAGCCGTAGGGGTTACGGTGGAAGTGGCGCTGTTGTTGGCTGACTTGATCCAGTCGGGGCGCTAGCGGGGCAGGTAAATGGAACTCAATAAAGCTCCGAAGTACTCCGGAGTGGTGTGGTCTAGGTCCAGAGTCTATCTCATCATTCAAAATGAAGCACAGGAATGGAGATATTCCCCGCCCCGGCGTCACCGCAAACCCGATGGGGATCCTGACGGTCACTCAAATCGCGTCCTTGTCCGGATGTCGCCCTCAGGTGAGTGCGTTCCCGGCTTGAGTGTCATGAGTGCGCGTACTCATGTGTGCGGACCTCCCCTTGCGTCACGCTGTCTTTTCATGACAAGTCGTCGGGAGGGGCAGGCGTGATGCGTGCGAGGAAGATTGCAACTGTGTTGATAGTGGCGGCGTTTGGCCTGGCAGGGGCGATGCCTGCCGCGGCGGCTGGAGGTCTTCTTCCTCACCCAGGGCCAGAGGGCTTGGTGTGGGTGGAGGAGATGACCGGAGGCGGTGGAGTCGCCTCGGGAGGTGCGTGGGAGGGGCTGCCGACCGTACTCACCGTGGCCTGTGAGGGCGGCGGCAGCGTGTTGGTGACGATGGACTCACAGCAGGTGCGGGTGGCCGAGTTCGCGGTGGACTGTCCTGCCGGCAGTGCGGGTGTGGGCTCGGTGACCATGGATGCGGGTGTCGTGCGGCGGGGGTCTTTCACGGTGGGGATTGACGCTTCGCAGGACAGTATCCGGTGGGCCCTGACGGTGACACAGCCCGAGTAGAAGCCCGTTGATGCCCACCGCTTCACTGCCACGGTGGGCATCAACCCCACCCTCCTGCTGCGCTTTTTGGTGGCTGGAGCGCAGCGGAGGTCACCAGTCCGGGCTTCGCCCGGACTCTGAGCCGCAACGCGGCTCGGTTTCCCCGCTACTGGGCTTCGGAGCGGAGCGGAGGAGCCCAGTAGCGGGTTTCACTGGCTTCGGTGAGCGGAGCGAGCCGTTGGTGCTCTCGCGGAGCGAGAGCACCACACCCC